>CALBKM010000001.1 GCA_937895705.1 uncultured Clostridia bacterium
GCATTAGGTGCATTTGTATTTTGTTTGGGTATGAAATTGCTAAAACAAAGAAAAATGCAAATTTGAAGTTGATGGAGGATAATATATGGTTTTACTTGTGATAGATGCACAGATTTGGCTTACAAATAAAGATCTATATTGTTATGAGAGATTTGTTAACGGAACAAAAAAGGTTATAGAAGCAGCTCGCGAGAATAACATAGAAGTTATTTATGTGCAACATGATGATGGACCGGGAACCGGTTTTTCAAAGGATGATGCTGAATTTGAAATCAATCAGGAGTTCTATCCTCAAGAAGGCGAGAAACGATACATAAAGACAGTAAGTAGTGCTTTTCAAGGAACTGGATTAAAAGAGTACCTTAAAGATGAAGATACGGTTGTTGTCGTAGGATTATTAACAAACTTCTGTATGGATGCCACAATAAAGTCTGCGTTTGAAATGGGGCTCAAGGTAATTATCCCAGAGGGAACAAATACTACTTTTGATAATCCGTATATGGACAAAGAGAAAACTTATAAATATTATAATGAATTTATGTGGCCGGGAAGATTTGCAGAATGTATTTCGGTTGAAGAAACTATTCAGAAAATGAAGAAACGATAACTTTGAAGTTGTATGTATATTTGAAGGAGGAGAACGATGAAAAATATAGTAAAAATACTTATAGGTTTTTTCATTATTTTATCAGCTCTTGTAGGGTACAATTTTAACCCTGCTTATATGTATCAGTTGACTTTTATTTCTAATGCTTTGTGTGGATTATTACTGATGACGGATGGATTAGTAGTAATGATTACTAAGAAAGCATTACCTGTCATTTTATATCAGTTCGTGTTACCATGTATATTGACTTCGTTTTGTAGCGTGTTTTTTGTGATATTCGGATGGCATGACTTCAACTTCAGCGGTATGTTTTTCTTTATGCATGTTATAAATCCCGTTGTTGTTCTGGCAATGTATTTATTTACGACAAAGCTTGAATTGAAAGATAAAACTGATTATGTTAGAAGAATTTTTATAGCTCCGGCTTTTGTTGTATCATATGCTTTATTTGATTATATCCGTTTTCTGATTACTGGTGACTTGGTATATGGTTTAGTTTCTGCTGAAAATCTCACATTTATTAATGCTTTTATAATAGGTGTTTGTTTTTACGCATCTATTGCATTTATGAGTTATGGATTGCTTGAATTAAAACTGTATGTTCAAAAGAAAATGGAGGAAAAAAACAATTTGTTGAACACTTGAAAATTTCAGTTTTACGGAATAGTTATTTTGATTTGATACAGAGCTTACCGATGGTGGTAGGCTTTTTGTTGTTTCTATATATTTGTAAAAATCATGGTGGCATATTTTTGCACAAAACCCCCTTTTCTTTCCATACAAAAAGTGCTATACTATATTAAGTATACTTAAAAATGAGAAAGTGTGCCCAAAGCCGGGAGCTTACCGTGCGGAAGGCTGACCTTGAAAGGAGACACTTATGAAGAAGGTAGAGGATTATATCAGAACGATTCCGGATTTCCCGGAGGAGGGGATTATGTTCCGTGACATTACGACGGTGTTGCAGGATGCGGACGGTTTTGCGCTTGCGATTGACGAGATGCAGAAGCTGCTTGCGGACACGGAGTTTGATGTGATTGTGGGGGCGGAATCCCGCGGATTTATTTTCGGTGCTCCTTTGGCGTATAACATGAAGAAGGCCTTTGTTCCGGTGCGGAAAAAGGGTAAGCTTCCGTGTGAGACTGTTGAAGCTACCTATGATTTGGAGTACGGCACCGCTACCATTGAGATGCATAAGGATTCCATTAAGCCGGGGCAGAAGGTTGTCATCGTAGATGATTTGATTGCTACCGGCGGCACTATTGAGGCAGCGGCAAAGCTCATAGAGGAGCTGGGCGGTGAGGTGGTAAAGATTGTATTTTTATTGGAGTTGGCAGGCCTGGAGGGAAGAGCCAGACTGTCGAAGTATGAGGTTGGAACTGTTGTTACATATCCGGGTAAATAGAACCGGATACTCCGTAAAGGCATTGTGATGATGAGCGTAAAATGATTTTAAGGTCATTTTTCAAAGGAAGAGAAGTTCACAAGCATGTTTTAGGTGGGTTTTACACAAAAGGCAATTTGCCGGAGTAGGGGGCAACATGGATACTGGTATTATGGAAAAAACAGGAAATAAAATAAAGCGAGTGGATGAGAAGGAACTGAGTACACCGGCGGATTTTACCGAACCGGAGGTGTTGTACGGGAAGTTGATGGAGGCCATAAAGGCCTATCATCCGTCCACAGATTTGTCGATGATTGAGAAGGCATATCACCTTGCGGACGAGGCTCATAAAGGGCAGCTTCGTAAATCGGGAGAGCCTTATATCATTCATCCGATTTGTGTTGCCATCATTTTGGCGGAGCTGGAGCTTGATAAAGAGACGATTACAGCGGGAATTTTGCACGATGTGGTGGAAGATACTGCCTATACACTGGAAGAGATTACCGAGATGTTCGGCAGCGAGGTAGCGCTTCTTGTAGACGGTGTAACAAAGCTGACACAGCTCAATTACTCCATGGACAAAGTAGAGATTCAGGCAGAGAATCTTCGTAAAATGTTCCTTGCCATGGCTAAGGATATCCGCGTGATTCTGATTAAGCTGGCGGACCGTCTGCACAATCTGCGTACCCTCCAGTACCAGAAGCCGGAGAAGCAGATTGAGAAAGCTCGTGAGACCATGGATATTTACGCGCCGTTAGCTTCCCGCCTCGGTATTTCCAAAATCAAGGTAGAATTGGACGATTTGTCCCTGCGGTACTTGGAACCGGAGGTTTGCGAGGAGCTGGAGACGAAGATCGAACTGCGCAAAGAGGAGCGTACTCGGTTTATTAACGGTATTATCGAAGAGGTGGGAGAACAAATTCGCAAGGCTGGAATCGAAGCGGAGATTACCGGTCGTGTAAAGCATTTTTTCAGTATTTATAAAAAGATGGTGAACCAGAATAAGACACTGGACCAGATTTATGATTTGTTTGCGGTGCGTATTATCGTAAATTCCGTGCAGGATTGTTATGCGGCACTTGGTGTGATTCATGAGATGTACAAGCCGATTCCGGGGCGTTTTAAGGATTATATCGCTATGCCGAAGGCCAACATGTACCAGTCGTTGCATACGACCTTAATCGGTCACAACGGTACTCCGTTTGAGATTCAGATTCGTACCTTTGACATGCACCGTACTGCGGAATACGGTATTGCGGCGCACTGGAAGTATAAGGAGACTCAGGGTGGAGCAAAGAGCTCCAATACGGAAGAAGAGAAGCTGGCATGGCTTCGTCAGATTCTGGAGTGGCAGCAGGATATGTCGGACAGCAAGGAGTTTTTGAGTTCCATCAAGGACGATTTGGATTTGTTTTCCGACCGTATTTACTGCTTTACGCCGACGGGAGATGTAAAGAACCTTCCGGCCGGGTCCTGCCCGGTGGATTTTGCGTATGCGATTCACAGTGCGGTAGGCAATAAGATGGTAGGAGCAAGAGTAAACGGTAAGCTTGTGCCGATCGAATATGAGCTTCAGAACGGTGACCGTATTGAGATTATTACATCCCAGAATACGAAGGGACCGAGCCGGGACTGGCTTTCCATCGTAAAGAGTACCCAGGCGAAAAATAAGATTAATCAGTGGTTTAAGACAGAACTTAAGGAAGACAACATCGTCCGGGGCAAGGAACTGCTGATGGCTTACTGTAAGGCCAAAGGCGTTCAGTTTTCTGATTTGTCCAAACCGGAGTTCCTGGAAGTTTGTATGCGAAAGTACGGCTTTAGGGACTGGGATTCCGTATTGGCAGCCATCGGTCACGGTGCATTGAAAGAAGGACAAATTATAAATCGTCTCCAGGAGGAGTACAATAAAAAAGAGAAAAAAGAAGTAACCGACGAAAAACTGCTGGAGAACATCGGAAATAATAAGACGGCAAAACCGATGGTGACGAAGGCAAAGGCGGGAATTATCGTACAGGGTCTGGACGACGTGGCGGTACATCTTTCCAAGTGCTGTTCTCCGGTGCCGGGAGACGAGATTATCGGATTCGTTACAAGAGGTCGAGGGGTTTCCGTGCATCGTACGGATTGTATCAATATTATCAATGCGTCCGAGGAAGACAGGCACCGTATGATTACAGCGGAATGGAGCATGCCGGAGGGCGAGAAAGTTTCCGAAAGCTACTATGCGGAGCTTACGATGTATGCAAATAATCGGAGCGGTGTGTTGCTTGATATTTCCAGAATTTTTACCGAGAACAAGATTGATATTATGTCCTTGAATTCCCGTACCAGTAAGCAGGGAACCGCAACGATTACCGTGGGATTTAACGTAAAGGGCAAAGAGCAGTTACAGTACCTGATTACAAAGCTGGGTGCGGTAGAAAGCGTTCTGGATGTTACTCGTACCACCGGCTAGGGACGGTGCAGGAAAGGATTTGTTATGATGAAGATATACGGTATCCGGGTCAGTGTGTTTTCTACCAATTGCTATCTGGTGAAAAACGAAGAAACAGGAGAAGGGTTCCTGATTGATCCGGGGGATTACGCAGAGAAAATAATCGATGTGATAAAGGAAAAGGAAGTTAAGCTGACAGCGATTTACCTGACCCATGGGCATCTGGACCATATGATGGCAGCGGAGCGGATTAAGGCAGAATACAAAGTACCGGTATATTGTCATGAGGCAGAGCTGGCGGTGTTAGCCGACCCGGTACAGAATCTGACGGGTCGTTTCATGCGTAGCGGTTATGGGTTTAAGGATGCGACCGGCTTAAAGGACGGTGCGGAGTTTACTGCGGCGGGATTTCGAATAAAATTGCTTCATACGCCGGGACATACGCCGGGAGGTTGTTGCTACTATCTGCCGGAACAGGGATACTTGTTTTCCGGAGATACGTTGTTTTTCCGTAGCATCGGAAATACGGAGTTTCCGGGAGGCAGTATGGGCACCTTGGCCCGTTCCATCCGGGAGAAGCTTTACACCCTGCCGGAGGAGACGAGAGTTTATGCCGGGCACGGAGAGTCCACGGATATCGGTTCGGAAAAACGGGAAAACCCGTTTGTGCCGGCCCTGTAGAAAGCGAACAAAGAAGGATAATGTTATGATTCGATTAGATTTGACAAACGAGGCCTTTGAGCAGGATATCAGGCCTCTGTATAAATCCTTTTTTCCGAAGGAAGAGTATGTGTTTTCCTATGGAGGAGGGAAGCCGGTGAATTTGCCTTACGAGCCTGCGGACTTGGGGCTCTATCTGCTTGTCGGAGAATGGAAGGAAGACGGATTCGTACTTTCTCTTTTCCGGGACGGAGATCTTTCCGTGGCGGTACAGCGGGAGGAAAAGACGGTAGCATTGGCAGAACGGAAAAAATTTCGGGATGAGGTAAAGCGTGCCGTGTACCGGATGCTGTCAAGGGAGACCGGAAAAGAACTCCCGTGGGGCACCTTGACCGGCGTACGCCCGGTGAAGCAGGTACTGGAACGTCTGGAAGCGGGAGAGACGCCGGCGTCCATCGATGCATTTTTGAAGGAAGAATATTATTGTTCGGAAGAAAAGCGAGATTTGAGTCTTGCGGTTGCAAAAAAGGAAAACGAACTTTTGAAGGTGCTGGATTATAAGAACAGTTACAGCCTGTACGTGGGCATTCCTTTTTGCCCGACCACCTGTCTGTATTGTTCCTTTACTTCCTATCCGTTATCGAGGTTCGGACATCAGACCGGTGCCTATGTGGAGGCTTTAAAAAAAGAAATAGAAGCAAGTGCGGAACTGTTGGCAGACAAACGACTGGCAACGGTTTATTTCGGTGGAGGAACACCGACGGCTCTTTCAGCAGAGGAACTTAGGGATGTGATTCGTACCGTAAAAAAACATTTTCCGACAGAGCAGATTGCGGAGTGGACGGTGGAAGCGGGACGGCCGGATACCATTACAACGGAAAAACTGCAGATGCTTTATGATGAGGGAATCAGCCGTATTTCCATTAACCCCCAGACTATGAATCAGAAAACGTTGGATGTCATCGGAAGGTGTCACACCACGGAGGATATTTGCAGAGCTTACGAGGAAGCAAGAAGAATCGGTTTTGATAATATCAATATGGATTTGATTATCGGACTGACCGGCGAAAACGCAGAGGATGTGGAGGCAACGCTTCGTAAGATCGGAGAATTGTCACCGGACAGTGTCACGGTACATACCCTTGCCTTAAAGAGAGCTGCCCGTCTTAACATTGAGAAGGAGCGGTATGAGGACAAGGGAGCGGTGCAGGTGGGCGACATGCTGACGGCATCGGTAAAATTTGCAAAAGAAAACGGTTACGCGCCGTATTATTTATATCGTCAGAAGAATATGGAAGACAATCTGGAAAATGTGGGATATGCAAGACCGGGGAAAGAAGGACTTTACAATATCCTGATTATGGAAGAAAAGCATTCCATTCTTGCGTTAGGGGCCGGAGGAGCAACAAAGCTGGTACTGTCCGGAGGAGAGCGAATCGAACGTTCCGAGAATGTGAAGAGTTTAAAGGATTATCTGGAACGGACCGATGAGATGATTGCGCGTAAGCACGCTTTTTTTGAACAATACAAAGGATTGTATTAGAGTTGTTCTTATAAAAAATGAAAGGCGAGGAGAACAATGTACCAGGGTAAGGATGATTTTGAACGTACATACTACAATATCAGAGAAATCGTACAAAAAACCGGAAACGGAGTGGTGGTACAGGAGGATTTGGCGGATGCCATCGACCACGGTGTACTGGTTACAAAGACCGTGCGTCTGCTTTGCGAAGCGTCCGGGATTTCTGAAGAATTTAAGGAAATGATGTTAACGGCAGCGGGACTCCACGATATCGGTAAGCTACAGCTTGGCCAGGTGTTGTACGGGCGAGATAAAAGTGCCATGAAAATCGAAGAAATGCGTTATATGCGAATGCATGCGGAAAACGCCAAAAAGATGCTGGAGGCCTGCGGATACCCGGAGGCGATTATCAAAGCGGTGTATCACCATCATGAGAATTTTGACGGTTCAGGGTATCCGGATAATCTGGCGGGAAGTAAGATTCCGTTTTCGGCCCGGATGTTAAAAGTGTGCGATACGTTTTGTGCATTGGTGTCGGAGCGACCGTACCGGAAGGCCTTCGAATTCGACACGGCATTGGAGATGATGATTGAGGATTCCAAGGACCTGGATATGGGAATATTCTTAGAATTTTTAAAATTATATCATTCCGAAGAGTTTGAGGAAATAAAAGAGTATGCAACTTTTGCAAATCGTAAAAAACACTATTTACACGGAGCTTAAAATAGTGTACTATATAAAAATGAGTGAAGTTTTCTTTTGATAATTTTCTTATAATCAAGAGGAAGCGAAGGAGGAAAATGAAATGGCAGAATCAATGATGGGCTTGAAGAGAAGTCACAGATGTACCGAGGTGAGTAACGCAAATATCGGTGAAACCGTAACGGTTATGGGCTGGGTACAGAAGAGCCGTAACAAGGGCGGTATTATTTTTTTGGATCTGCGCGATCGTTCAGGATTGCTTCAGATTATTTTCGAAGAAGATACCTGCGGATGTGAAAATTTTGCAAAAGCAGAGAAGCTTCGCAGCGAATTCGTAATTGCTGTGGTCGGTGAAGTGGTGGCTCGTTCCGGTGCGGTAAACGAGAACCTGGCAACCGGTGATATCGAAGTGCGTGCGAAGGAGCTTCGTGTTCTTTCCGAGGCGGAGGTTCCGCCGTTCCCGGTAGAAGAAGACTCCAAGACCAAGGAAGAGCTTCGTCTGAAGTATCGTTACATTGACCTTCGTCGTCCGGATTTACAGAGAAATCTTATGATGAGAAGTAAGGTGGCAACGTTAACCAGACAGTTCCTTGCAGAGGAAGGATTTCTTGAAATCGAGACGCCGATGCTTACCAAGAGTACCCCGGAGGGTGCAAGAGATTATCTTGTACCGAGTCGTGTGCATCCGGGCAATTTCTATGCATTGCCGCAGTCTCCGCAGATTTTTAAGCAGCTTTTGATGTGTTCCGGTTATGACCGTTATTTCCAGATTGTAAAGTGCTTCCGTGACGAGGATTTACGTGCGGACCGTCAGCCGGAGTTTACCCAGATTGATATGGAGCTTTCCTTTGTGGATATTGATGACGTAATTGATGTCAATGAGCGTCTTTTACAGAAGCTTTTTAAGGAGGTTCTCGATGTAGAAGTGACCCTGCCGATTCAGCGTATGACCTGGCAAGAGGCTATGGATCGCTTCGGTTCCGATAAGCCGGACACCCGTTTCGGCATGGAACTGACGGATGTTTCCGAGGTTGTTGCTGGCTGCGGTTTCGGTGTGTTCACCGGTGCGCTTGAGAACGGCGGGTCCGTAAGGGGTATCAACGCGAAGGGGCAGGCTGCCATGCCGCGTAAGAAGATTGACGCTTTGGTCGAGTTTGCAAAGGGCTACGGTGCAAAGGGTCTTGCTTACCTTGCAGTGGAAGAGGACGGCAATATTAAGTCTTCCTTTGCAAAGTTTATGACCGAAGAGGAGCTTAAGGCACTGGTTGCCGCTATGGGCGGTGAGCCGGGCGATTTGCTTTTGTTTGCGGCAGATAAAAACAAGGTGGTTTACGACGTGCTCGGCGCGCTCCGCTTAGAGCTTGCAAAGCAGTTAGAGTTGTTGGATAAGAAGCAGTTTAATTTCCTGTGGGTAACGGAGTTCCCGCTTCTGGAGTATGACGAGGAAGAGAAGCGTTACGTAGCAATGCACCATCCGTTCACCATGCCGATGGAAGAGGACCTTGCACTCCTTGATACCGACCCGGGCAAGGTACGTGCAAAGGCGTATGATATCGTGTTAAACGGCACCGAAATCGGTGGTGGTTCCGTGCGTATTTTCCAGAACGACGTACAGGAAAAGATGTTTGAAAAGTTAGGATTTACCAAAGAAGCAGCTTATGATAGATTCGGATTCTTACTGAATGCGTTCAAGTACGGTGTTCCGCCGCATGCGGGTCTTGCATACGGTCTTGACCGTCTTGTGATGCTTATGGCGGGAGAAGACTCCATCCGTGATGTAATTGCATTCCCGAAGGTAAAGGACGCATCCTGTCTGATGACAGACGCTCCGAATGTGGTTGACGACAAGCAGCTTACCGAGCTGGCCCTTGCAATTACCGCAAGTAAGGAAGAAGAGTAATCGAATCAAAAGAAAAGGTGTAGAAGCTGTCCTCCGAAGGAAGTCCGGGGAAAGAGACTTGTTGTGTTTGAAACGAAGGTCGTTTCATTGATTAAAGGAGAACATTATGCGTATACCGAACATGCCGGAGCAGGTCCTGGATTTGCTTGAACGGCAGGGAATCGAAAATAATCAGATTTTATTGGGTGCACGCACCGATATGAATACCGCCTGCGAGTATGCGGACGGGTATTTGGTACTGACAAAGGAGAAGCTGGCCATAGCCTCTTCTCCGGAAGTGCCGTCGGAAGTGCATATCTTTAAGGGATATCCGGTATCGGATGAGCCGAAGGAATCACGGGAGTATTCTCTCGTTGTATATTCCGTAGAGGAGCTTTCCGAGGTGCGGATTGAACGTCAGGTGGCATGCGCGGTCCTTACCGCAAAGGTAAAGGGCACAGAGCGTATTCTTGCCGCATTTTCAAATTTATGTATCAAACATGCATATGAGTTGGTTCGTCGCTTAGAACACCTTGACAAGGATGAAGAGGGAGAAAAGCAAGAAAAGCCGGAGGAAGAGGAATATTGTCCGAAGTGCGGAACCATGTATCCGGATATGAACCGGAAGATTTGTCCGAAGTGTATGGACAGAAAGTCTGTGTTTGTCCGTACATTCTCGTACTTTAAACCGTACACAGGCGCTGTTGTTTTGTTGTTCCTCAGCATAGTGATTACGGCACTCTTAAATCTTATCTGGCCGTATTTGAGCGGTACGGTTCTCTATGACTATGTGCTTCGAAAGAACCTTACGTTCTTAGAACCGGTCGGATTGGAAAAGGTAGAAATATTTACGGCACTTACCATTCTTGTAGTGGTAATGTTCCTGACAAGACTGGTATTGCAGCTCTTCCAGATTATCCATGGCGTAATTACCGCAAAGGTAGTGGTAAGCGTGGTAAGAGATATGAAAAAGGATGTTTTCCATCAGATGGGGAAATTGTCCATTCAGTTCTTTAAGAGCAGACAAACCGGAAGTTTGATGACTCGTGTGTTAAGTGATGCGGACCGTGTTACCGGATTTTTTGTAGATGTACTTCCGTATGCGTTTGTACACGGTTTTACGATAATTGCGACTCTGACGGTTATGTTTTCCATGCGCTGGCAGCTGGCAATCGTAGCAGTTGTTTTAATGCCGATTACGCTGATTATCAGTATGAAGCTTCGTCCGAAGCTTTGGGGCCTGTACGGACGACGTCACAGAAAAGAGCGTACCGTAAACAGTAACGTAAACGACAACCTGACGGGTGCCCGTGTGGTAAAAGCCTTTGGCCAGCAGGAAAATGAGATTTCCCGCTTTGAGAAGGGAAACAAAAAGCTTTCCGAGGCAGAGGTGGATATTGTACGCTATAACAACAAGTTCAGAATTATCTTCTCCGGCGTGAGAGAGTTGATTAACCTGATTGTTTGGGCTCTCGGTGTTTGGTTTGTAATGGCGACGGAGCATTTTGAAGTGGGTATGTTACTTACCTTTACCGGATATGTGGGCCAGCTTTCCGGTCCGTTGGATTTCTTTTCCCATTTCTTTAATAACTGGTCCGACAGTATGAACAGTGCACAGCGTATGTTTGAGATTCTGGACTCCATTCCGGAGGTAATCGAGAAGGAACAGGCAGTGCGTCTGACAGAGCCGGAGGGAGAGATTGTTCTTGACCATGTGACCTTCGGTTATGAAATCAGTAAACCGATTTTAAAAGACATTACCTTACATATTAAGCCGGGCGAAATGCTTGGTATTGTAGGACGTTCCGGTGCGGGAAAGACCACTCTTGTAAATCTGATTTCCCGCATGTACGATCCGCAGGAGGGTCAGATTTTAATCGACGGCGTCAATGTGCGGGATATGGCTTTTTACGATTTGCGTCGTAATGTAGCTATGGTATCCCAGGAAACTTATATTTTTATGGGCACGGTAGAGCAGAATATTGCGTACGCGAACCCGACGGCTACAAAGGAAGAGATTATTCAGGCTGCGGTGCTGGCAAGCGCTCATGAGTTTATTCTTCGTATGCCGGACGGTTACGATACGGTCATCGGCTCCTCGGGACGCCAGCTATCCGGCGGTGAGAGACAGCGTATTTCCATTGCCCGGGCGATTCTGGCAAACCCGAAGATTTTGATATTAGACGAGGCGACTGCGTCTGTGGATACGGAGACGGAAAAAGCGATTCAGACGTCTATGCAGTACCTGGTAAAGAACCGCACCACGTTGTCCATTGCCCATCGTTTGTCTACCTTGCGGGATGCGGACCGTTTGATTGTACTGGATCACGGACGTATTACGGAAGAAGGAACCCAGAAAGAGTTAGAGGAGCTTCGCGGTACCTATTATAAGTTAATGGAATTGCAGACGAAGGCACTTGCGCTTAAGGGGCTGGAATAGGAGGCTATTGTGAGAGATCATTTTGAAGAAGAATTCAGTTTAGAACAGATGGAGCAGGAAACCGAAGCGATGCTTCGTCTCCGTTATCTGACTCCGGAAACGGCAACCTTTGCCCGTACCGAAGGCGGTTTTGTCAGCCTTAAGGTAGAAGGGGAAGAGTATTCCCGTGTCCAGGTGGTGCGGATGTTCCCATTCTCCGAGCCGGGCAAGTACATTTCTATTCGTACCGCCGAGGAGACTTCCAAGGAAATCGGTGTCATTGAGAACATGGAAATCTTTCCGCAGGAAGTGAAGGAGATGCTTTTGGAACAGCTGGCGCTCCGTTATTTTACACCGATTATTACGAAGATTTATCAGATTAAGGACCAGTACGGTTTCGCATACTTTGATGTGGATACCGACAGAGGACATTGCCGGTTTGTAATCCGTATGGGCGGTAATGCGGTGGTACATCTTTCCGATACGAGAATTATTATTTCGGATATTGATGAAAACCGGTTTGAAATTCCGGATGTATCGAAGCTTACGATAAAGGAGCAGAAGAAGTTAGATTTGTTCCTGTAAGGTGTGGTTTTTATGCGGAAGGCAGACGGCGGACCGCATAATGTCGAGAGAGGAAATCCATATGATATTAAAATTTGAGTTAAATCAAAAGGAGCTTGCGGCCCTTTCTCTTACAGAAGGAGAGGAAGTGCTGTATGCGGTTCCTTACGATTGTGATCTTTCCGGCAACTATGTAAAGAATGCGTATACGGTTGTGACAAACAAACGCCTTGTATTGTTACAGAATGCCGTGAAGGAAAAAGAATATGACCTTTCCGAATACGATGCGGTAAAAGCTGAGCCGCGGATTAACTGCGGTGTGTTGTATGCGGTAAAGGACGGGCAGGACTATCTGATTGTAAGATATTCTTCCAAGCACCTGGCCCGATATGCCTATGTGGCAAGAGGCGTGGCTCTTTTAAAAAGCGGAAGCAGCGAGCGTGCCGAGAGCGAAGAGTACGAAAAGACCTGTTTTGTGTGCGGAAGAGCATTGCCGGGTACGAAAGAGTGTACTTATTGTAACCGGAAAAGCAGAGGTGTGTTTTATCAGATTATGCAATTACTCGGGTCCTATAAAAAGCAGTTGATTCCGATTATTGCTCTTATGGTAACCCGTGCAATCATCGGTCTGTTCAGTCCGGAATTACAGAAGTATTTGGTGGATGAAGTTTTATATAGCGGAAAGAAAAACTATCTGGCGGCGATGCTGGTACTTGTTGCCATGTTTTTAGTGGGGATCGGAATTGCGGTGGTAGATATCGGAAAGAGCTACGGCTGTGCAAAGCTCGGTTCCACCATCGGAAGAGATTTACGTTCCAAGCTGTACGGAAAGATTCAGATGCTGTCTCTGTCCTACATACACGAAAAACGTCCGGGTGCACTGATGAACCGTATTATGCATGACACCAACCGTATCCGTATGTTTATGGAAAATGTATTCTGTAACATGTTTACGGTTGTGATTATGTTCGTGGCGGTTGTGATTTACATGCTGGTATTGAACTGGAAGCTGGCACTGATTTCCTTTATTTTTGTACCGATTGCGGCTGTGGTTTCCATGCTTTGGAGAAAGAACATTCATCGCCGCTTCCGTTTGCAGGGTAAAAAGTCCGATGATGTACACAGTGCTTTGCAGGATGTTATTTCCGGTATGAACGTGGTAAAGGGCTACGGTAAGGAACAGGATGAGTCCGAAAAGTTTAATATGTTTTCCGATGTATTTGCCAATGTACAAAAGAAAAACGAAGTATTTTGGGCCATGTTTTTCCCGCTTCTCAACTTCCTTATGGGTGCCGGTGTCTATCTGGTTATTTTCTACGGCGGACGAAGTGTGCTGGGAGAGACCATGACTGCCGGTGAAGTAATGCAGTTTGTCAGCTATACCTCCATGCTTTATATGTATCTCGGATGGATTAACAATTTGCCGCGTCAGCTTATGGACCTGGTAACCAGTATGGAACGTATTAACGATATTATGACCCAGGAGCCGAAGATTAAGAATACGGAAAAAGCTTCAAAGCCGGAAATTACCGGTGCTATCGAGTTTAAGAATGCTACCTTTGGGTACCATTCTTACGAACCCGTTGTAGAGGGCATTAACCTTACGGTAAAGCCGGGAGAAATGATCGGTCTCGTCGGGGCTTCCGGTGCCGGAAAGTCCACCATCATCAACCTTATTATGCACCTTTATGATGTGGACGGCGGAGAGCTTATCGTAGACGGTCAGAATATTAAGGATATCGATATCGACTACTACCATTCCAAAATCGGTGTGGTATTGCAGGAGACCTTCCTGTTCTCCGGTACGATTTTCAATAATATCCGCTACGCAAAGC
>CALBKM010000002.1 GCA_937895705.1 uncultured Clostridia bacterium
GAATTTAGCGAACAGATTAAGCGGGGAGGTTTATATCATGCTTTTTAAAAACGGGTCCGGCTGGAAAGCTTGTTTTGATGAAAATAGCGGAAGATATTTCGGAGAATATGGTGGCTTTCAGGATTATCGCCTGTATGAAATAACAAAAGAAATATTCGACCGTCTTGACAAAAAAATGACAGAAAGTGAAGCGGGCGGCCTTATGTACCAAGGCAGACGCATGTACATGGCTGTTGATGACCGCTGCGGACCTCCTTACACCATTGTTTTCGATGATGACTATAAAAAACTCTGCCCCTGGGCAAACGTCGTAAAAAGCGGAAAGGTCTGGACGGATGAGCTTACCGATGCAGTTGCTGAAATATTTGAATCCGAAAAGGACAACCGCGAACTGAAAAATAAATAATAATTCTTTCAAATTCCAATTTGTCGAGGGCTTGAAATACATATCTTCTCCCCTTCCAAGTACCGACGCCGGGCGAATGCGGAGATTTCCGGAGAGAACCATAAGGAAACATCAGCACTTGGCGAGGTCTTTTCGAGCCTAGTACTGCTATGTTTCCGCATGAGCGAGAGCGGGTTCTCGAGGAAATACTCCGCATGCGCCCGGCGGACTCTTGGGAAGAAAATAATTACCACTACCCATTTCAACCAAAATGAGGTATAATTACTCTGAGGGATTGAAAGGAGTGGAACGGATGAAGCAGAAGGTACTCTGTAATTGTTGCGGACGAGCCCTTGCGACTTCCGACAGCGGCAAAACCGTGACGGAGGATGCGGTGTATATACGCAAGGAGTGGGGCTATTTTTCCGAAAAAGATTTACAGATTCATCATATTGTAGTGTGTGAGGACTGCTATGATGAATGGATAAAGCAGTTTAAGTTACCTGTGAAGATAGAAAAAAAGCAGGAGGTTTTATGTTAGAAGTTTGTTTGTTAGGGACCGGCGGAATGATGCCGCTTCCGAATCGTTGGCTCACCGCCCTGATGACCAGGTTAAACGGCAGCAGTCTGCTGATTGACTGCGGCGAGGGTACCCAGGTGGCGATTCGGGAGAAAGGATGGAGTTTTCATGATATTGATGTGATTTGTTTTACCCATTATCATGGGGATCATATCAGCGGTTTGCCGGGATTGTTGTTGTCCATGGGAAATGCAGAACGGAAGGAGCCTGTGACTCTCATCGGACCGAAGGGGTTGGAACGGGTAGTTGGCGCACTCCGGACCATCGCGCCGGAGCTGCCCTTTGCACTTGAATTTCATGAATTAACCGAGGCGGAGGAGACGATTTTTACCCACGGTTATGAAATTGAGGCATATAAAGTAAATCATAACGTGCTCTGTTACGGATATTCCGTAGTGGTACGCCGGGGGGGGCGGTTCTTCCCGGAACGGGCGGCAGAGAATAACGTTCCACAGAAATATTGGAACCGGTTGCAGAAGGGCGAGACCATTGAAGAAAACGGCGTTTGCTTTACCCCGGATATGGTGCTGGGGCCGCCGCGAAAGGGTATCCGTCTTGCTTACAGCACAGATACGAGACCGACGAAAAGCATGGTTGCCCACGCCGCAGAAGCAGATTTGTTTATCTGTGAGGGAATGTACGGCGAAGACGACAAGATGAATAAAGCTTTGGAACACAAGCACATGACCTTTTATGAAGCGGCAAAGTTGGCGAAAGAGGCGAATGTAAAGGAACTGTGGCTGACCCATTACAGCCCGTCCCTCATTCGTCCGGAGGAGTTTATTCCGAAGACCCGGAAGATTTTTCCGGCTACCTATGCGGCGAAGGACGGCAGAACGGTTGTGTTGGAGTTCGATAAAAACGAATAATCCGATTTGCGGCGTGAAGGAGGGATTCTGATGAAGATGAAAAAGAGAATCGTTAGTATCAGCGTGGTATTGGTGTTGGCGTGCGCCATTGTAGCGTTGTACATGTACATTGACCGCTCCGGGCGGGAGGCAAAAGAGCCGGTAAACACGGTGGCGGAACGGATTCTTGCCAAAGATCTTACGAACAATTATCCGCCGACTCCGTATTCTGTGGCAGAGCTTTATTGCGGAATTGTGGAATGCATTTACAGTGCGGACACCACAGAGGACCAGCTGGCGGCACTGGTAAGGAAGGAACAGGAGTTGTTTGATGAGGAGTTTGCGGCACTGAATCCGTATGATTCCCTGCTTGCGGCTACCAAAGAGGAACTCCAAACGGCAAAAGAAAAGAAGCTTGTTTTTACGGGATACGTTTTGGACAAAGCCAGTAATGTGTCCAAGTGGAAGCATGACGGCAGAGAATATGCCTCCATTATGTTCCAGTTAATGAGTAAGTCTGATGGAGGAAGCGGCGGAAGTTATCGGAATCTGATTATGAGAAAGGATACCGACGGAAAGTATAAGATTTTGGGCTGGGAAACGGCCGACGAGAAAAACGAATAAAGCGGACGAAAAGGAAGTCCGGTTGTGATACTATAGGGTGGAGACTGGTGTAATGTGAATTAACGGAGGCAAGAATTGTGCGAATTTTAGCAATTGAATCATCCTGTGACGAAACCGCGGCAGCGGTGGTAGAGGACGGCCGTAAGGTGCTGTCCAATGTGATTTCGTCACAAATCGATATCCATACATTATACGGCGGCGTGGTGCCGGAAATCGCATCCAGAAAGCATACGGAGCGTATTAACAACGTGGTGGATCAGGCGTTGTCCGAGGCAGGCATGACGCTTTCTGAGGTTGATGCGGTGGCGGTGACCTATGGGCCGGGCTTGGTAGGTGCGCTTTTGGTAGGTGTGGCCCATGCAAAAGCCCTTGCCTATGCGGCAGGAAAGCCCCTGATCGGAGTACATCACATTGAAGGACATATTTCCGCAAATTACATAGAAAATTTGGATTTGGAGCCGCCGTTTTTGTGTCTGGTGGTATCCGGCGGTCATACCCATCTGGTTCGTGTGGCGGACTACGGCGAGTATGAGATTTTGGGACGGACTCATGACGATGCGGCGGGAGAGGCCTTTGATAAAGTGGCCAGAGCCATCGGGCTCGGTTATCCGGGCGGTCCGAAGATTGACAAGTTGTCCAAGGAAGGTAATCCGAAAGCAATCACTTTTCCGAAGGGACAAATTGCGGATTCTCCGTATGATTTCAGCTTTAGCGGTGTGAAGTCGGCGGTATTAAATTATTTGAATCAGTCGGCCATGCAAGGAATTGAAGTTAATCCTGCGGATGTGGCGGCATCCTTCCAGCAGTCGGTAGTGGAGGTGCTGGTGGAAAAAACCATGGCGGCGGTGAAAGCGACCGGCATGAAGAAGCTGGCTTTGGCCGGCGGTGTGGCATCCAATTCCGCCATTCGCGGGGGGATGGAAGAAGCTTGTAAAAAGGCCGGTATCGAATTGTATCGTCCGTCACCGATTCTTTGTACGGATAATGCGGCCATGATCGGTGCGGCAGCCTATTATGAGATAAAAAAGGGAGTTCGGCACGGCCTGGATTTGAATGCGGTACCGAATTTGCAGCTCGGAGAGCGATAAGGAGGAGTATGGCAGCAACGGGGATTGTATTGGCCGGAGGAAAAGGAAGCAGAATGCAAAGCGACGTTCCGAAGCAGTATATGGAGCTTCTCGGAAAGCCGCTTCTGTATTATTCACTGAAGGCCTTTGAAGAAAGTGATGCAGAGAGTGTTGTGCTGGTGACAGCGGAGGGCGATGAGGAGTATTGCAGAAAAGAACTGGTGGAACGGTTTGGGTTTACAAAGGTGATAGGAATCGTTGCCGGTGGCGCGGAACGGTATGAGTCCGTATGGAATGGACTGAAGTGTCTGAAAGAAAAGTCGGAAGGGTTTGGAGTATCAGGGGAAATGTCGGGAGAAATCACGGAGAAGGAAGCACCGGGCTACGTTCTGATTCATGACGGAGCCAGGCCTTTGGTGACGGCAGAACTCATCAATCGGTTGATTACGGAAACCGAACATTACGGAGCTTGTGTAGCCGGGATGCCTGTAAAGGATACCATTCAGATGACGGATGAGAGGGGAACCATTACCCTGACTCCGAAACGGGACAGTCTATGGAGTGCTCAGACGCCGCAAAGTTTCGGCTTTTCTATGGTGTATAATGCATACGAACGATTGATAAAAGAGCCGGAAATCAATGTAACGGACGACGCCATGGTGGTGGGCTTGTATCATGATATTCCGATTCAGATGGTGCGGGGAAGTTATACCAACATAAAGGTAACAACACCGGAGGATTTTGTGTTGGCGGAGGCGTTTTTGTTACAGAGAAACAACCGCGGATGAAGGCCGGGAGTTCGGCAGAAAGGACGATGTATGGGACAAAAGAAGGTATTGGACTGGCAGTATTATTCGGAGACGGCGGTTCGCTCGGTGGCGGAGGGTATTGTGTTGCTTCGCAACGAAAACAACGTGTTGCCGTTTCAAAAGGGGGAAAAGGTAGCGATATTCGGAAGAATCCAGCTGGATTATTATAAAAGCGGAACCGGATCCGGAGGAATGGTAAATGTTTCGCATGTGGTAGGGATTACGGAAGGACTTTTGGAAAGCGGAGACGTAGAGGTAAACCGCGAGTTGTTAAAGGTGTACGAAGACTGGTGTATGGAGCATCCCTTTGATTTGGGTACCGGCTGGGGGGCAGAGCCTTGGAGCCAGAAGGAAATGGAGCTATCCGATGCTCTTTGCGAAAAGGCAGCGTCGGAGTCGGAGGTGGCTCTTGTGATTCTTGGACGTACCGCAGGCGAGGACCAGGATAATCGCGCGGAAAAGGGAGCCTATTTCTTAAGTGATGAGGAAGAGGAGATGCTTTCCAAGGTGCGGAAGCATTTCAAAAAGATGGTGGTGCTTCTGAATGTGGGCGGTCTGATCGATATGAGCTTTGTAACGAAATACGAACCGGAGGCAGTACTGTACGGCTGGCAGGGTGGTATGCTTGGCGGAACCGGTACGGCACAGATTCTTACCGGACAGGTGAGCCCGTCCGGTAAGCTTCCGGATACCATTGCGTATACCATTGAGGATTACCCTTCTCATCCGTATTTCGGAAGTAGGGAGAGGAATTTCTACACCGAAGATATCTATGTGGGCTATCGTTATTTTGAGACCTTTGCCAAGGATAAGGTAATGTATCCCTTCGGCTTCGGTCTGTCCTATACCACCTTTTCCGTGGAGACAAAGTCGGTTTCCGTAGCGAAGGAGGGTGTGACTTTAGAGGTGGCGGTAACCAATACCGGTGACGTAGCCGGCAAGGAAGTGGTACAAGTATATTGCGAGGCTCCGCAGGGAGTGCTTGGTAAGCCGGCAAGAGTGCTTTGCGGCTATGAAAAGACAAAAGAACTGGCATTGGGAGAGACACAGATGCTGACGGTGGCTGTAAAGACCGAGGATTTTGCGTCCTTTGATGATTTCGGTAAGACCGGATATAAGTCCTGCTTTGTGTTGGAAGCGGGCGAATATATTTTCTATGTAGGCGCGGATGTGCGCAGTGCAAAGAAGGCAGCTTCTACCAATGTACCGGAGACTTATGTGGTGTCCGAGCACGAGCAGGTGTTGGCACCGGATCGTTCCTTTACCCGCATGCTGCCGGAGAAGGACGGCTTAGGCTACAAGGTAAGCTTTGAAGAAGTACCGGCGGTGGAACCGCAGGATGAGGTACGCAGAAAAGCCCGTATGCCGAAGGCACTTGCTTACACCGGTGATAAGGGAATTAAGCTGGCTGACGTGGCAGACGGTAAGGCTTCCATGGATGCGTTTATAGCCCAGTTCTCCGATGAGAATCTGGCTTGTATCATTCGCGGCGAGGGAATGAGCAGTCCGAAGGTAACGCCGGGTACGGCATCTACCTTCGGCGGCGTAACGGAGGAATTGGCGGCATTCGGCATCCCTTGCGGTTGTTGTGCGGACGGTCCGGCGGGGATTCGTATGGACTGCGGTACCAAGGCTTTCAGCATTCCGAACGGTACATTGATTGCTTCTACCTTTAACAAGGAATTGATTTATGAGCTGTTTACCTGTTTCGGTTTGGAAGCGGCATATCATAAGGTGGATTGTATGCTGGGACCGGGCATGAACCTTCACCGTCATCCGTTGAACGGACGTAATTTTGAGTATTTTTCCGAGGATCCGTATTTGACCGGAACTATGGCTACGGCAGAACTTAAGGGCTTTCATTCCGCGGGAGTTACCGGCACGATCAAGCATTTTTGCGGAAACGACCAGGAGTCCGGACGCCACACCTCGGATTCCGTAATTTCCGAACGCGCCCTTCGCGAGATTTATCTGAAGTGTTTTGAGATTGCGGTAAAGGACGGTAAGGCATCGACGATTATGACCACTTACGGTTCTTTAAACGGAGTCTGGACTGCGGGAAATTATGATTTGGCAACGGCACTTTTACGTGACGACTGGGGCTTTGACGGCATGGTAATGACCGACTGGTGGGCGGCGATTAATCGCAGAAATCATCCGGTGGACAGGCGTGATTTTGCGGCACTTGCCATGTCTCAGAACGATGTATATATGGTAACGAGAGACAGTCTGACCCATGACGATAATGTGATGGAATCTCTGGCGGACGGTTCTTTACAGCGTGCGGAATTACAGAGAAATGCGGCGAATATTTGCCGGTTTATTTTGGGAACCCATGCATTAAAGCGTCTTCGCGGAATCGATGATGAGATTGAACGGGTGAACTATCACGCGGAGGATGAAGAGGACGGCGCGAACGGAAGTTACACCTATCATCTCGGGGATTATCTGGAAATTGATTTGACCGGAGTGCACAGTAAAAAGGGAAGTCATCATACCTTTATGTTAAATGTGGAGGAGGTCACTAAGTATCGCTTTACCTTTACCGCAAGTTCTACGGCCAGCGAACTGGCACAGATGCCGGTAACGTTATACTTTATGGGAACGGTTCACGATACCTTTACCTGGCACGGAACCAACGGTGAGCCGCTGTCCTTTACGGGCGAATATATGCTGACCTTCCAACCGACCAGAGTACGTCTGGCCTTTGGACAGAACGGAATCAATTTTCATAAGATTGTAATTGAAAAGATAAAGTAAGACAAATTTATTATACGAGGAGGTTTGTTATGGAGTATCATGTAGCGAAAACAGGAAATGACGCAGCGTTAGGAACCGCGGAACAGCCGTTTTTAACCATTTCTCATGCAGCTAAGGCGGCTGTGGCCGGAGATACGGTTACGGTACATGCCGGTGTGTACAGAGAATGGGTACGTCCGGAAAACGGCGGAACCGAGGCTGCAAGAATCGTGTACCGGTCGGCCGGTGACGGAGAGGTAGTAATCAGCGGTGCGGAGCAGGTGAAGGATTGGAAAAACGAAGGCGGTCAGGTATGGAGTACCGAAGTAGACAACAGCTTATTTACGGACCGCAATCCGTTCAAGGAAGATTTGTACGGTGACTGGCTGTTTAAGGGCGCCTTTGTACCGCATCTTGGTGATGTGTATTTGAATAAATTGCCGATGTATGAGGCAGAATCCGTAGAAAAGCTGACGAACCCGGAGGTTTGGCCGCAGGCAAAGTATTCGGAGGAATCAAAGCTTGTTTGGTATGCGGAAGCAGGAGAGAAAACTACAAAGATTTGGGCAAATTTCGGAGATGCGGACCCGACCAAGGAAGACGTAGAAATTACGGTGCGTCCGTTTTGCTTTTGGCCGGAAAAGACAGGTCTCAACTATATTACCGTAAAGGGCTTTACCATTTGTCAGGGCGCTCCGCAGTGGGCTCCGCCGACGGCACTTCAGGAGGGCCTTATCGGACCGCACTGGAGTAAGGGCTGGATTATCGAGGATAACGAGATTTTCGGGTCCAAGTGTGTCGGTGTCAGCCTTGGTAAGGATATCAGTACCGGTCACAACGAGTGGTCCGACGGCAAGGGAAAGGGCGGTACCCAGAGAGAGCAGGAGGTTATTTTCAGAGCTCTTCACGGGAACTGGCATAAGGACTTTATCGGCAGTCATATGGTACGCAACAACGTGATTCATGATTGTGAGCAGGCCGGCGTGGTAGGTCATTTGGGCGGTGCCTTCAGTACCATTACCGGAAATACCATTTACAGAATTCATCATAAGCGTGTGTTCCATGGTGCGGAAGTGGCAGGTATTAAGCTTCATGCATCTTTGGACACTCAGATTACGAATAACAAGATTTACGGTTGCTATCGTGCGGTATGGCTGGACTGGCAGGCACAGGGTACCCGTATCAGCAGAAATGTGTTCTTTGACAACCTTTCCGAGGACTTCTTTGTGGAAGTATGTCACGGACCGTATTTGGTGGACCACAACTTGTTCCTGTCTCCGATGAACTTCAGAAATATGGCCCAAGGTGGTGCATTTGTACATAATCTGTTTGCAGGCAGAATTTTGCCGAAGGAAGAGCTGGGCCGTTCAACACCGTATCATTTCCCGCACGAGACTGCGATGGCAGGATACAACAATTTCTCCGGCGGAGACGACCGTTATGTCAATAACCTGTTCTTAGGTGACGGCGATAAGGACGTAAAGCCGATGACTTTCTTCGAGCATTTGCCGCTTCCGGAGCGTAAGGAACGAGAGGACGGCGGTCCGGTGATGGATGGTGTGCCGGCGGATTCTATCTGCTATTTGCATCCGGCGGGACTTTCCTGCTACGACAAGTATCCGACCGGTGATGAGAAGATGCCGTGGGAGTACACGGAAGAGGAGCGTAAGGAGCGTATCGAGAAGTACGGCAGTATTTTCCCGTTAGGTCGTTGGGCAATTCCGGTGCAGATTAAGGGAAATGCATATTTCGGCGGAGCTGTAGGCTGCTCTCATGAACCGGAAGCAAAGGTATGTGCAGAGCCGGGCATTACGGTAACGGTTTCCGAGGATAAGAAGAGCGTAAAGGTATGTATTAAAAATGCAGACCTGCTGGGCGGAGAAGGTTCTGAGCTGTTATCCGCAGATACCCTCGGTACATCCTATCATGCGGAAATGGCATACGAGAATCCGGACGGTACCAACATCGTATTTGATACGGATTTCTTCGGCAAGAAGCGTCCGGCAGGCAATGTTACTCCGGGACCGTTCGAGGTGATGGGTGATGTGAAGACGGATGCGGAGTTTGAATTGTAAGGAAAAAAGAGATTGCAAAAATAAAAGAGATATGATAAACTAAAATCAGAAAAAGGAACAACCGCCCACAAGGTGGGTTGACCTTGCGATTAGAGTTAGAAATACCACCCTATCAACCGGCCAAAGTTAAGAGGGTGGTTTTTCTATGTTTGTTTACTTACAAAACGTAAAAACGAATGTAAGCAAAGCTATAAGAAAGAGTCCGAAGGACAACAAATCTTGAAAATCAAATTTGTTTCGATTCTTCATAAGCTCCACCTCCATTCTGTAAGAATGAAGGTCAACCCACCCTGTAACACGATTGTTCCGTAAATTTATTATAACACAACCAGAACAAATGTTCAACCAAAATTTTGAAAAATGTATTGACATATATTATATTGGTGGTTATAATGGTCAGCGTAGTGATTAGTTTTTCTTTTTATGGTTAGGAGGCGATTTGTATGACAATCTTATTTAAGTCGGATGTTGTATCGGTCGCCGTAGCTCTGTCCAAGTTCTAATTGTACAGAGATTCTTTAGGTGAGTATTTAGGGCACGTCCGCGGACGTGCCCTTTTTGCGTGCAGGCAAAGTGAGCATAGAAGAGATTTTGGAAACTTGTTTCCGAAAATCTCTGATTATGTGAACGCGCCCACGACTGAGCGACTGAAGGTCGCGAAGTGCGTGGGTGAAACGCGGAGCGTGGGCCTGCACGCAAATATCCAGTCATGTGAACGCGCCCACGACTGAGCGACTGAAGGTCGCGAAGTGCGTGGGTGAAACGCGGAGCGTGGGCCTGCACGCAAATATCCAGTCATGCGAACGCGCCCACGACTGAGCGACTGAAGGTCGCGAAGTGCGGGGGTGTAGATGCGAAGCACCGCCTGCACGGAAACCTCTAGTCACGCGAACGCGCCCACCATTCTTTTCAACCCCGATCTAAATAAGAATTTCTTTTTTATCCCAACAAAATCAGTAACGAAATCAAGTGAAACACACAGCAAGGAAGAGGTCACATGCGACTGGGCTCGGAGGAGGATTCCGAAAACGGATTCATGCTCTTTGCGGGATAACTCTGCCTTGCACACAAACGAAAGGGGCAAGATACCATGAAACGATTGAAACAGAAAATTTTAAGTATGGAAACAAACACAAAGACCTATAAGGAGATGTATGAAGGACGGATGCTTGTACATCCGTATCAGGGAACAATGGCACCTTATGAAGATATGGACAGCACTTACTACCGGGAGGACATCGGATACCGGATTGAGCGGACCCATAAGCTGGCCCAGGATAAGCCGACCATTACGATATCCATCCCTGTAAAGCATCTGGGAATTACGGAGATAAGTGTTGCCGGAGCGGATTATTGCCTGCGGGCATTTTTGCCGTACATTGATGAGTTAAACGAGCCGCTTTACAACCGGAACCGACCGGACAGTGAGAAGGGAAAGTATTATTGCTATCGTCCGGGTGGGGAAGTGCTGGCAAGAAATTCTGTGTATTTTAAGGTGTGTACGAAAAAGGATTATACCATCGGTAGCGGCGGTGCGGTATATCTGATACCGCCGGAGGAAGTGGGGGCACCGGAACTTTGCTTGTGTCTCATGATTCAAGTACAATTGCCGGAGCGGAATCTTCGGAAGACACTGCGGATGCTGACCCAGGAACTGCCGGATACGGTGGACCGGTATATTGCAGAGTTTAAGCAACATGAGTATGCGGATGCATTGGAACTGGAACAGCTGCAGAAGGACATCCGCAAATGGCTGAAGAAGAGTCCTTATTGCGCTTTTCTTGCCAACGGAGGAATTTTGCCAAGGGAGGGCGGAAATGATTTGCCGATGCAGGGAGCGGTTCCGTTTCAGAGTGTACCGGAGGATGAAATAGAAGTGTGCGGAGTCAAAGGCATGGGCATTAAACGGGGTGTAACCGTGGTTACCGGAGGCGGATATTCGGGAAAATCCACCCTGCTTGAGGCGATTTCCGCCGGAATCTATAACCACGCATGGGGTGACGGAAGAGAGCTTTGTATTACGGATGCTACCGCCATGGGAATTATGGCGGAAGACGGACGAAGCGTGAAAAATGTAAACATTGCGCCCTTTATCAAATGGATACCGGGACAGGAAACGATGCACTTTTCCACGGAACGGGCCTCCGGTTCTACCTCCCAGGCTGCAAATATCATGGAGGCGGTAAGCATGGGAAGCAGACTCCTTCTCATTGACGAGGATCGGAGCGCGACGAACTTTATGATTCGGGATGCCCGAATGCGGGAACTGGTAAAGAAGGAGCCCATTACGCCTTTTACGGAACGGGTACGGGAGTTATATGAAAGGTCGGGCGTATCCACCGTGCTTGTGATTGGAGGAAGCGGCGAATATTTGTCGGTAGCTGACCGGGTGTATCTGATGGAGGACTACCGGATACATAACGTAACAGAAGATGCGAAACGGCTGGGAGAGGCGATTGATGTGCCACAACCGGCAGAGCCGGCGGACTGGAAGCAAAACCGTATCTTAAACAGAGAAGGTTTTACTTCCTTTGTACCGGAAACCGGCATGGAGCGCCTTGCGGTAACGGATGTAGGAATTATTTATGTGGGCGAAGAAGCCATAGATTTACGGATGTTGTCGGGCCTCATTACCCAGGCGCAGCGAAATGCGGTGGGATTTTTGATACGATATCTGGAGGTGTCCTTAAACGAAACGAAGTTTGATGTTGGAATGAAGTTGGAGGCGCTGTATCGAAGAATGGAAACAGAAGGCTTTGATTGTATCTTTTCCAATTATTTTACGGACTGTGAGCGATTTATGGATTTGCCGCGAAAGGAAGATGTACTGGCTGCGGTGAACCGGATGAGGAAGGTGAAGTTTTTATGAGAATTATAGAGTATTTTGAACAAACAAACGAGATGAAAAAATCCCTACGGGAGCAGATTGTACAGGATGACTGGCGGGCGGCAAAGTATCTGTACGAAATGCTGGAGGCAGGGGTGTTGAAGGAACGGTACGGGGAAAGTACGAGGCTTTTGTTGCTGGTGGAGGATGGCCCAAAGGAGACTTCGGAAGAGGCCTTGCAGAGGTTGTCGGGAGGTGATGAGCCGGGAGGAATGCATACGTCGGAACTGCTTGCCTTCTGCACATTGGCGGAACGGGATGAAATCGTGGTGGAAGAAACGGAACAGGGCATGAAACCGTGGATTGGGTTTGTGTATACCTATCCTACGCATCGGGGAAACCGTTATTCGGAAAAGCTGATTCAACATGCCTGCGAACTTGCCGGGAGCGATGGGTATGAGAAGGTGTATCTTTCCTCTAACGAAGTCGGGCTGTACGAGAAGTACGGATTTGTTTTTCTGAAAAAGCTCCACAACTTATGGGGAGAGGAAACGCAGGTGTTTGAAAGAAAACTAAGATATGAAGGTCAAGTTGTGGATGCAACGAAAGAAAAGGGGGCTGATAGCTGCAATGATGATTAGAAATGATTCTATGGAAAGAATAAGAGACTTAAAGAAGGTATTACGTTCCAACGGACAACAATACTTAAACGGAAAACCGGTTTCCTATTTGTTAAGCAGATGGAGAGAAACCTACGAGTATGTGGACGGAATTACCGTAAAATTCGTACCGCTGAATCCGAAGTATCCGGCCAATGTGGCGATGTATATTAATCTGGATGCGGATGTTCTTGGAATAGAGAACGAGGAAATTAACCGATATCCGGCATTTTTTGAGGATTACCTGCTGCGGTATTACAGTCATTTGTTTGAAGAACTGAGCGAGAAGTACACCACAAACAACAAACTGGAGCGTCTGTT
This sequence comes from uncultured Clostridia bacterium, assembly GCA_937895705.1. GTDB lineage: Bacteria > Bacillota > Clostridia > Lachnospirales > Lachnospiraceae > SIG307. The sequence goes on from CALBKM010000002.1 coordinate 12,935, forward strand.
ATCGAAAATCCAGTGTCAGAAACCGGATTGCCGGATTCTGAGGCGGAGCGGACTGCTTTACAATAAGGAGATGCATGCCTTTGTGCTGAAGTTGTTTGTGCTGTTTCCGACGGGAGCCGGAGTGTCCGTTCTCGGAGAACGAATCAGCCGGATGATAACGGATATTTTAAAGACGGTAGAAGATGGCGGTGCATTCCTCGATAAGGCAGAACTACGCGAGAGACTGGTTGTTTATAAGAAACAGATGACGTTACGAACTTTTTGCCGGGAAAATGGATATGTGGCATTTGTGGCGGACGGAAGTATTCTCCCGAGAAAGGGAGACAGCGAGGAACCGTTGGAGACGGCAGTGCCGTTCGTGTCGCCGGAACGTCTGCGGGTGACGGTGCCTATGGAGGACGGAAGGTCGCTTTCCGGTATGGGTATTCCGAAGGGAATCACGGTGATCACCGGGGCCGGATTTTCCGGAAAAACCACCTTGTTGGAGGCAATGGAGGCCGGAATATACAATCATGTGCCGGGGGACGGTAGGGAGTTTGTGGTGGCGGAACAAAGTCTTGCGGTAACAAATGCAGAGGACGGAAGATATGTGGCTAATGAAGACATTTCCATGTTTTTTTCGGAGATTCCGTTTCAGGATATTCGGAACTTTACCACAAAGCATGCCAGCGGAAGCATTTCCCAGGCGGCCAATATTATTGAGGCCATTGCGGGAGACAGCCGTCTTTTGACCATTGACGAGGATAAGAGTGCCACAAACTTTATGATTCGCGATGAACTGATGCGGAGGATTGTGAAAAACGAAGTAATCATTCCGTTTACGGACAGAATCCGCAGTATTGCGGAGCAGAAGGAGGTGTCGGTGATTCTTGTTATCGGCGGTTCGGGAGAGTACTTAAAGATTGCGGATACGGTGTTGCTCATGCATCAATATGCGGCAACGGATGTGACCGGAGAAGTAAAAGCACTAAACGTATCTGTTTCCGAAGGAATGTGTCCGGAATTTACAGAAAGTAAAAGAACCGTGCTGTTGACGGGAGAAGGAACGAAATCCTTGTTGTTGCAGACTGTTTGCACAGAAGATAGTAAAAAGATAATCTGCGGAGAGTATTCCGCAGATATGACAGCGGTAACCTCTTTAAAGACCAATGAACAGCTGCATTCTCTTGCCCGGGTGATGCGAAGCATGCTTTCGAAGGAGGAAGAAAGCGAGGAGCGTTTGTGTGCCATAGGTGAGGAATATGCCGAACGGTTATTTGAGGAATTGGAAGAGGAACAGACGACATCAAATCCGGTGTATCGCGGCTGGTGGTTTGACGAAATACGAAAGGAGGAAATCCTTATGTGTGTGAACCGGGCGCGGGGAATTTGCTTTGGAGGAGACGAGGTCACCCCTTTGTGAAAGGTCTCGGATTCTGTCCGGAATTTCGGCAGAAACTATTGACTTTTTGTAGGGTTAATGATACAATCTTTTGGGTAAAGAAAGACAAGCCAGCGATAAAGATTGATGAATAAGTCTGGGTCGTGAACCTTTGATTTTTTTAGACGAATAGATTCGGAAGCCAGGAGGAAGAAAATGAGAAAGTTAGTAAAGAGATTGCTTTGTGCAACACTCGCGGTAGGAATGGTGTTCGGTACAGCGGCATGTAAGAAACCGGTAGAGGAAAAGCCGGAAGTTACCAATACCCCGGTAGCAACACAGGAACCGGAGAACACGATTAAGACCATCGGTATTTGTCAGTATGCGGATCACAGCGCATTAAACCAAAGCCGCGAGGGTATTTTGGAAGCTTTGAAGACTGCAGGTTTGGTAGAGGGTACGGATTTTGTGGTTGACTATCAGAATGCAGGTTTGGATAGTGCAAAGTGTGAGTCCATTGCAAAGGATTTTGTTGCAAAGGATGTTGATGTGATTTGCAGTATTGCTACCAATGCCGCTACGGCTTGTATGTCTGCTGCGGAAGGTAAGGATATTCCGGTGATTTATGCGGCTGTTACGGATCCGGAAAGTGCCGGTCTGACCAGCGGAAATGTTACCGGTACCTCCGACGAGCTCAGAATTGATGCACAGTTGAAGATGATTCGCGAGTTACAGCCGAGAGCGACGGCAATCGGTATTGTGTATTTCACCAACGAACCGAATGCGTCCTATGCAATCGGTGAGTACAGCCTTCTCGGATTGGAGCATGGTTTTGTAATTCGTACCATCGGGGTAAGCTCTGTTGACGAAGTAAGCCGTGCGGTAGATACTTTGATTTCTTTGGGTGTAGATTGTTTCTCTACCGTAAGCGATAACGGTACCGCGTCCGTTCTTGCTTCCGTATTGGAAACTGCCAATATGTTCGGTTTCCCGGTTTACGGTTGTGATAAGGGACAGGTAGAGATGGGCTGTGTAGCTTCTGCTGCAATCGATTATCATGAACTTGGCCTTGAGACCGGTGCTATGATTGCAGAGGTTTTAAAGGGAGAGACGTCCATTTCCGACATGAAGGCAAAGACAATTTATAAGTACAACCTTTACATCAATTCCGAAGCTCTTTCGAAGGCGGCGATTTCCGTGTCTGATAAGATTAAGAAGACTGCAATTGATGTAAGTGTTCAGGAGTAAAGTAAATAGGTTTGTTTATCAAATGAATTCCTGCCCGACATCTGTTCGGGCAGGTTTTTTGCTTTATAGGAAACAGGAGGAGAATGATGAAGAGAGTTTTGACGGAAGAGCGGGTAGTTGCAGTGTTGCAGGAAAAAGGATATCGTATCTCTTTTGCGGAGTCTTGTACGGGTGGGCTGTGTTCCGCAAGACTGGTAAGTGTGGCGGACGCATCCAAAGTGTTTGATGCCGGAGTGGTAACTTATGCGAATGAGGCGAAGATTAAGTATCTTGATGTGAAGCCGGAGACAATCGAACAGTACGGTGTAGTCAGTGAACCGGTAGCGGGTCAGATGGCAGAGGGTGTTGCAATGGCCCAGAAGGCTCAGGTTGGTGTGGGAGTTTCGGGAATTGCAGGCCCTGCCGGGGGGAGCAAGTTAAAGCCGGTGGGAACGGTTTGTTTCGGCTTTTATATAGACGGCGAAGTGACGACGGTAACAAAACAGTTTGGTGACCTCGGAAGAAATGCAGTAAGAGAGGCGGCAACGGAGTATGTATTTGAGATGCTGGTAGAATTATTGCAAAAGTAGTCAGGTTGTAAGGCTGAAGCAGATATTCGCGAGGAAATTTGAAAAGATAGAAGATATTTGGGAGGAACAATAAATGAGAGCATATGAACACAAAGTACAATATTACGAAACAGATAAAATGGGAATCGTGCACCATTCCAACTACATTCGATGGATGGAAGAAGCGCGGGTGGATTTTTTGGAGCAAATCGGTTGGGGAATGGACAAGCTGGAAGCTCTGGGCATGGTATCTCCGGTAACGGGAGTGGATTGTAAGTACAAGGTGAGTACCAGATTTCCGGAAAGAATCCGGGTTGAAGTAGGGATAGAAGAATTTCGCGGCGTGAAGCTGAAATTAAGATATGCCATGTATAAGGAAGACGGGACCCTTGTCTGTGAGGGACATTCGGAGCATGGTTTCCTTGATACAAACGGAAAAATTATTTCCGTGAAGAAGGAGTTTCCGGAGTGCTATGCGGCGCTGATGGCGTATGCGCAGTAACGGATGTTACAGTCCGGAGTGTTATTGTACGGATGAAATTACTTAGAGGATTTTGAGACGAAGAGGATTGTTATAAGGAGTGTTTGCAACGCCGTGTATATGAGGTACGGAGAATCGGAGGCGATAGAATGAGAAGCGTATATCATGCGTTTTACGAAAGCAAAGAACTGTGTATTGGTAGAAGTGCCTGACTTAGATCTGTTGACAGAGGGAAAAGATATATCGGATGCCATTGAACTGAATTACGTGTCCAGAGAGGACGCCAAAGAGATAATTCCGGAGCCGTCGGATATCAGTGCGTTGGATGTTTCCAAGGCGACATTTGCCGAAGAAGGCGCTACTGTCATTTCCTTTGTGGATATTGACTCCGGAGAGTATCGGAGAAAAATCGATACCAAAACAGTCAGAAGGAACGTTGCCTTGCCGAGTTGGTTGAATTATGAGGCAGAACATGCAGGAATCACTAATGAAAGTATTGAATTTAGAGCATAGAAGATAGAGAAGAATAACATGAGAAGTATCGGGGGTTCACAGATGGTGAAGCCCCGTTTTACTATCTGTTGGAAAGGGAATATAAATCGGCCCGTCCGAAAATATATGTTTTTTGTCATTTGCCTGAAGGGCCGCGCTTTTAGCGTAGTCGAAATCGTCTCTTAGAAAAGACTGGGCGCGAGGTCGATCCCGAGCGTCCCAGGCGTTCTTAGAGGAAGATTGACGGAGCGTTGCGACATGCAAAAAAATATATTTTCGGACGGGCCGATGTTAGTTAAGTTGCCCCAGATAGTAAAACGGGGTTGTTACATTTTCTTAAACCGGAACACATTCCAAGAAAGCGGCTGAACCTCAGCGGTGAGCTTGCCTCCCTCGAAGGTCTGACCGGAAACGGTCTTCGGTAAGATAACGTTCGGGTCGTCGAAGCTGTTCTTGGCGGAAAGGTCCTCGCAGTACATTACAATCTGCTCATCAAAGGTAAAGCCTTCGAAACCGCGGATATCCAGCTCTACCGGATAGGAGGATTCGGCATTACGGTTGATGGCAAAGATGGTTAAGGAATCGGTGTCTGCGTCGTAAGCGGCAGCGGTGTCCACATACGGAACGCCTTCCTTCTCCGTGTACTGGGAGGTGTCGTTTACGGCATAGCCCGGGATATCATAGGTCTCACAAGCGGTATCTACCTGTAAGGAGGTACCCTTTGCATACTGCATCATCTGCATGAAGATGTGGTGGGAAGCGGACTTCCATACATGGTCATGATTAGAAGCACAAAGTGCGCCTAAGCCCCCGGTCATACATCCGATCTTTACGCGGTCTGCATGGCGCAAGAAGGCGAGCTGGATGGAAGCCATGGAAAGAGCTTGCACCATTTCGCTGCCCGGGAACATACGCTCCGGCATGTTGTCCGGATCGTGAAGGATATATTTTCTGTCCGGATTGAAACGGTAGTGGGACCTTGCCATGTTGTACGGACCGTATCCCGGATGAAGCTCCTCGTTCGGGCGAATCATTCCGCCGTACTCGTCGAAGGAGAGCATCATCTTTTTCGGAGAATGATGCTTTGCCTGAATCAAGTCACAAAGAGCAATCTCGGTATTGATAAAGTCTTCGTAGTAGTGGGAACCGCCAAGCAGTGCCTTATAATCTCCAGGCGGTGCACTGTGGTAGTGATGCATGGAAATGTAGTCTACGGTATCGTAACACTCCTGCAATACCTCTTCTTCCCACTGCGGATAGGTATTCATCCAAAGAGAAGAGGACGCGCAAACTGCGGTCTCGATGCGGGCATCGGTCCACTTCATGACCTTGGAAACTTCGTTACATAAAATGCCGTAGCCCTTCGGATTCTGTCCCCAGGAACCGATCTGCCACGGACCGTCCATCTCGTTACCGAGGTACCAGGTCTTTACGTCATACGGATTCTCGTGACCGTACTCACGACGCAAATCGGACCAATAAGTACCGCCCGGATGGTTGGTGTATTCTACGATGTGCTGTGCGTCTTTGATATCCCCTGTACCGAGATTGATGGTGTACATAGCCTCGGTGCCTACCTGCTCTGCCCACTGAAGATATTCGTCGTGGCCGACCTCATTGGTGATGTACTGATACCAGGCAAGGTCTAAGTGCTTCTTTCTCCGGTCCTTCGGACCGATGGAATCCTTCCATTCCCAGCCGGAAACAAAATTACCGCCCGGAAGACGACATGCCGGCATGCCGGTCTTTTTCAGGGCGTCGATGAAGTCCTGACGGAAACCCAACTTATTTGCGGTCGGGTGCTTCGGATTGAACATAGTACCGTTTACCATGGTTCCGATCGGCTCTAAGAATGTACTGAAGAGTCGCGGGGAAATTTCACCGATGGTAAAGGACGGGTGAACCGTGATTTTTGCTTTTTGTGCCATAATAACCTCCTCCATATACGACGCAATCCGATTCCGCAATGCATACATTATGCCACACGGAATTATGGATTAGCGTTCTAACTCATAATAATATCGTAACAAAGACCGGGACATCTGTCAACGAAATCATCTGAGCAAGGTTGTAAGAATATGAACACAACATCGAAAATTATGAAAGCGTTTTCAAAAAGCGCGTCTAAAACCATGAAATGATGAAAGAAAAACGTTGCAAAAAGGAGAAATATAAGGTATACTGAGGGTAACAGAACATAGGAGGTGCCCCATGGCAGACTACACCAAGGCTTGGCTTTCGTATAAAATGAAAGCACTTACAAATTGTGTTCTTTGGAACAAAGTTGCAGTTGTAACAGATGAGAAAATTAACCCGGTGCCGCAGACAGTGGAGACAGCGGTGAAGGAACTTGTCCGTGCGGGAAAAGAGTTGTTCGGAAAAGATATGGATGTGGAGAGGAAACATGCGTCCTTTTTCGGGGCGGAGCCTTCTGCGGTGGAACTGAAGAACCTGACCGGTTGCGGTGAAGGTCTTGTACTGGTGTATCTTCCGGCATTGAAGGATACCTATAAAGAAGGGTATCGTCTCGTGGTAACCGAGACGGCGGCATATATCATTGCGGGAACCGGCAGGGGCATTTTGTACGGTGCCTTTGATGTGATTCGTACCGAGATTATCGAGGATACGCTCGGAACCTGTGATAAGAAGGTGATTCCGGACAATCCGCTTCGTATGATGAACCATTGGGACAATATGGACAACAGCATCGAGCGGGGATATTCCGGCGAGTCCTTTTTCTTTAAGGATAATAAGGTAGTGGTGAACGACCGCACGAGAGAGTATGCAAGATTGTGTGCCTCCGTGGGTATCAATGCCTCTGTAATCAATAATGTAAATGTAAAGAATGCGGCCACTTTTCTTATTACCCCGCGGTATGAAAATGAGTTAAAGGAGATGTCCGAGGTTTTTGCGGAGTACGGTGTCGATTTATATTTGTCACTAAATTTTGCGGCTCCGATGGAAATATCGGGATTGACGGTGTCCGATCCGCTGAACGACGAGGTCAAAGCGTGGTGGAAGCGGGTGATGGAGCGTGTGTTCACGTCCATTCCGAAGCTGGCCGGGTTCCTTGTAAAGGCGGATTCCGAGGGACGTCCGGGACCGCATACTTACGGCAGAACTCAGGCGGAAGGTGCAAATATGCTGGCGGAAGCGGTGGCTCCGTACGGCGGAACGATTATCTGGCGTTGCTTTGTATATAATTGTACCCAGGACTGGCGCGACCGTAAGACCGACCGTGCCCGTGCGGGTTATGACCACTTTAAGCCGCTTGACGGACAGTTTGCGGATAATGTGGTGTTGCAGATTAAGAACGGTCCCATGGATTTCCAGATTCGTGAGCCGATTTCTCCGCTTTTAGGCGGTTTGGAAAAGACGAACCAGATTCTGGAGGTGCAGGCCGCACAGGAATATACCGGTCAGCAGAGACATTTCTGTTACCTGATTCCGATGTGGAAGGAGGTTCTGGATTTCAAGACCTACTGTGCGCCGGAAATGGATACGGTGGCGGATATTGTGGCGGGACGTACTTTCGGACAGTCTGCGTGCGGTATGGCGGCGGTGACCAATACCGGTAACGACGAGAACTGGACCGGCCATGATTTTGCGGCATTGAACTGGTACGGCTTCGGGCGACTTGCGTTTACCACCTCCCTTTCCGCAAAGGAGATTGCAGAGGAGTGGATTAAGCTTACGATTACAAAGGACGAGAAAGCGGTAGCGGCATTGACCGATATGGCGCTTTGTTCCAGAGAAGTATATGAGAAGTACACCTCCCCGCTCGGCATCGGCTGGATGGTGAATCCGAATCACCACTACGGTCCGAATGTGGACGGCTATGAATACGATCGCTGGGGAACCTACCATCGTGCGGATCTGCACGGCATCGGCGTGGACCGTACCACCAAGGGTACCGGGTATACCACCCAGTATCGTGAGGAAAACTTTAAGATGTACGAGGACCCGGCCACCTGCCCGGAGGAGCTGTTGCTGTTCTTCCACTACATCCGTTACGATTATGTGTTAAAGAGCGGCAAGACGCTGATTCAGCACATTTACGACTCTCATTTTGAGGGTGCGGAACAGGCAGAGGGCTTCCTTGAGACAATCAAGAGCCTAAAGGATGTGATTCCGGAGGATATCTATGCGCGCATTCTGCCGCGGTTTGAGCATCAGGCAGCACACTCCAAGGACTGGAGAGACATCGTGAACTCTTATTTTTATCGTAAGTCCGGTATTGCGGATGAGAAGGGCAGAGAGTTCTTCTAAACTTTCGCCGTGTGCGGATGAAACTTTGAACGGAAAAGAAACAGAATGAATTAAATAATTAGGAGGACGCAATTATGGAAATGACCTTACGTTGGTACGGCAGTAAAAACGACAGTGTAACCTTGCAGCAGATTCGTCAGATCCCGGGTGTGACCGGTGTGATTTCGGCATTGCATGATATCCCGGCAGGGGAGCCGTGGAGCTATGAGCAGGTAATGGAGTTAAAGAATGAGGTGGAGGCAGCGGGCCTTACCCTTGCGGGTGTGGAGAGTATTAATATCCACGAGGATATTAAGTTGGGCGCGCCGACCAGAGATAAGTTAATTGAGAATTATATCACTTCTTTGGAGAGTGTAGGTAAGGCGGGCGTGAAGCTGGTTTGCTACAACTTCATGCCGGTGTTCGACTGGACAAGAACAGACCTTGCGAAGCCTCTTGCAGACGGTTCCACCGTGCTTTCTTACGATGCGAAGCACATTGACGGCATGGACCCGGATGCCATGTTTGAAAAGATTGAGAAGGAAAGCGGCGGTTTTGTTATGCCGGGCTGGGAGCCGAACCGCAAGGACGAGATTAAGGAATTGTTCGAGAAGTATAAGGGAATGACCCACGAGCAGCTTCTGGAAAATTACGGTTATTTTATTGAGAAGATTATGCCGACCTGTGAAAAGTACGGTATCAAAATGGCGGTACACCCGGATGACCCGGCTTGGGATATTTTCGGATTGCCGCGTATCGTAACCAGTGAGGAGTCCCTCTTAAAGGTGGCGGCCCTTCATCCGAGTAAGCTCCACGGCTTTACCTTCTGTACCGGTTCTCTGGGCAGCAGCCGAAAGAATGATTTGCCGAAGATTATCCGTAACCCGAAGATTGCGGAGCGTATTCACTTTGCACACATCCGTAATGTAAAGTTTATTACCGACGACGAGTTCCATGAAAGCGCACATCTTTCTTCCGAAGGAAGCTTTGATATGTACGAAATCGTAAAGGCGCTGCAAGAGATGGGCTTTGACGGTGTCATTCGTCCGGACCACGGCAGAATGATCTGGGGCGAGCAGGCAAGACCGGGCTACGGTTTATACGACAGAGCCCTCGGTGCGGTGTATATCGAAGGTCTTTGGGAGGCTGTGAAGAAGTCCGCGAAGTAAGTGCGGGTTTGCACATGGGTAGTGATAAGAGCACAAAGATAAAAGTTGTGTGAGATAACGAGAAGGATATTGGGATGAAAAAGAAAACAGTGTTGGGGATGCTTACGGTTGCGCTGTGTCTGGCCGGTTGCGGTACGGGGCAGGCGACGGATGTAACACCGACGGCATCTCTTCGGGAAGAAGTAACTAAGGCACCGGAGGAGGATACCCGGACTCCGGCGCCGGAAAATAAAGCGGAACAGGAGGAGATGACTGCGAAGCCCACAAAGCGTCCGGCGGGAGCCGGGAATCCGCAATTGTTGCTGGGACAGATGAAGTTGATGAAGGAACAGTACACGGACCTGAGTCAGTATCAAAACGGTGACACGCTGCAGGCGGCCTTTGAAAAAGCGGATGCGTTGGTGGCAAAGGGAGAAACGGAAATTGTTTCTCAGCAGGAATACAATGATATGTTAAAAGAGTTAAGAGAGACTATTTCGAATTTAGTGAATAAGTACGGGCTTCCGGAGCCGTCCAAGTTTACGGAGGCCATCGAGATGCCGAGTCCGTATACTTTTTTGGACGGACGTCAGGTGACGAGTCCGGAAGAGTTTGACGAGCGCTTGGAAGAAATCAAGCACATGTACGAGTATTACATGTACGGTCCGATGCCGGATGCGTCAAAAGAAACGGTAACCTATGCGGTATCCGGCAACGAGATGACCGTAACGGTAAATAACGGTGAGAAGTCTGCCTCCTATAAGGTGGCATTGGCGCTGCCGACCAACAAGGTATACGAGAAGGCGCCGGTGCTGTTCTCTATCTTCGGTCTGATGAAGACGGATTATGCCAATGAGCGGGGCTATGCGGTGCTGTCCATTAATCCGATGGAAATTGCTGCGGACAATTCTTCCAGAACCGGCGTGTTCTACGATTTGTATCCGTACGGGGATACCTGGGAGGAGCAGACCGGTGTGCTGGCGGCTTGGGGATGGAGTGTTTCCAAGGCAATTGACGCGTTGGAAAACGGTGCAGCGGAAGAATTGGAACTGACCACTACAGAATTTTTGATGACCGGTGTGTCCCGGTTCGGTAAGGCAACCGCAGTTGCCGGAGCGCTGGAACCGCGTATTAAGATTACGGCGCCGTCCTGTTCCGGTGCGGGCGGCATTGCGTTGTACCGTTATGTGTCCGAAGGTACGGAGTATGATTATACCGCAATTGATCGCGGCAGCGCTTATAAATTCGGACAGAACGAGCCGATCGGAAGCTTGCGCAGCTCCAGTGAAGGACATTGGTTTAACAACAACTTCCAGGTGTTTAAGGATGAGACGGTGCTTCCGTTAGAGCAGTATATGTTGTCCGCGCTTTGCGGAAGAGGCGACCGGTATTTGTTTATCTCTGGTTCTTACTGCGATGAGGACTGGGTAAATGCGCCGGCTATGTGGATGAATTATTTGGCTTCCAGGGATTTGTTTGACTACATGGGCATCGGGGACCATCTGGCGGTATGCTTACATCCGTCGGGACATATGGTGACGGATTCCGATTTGGTGTATTTGCTGGATTTTGCGGATTATCATTTGTACGGCAAGGAGCCGAAGTCGGATTTGAATGACTTGACTACGAGTTTATATGCGTTACCGCAGAACGTTGATCCGGAGTTTGAGGCGAAGTTGAGATTTAGATAGGGAAATATAGAGTTTAAGGCAAGGTTACATAGGAGTGTTTAGATATGTGTCTGTATGGCGGAAATAGAGTTTGTTATCTTGGACTGGGCATAACACTTCGCTGGGTTTTTATAATTGATAGGGTAAATACGATTAAAATATTGTGTGCATGTTGAGATGTGTATGGAAGTGGCGAGGGCTCACCAAGTGGTGGGCTCTTCACTTTTTGTGCGAGTTATGTTAAAACAATTTTTTGATTGTCAATTTTGGGGATTATGATGATTTAAATATCATTCAAGGATTCTACTTTTTTTGCAAAAAAATATATTATATTTATTAAAAAATATTGACTTATCTTGAAAATAGAGATATAATATAGAAGGTATTTGAATAATGTTTCTAAATGCGACAACTGTTTGGTTTTGAATTGACTGCAGTGAAAAGCAATATAATAAAGTTTAATCGGAGTAAATGTCGTATAAAGAATGCCAAAGAATAAATATAGTCTGGTAATGGGGATTGTTGTCATGCATATAGGTTTGGCATAATATTTTATAATTATGTTGATGTATGGAGGAGCACAATGAACATAAATGAAAGAATAAGAGAGATTGTAACTACTTTATTAGGAACGGTAGTGGATGATGACGTTGAGTTAAAAAGTGTTGGAATGGATTCGATGATGTTTGTGTCGCTGATTGTTTGCTTGGAGGAACAGTTTTTAATAGAAATTCCAGATGAGTTTTTTTTGATGGAGAAAATGAAGACGATTCGGGAAATTGGTGAGATTATTAATGAAACACTGGAAGAGCAAAATAGAAAATAATATTAAAAGAGAGGGTAAGAAAGATGAAACATAATGAGAAGTATGTTGTAGATGAATTTGAAGACAAGGTTGTTTTATTTGACACAGAAGAAGAAACATTGATTACACTGAATTCAAGTGCCATGTACATGTGGAAGAATTGCGAAGGGGATGAAGAACAGATTGTAGATAGATTTCTGGCTGTTGTTGATAAGAGTAAAATGTCAGAAGAGGATTTGATTGCGGCTCGTTGTGAGTGCATAGAGATAATCCGAAATATGAAAGAGAAAAAGGTGCTTATTGATGAATAATGAAAGTATCTATGAAATAACATTTAATCCGATTGAATGGAGAAGATATATCAGCGTAAGTGATGAGTGTATTGCAGAGCTGTTGATAGAACAGTTTCGTTATTTCTCTTTTTGTAAAAATAGTGTGTCCGGCCACAAAGCATGTGTGAAGATATTCTTGGATGCGGAACTGTATACCGTATGGGATTATGAAACAGATGTAGCGTATGAAAAACTTACAAGGGATGAAATGCTTTCGATTTTTGGTGTCCTTGTGTTTAAACTGAAGGATAATTATGAAAACGAAAAGTTTTGGATTTTACATGCAGGGGCATGCGTTTCAGACAATAATAAATTGGTTGTTTTGGTTGGACCGACGCATGCAGGAAAGTCAACATTGACAACGCAATTGGTTGCGAGTGGTAGGTTTACATATCTAACTGATGATTCATTGGCATATGATAAAGCAACTGGTAAATTCATTGGTTTTCCGAGACCAATTACTTTAAGATCAACGAAGTTGCTTGATGAAAGGATTTCGTATGTTCATTTTGATAAAAATGGAACGGAGTTTTTTGGGCTGAAAAATCATTTTATGAGTTCAGGAGTTATGGAATATAATGAAATTGTTATTTTTTGTATATGCCGAGAGAAAATTGAAGGGGCAGAAGGAATGGTGTTTCGAACAATACCTAAGTCCAATTTGATGATGTATTTCATTCTTAATGCAATGAATGGTAAGAAGATTTCAGAAAATCACATGATAGCAAGGCGTTTGTGCGGTGAAGGTTTGGTGAGCGCCTATTCTGTGTCGGGGTATGAGGGTGATGAGGCTTATAAAATAATTTGCAGAGAAGTATTAGAGTAGCTTATTGTTTTGTTGCGTCATAAATACAGAATAAAAGGAGGTGAGATGAATGGAATACGTAAAGCCGGAAATGAATGTTTTTGTAAAAGACGAGTTAGAGGCAATGGTAGAAGCAAATGCTGCCTCTGGTTGGGATGGTTATAACGGTTATCAGATAGGTGCATGTATGTGGTATGGCGGTTATTCAATGGCTCATTATGCTTGTTGGAATGGCTCTGTTACCGGATATGGTCGCTAGAACCTAAGATTGTTGCAACGGCTACTGTACGGTTTATTGATTACATTTAATATGGCGCTCGAGCTTTTGACTCAAAACAATGAGGTGTAATAGAACGGTCAGTAGTTGTGTTGCAATAGTACTTTTAGGTTTATGTGACTATCGCTTTTTGTGAGAGTGCGTTCGGGTGAAGGCAAATGCAACAAAAAGAAAACGGAATTCGAAAGGGTATAGTGGACAAGATGTCTGTGGTACTCTTTTTTGATTTTTGGCTGATAGTATTTGGTTCTCTTTGAAGAGAGATATTACCACGAAACAGATTTGAAAGTTGAAGGGTTAAGGAAGCTTGATTTACAATAGTAAAATGATTTTCTGATTCGTTGCGTGGGTTATTGCAGTTTTTTGCTAGGATGTGTTTAAATTATGATGATGCGGAATATTAATTTGGCGTTATTAGGATTTTGTGTATTAATGGAACAGAAGAATGTTCTAGTTGATTCGGGTCTAGAATGTGAGATTTTGATAGGTTATGTGTGAAAAAGCAGGTGTGTTAGATTGAATGTGTTTAGAATTGTTGCAAAGATAATAGGAAGATAATTCTTGCCGTGTACGAAATATGTAAGAGAAAATAATGAGAAAGGAAGAGGGTGTTTTTTATGAACATCCTACAAAGGTACAATGAAAAAGGTAAATGTAAAACAGTGTTATATAGAACTTACTTCAAAATGTAATTTGCGTTGTAGGCATTGTTACAATGATTCCGGAGTTAAGGTAAATGAATTGAGTTTTGAACGAATAAAAATGTTGGTTGATGAATTAGAAAGGTTGGACAACCAGAGTATAATTTTGTCTGGAGGAGAACCATTATTATATCCGCAGATCAAAGAGTTGTTGCTGTTGCTGTCATCGAAAAAAATCAGCGTTACATTGGTGACAAATTCAACATTAATAGAGGATGGTTTTGTTCGTTTTATTACGAACAACGGGATAAATAATCTGAGAATTCAGATAAGTTTAGAGGGCGGAACAAGAGTGACCAATGATAGTATTAGAGGAGATGGTACTTTTGAACGGATAATGTTGATTTCAGAGAAACTTCAAGCGGCGCATATACCATTCTTTTATCATATTTCCTTAAATAAGTCGAGTTGTAAAGAAATTCATGATATTTTTACTGTTATAAAGCGGTTTAAACACAGCTTTGTTGCTTTTTCAAATCTATATCCATATGGTAGACTAACTGAAAACATGGACTTGTTACCAACTAGCGAAGAGTTGTATAAAGCAATTAAAGAGATTCGCTTTTTGGCGAGAGAGAATAACATTGTAGTTGAAATGCCAGACCGTTTATCTGGAGGGGATTGCCCGTTGATGAGTGACGAAGATGAAATGACTATGAATCCACGAATAGATAGCGAAGGATATATTTATTTTTGCCAACAATTTAATATGCAGGAACTGGCATTAGGAAATATTAATTACACAGAGCTTGGTGGGATTATTGAATCGGAACAGATGGTGACACTTAGGGAGTTAATGAAATTTAGAAATCGACATCTGGATGATTGTAAGAGCTGTTTTGCAAGAAGAATATGCAAGGGTGGGTGCCCTGCAATTGTTTTTTCTCAGAATAAGCTTCAAGGAAATGATGGATATTGTGACTATCGGAAAAGATTGTGTATGGATCAGATGGGCTTGTAATCAAGAATATTATGTAACACATGCGAGAATATATTTGAGAGTTACTTGGTGTTTTGGAGAATAGGTGCGTCACTAAGAAAGAGATGAGATTATAATGTACGAAGAAGTGGATTCAAAATTGATTGTCGTTCGAGGGAATAGCATGTTACCGGCGTTATCGGAAGGCGACGGCGTGATCATAATGAAGAAGGAGTTCTATGAAGTGGGAGATATTATTGTGTTTGAATATCCGCAGGAGAGAATAAAGCGCTTGCTAATTCATAGAATCATTGACATTAATGGACCTGTATATATATGCAAGGGGGATAATTCTATGAGAATTGAATATGTTATTCCACGTAAAATTTATGGAAAGGTAGTGAAAATATTTGAAGGGTATGGAAAGAAATAATTCGGAGTTTGCAAAAAATTATTACTGGGGCAAGCTTCGTTATGATGAACTGAGAGTCGTGCTGGAGCAAATAGATTTCCCGTATGTGATATTGAAGGGGGAAGTGCTGTCTGTATATATGAATAATCAGGTTGCCACTAGAGGGTCAAATGATGTGGATATATTAGTGGATAAGAGCAATATTGGGGCTTTAACAAAGATATTGAAGAATAGTGGCTTTGAATCGAGTAAAGAAGAGAAAAGGGAAGATTTAATATACTATTTAACATTTGCACATCAAATAGCGCCATATCGTAAAAGAAAAGGTAGTAATGATATTTATGTTGATATTAATTTCGATTTGTTTTGGGGAGGATATCAGGGAAGAAGAATAGATATAAATAGTTTCTTAGAGGATGCAATTACTATGAATATATATGGTGTCAATGTAAAGACATTGCCATTATATAAAACGCTTATTGCACTTATACTGCATCATTATAAAGATTTTAATTCTATTTTTTTGTTGGCGTCAAGTAAATCAATAACTGAGAAAAAAATAATGGAGATATATTGTTTGATAGTAAATAATATAGAGCGTTTTGTAATAAGCGAGTTTATAGAGTTGTGTGGGCGGTATGGTGTACAGCAGTATGCCTATTATATGTTATATTATGTGAACGAGTTTTGTCGTCATAGCAATAGAGTGATTTGTGAAATAGTTGAAAAAGTGTGGTGTGCAGAAGGAGAGGCGTTGCTAAATGTTTATGGACTTGAGAAGAAACATACATGGAAAATAGATTTTTTCCAGCGACTTAATAATGATAATTTGTTTGAAGAGATTAGAGCGGATTTATCGCCTGATGAATTAAGACAGATTTCTACTTGTTCGGAATTTTACTAAAATTTTGAGGGAAAAAATGAAGGTGGTTTTATGCGTTTAATGGAGCTGATGAACAAAAATGAGGAATCGGTTGATGGTCTGGTATCTGTGATAACTATTAGTAATGTTGTACTTGATCCATACTATAGTTTGTTGCTGGATAGCAATATGAAGAAAAGCAATAAGAGAATAGACGGGAAGATGTATCAACTAGAAGATTTGCCTTTGCTAAAAAGTAGGAAGGTAGATATTCTTGTAGTAAATTTGTCATTGAGAGTTTTGCTAGGGGATAGTTTTTTTTCTGCTCTTTCGGATGAAGAGAACGCTACAGAGATAGAGACTGTTTTAAATGTTTTGAGTGAGATTATGTATCAGGTTAAGAGTAAGATTTCTTTTTCTTATGGCATTTTTTTTTCATTTGCTTCTGTATATGAGGAGTTGTCCATGTTATTTGGGGCAGCATATAGTTGCCAACAGATTGTTAATAAAATAAATATGCAAGTATATCAGAAATATAAGGATGAATTTATATTTATTGCTTCGGACACATTGGTGGCTCGAGTGGGAATGGCAAATATAATAGATAGAAAGAATTTTTATCGGTGGAATGGATTATATGATAGGGAGTATATTGATGTGATGACGAAAGAGGTTGTTCACATATATAATATAGAGTCAGGGAAACGTCCCAAATTGATAATTGTAGATTGTGATAATGTATTATGGAGCGGGATAGTGGCGGATATTGGGAAAGAGAATATTGTGCTTGGGTTTGAAGGAGAAGGAAAAAAGTACAGAGATTTCCAGATGATGTTAAAAGCTATTTCTAGTAAGGGGGTTATGCTTGCAATAGCATCAAAAAATGATTATGAAGATATAGAATATATTTTACAAGAGAATAAAAACATGCTATTACGTAAAAAAGATTTTATTTGGATAGCTGCAAACTGGAATCCCAAAAGTGCAAATATCGTTGCTAGAGTAAGGGAGATGAACATAGCATTTGATAGTGTGTGGTTTATTGATGATTCATTAAACGAAGTATTAGAGATAAATGAGGTTATACCTGAAATTAATACGATAGTGTTTGATGTTAATAATTATAGGAATAATTTTAGGGAAATCAATCTTAAAGCGAACATAGACAAAGATGAAATGCAAAATAGAGTTAATACATATGTAATGGATGAGAAGAGACGTGAGCTTAAAAATAGTGTGATAGATTATAGTACTTATTTGCAAAAGTTACAAACCCAGATTAGTATAAAAAGATATTCTGAAGATGAAAAGGGTCGTATATCGGAGTTGTCTTTTAGAACTAATAAATTTACCAATGGAAGACGGTTGACTCAACAAGATATTGAAAGATACAATATGCTGGGGAGTGTGTATGTGGTATATGTAGAGGATGTTTTTGGCTCATTAGGGTTAGTGGCATCTTTTATAGTTGTGAGAAATGAATTGATTTTATTTTGCCTTTCGTGTCGTGCGGCTAATAGAGGAGTTGAAGAGAAAGTGATAGAGTACATTAAAGAAAATTATCTTATTGAATCGTACCAATTTGAAACGACAGGAAAGAACGAACAAATAAGGCTATTGCTTGACGAATTAATAGCAAGATAGTATTTTGGGACTTTGTTGCAATGTAGATAAAGGGTTTATGGAAGATATAAAATAAGAATGAAGGGAGAAAGGTGCAGATTGCGCCTATATTTATGCAATGAGAAAAATTTTACCAATTAATAGAAAACCATTAATGCGTACATATACATATCATGGTTATTTTCAGTCTGTTATATCTTCTTCTGAAAAAGTTTTATTTGACGATGGCCCGGTAGCTGAATTTGTGGTGACAGATTATGATTTGTATAAATGGAGTTACGAATCGAAAAAAGCTCGTTATGAAAAAGAAAAAGACAGATTTCTTATCTTTGGCAATAAATGGAATATAGATGTGGATGTAACATTTTGGAGACCGTGCATGGAGGATGATTCCATTGAAATAAATGTACAAAGACAACTGTATTCAAATATCTGGGGATCTGTAGAATTGTATTTAACAAAAAAGAAAACAGACATGCTTGATACAATAAATCATGATATCCGAGTCGGCAATTTTTCAAAAGACGGTTTTTTTTATATGTTATTAGGTGAAGACTATAATGTTATAAACAAGTCTGGTCAATTTGATTCAATTAGAGTGGTGAGGAATAACTCAAGAGTATATATGGAATATAAAGAGGGAGAAGCTGTTAAGCGTATTGAGTTGGTTGATTCATTGGAGCCAGGGGAATATATGATTGGATTTGCGGCTACATTTGGATGTAATAGCTTTTATGAGTGGACTTTTTCTAATTATATCAATGTAGTTTCTGATTATGATTGTGATGTTCCAATTGATTATCTATGTAATACATATAAAAATTGGACACCACATTCATCAGATTATTTTATGGATTATCAATGTGAATCGTTAGATGAGATAGAGATGCTTGGTTATTCCGAGTTAGACTTTGTAAAACGCATGATTCAGATGGGCAGATATGTGGAAGTCGAAATAAATGATAACTTAAACATGGGAGTTTCGGATGAGCATGGTGCATACTTTCATCAAAATTTTATATATGGTTTTGATGATGATGAACGACGCTTGTATTTGTTATATGTTATTTTTGGACAGATTGTTTCTAACTGTTTAAGCTATGATGATTTTGAATCGACGCGGAATCGTCAGGTTAATCGAAAATATTATATTTATAAATATAATCCCGGATATGAAGGGTGTTCTTTGCCGATATCACGAGTTTTGCAGATGTTCAAGGAATTTCAATCATCAACTGATGTTTCAGCTTATTATGGTTTACGAAGGCAGGGATATACTTTCGGACTTAATTGCTATCGCGAATTGCTGTCGCAGAAGGGATTTAGTAGGCTACTGCATGATATTCGAGTAAGCCATTTACTTTATGAACGCTCTGCATGTAACAGAGATAGAATAGAATACCTAATAGATAAGTATATGGGTACAGAAGAGGATGTCAGAAGTCTACGTGGTAAGCTTAATGAAGAATGCGAAAAAACATTAGTTTTACGTAACATAGTTTTAAAAAAACATATGGGTGGGAAAATTGACGAAGAAAAACTTAAAGAAATGGTTTTAAGTATTGTGAGTATGGAAGAAAGCATTACAGATGAAATGATTGTATTTTTGGAGAAAATCATTTCGTAGTATTTTTTGTTGGCATGTCTTTAGATAATGTATAAATAAGAATATGAAAGGAAGGGTTACTTTTTGAATGAATAAAAAAAGAACAAAAAACGAAGGAATGTCAGGAATGAAGAATCCAATTAAAAAGGAATATGGTGTATTCAGCAATGTGTTTTTTATCCTTAAGCATATGTATGTTTCGGATAAAAAACTGATTTTGTTGGCGATGCTGTCGCTTGTGTGTGAACCAGGAACCCGGTATTTTTGGACCTTTTTGTCTAAGTTTATTTTGGATTTGGTAACCGGTGAGGGTGTAAAGGAAGATCTTTTTGTGCTAATGGTTTTCTTAGTTATAATACAGCTTGTGCTCACCATGGTGTCTACCTATTATAAGGCAGGGTTTAATTGGCGTTACATGAAGGCACGATTTTCTTTGATGCTTCGAATGAATCGGAAGGTGATGAAGATTGATTTTGAGCATTTAGAGAATATGGATGTAATGGACTGTTATCAGAAAGCGCAGAATGCCTGCAACGGGAACCGTAACGGTGTTGAAGGCATGATGCGTGAAGTGGTTTCTTTCTTGGAGTCTTTTGCAATTATGTTACTTGGTATCACAATTTTGAGCACGCTCAACATTTGGATTGTTTTACTGATGCTGGTGGTTGCAATTGTTAACTTCTTGGTTGTGAATCGAGCAAATAGGGTGGCGAAGGTGAAAGTATGGGATACGCTTGCGAACTGGGGAAGAAAGCGATGGTATATGCAACAGCTTACGACAGATTTTGCTGCGGCAAAGGATATCCGTATGTTTGGAATGAAGGGATGGTTGACGACAAAATATCGTGAACTGAACAATATTCGTCTTGATGCACAGAAGAAAAATGCGACAATATGGTTTTGGACGAGTCTTTCGGGTGATGTATTATGGTGTCTATCACAGATATTTGTGTATTACTGGTTGGTGCGTTCGATGATAAAAGGTGAGTTAACAATAGGTAACTTTTCTCTTTATTTAGCATCTGCTGGAACTTTGTTTCAATACATATCTTCTGTGTTAAACGGAGCGAGTGGAATTTTAGCAAGAAGCCGTGAGGTGGATGATTTTCGAAGCTTTCTTGATTTTGATGGTGAGGATAAGGAAAGAACAGGAGCAGAGATTCAAAAACTATCGTCCTATGAATTTGTATTTGAGAATGTTTCTTTCAAATATCCGAAGGCAGAACGTTACGCACTGAGGAATTTAAATCTTACTTTAAAGGCGGGAGAACGACTGGCGGTTGTTGGCCTAAACGGCGCAGGGAAGTCGACCATGATTAAGTTGTTGCTTCGTTTGTATGAGCCGACTGAGGGGCGTATTTTGCTAAATGGAGTTGATGTTAGGGGTTATAGTAAAGAAAGCTATTACAAGTTGTTTGCTCCTGTGTTCCAACAGGTAGAACTATTTGCGTTCACGATGGAGGAAAATGTTTCGATGAAGGAACCAGAGCGAACGGATTCGGAAAAGGCGAAGAAAAGCTTGGAGGCGGCTGGGCTTACAGAAAAGATTGCAAACCTTTCAGCAGGAATAAAGACGGAACTGTTAAAAATTGTATACGACGATGGTGTGGATTTGTCCGGAGGAGAAAAACAGAAGCTTGCGCTTGCTAGAGCGTTATATAAGGAGGCGCCGATCGTTGTTTTGGATGAACCGACAGCAGCACTGGATGCTTTGGCGGAAGCAAAGTTGTATGAGGATTTTGATAAACTGATTGGTGGCAAAACAGCAGTTTATATCAGTCATCGTCTAAGCTCAACACAGTTCTGCAATCATGTGGCAATGTTTGTGGACGGTGAAATGGTGGAGTATGGCACACATATGGAATTGCTGACGAAAGACGGTGCCTATGCGGAAATGTTCCGTGTCCAGGCACAGTATTATGTGGAAGATACAGAAAAAGCAGAAGGGGAGGTGGCAGCAGATGGGGAAATTTAAAGAGAAAAAAGTAAAACAAAATGGTAAGATAGTCAGGAGAGTGCTATCGTTTATGCTACGAACGGCGTGGAAGGAGCGCCCGTCACTGTTTGTGGTCTATGTAATTCTGTTTGTGGCACAGATGATACAGAAAGTTCAGGTTATAATCCTTCCGAAGTTTTTGATTGATGAACTTATGCTGATTGTTGGAGGTGCACCAGTAGCGGAGCATCTGAAGGTAATTATGTTTTATGTGGCAGTTATTTGCAGCATGAATTTGCTTGGAAATGCAATGAATAATGTGGCTTCCCAGTGGCGCAGTGTGCTGGAGGAGTGGTTTAATCAATATTTTGAGATAAGACTTGCAGAGCACGCAATGAATATGGATTATGAGTATACCGAGGATCCTATGGTATTAGATTTGCTTAATCGAGCAAAAGAAGGTATCGGCTGGTACAGTGGTGGTGTGGTCGGGATTTTGAACAGTGTATACAATTTAATTTGTAATATCGCAGTTCTTCTGGGTGTTAGTACGATTATAGCTATTACGTGTCCGTTACTTTTGCCTGTACAGTTTATTGCTTTATTTTTGATTGGTATGTTTAACATGAGGAATAACCGAATAGAGATTGAAAATTATAGTGAGCTTGCGAAAGTTAATCGTGTGTTTGGGTATTATCTGCTCCAGCTACCTAGTTTTATTTACGGAAAAGAAATTCGTTTGTATGACAGTGCAGAAATGATGTTGAAAAAGGCAGACACAGAAAGCGGGAAACTTGTAAATTTGATCAGGAGGATGTCGAATCGTCAGCGTGCAAATTCATGGGGGATGGATATTGTGAATGCAGTCCGAGACGGTATCAGTTATTTTTACATTGGTCTACTTGCACTTGTGAAGAAAATTACAATCGGTGATTTTACAATGTCTGTGGCATCTGCCTCGGAGTTATATCAAGGGATGTTCGGTGTGATAGGTGCGTGTCAGGACATCACAAAACGCTGTGTTTATGCGGATCAGTTTATAATGCTTTTAGAGTATCCTGTCGCACTGGAAAAGGGCGATGCAAAGGTGAAAGGAGAGAAGCATACAATTGAGTTTTCCAATGTGAGTTTCAAGTATCCACGTACAAATCAGTATGTACTGAAGGATATCAATTTAAAGATTACGTCAGGGGAGCATTTATCGGTGGTTGGCTTAAATGGTGCAGGAAAAACGACATTCATTAAGCTTCTTTGCCGATTATATGACGTAACAGAGGGGGAGATTTTAATTGACGGTGTAAATATCAAGGAATATTCTGAGGAGGAATACCGAAAGCTGTTTGCGGTCGTATTCCAGGATTTCAAGTTACTAGCGTTTAGTCTAAAAGAAAACATTGCTTTTGGTGAAACTGCACAGTTTTCCGAAGAGGGAGAACGAGAGGTTAATCATGTACTAGAACTTGCAGGGCTCTATGAAGATGCTAAGAAGCTACCGGATGGGTTAGATACTATGCTCTATAAGAGCTTTGACGAGCGCGGCGTTGAACTCTCCGGCGGTCAGCAACAAAAGACAGCTATTGCAAGAGCTTTATATAAGGATGCACCGATTGTTATATTGGATGAGCCGACAGCTGCACTTGACCCGGTGGCGGAGTATGAGATCTATAAGAGTTTCGACCGGTTGGTCGGTGGGAAGACTGCGGTTTATATTTCACATCGTCTATCCAGTTGTAAGTTCTGTGACCGTATTGCTGTGTTTGCAGATAATACGATAAAGGAGTATGGTACGCATGAGGAACTTGTGAAGGTGAAGAATGGTATTTATGCGGAGCTATTTGCGGCGCAGGCACAGTATTATGTAGAAGTAGTATGACGAAATAAATCGTGTAGTTAAAGAATGAACGAAATTTTGAACCTGAGTTAGGACGGGGGCTTTGAGAGGGACTGACGTTTGAGTCAGTCCTTATTGCATATTTCGGTAAAATTGCATAATCGGATGAGGTATAATTAGTTTCGCAGATGACGTATAATAAGTTTTGCAAATTAATTTCATAA
>CALBKM010000003.1 GCA_937895705.1 uncultured Clostridia bacterium
ATATTATCTTTTGTTTCATATTCCGCTGCCTGCATGTTGTCTCCTTTCTGAACCTTTGTGTGTAGGCACGCATGCTCACTTTACCTCCACAAAAAAAGAAAGAAGACACTCACTCATCATGTCTTCTTTCGTAACAGATTCCGTATTATTTATTCCAGCCCGCTCATACACTGATGCGCCATATCGGCACGATCGCTGTTCGGGTACTGATTTACCAACATCTGAAAATACACTCTGGCATTTTCTTCATCTCCGCCCCTTTGATAGGAACGTCCCAAAAAGTACAATGTATCCGGATCGGTTCCGCCCATCTCATAGGTTGCCAGCAAATACTCGACAGCCTCCTTGTACTTTTTGTCGTTGTATAAGTCATGACCGTAGTCATAACCATACTCCTGTACCTTTCCGGATACCTTCGTATAGATTTCGTTGTATATTTCCGCGGTTTTCTTTCTCAGCAAAGCACTGTTCTCACAAGCACGAAGTTTCTTTCCGTATGCAATCAACTCGTCCAACACTTCCAACGGTGTTTTCGCTTTTTCTGCCTGTAACAGACGCGTTTCCAGTTCGGAATACTCCATCAACACAAGCATCGCCTGCTCATACCCCGCCGAATCGAACTCCGCATCCGACGCGAAATCCAACTGATTCTGCAAGTCTTCCGATTTTGCTTCCGCTTCTTGCAGCTTTCCTTCCAAATCCTTTTTTTCGTTCTCCAGCACGGATATTTTCGTTGTATAGGATGCAATTTCCGCTCCGAAATCCCGTTCCGTGGCCGAGTACTCCTCCTTTATATCGGACCGAACCGTCGGAACCACCAGAAAATACAACACCACAATGCCGATAATAATTCCCGCAAAAAAAGTAATAAACGCCATATAATTCGGCTTGTCCTCACGATACTGGACATTGGACACCGCCGGCTGATAGGATACACCTTCTATTTTCCGTTCCGTATGTACCGTCTGTCCGTCCGGATTCAACACTCGCTCGATTTCCGCAAGGTACGCCAATGTTGTTGTATTGGCAACATCAATCTTCTGGGCGCGCACGAGACAACGTTTTGCCTTCTCGTACTCTCCGCTTTTCATATAGAGCAACGCCAGCAGCTGAAGCGCATGGATATACCCCGGATTCACACTGATTGCCTTTCGAAGCTGCAACATAGCCAAATCATCGCTTCCCTGCTTTGCATAAGCAAGGGCCTGATTGTACTTTTTCACTGTCTGGTTCACCGCATCCAGCTTCGCCGGATTGGACTGTACTTTCTCGATAAAATAGTCCGCCTGATTGTTTTCCGGCATAAAATGCTTACTGATAATCCATTCGCTGAGTGCCGCCACCGGTTCACCCATTTCATAAAAAACCAGTCCCAGTAAGTTTCTTGCCTGAATATTACGCTTATTATTCTCCAGGCTCTTCTTCAACATAAGCACGGCACCGGACAAATCCCGTACCTTTGCCCTTGTCAAACCTTCGTTATAATATCGGTTGGAAAGCCGGTAAAGACGCATCGTCACAGCCATGTCTGCACCGCATTGCTCGCAGTACCGACGATTCCGCCCGATTTCAAAGCCACATTTCGGACAATTCATGGCGTTTCCCTACCTTCTTTCTTTTTTACCGTTTACAACCTGCTCCAACAAATCGGACAAATCCGTCAAATCATTGTTCATGATTGCTTCTTCCGCCTGATCGATTTCCAAACTCGGTTGGAACTTCGCCAACTCTTCCTCGTAATTTAACATTCCGCTTCCTCCTGCCTTGTACAAACTCCAAAACAGCCTGTTCAATTTAACTAAACACCTTTTCGTTTTGATTCATTCCAATTTCTATCATATCGGCAAATGTTTCAAAAATCAATAGTTTCCTTCGATTTTTAATATTTCTTAAACAAATAAAGGACGATATTGCCCTTTTTTCCGTGCAATATCGCCCTTTTCTCTTATTTTTTGCCCTTTACGTACGAAATGTTACCGTAAAAGCAATTCAGTCTACTTACAAAAATGTGCCAGACGTTCTTCCACCTGTGCCATCATTGCAGTGTACTTTTCAAGTTTTGCACGCTCCTCCGCAAGCTTTGCTTCCGGTGCCTTGTTTACAAAGTTCGGATTGGAAAGCATACCGTTAACACGCTTTAACTCGCCCTCCAAACGTGCCTTTTCCTTCTGCAGACGCTCAACTTCCTTTTCGATGTCTACCAAATCCGCAAACGGGATGTAGATGGTAGCGTTCGGAATCACTGCGGATACCGCATCCGCATCGATACCGTCCTTGTCAGACTGAATCTTAACTTCACTTGCTCCGCCTAAGGATGCGAAGAATACCTTACTGTTTTCAAAGATAGTACGAACAGAATCCTGCTCGGATACTACGAACACTTGAGCTTTTCTGCTCGGCGGAACATTCATCTCACTGCGCAGGTTACGAATGCCCTTTACCGCTTCCTTAATCAGCTCTACCGCTTCTTCCTCAGCCGCAAACGCAAACGCTTCGTTGTACTCCGGCCACTGGGAAATCATAATGGATTCGTCTGCGGTATTCTCTTCCATTTCCTTTAAGGTGCAGAAGATTTCCTCCGTTACAAACGGCATGTACGGATGAAGAAGCTTTAACGCATCGGTCAGTACATGACGCAAGGTCCAGATTGCCGCTGCCTTGCTCTTCTCGTCGTTACCGTAGAGACGCGGCTTTACCATCTCGATGTACCAGTCACAGAACTCTTCCCAAATAAAATCATAAATCTTCTGTGCCGCAATACCCATTTCAAACTTGTCAAGATTCTCGGTTACTTCCTTGCAAAGGGTGTTTGCCTTGGAAAGAATCCACTTATCCGCATCCGCAAGGCTTGCCATATCCGGGGTAACTGCCTTAGCCGCAGCACCGCTACCGGCCGCCTCCATCTGCTGCATATTCATCATAATGAAACGGCTTGCGTTCCATACCTTGTTTGCAAAGTTTCTGCTTGCTTCTACACGCTCCATGTAGAAACGCATATCGTTACCCGGTGCGTTACCGGTAATTAACGTAAAACGAAGTGCATCGGCGCCGTACTGGTCGATGATTTCCAGCGGATCGATACCGTTTCCTAAGGACTTACTCATCTTACGTCCCTGGGAGTCACGTACGAGGCCGTGGAACAGAACCGTCTTAAACGGCTTCTCCTTCATCTGCTCATATCCGGAGAAAATCATACGAATTACCCAGAAGAAGATAATGTCGTAACCGGTAACAAGGACATCCGTCGGATAGAAGTACTTTAAGTCCTCTGTCATTTCCGGCCAACCAAGGGTCGAGAACGGCCACAATGCGGAAGAGAACCAGGTATCCAACGTATCCGGGTCCTGCTCTAAATGGTCATGTCCGCACTTCGGACAAACCTTCGGTGCATCCGCAGTCTTTGCCACGATAATTTCGCCGCACTTGTCGCAGTAATATGCCGGGATACGATGTCCCCACCAAAGCTGTCTGGAAATACACCAGTCACGGATGTTGTCGGTCCAGTTAAAGTAGGTCTTCTCCATACGCTCCGGAACAAGGGTAATCTCCTTATTTTTAACTGCTTCAACCGCCGGTTTAATAAGCTCATCCATTTTTACGAACCACTGCTGCTTGATAAGCGGCTCAACGGTGGTCTTACAACGGTCGTGGGTACCTACGTTATGGGAATAATCCTCGATGCGAACGAGAAGTCCCATCTCATCTAACTCTTTTACAATCTGCTTTCTTGCTTCGTAACGGTCCATGCCTGCGAATTTACCGCCTGCCGCATTAATCGTTGCGTCGTCATTCATAATATTGATTTCCGGTAAATTGTGACGCTTTCCTACCTCGAAGTCGTTCGGGTCGTGTGCCGGGGTAATCTTAACGACACCGGTACCGAAATCCATTTCTACATAGTCATCCGCAATAATAGGAATCTCGCGATCCACAAACGGAAGCATTACCGTCTTACCTATCAAATGCGTATAACGCTCATCGTTCGGGTTAACAGCCACAGCGGTATCACCAAGCATGGTCTCCGGACGGGTGGTAGCGAACTCTAAGAATTCGTCGGTACCTACTACCGGATACTTAATGTGCCAGAAATGGCCTGCCTGCTCTTCGTACTCAACCTCTGCATCGGAAATGGAAGTCTTACAAATCGGACACCAGTTTACAATACGGGAGCCCTTGTAAATCATCTTCTTCTCATAGAGCTTTACGAAAACTTCTTCAACAGCCTTATTACAGCCCTCGTCCATAGTGAAACGCTCTCTGTCCCAGTCGCAGGAGGAGCCGAGCTTCTTTAACTGGCTGATGATACGTCCGCCGTACTCCTTCTTCCACTCCCATGCACGCTTCAGGAATCCTTCACGGCCAAGATCCCTTTTATCGATGCCTTCCTTCTTCATCTGCTCGATAATCTTAACCTCGGTAGCGATACTTGCATGGTCCGTACCCGGCTGCCATAACGCATTGTATCCCTGCATTCTTTTATAACGGATTAAAATATCCTGCATGGTGTTGTCCAGTGCATGTCCCATGTGAAGCTGGCCGGTAATGTTCGGCGGCGGAATCACAATGGTAAACGGTTTTTTAGTTTCATCCGGCTCGGCATGGAAATACTTCTTATCCAGCCACTTGGCATACAATCTGTCTTCTATGTCCTTCGGATCATAGGTCTTTGCTAATTCTTTCTGCATACGATTTCCTCCTTAAAATAAAATAACGGTCAATTCCTCCTATAAGGACGAATCGACCGTGGTACCACCTTACTTCGCAGCAAACGTTACTGCCTCTCTGTCTGTAACGGGACCTCCCGGTAATCTCTACTGCAAATCCTCCGCCGTAACCGGGAAACGGATTTCTTCAAGATTACTGCTCCAAAGCTACCTTCCATAAGCAAGCCTTTGCGAAACCTTTCAGCCGGTGAGTTCCGCTCTCTTTCAAGATGACTTATGTACTCCTCTTTTTCCGTGCATTTTACCAATATGAATTTATCATAAGCGAAGATTTTTGAAAAGTCAAGCACATTTTCCATTCCGTCATTTGTTTTTCTATTTCAAATATATAGGAATTAAGTCCCAAAGTTTTACAAAACTCTTGAATTTTCAGAAAAATAATATTATAATTATGATAATTTAAATTCGTTTTATAAGCAATGCATTTTCAAAGAGGGTTGTTGTAAAGTCAAATGAGAGGGACTACGGTATGCGTGTAACGAACGGATTTTCCAAAAAACATGGGTCGCAAATGGATGAGTTGACCGGAATTTATAATCAAAAGACTTTTTTCGAATGTACTTCCAAACTTTTGGAGGAACATCCGGAGGAGTCTTTTTGTCTTATTTACTGGAACATTCGTAAATTTCGTACCACGAACGATTTGTTCGGTTGGGAAACCGGCGATAAAATATTGATTCATTGGGCAAACACCTTACGGGATATCCTTCACGACGAACTGGCGGTATACGGCCGTCAGGATCACGATAATTTCTTATGTTGTGTCACCGAGAAGTTTTTGGAACAAAGCGACTGGACAAAACTCGGAGAGATTACCTATTCTACGGGAGAGACAGAGTACTCTTTCTACTCCTGTTGCGGTTTATACAAAATCACGGATCGCACGGTGCCGCTTCCGGCCATGCTTGATAAAGCCCGTGCGGCAATGGAAACCATCAAAGGCAATTACATGACTTTGTATGCCTGGTATGACGAGAGCATGTGGACTTCCCTTTTGGAAGAACAGCGCATGAATACCGAGTTCAAAACCGCCATTGCAGAGAAACAGTTTAAAGTGTATTACCAACCGATTTGCCGTTCCAGCGACGGATTAATTACCAGTGCCGAGGCATTGATTCGTTGGAAGCACCCTGTGAAAGGAATGATTTCTCCGGGCTCCTTTATTCCTTTGTTTGAAAAGAACGGTTTTATCAGTGTGCTTGACCGTTATGTTTGGGACGAAGTATGTGCCATGCAGCAATCCCGTTTAGACCAGGGGCTTGCCACCGTGCCGGTGTCCGTTAATGTTTCCCGGGTGGAGTTTTACAATCCGACCCTTTGTGACGACATCCGCGCGATTGCAAAAAAGCACAACATTTCACCGGATTTACTTAAGATAGAGATCACGGAAAGTGCATATGCCGATAATCCGGTTCAGGTAATGGAAGCGGTTAAGAAGTTGCACCAATACGGTTTTTCTGTACTGATGGACGATTTCGGAAGCGGCTATTCCTCTCTGAACATGTTAAAGGATTTACCGATTGATGTTTTAAAAATCGATATGCGTTTTCTGGATGACTTGGATAAAGACCAAAAAGCTGCCATTGTACTGGAATCCATTATCCGCCTGGCAAAATGGATGAAGCTCAGTGTAGTTTCCGAAGGAGTAGAAACAAAGAAAGAATGGGACTACCTTCGCAGTGTGGAATGTGACTCTGTCCAGGGCTACTATTTTTACAAACCGATGCCGCACGAAGACTTCATGGAGCTTTTGGATAAATCTGCCGCACGAAGTACCGATTTGTTATTTCACGCCTGGCCGGAAGACGATAACTCCATCCAGGATATATTCAATCATACCAATTCCGCGGAAAGCCTGCTCTTCTACAGCATGCTGGGAGGCATGGGACTGTTGGAAGTTTGCGAAAACAATGTGGAACTGATTCGTGCCAATAAAGGTTTTTATGAAGCACTCTACGGTTCATCCGCATATGAGCACAGAATATTAAATCTCCCGATTGAGGAGCCGGAACGCAGTTTGCTTTTAGAACAGTGTCGCCTTGCCTCAGAGGATGTCAAGATTCCGCAATTCCAGTTACATCATAAGCTTGAGGACGGTTCCCATGTCTGGCTTTCGGTGAAGTTGCGTCTTTTGGGCAGCAACTCCCGTCGGTCCCGTTTTCTGATTGCCGTAGACAACATTGAAGAACAAAAGAGACTGGAACGGGAACGCTATTTGGCAAACTACAGCTCCGTTCTGTTAAAGCTGTATGATCGGGTTTACCACTTGGATTACTCGGACGATTCCATCGAGTTACTTCATTCCTCCGGAGACGATTTCATCAAACCGCAAATCCGATATACCTTTGCCACCTTCTTCCGGTCCCTTGCGGAAGTTACCAATCCGGAAGACTTAAAGAAGCTGGAGATTATAAAAAACAAAGCGCTGCTGGATGATACCTTGGAAAAAGAGCACACCAATTGCCTTACGATTCATTACGAGGTCACCTCAAAAAATACCGTCACGGATACCATTGCCCACTTTTTTAAGGCAGAGCTTCCGGACGGCAGCGAACGCTATATCTGTTGTGTAAAGAAAAATGTATAACTTCTTCCTCCTTGTTATACTCGCGAAAAACGGTGTCAGTTTTTTCTGACACCGTTTTTAATTTCTTTCTTCCGACATATCTACCGCAACGGATTTACAATCTCTAACACCATGTAATCCGCAAGTTCCTTTTCCGGATAATAGGTTATACTCATCCAAAGCTCTGTCTTCACAAACTCCAAAATCATTTCCTGTGTCAGGCTTCCGCCCTTCGGGTAACAAAAGGTCAAATACGCTTTCTCATGTATCTGTTTTTCGTATACCACCCGCATCGTATCATACGAATCACAGAGTACATCCGCATATACATACTCTTGATAATTATTGGCGGTACAGGATATCTCGCTCTCCCACACATGTGTTTTTGCCATATCCGCATCATTCTTCAGGAAATAAAGATATCCCACCTTGCCTTCCACATCCGGTAACGGATCATCCCATGTCACATCCACATGATACCATCCGTCTTCCATTCTGACCAGATTCCAGGCATGTGCTTCTCCCTTTGCGGTTCCGCTGATCACTTTACAATCGATATCCAGCAATATCGACAGCAAACGGAAGGTTCTTGCATAACCGTCACACACCGCTGTTCTGTTTTTCATCACACCTTCCGGAGAGTGGGAAATCACCTGAAAAGATTCATCGTACTTAAGCTCCAGTACCAGATAGTCGTGCAACGCTTTTACCGCTTCCACCCGAGTCATTTTCCTCGCCCCCGTCACATCCAGCACCTCGTCCAAATACGAATATAACGCCTTCTCCGTCTTTGTCAGCACGGACATATCCCCGGTTCGCATCGCATAACACAGATTTGCATCGTATACAGCCTCCACGTTTTTAAATACGACACATATCCCGTTATGATAAATTTCAGCCCGGTCTATCTCCATAGTCTCGATTTCCGGATACATCTCCATATACTCCTCTGCCGAGTGTAAATCGGCAGCATCTTCCACAATCACCCCATACGAACTGTAAGTTAACGACATTTCCCTTATATACTCGTTTGCCTCCGGCTCGTTTTTACAAACCTTCCCGTCAATAATGGTATTTTTATATTCTTTTGCACTTTTTAAAAGCTTACTTATCTCCTCCGCAATCGGCTGCGGTTTTTCTGTCGGCTTCGGTGTCGCCGTCGGGCTCGGCGTCTTCGTCGGCTTCGGTGTCGCTGTCGGGCTCGGTGTCTTCGTCGGCTTCGGTGTCGCCGTCGGGCTCGGTGTCTTCGTCGGCTTTGGCGTCTTCGCCGGCTTCGATGTTGCAGCAGGTTTCTGTGTCGCTGTCGCTTCCGGTGTCGCCGTGGAACTCGGCATTGCCGTCGCTTCCGGTGTCAGCACAGGCTCCTTCTTCTCCGTCTCCTCCGGCAAGTCAACCTGCTTTGTCGGTGAGGCCTCCGGGATTGTTGTTATCTCCGGCACCGGCGTCTTTGTAACCGCCGCTGTATGCACCGGAGCCAATGTAGGCAAAGGCGGTAGCTTTTCCGCCACTGTACCGCACGCCGTCATCCCTAATAGTAATATCGCAAACATACCCAAACAAATCTTTTTCATACTATCACCCATTCTCATTTCAATAATGTAAAATGACTTTTTCGACACTCCAAAATGCCTTCCTTCCGAAGTTTCCCGATTTCCGCCGAAAGACCGCTGCGGTCCACCTCCAGATAGTCCGCCAGCTCCTGACGATCGAACATCACCGTAAAACTCTTGTTGTTCTGCTGTTTTGCCTGCATCAACAGGTAAGTCATCAGTTTTTCTCTCGTGGAGCGTTTTGAAATAATTTCCAGTTTTTGATGGAACAGCAAATTCTTGGTCGCCACCAGCTTCATCAAATTATAGATGAGCTGATTATGAAAACCGCAGGCACTGCTGCACATATGCAAAATCCGCGCCGCATCGATAAACAGCACCTCGCTTTTCTCCGTTGCCACCACATCCACCGGCATGTTCTGTACTCCCGCACAGGCAAAAGACTCCCCAAACAAACCCGCCGGCTGTAATTCCGCCAATATACTCCGGTTGCCGTAATAATCCACACGAACAATTTGCACTGCCCCGGAAAGTACCGCTCCGATTCGACCGGCTGCATCTCCTTCGGATAAAACAATCTGATTTTTTTCGTAAACGTGCACGGTTGCCCCCAGACAGGAAAGCATGGTCAGCAATTGATTTTCGGCAATTCCGGCGAACAATCCGCATTTCTGTAATATCGATACATATTTTTTCATAAAAAATCTCCGTTTGTTGAATTTTCAACATACCAATCATAGTTATCGTACTATAATGGCCTCAGAAAGTCAAGCAAAGCTCTTAAAAAGGAGGAGAAGATTATGTTACGCAAAATCATAAAAATCGACGAAGAAAAATGCAACGGATGCGGTCTTTGTGCCGCTGCATGCCATGAAGGCGCCATCGGCATGGTAGACGGGAAAGCAAAGTTATTGCGGGAGGATTACTGTGACGGATTAGGGGATTGCCTTCCTGCTTGTCCGGTAGATGCCATTTCTTTTGAGGTACGGGAAGCCGCAGCCTACGATGAGGCCGCAGTATTACAGGCAAAACAACGCAAAGAAGCTTCGCCGGAACAGCGACTGACCACCGATTCACATGCTGCCGATACACCAAACGCACCGAAAACTTCGCTTCCTTGCGGTTGTCCGGGCATGAATTCCAAGCGAATCGAACGTCCGGAGCTGCCGGAAGACACCTCCTGCGCTGTCCCTCAGGCAACTCCGTCTGTCAGCCGGTTGTCCCAGTGGCCGGTGCAAATCAAACTGGTACCGATAAATGCTCCGTACTTTGACGGCGCAAACCTTCTTATCGCAGCAGACTGTACCGCTTATGCCTACGGACGATTTCACGAAGATTTCATCAAAAATCGCATTACTCTCATCGGCTGCCCGAAACTGGACGAGGGTGACTATACCGACAAACTGACCGCGATTATCGCGAATAACCATATTAAAAGCGTCACCATCGTCCGCATGGAAGTACCGTGCTGCGGCGGCATCGAACAAGCCGCAAAGCGGGCTCTGCAGGCCAGCGGAAAATTCATTCCTTGGCGGGTGGTTGTGGTAACAACGGACGGGCGGTTATTGGAATAACTTTTCTAAAAGAAACAGCGCACAGAACATTCTTCTGTGCGCTATCTCTTTTTGTCGAGGTTTACGAAGTTTTTTTAGTTATTTTCCTACCCTTACATAATACTTGGTATCGTCCTCATGGTCAATCCTACCGCCGTTCTTTAACATCACTTTAAGGGACGCCGGATTGTCCTTATTAACTCTTAAATAGATTTCCTCTTCCGGCACTATCTTCCTTGCTTTCTCAAGCGTCAATCGAAGCCCCTCCGTGGCATATCCTCTCCCCCGGTATTCCTTTCCGATAAAATATCCGATGTGTCCCGCACCCTCCCGCAAGGAATCACAAAGGAAATGCCGGACACGGAATTCACCTACAATTACGTCGTCCTTCCAAAGATAGAAAAAGGATTCCGGCACATAGCCCTCCGGTAGTTCTTCTCCCTTGGAAAAGACAATTCGTTTCCGCACCACCTCGTCAAATACCTCTCTGGTGCATCCGTGCCATTGATTGGTAAAACCGTTTTCATCAAAAGGTATTTCCCGAACAAAAAGGAATTCTTTTTCGATGTCGTTAACATTAATTTCTTTTAAATATAACATGTTTGTTTCCCCTACTTTCTTTCAGATATCCAAACTTAAAGTAATCTATTTCCTATTCACCGGACACGATTTTCGTCCCCAATCCCCTTTTGACATCCGTCCCTAGAACAGAATCGTCCCCGGTGTTCTCGGATAGGCTATCACATCACGAATGTTCTCCATGCCGGTAATATAGCGCATCATACGTTCCACACCAAGACCGAATCCGCTGTGTACGCAGCTTCCGTACCGACGAAGATCGCAATACCATGCGTAGTCTTCTTCCTTAAGACCACACTCTTCAATACGTTTCATAAGCTTCTCCAAGCGATGTTCTCTCTGGCTGGCTCCCACAATTTCGCCTAACTTCGGAAAAAGCAAGTCCGTGGCTGCCACCGTCTCACCGTCATCGTTCTGGTACATGTAAAAGGCTTTCTGCCCCTTCGGATAATCGGTGACAAATACCGGTCGTTTGAACACCTCACCGGCCAGATACCGTTCGTGCTCCGTCTGGATTGGTGTCTCCATGGAGGCCGGGATTTGGAACTGTTCTCCGGATTCCATCAGAATTTTTACCGCATCCTTATAAGACACACGTGCAAAATCCGTTGCCACTACCTGTTCCAATTTTTCCACCAGTCCCGGCTCCACAAAACGGTCAAAGAACTCCAACTCTTCTCTCGATTCCGTAAGCACCGCCCGGATAATATATTTGCACATTGCTTCGATGGTATCCATCAGTTCCGGAAGGTCGCAAAAGGCCATCTCCGGTTCCACCTGCCAGAACTCCGCCACATGCCGCGGGGTGTTGGAGTCCTCCGCCCGGAAGCTGGGGCCGAAGGTGTATACTCGTCTGAGTGCCTGGGCAAAAGGCTCCACATGAAGCTGCCCGGTTACGGTAAGACAAGTTTCTTTCCCGAAAAACTCCTCCGTCTTTAAGCGGAACACCTCTCCCGCACCCTCTCCGTCGCAAGAAGTCATACACGGACTTTGTACGTAAATAAAGCCTTCCTTGTACAAAAATTCCAGAATTGCATGAGTCAGCACGGAGCGCACCCGGAACACTGCAGAAAACAGGTTGGTCCGTGGCCTTAAGTGAGGAATCGTCCGCAAATACTCATTGCTGTGACGCTTTTTCTGAAGGGGGTAATCAGCCTCCGAATCTCCCATTACCGTAATTTTCTCCGCCTGTACCTCAAAAGGCTGCTTTGCCTCCGGTGTCAGCACCAGCACGCCGGTTACCAACAGACATGCTCCCAGTCCGAATCCGGTATCCATGGCCTTCGTCAAATCCACGACTGCCTGAATACTCTGCATACAAGTGCCGTCGCCAAGTTCCACAAAGCCCACCTCTTTGCCGAGACGTTTTGTTTTTACCCACCCACTGACGGTGACGGTCTGTCCGGCAAGGGCTTCGTACTGCTCATAAAATTGTTTGGTTGATAAAAGTTTCATAAGATGTCCTCCTTTTCTTTTGAGGGGATTTCGCATAAACGACAAAAGGACCACCTTCCTTGAATTTAAGTTCAAAAAAAGTGGTCCTTATATTCTTTATTTCAGAATTTAAAACCACAGACCGAAAGGCATCAGCCAATCGGACTGCGGTCACGATTGACGATGCCTAGATATTATTATTATTGTTCATAGCAACGATAACGTATGTTTTCATTCTGAAACATCCCCTTGTTTTATATTTGAGTCAGAGTTTAACACAAAGCCAGTGAAGTTGTCAAGCACTTTTTTCCCTTTGTCGTTTTCGCCCGGCTATCTGTCTCTGTCCGAATCATACTCAAAACTTCAACAACAGCACATTGGAGGTCAGTCCCGCTGCCGTTCCCATTAACATAACCAGGTCGCCTTCCTTCACCTTTCCTTCATGAATAATTTCACACAACGTATATGGGATAGAAGCAGAAATCATGTTTCCGTACTCGCTGACCCGGTTGATATACTTTTCCGGAGCCACACCGAGGCGAGACATAATCATATCCAAGGCTTTGCTGGCCTGATGCGGCACTACCACGTCAATATCCTCCCAAATCACGCCGGCCTTGGCAAGCGACTCCGAAAGGAAGCCCGGAAGCTTTCTTGCTGCCAGCTTTAACACTTTGATGCCCTTCATATCAAAGTAATAGTCTTCCCGATTCTCTTCGTTGAATTTGAATGCGGTCATAAGGCCGCAACCGCCTCTGATTTCGGTGTCATGGGCACCCTCCGACCAGGTTTTCTGTGCCGCATAAAGCACACCGGATTCTCCGTCGCCACGCCCTACCACAAAGGCCACCGCCGCGTCAGAGAACAGCTCATAGCTCTCTTTCTGGTTCGGATTTAACGCCGCCGAGCCCGTATCTCCCGATACAATCAGCACCCGTTCGTAGCGTCCCGCATCCAACAAATACGACACGGTATCCAGTGCTGTTACAAAGCTGGTACAGGTGGTATTAATGTCCATGGCAGGAATCTCCGTTCCCTTTGCCATCCTCTCATGAATCAACGCCGCGTTGCACGGAATTGCCTGGAGCGGTGTCGCCATGGCTCCGACAATACAATCAATGTCATTCATCGTCAGTCCGGCATCCTCAAACGCTGCTAAAATAGCTTTTTCCGCCAAATCAAGCAACGTCTGACCTTCCCCTAAACGATATCTGATCTGGTCATCAAATGTGATTTTCCGGTCCGACAGTGCGTTTCCGCATCCTAAAATTTTAACCCTTCTCATTTTCCTCACTCCTTTGTAATCTTACACTCCACGCGCTTTAACTTTCGTGTCTTATCGTAACTATACGGTGCAAAGCTAAGCTCCGGCATTACAAAATGCTTCTCTGCCGCAAGCTTTTCAAACTCCTCTCTCACGCGCAGCTTCATTGCCTCGGCAATATCGGCATACACCGTAATCCTGCCGTCTGTTTCCTGCACAATCCGGTACTCCGTAATACTTCCCGCAAACAGAATGCAACGTCTGATAAAGTCCGGGAATACCGCTGCTTCGGTTCCGTTTTCCCCTGCAAAACGGAACACATCGTCTTCCCTTCCTTCAATCTTTTCCAATGCCGTAAACACCGAGCCGCAGGCACATTTCTCCTTTTTCTCCACCAGTACGTCATTCAAACGATACCGGATAATCGGCTGGGACGTGCGCTCCAAATCCGTGATAATCGGTACAAAACGCCGCTCGTCCAAATACTCTTTCTCGATGGATACGATGTCCTCGTTTAAATGCAGTGTGCCGCACCGGCAGGTGGTGGCAAGGCATCCCTCCGTACACTGATATACCTGATGAATCACAGGCAGCCCAAAGGCTTCTTTTATGTAGGCCTCGTCTTCTTTCTCCAACACCTCCGCAATGGAAATCACTTTCTCCGGCGAAACCGCAAGACGCCCTTCTTTCACCGCCTCCGCCAGTACTAAAAGCACCGACGGCTGGGCTACTATAATGTCCGCACCCATTTCCTGCAGCTTGTTCAGATTGTCATCCATATTTGCAAAGATATCAAAAAACTCAAACTGAATATTGCTTGACCCCACCGCCTCGTAAAGATTGCTGTTGGCTCTCATAAAAAAGGCAATCCGGCATTTTCCCAAAATACTGTTCGGCAGGAACTTCGCCAGCACATATCCGGCCCATTTGTCCTTCTCTGTGTTCTCTACCAGAAAAATCCCCTGACTGTAGGACGTACCGGAACTTAAGCCCACAGTAATGTTGTGCAGCTTTTCGCCAAACTCCCTGCTCCGCTCCGAGCCGATGGCAAAGGCAAGCGCCTCCTCTTTATCGATTCCCACCGTGTTAATCCGGTTAAAATTATCCATCATAACTTTCTTATCAATCACCGGGAACTCTGCCAGAGACTTTCCCGCATATTCCTTGTAGAACTCCGAGTGACCGGTAACAAAATCCAGTTGTTCCTTAAGTTGTTCCGCCTGATAGCGTGCAAGCTTCTCCCTGCTCTTAAACTTCCGGTATTTGAACCGCATATAATACCGCAACACATTCAGTTTATTACTCATATCGTGTTTCCTCCCTCCTATCATGGGAATACAGCACCTGTATCTCCGGATGATCCGCAGTAAAACGCTCCATCCGCTCTGCCGTATCTACATACGCCTTGTAATCATTCTGGATACACCGCGGTGCAAACCGCATCTTCTTTACTTTACAAAGCAAATCCGCTCCCCAGCAGGCATCCGCCGCAAAAAGCAAGTTATACTCCGGCAGGAAAATCCCCAACTGCCCTTTAGCGTGACCGTTTAGCTCCACCCCCAGAACGGAACCGTCCTCAAACACATCGTAAACCTGTTGAAAGTATCCGTTCAATACAGAAGTTCCCGTAAAAGGCTTTACCGTCCTGCAAGGAATCTCTTTCTCCGGTATCATATTCCGGAACACAAGGTTCAGAGGATTTCCGCGCCGCATAGTGGTAAGCACCTGTTCCGTAGAAATCAGTTCGTAGCCGCGCAACAACCGCAAACCTCCCATATGGTCCGGATGGGCATGGGACAAAATCACCCGTTTCACACATTCCGGAGCAATCCCGTCCGCCGCCAGTTTTGCGGGAATCGTATTCTCCGACGTTACAAAGGATTTGTTTAACCCATTGTAGAGGAAGGAGACCAAATGATTTTTATAAATCAAATCGGAATACCCCGTATCGTATAACACGGTTCCCAGTGTCTTATGCTCCAATCGGACTGCAAGCGCCGGGAACTCGCGAATCTCCTTTTTATTTTTCCGGAATACATGCCGCATGTTATTAATACAATAGCCGCACTTATACAGTTTTACTTCCGTGATGTTCTTTCCACCATGTTCCATAGTTTTTGATTCCCTCCGAAAGCGTTATCTTCGGCGTATAACCAAGCTTTTCTTTTGCCTTTGTAATGTCCAGTGTCTGGGAAAATGCAAGGGTGCATACCGTATACCGGGTCAGCATCGGTTCTCCCTTTTTACGAAACACCCGGTAAATCGTTTCCGTCAGGGATGCTACGCCGTATGCCAGCCAGAAGGGCAATTTTAAGTACTTCGGCTCCTCTTCGATTGCCGCCAGAAACTGCTCCAGGATTTCCTTAAACCGGGTCGGTTCCCCGTTGGTAATATTAAACACTTCTCCCTTCACGTTCATCGCCTTGAGCCCCAAAGACGCCGCATAGGCCACGTTCTCCACACAGGTAATGTCCACATAGTTTTCTCCGCCGTGAAACAACGGAATTCCGATTTTTCCGTTGGCATTTAAGATTCGCGGAATCAAACTGGTGTCCCCGATACCGATTAATCCGCGCGGGCGAAGAGTGACCGTATCCAGTCCCTTTTGATTAAACTCCCGGATCACCTCTTCGGATAAAATCTTGGACCTGATATAAAAGTTCAGTTTATTGTCTTTATCGTACTCCGCTTCTTTAATGTCAAACCGATGCTCTTTTCCGGAATAAATACTGGGAGACGAAATGTATACCATCCGTTTTACTCCGTGCTCCAGACATAGTTCACATACCGTCCTCGTTCCGGTCACATTGGTGTTATAAAAATCTTCCCAGGCCCCCCAAACCGTGGATAATGCACCGGCGTGGATGACATAATCCACGCCCTTAAAATACGGAGCGCAAACTTCTTTGTCCGTAAAATCTCCCGGACAGAACGTTGCCCCCATCTTCTCCAGCGCTTCTCCCGCCGCTTTGTTTCTTCCCAGGGCCAATACCTCATACCCTTCCGTCAGCAACTGCTCTGTCAGGTATTTTCCTAAAAATCCGGTAGCTCCGGTTACAAGTACTTTCTCCAAATCTAACACTCCCCTGTCTTTTGATAGTTTTCCAATCGCTCCGTAAACTCTTTGAAACGTACCTCGGAAAATGCGGAAACCAGTTCCGGATTCACCCGAAAGTCCTCTAAAAGTTTTTCGGTCTCCCGCAACAGATGACGTTCGTTTCGTATTATGTTCCCCAAACCGAGTTTCCGGAACATCTTTGCGTTTAACGCCTGCTCTCCCTGATGAGGATACATCAGACACGGCACCCCGTAGGCCGCCGCCTCGCAGATACTGTTCATGCCTCCTGCCGTAATGAATGCTTTTGCACGTGCCATTACCTTCTTCTGATTCACATACGGCTTTACAATCACATTGGACGGTATTGTTTCCCGTTTTAACCATTCGTAATTCTTTCCGCAGGAAATCACCACCGTATATTTAGTTCCGTTAAATTGTGCCAATACGGCACGGTAAAACTCCGGTCCCGCATTAAAAATCGTACCCAGAGATACATAAATCAAATTGTCGTACAAATACTCTTCTTCCGCCTCAAAATCATCTTCTCTCACCACTGCGGACGGTCCCAAAAAGAACAGGTTCTTCCGATTCCCTTCCGGGTGTACCTGCCGGGGATACGTAAATACATTAAATGCCTCTTCGTTCATCAAAACTCCCAACAGATCGGTTCGTTTGATGCCGTATCGTTTTCTTAAACGTCTCCTATACTTTAAAATGCCCGGTATCGCCCTTAGCTCCAAAAGGCTCGTTCCCGTAAAACGGGTGGCATACAGAAAAAACGCTTTCCCAGTATATCGATATGCCGTTATAATCGTATTTACAGACACCGCCCGGATGCCCAGCGTCTGTGCCACAGCTCTGCCCCAAAAGGCAATAGTATCATGTAAAATCAGCACCGGACAAAGCTCTCTTGTCTGCCCAATCAGCTCTTCTATCTGTGCATCGGTAAACCGAAGCAAAAGCTCCGTAAGTTCCAAAATCCTGCTTCCCACCTGAGGTGTCCACGGAATCTCTCCGAAATCGTACGCCCGGAATGTTGCTCCGCAACTCTCGATTGCCTGTCTGAATTCCTCTGTGACATAATAGGTAACTTCATACCCGTGCTTAATAAACTCCGTAATCATGGGAAGCGTGGGATTCACATGCCCGTAGGCCGGTGTCCCGAAAAAAACAAGATTCCCCAAACCGGAAGGGGTAGTTTCTTTTGTAGTCGTCATAAGATACTCCCATCTATCTGTTTTCTTATCTACCATTATACCTTTTTTGTCGGATAATGGCAAGAAAAAGTAAAACTGCCGCACTTACAACCACAAAAGCGCGACAGCCTAACCTCACTTATTCTTTTATTGCCACTACCGTAAACTCTCCCGGCACCGTATCATTCTCCCATGCCGGATGCTCGTCAAACCGCTTCAAGGTAAATCCACTATCGATTACCCCATTGATAATTTCGCTGACAGTGTACTTCCGGAGGCTGCACTTCGGCATCATGCTTCGAATCTCCTCCGGGAAAAATCTGGCATGCGCCATCTCACCTTCAAAAATATCAGTAGAGAAATACCCCATAGTCAAAGTCTCCAAATGCAAAACATCCACAATCTTCGTAAAAGGATGAAAATCACTGCAAATCAGCTTTCCGCCAGGTCTCAGCAAAGAATACATCACCTGCATAAATTCGTTAATATCATGGAAATAATGCAGAATTCCGCCTTCCATGAACACCACATCAAAATATCCTCCGTAGGTTTTCATGTCAATATCAAGCACATCCCCTACCACATAGCCTATTTTCGTCTTTGCCGCTGCTGCCGTTTCCATTGCATAACGTTTATTATCCTCGGAAATATCAAACACTGTCACCTCTGCACCGAGCAAAGAAAGCGGAATTGCTTTCTTCCCACAGGAGCCGCAAATGTTTGCCACTCTGACTCCTTCGTAGGCTTCAAAATAGGCAGCATATTTTCGTAACATTCCCACCGGATTTTCTACATCCTTTTTTGCACGCTCTTCCGGGGTACCGTTGTGCGTTACCCAAAACTCGTAGGCATTGTACTCCCAGGCCGCTTTGTTCTTCTTACTGTACTCTCTCATCCTTTTCCTCCTTTTTTACCCTTCCGTATCTTATCACGACCCGCAGGACTTATAATTCCTCACCCCTGCACACCAGACGCCGTAGCAAATCGCCAGAAACACCACCACACCTACCGGGCACAACCCAAACACCCAATTTGTATTTCTTCCCAATAAAAACTGTAACGGATAATACTGCACCAGCGTATAAGGAATCACAAAGGTGCAAAACCTCATCACGCCTCTTCCGTACACATCAATGGGGTATTTGCCGTGTTCCTTTGCACCGTAGGTCAACGCATTAAGTATAGACGTGTCCTCAATGGTAAAGAAACAGAAGCTGGCTCCCAGCATATACAAACCGATAAACAAAAGGGTTCCGCCCAGTATCATAAGTAGCAACGTAAACACCGTCAGAATATTCCAGTCCACCTGACTTTCCCGGATTCCGATGGCAAGCGTGACGGACGAGGTGATTAACGGACCGGTTCTGCCGATTTCGAACCGCGTCCCGATAATCTGTAAAATCGGACTGCAGGGACGAAGTAGCATCCGGTCAAATTCACCGCTTTTCACAATTCCCGAAAACGTCTTAAACCCGTTGCCGATCAGTTCCGACAAAGTAAAGGACATATGGATTACAGAGAAACAAAGTAACACATCCCCATAGGTATAACCTTTGATTTCCGTAAGTCCGCCAAACAAAAAACGGATGGCAAGAAACTCGGTAAAGGCGATCATACACCGGCCGAATATCATAAGCGCAAAGGAAAGCTTATACTCCATAATACTTCTGACACATACTGCCGCATAGCGCATATACAAGGAAATACTTTTTCTCAGACTCATCTCATCAACCTCCCTGTACCACAATCTTTTTCTCAACCTGTTTCCATGTAAACAGGCCCGCTGCCACCAAAATCACCAGCCACAGCACCTGTTTTGCCACCACTGGTCCCAACTCTGCCACCGGCAAGTCTCCGCTGTATACACGAAACGGGACGTTCTGCATGTAAGGAAACGGAAGCCCTTCCACCACCTTACGGAATCCTTCCGGAAAGAAAGGCAGAGGAATCACATTTCCCATAAAAAAATCTGCGGAACCAAGCAACACCATACGCCAGCCCTGAGGAGAAATCGTAAAAAAACAAAGCATATTTACAAACATGCAAAGGGCCACCGCAACTCCCACAGCAAGCACCAGCGTCAAAAGAAACAGTACAAACGCTTCTATGCTGACCGGCACTCCCATCCGCAAGGTTCCCGGAAGCAAGAATGCACACACCAGCACCGGAACACAACGAAGCAATGCCTCTGCCATCCGTCCGCCAACTATACGGGAAAACCACATGGAATACACGGAAACCGGACGACACAGTTCATAAGAAACTCCTCCGTTTTGTATCAGGGAGAAGATATCCTTATCTCCCGTCCAGGTCAAAAACAGCGCCAGAAACGCTTCCTTCAGCCATATGTAGGTCACGATGGATGAATATTCCATAGGAAGATTCGTTCCCATGGCTTCCGCAATCGCCTTATAAGCCAAACACTCCATGATACCCCAAATGAGCTGGGTGGTCAGGGCCGTCACCGATGCCATCCGGTACTGCAGACCAGAAGCGAAACGAACCTTAAAAAACATCATATATTTTTTCATAACGCCCTCCTACATAATATCCAGCTTTTTGTAGAGAGCTGCCATAACGTGGTCCAAATTCAGATCGGTCCGGGTGCCCGAAGATTCTCTCTCCGTCACACCTGCACCACTTCCGGTATCTCCGACATTTTTCGTCACTTCCGATGTTTTCATAGTTTCTCCACCGGCAGCATTTCGAAGATCCCCCAAACTTCCGTCCAGCAATATCTGTCCTTTGCCGATTAAAATTACCCGTTCCGCAATGGCTTCGATGTCCTGCATGTCGTGAGTCGTCAAAATCACCGTAGTCTTATGCTCCCGGTTCAGCTTTTTGATAAAATCCCGGACCGCCAGCTTTGACACCGCATCAAGCCCTATGGTCGGCTCGTCCAAAAACAGAATCCTCGGCTCATGAAGCAAAGAGGCCGCCACCTCGCAACGCATCCGTTGTCCGAGGGACAATTGTCTTGTTGGAGTTTTTAGAATTTCGGATAATTGCAACAGTTCCGTCAATTCCTCCAGTTTTCGATTGTAATTTTCTTTGGAAACAGAATAGATTTCCTTTAGAAGCTCAAAGGAGTCTATGACCGGAATATCCCACCACAGCTGGGAACGCTGTCCGAACACCACGCCGATTTGTCTGACGTGTTCGGTCCTGTTCTTCCATGGAATCCGCCCGTCCACGGTGCAGGTTCCGGAATCCGGAGTTAATATTCCGCTCAGAATCTTGATGGTGGAGCTTTTACCGGCGCCGTTGGGTCCTATGTACCCAACCATTTCACCCTCACCGATGGTAAAGCTCACATCCTTAAGCGCATGAACGACCTCATGCTCTCTGCGAAAGAAAGATTTGCAGACTTCTCCTAAGCCCGCCTTTCGTTTTGCAACTTTGTACGACTTGCATACATGTTCCATCGTAATCATT
Organism: uncultured Clostridia bacterium; assembly: GCA_937895705.1. GTDB lineage: Bacteria > Bacillota > Clostridia > Lachnospirales > Lachnospiraceae > SIG307. The sequence goes on from CALBKM010000003.1 coordinate 21,360, forward strand.
GTTACTTCCTCCTGGTAGTTATACTTTGCGATGTCGTTTGACATCATATCTTGCCAAGTCGGTCTGGTTATGCCGGATTTTGCCGGCAAATTACCGATGGTATTTATCGTAAAAAAAGACAGTAAAACAAATGCAAAACCCTTTGCAATACTGTCTTTTTATACTCTTTTTCCATCTCGTATAAAATACGTTTCTTATGAAGTTGGAGTTTCATCATAGCATACCTGCCAAACAATGTCAACTGCTATTTTCTGAAATTCCGAAATCTTGTTATTGTTCGTACAACAAGACGATTCCCTCTCCCTATTCCGCTACTCGTAATTTTCAAATCCGGTAATGGAAAACTGTTTCAGTCTTCCCTCGCCTACCAATTTAACACTACCCACTCCATCCAGCGCAATGAGATGATTATATTGTGTCGGTCCTTCCGTCCGCAAAAGATTTCCTTCCGCATCGTACAATTCCAATACAACATCAGTGCCCACATCCAATACCATATCCCGGGTATCCTTTCCCTTGTACTCGCTCAGATACTCTCTTCCCTCATCGATTCGCACCAAAAGGTCCTTATACTGATATTCCGAACTCAACGTATACCATATTTCTCCGGCAGCACACATAGGGTAAACCCGAATTTCTTCGGCTTGACTCAAATCCACAATATGTCCCGTCTCAAACCGTTCCCTGTTGTTTTCCACCCAGGTATAAAAACCATCAAAAACATCCTCCCCGTAGGCCATCCGAAACGCCTTCATCTGTTCCTCGGTTGCCAGCATGTCATTTAATCCGGTGGTACTATTATAGGGATTTGCCTTCTCGTACTCATAAATCCATTTCGTATAGTCTCCGTACACCTCGTCCAAATACCACATGAACCGGAATCCGATGGTATAATTCACGTTAGCTGCATATTCAAACGTATGATCCGCCCAATACTCCATCGAATACTTGTACAATTCATCATAGTCATCAATACTGTAGTTTAAAAAGCTTTGATTCACATCGCCTACAATCGTCACAAGCTCCGGATGATTTTGTTCGATATACTCCTGAACCTTATAAGTGGTATAAGTAGAAACTCCTTCCATCGCCCAGGTACAGTAGGACCACCGGGACTGGTTATATTGCAATGCGTGACTCGTTTCATGGGTCAAAGCAAATAAATCAACCAAATCACCGGAAGATATTACAACCCCTCCCGGATATGCGTATGCCGGTCCCATCTCGCTTTCCGTATCCGTTAACTTTTCTACTTCAACCGACAAACGTTCCGTACTGTACTTCGGATTTCCGGCAAATTTCATTCCGGAAACCTTTTCCATTGTCGCCGTTAAAACATCGATATTCTCTACCAATCCCTCCGGAATGTAAACATTCGCCGGGATATGTAACTCCAGATGTTTTGTCTTTATCGTGGTTTGCCCCGTCGTAATACCGCCGTAAGCCAATTTCTTCAGTTCCGGCTCTTTCGGCTGCTCCGGCTGTTCCGTCGGCTGTGCCGGTATTTCCGTTACGCTGCCTCCCTGATTAGGCGTATCTGTCGGTGTCAACTGTGCCGTCACTCCGCCCTCTTGCGGCTTGTGGTCCGTTTTTGTTCCGCAAGCCGCGGTTCCAAGCATCAAAACCGCAAAAAATAAAACAATACTTTTTTTCATATTTACTCTCATAGGTCACTCCCTCAATTAAAATTCTTTCTTTTTCATCACCTTGTTTGCAATCAGGTAGGAGCAGAACAATATCAACATTGCCAACACAAACAAGCCACCGAAAATAATACCGTTAATCACTGCTTCCGATTCGATTCCGCTAAGAAAATCCACCAGACTGTTAAGCAGATCAACATGTAATACATCGATTAATAATTTATAGCCCGCAATTCCCACAAATGCAACTCCGAACATCGCTCCCGTTACAATCATACGGCCTTTTTCCGCACCGAACTTAAACTGTAACGGAATTGCCAACGCTAACATCAGACTCACCACCAGCAACATTCCCATAACACCGGAAAGAGTATCACTAAAACTGAACGTAACTTTTTTTACAACAGCTTCTACATATCCGATTCCCATTGCCAACACCGCCGGTATCAAAAGATTCAAAAACGCAAACGTATATTTCTCTTTCACATAAATCTTTCTGTTGGCCGGTAAGGAAAACAGAAACAACATTCCGCCATTCATTTCATCATAGTTGATGGTTGTCAGGGTAAGTGTGGAAAAAATCAACATAACATAATTTCCCGCAAAACCCACATCATCCGAGCCGAACGCCAAAAACACGGATAACAATAACACAATAATCAAAAACTTTTTCTGCTTTCCCAGCACCTTAAAATCCTTTATCAATAAACCTTTCATTACTTTCTTCCTCCTTTACCCATCATCATAATGAGATCATCGATATTTCCCTTTTCAATGGCAATCTGCGGATAATTCTCCTGATAGAAATCCTTCCGGTTTGTCAAACAAAGACAACCGAACTTCTCCTTTTTCACCGCAAGGATGTATTCTTTGTCTAACTTGTCGTACTGCTCTTCGGTCACCTTCAATACACCATACTCGGAAAGTAGCACATCCGTTTCCTCGTGAAGCACGATTTTACCGTCGGCAATCATATAAACATCATCGCAAAGGCCTTCTAAATCCGTAGCGATATGGGAACTGATCAAAATTGCATTATCCTCATTATCCATATACTCCCGCAGCATATCCAGAAGTTCGGTCCGCATTACCACATCCAGCCCCGCCGTCGGCTCATCCAAAATCAACAGTTTTGCTTCGTGGGACATGGCCATAATAATCTTAAACTTCGCCTTCATACCGGTGGAAAACTCCTTCATCGGCTTATCCATCGGGATATCATACTGCTTACATTTTGCAAGATACTCCTGCTCCGAGAAACGTTTGTACATGGCTTTTAAAACCGGTAACATATCCTTTGCCGTAAACAACTCGCAGGCATTGGCCTCCGCCAGTACTACACCCAACTGCTCTTTATCCTCCGGCGTAACCTCCGAAAGACTCTTACCGAACATCTCGATATTGCCGCTGTCCGGATACACCAGACCCAACACCGACTTAAAAGTGGTACTCTTTCCGGCACCGTTTCTACCAATCAGGCCAGTCACCTGACCTCTCTTAACCTCAATGGAACAATCCAGTTCAAAGGAACCGTATGATTTTTTTACATTTTCAAGCTTTAATAACATTTCTTTTCCCTCCAAATTAACCGTTAGCCTACTCAAAATCTCCTAACACAACCAAAAACAACTCCTGCGTATCTTCTGTCGACATCCCGCATTCCCGCGCCTTCCGGATTCCCTGCTCAAAAAGCTTTTCCACTTCCTTTTGCTTTTCTTCCAGCGCAATGTTGGGATTCATATTTGCCACAAAACTGCCTTTTCCGTGGACGGTTACAATGTACCCCTCCTGTTCCATGGCATCGTACGCTTTCTTTACCGTAAGAGCGCTAATGCGCAAATCCTTGGACAGCGTCCTTACCGACGGAAGCATGGTGTCCGGCTTGAGCAGACCGGTCATTATCTTCTCCTTCATCTGTGACACAATCTGCTCATAGATCGGTGTCATAGACGAATTGTTAATTATAATATTCATAGGTGATCATCCTCCTGACATCAAACAGTATATAACAGTTTAGAACTGTTGTCAAGTGTTATATGCTGTTTATTTGATTTTTTTTACCAATTACAACAAATGCCGCCGATTTCTCGGCGGCATTTCTATTCATTCATTTGACAGCTTCAAGATTTCTCTCCCTCTTCTACTGATTACCGCAATACGCTTATCAAGTCTACTACTTTATTTTAGATATTCTACCTCCGTTAATCGACGTTTCCGTTCCCGACTGGATTCCGTCTTCCCCTGCACTCAATTGCAGCACTCCGCCGTTAATCGTAACCTTGTTTTCCGCCTGAATATCGTCGCCTTCACCGGTAAGGGTAAACACGCCGCCGTTTATTTCAATATTCCCCAAGGAAGCATCTACATCATTGCTGGCCTTAATTGCATCGGATTCGGAACAAACCGTAAACACACCACCGTTAATTTGCAACAAATCTCTGCCGGTAATACCGTCATCCACCGCATCCACTTCAATTACACCACCGTTAATGTAAAGAGAATCCTTGCCCTTGATGGCATCGCCGTAATTGGCTGTCACCTTTAAAGTACCCTCTCCCGTAATGACTAAATCATGCTTCGCAAAAAACGTGGCATCCGGCTCGTCCTCATTCGGTTCAAACACATAGTCCGTACCGTCCGAGAACACATTCTCCGTGCCTTCTGCAAGCGTCACCGTTACCTTCGCTGCCTTCTTACAGAAAAACGGCGCGCTGCTCTCGTTATGTACCGTCACTCCCTTTAAAATCAGGTGTACTTCGCTTTCGTTGTCCACATTCACATAAATGTAACCGTTAGACAAGGTACCGCTGATTTCATAGGTACCCGCTTCTTCGATTTTTAAACGGTCCGGTCTTACATCACAGCCGGTTCCGTTTACCGTAATTCCGGTATCACTCAAAACAACCGTAGCCTTCACCGTGCCGGTCTTGTCTCCGCTTTCTGCTGCATCACCGTTATCACCGGCAACGTCCTTGTTATCGGACACATTCTCTCCCAGATTCTGCTCTCCCGCCACATTATCCTTCTGCGATTGCTTCTCATCCGGGGTCCCGCATGCGGCAACACAAAATACCAATACCGCCAATAAAAGTGTAACACCTTTTCTCGTATACCTTCTCATATAGTTCTCCTTCCCGAATCCGAATATAAACTAAGTATATACTTTCTTTATGAATTTTCTATGACGAAATACACTTTCCCCTATATCATTATCCGTTCATGATTCCTACATTTTCCTTAATATAAGCCATTTCCGGCTGCTCCGGATTGTAACATACCGTTGTCGTATGCCCTATGGCAATCTTTCCCATGCGGGGAGTCTTCTTCTGGCCGATTGGTAAAAAACCGATCTTAATGGCCTCGCTTTTCAGCTTAACGCTTTCCTTTACTGCATAACACACACCGTCTACAACATATTCCACGGTAATCATGGTCGGCATCTCCATTCCTTTTCTTTCGGTTTTCACAATCGTGCCGACCACTTCCCCAGTACATTTTTCTCGTTTTCTCTTCCGCATAACCGTCTCTCCTTTCGCAACTTATCCAATCACTTGCATCTCTTTTGCCACAATCATATACACACCGGCATCCACGTTCTGGATATAGACACTGTAATCATCCACATTCCTCGTGAAATCTCCGTACAAATCCATCACATTCAGTAAATCCGCCGGTTCGTTTTCGTCATAATCGTAGTTGCCTTCCAAAAGATAGATTTCTTTTCTTCTTTCAAAAATATCTTTTACCGTTTTCTCAATGAATCCCTTATCCTCTATCTGATACAGCCCCATAACTTCCGCACCGATCATATTATCAAAATAATTAACTCGGAAATCAACCGCCGCAACGCCGTTAAAAACAAGCTTAACTAACTTATCCGTTTTCAATGATTCCTCATACATTTTACATGAAACAGTCACCTTGGTAGACAAATTTTTCGGTCTCAGGCTGATGTTAGGTATTCTGGCATCAAAATTCGGCAGTACTAATTTCGCTTTTTTCATATATTACTCTTCCTCCGTTTAAATAAACAGGATGTTTACTTCACAACACCGATATAAACATCCGATTGATTTGCAAATTCTTGTTCAACCACTACAAGCAGCATTGAACATCTAATTATTTCTTTGCACTTACAAAATAACATATTCCTCCAATAAGGAATCCCGCTATATGTGCAATAGTTGCCGTACTTGAACTTAAATTCGGTAATATCAAATATAAACTCAACACTACAAATTTGAATATACTATACTTATCCTTTAATGTAATGATTCTGCTCAACAATAAATAACAAATCACTCCATAGATTGCTCCGCTTGCACCAACTGCTCCATTTGTAGAAAACATATTAATTATGGAAGAACCTATTCCTGACGCCCCAAAAACAAGTGTCAATCTGCCGCTTCCTTTCATTTCCTCCAGCATTGTTCCGGATATATATAATGCAAGTAGATTTACGAGTAAATGAGGAATACCTGCATGAATAAAGATGCACGTTATGATTCTCCAATATTGAGGATGAATATCTGCCAGATTTACTAATCTTCCATACTCTGTTATCAATCCATAATCATTTCCATAAACAAGGTATTCCAACGAAAACGGA
>CALBKM010000004.1 GCA_937895705.1 uncultured Clostridia bacterium
GTCCCGAAGCTTCGCTTCTCTTAAACGAAAATAAGAGCATGCTCTTGCAAATATAATTGCATCGCACGCTCTTATTTTCGTTTATTTTTGCTTACTTCTTACGAAAACTTTTTGCTCCTGTCACATTCGCGCTATTCGCTCATCTTTGCAAGCTTCGCTGCCTGGTCCGCTGCGGTAAGCGCATCCACAACCTCGGTTAAGTCCCCGTTTAAGATTTCGTTTAAACGATGGGTGGTCAGCTTAATCCGGTGGTCGGTTACACGTCCGTCCGGAAAGTTATAAGTACGAATCTTCTCGGAACGGTCTCCGGTACCTACCTGGCTGCGTCTTGCCTCCGCCTCCGCATCATGAGCCTTTTCAAGCTCCAACTCGTACAACTTTGCACGAAGTACCTTCAAAGCCTTATCACGGTTCTTTAACTGGGACTTCTCATCCTGACAGGAAATCACAATGCCCGTCGGAATATGGGTCAAACGTACCGCAGAGTCGGTGGTGTTGACACACTGTCCGCCGTTACCGGAAGCACGGAATACATCAAACTTACAGTCGTTCATATTAAGCTCTACATCCACTTCTTCCGCTTCCGGCATAATTGCTACCGTTGCGGTAGAGGTATGAATACGTCCGCCGGACTCGGTCACCGGCACACGCTGTACACGATGTACACCGCTCTCGTACTTAAGCTTGGAATACGCGCCCTGGCCGTTTACCATAAATACCGCTTCCTTAAAGCCGCCGATACCGTTTTCGTTAACGTTCATCAGGTCAATCTTCCAACGGAACGTCTCGGAATACTTTGCATACATACGGTAAAGCTCTGCCGCAAATAATGCAGCCTCGTCACCGCCGGCACCCGCACGAATTTCCACAATAACGTTCTTGTCGTCGTTCGGATCCTTCGGAATAAGTAAAATCTTAAGATTCTGCTCACACTCTTCCAAGCGATCCTTGGCCTCGGCAAGTTCTTCCTTGGCCATCTCCCGCATCTCTTCGTCACTTTCTTCATCCAGCATCATAAGACTGTCTTCAATATCCTGCTTCGTCTGCTTATAACGCTTATACTCGGCAACGATATCCGCCAAATCATTCTGCTCCTTCATGAGCTTGCGAAATCTCACCTGATCGTTTACCACGTTCGGGTCGCTTAATTCATTCTGCAACTCCTCGTAACGCTGTAATAAATCCTCTAACTTATCAAACATCTCTATTTCTCCTTATTATCGCCCGGCCACACCGCAAACACCATCCGGTCCAATCCGGCATAATCCTTCTTCACTTCAACCTCTTTGTATCCTTCGTTACGTAACAAGCCGGACACCTCTTCTCCTTGGTCGTGACCGATTTCAAACATCAGTCTCCCGCCCGGAACAAGATAATCCTTTGCCTCTGTCGTAATCCGACGATAAAACAGCAATCCGTCTTCTGTCCCGTCAAGGGCCATACGAGGCTCGTAATCTCTTACCTCCGGCATCAGTTCTTCGATGACTTTGCTCCGAATATACGGCGGATTGGATACAATGATATCATACACACCTTCTACAGTTTCAAACAAATCTCCTTGAAAAAATGTTACATCGGCGTTCAATCGTTCTGCATTTTCTTTTGCTACCGCAAGGGCTTCCGAAGAGTAATCCGATGCCGCCGCAAAGGCCGGCGAACCCAACTTTGCCACCGACACCGCGATGCATCCCGATCCGGTACACATATCAAGAACCCTTTTCCCGGCCGCTTTCGTAAAAACCGCCTCTGCCAAAAGTTCCGTCTCCGGTCTGGGAATCAACACGCCCGGCTGTACCACAAAACGCAAACCGCAAAACTCCTGCTCACCTGTAATATACTGTACCGGCTCATGATTCATTCGTCGTGCAAGCATGAAGCGAAACTCTTCTTTCTGTTTTTCCGGCACCGGTAAATCCCCGTCTCGCAGAAACGTCATAAAATCCAGTCCGCATGCATGAAACAAAAGTGCTCTTACATCGGTTCGTGCCTCATCAAATCCGGCGTCCGTAAGCTGTTTCACCCCGTCTGCCATCAATTCGGAATAGGTCATAACATCCCGCCTTTAATGCTCTTTCTCTCCGGAACGTTCCATCACCGTTCCTTCTCCTTCAAACACAAAAAACTTATCCAATGCACGAAGAATTTCATCATCCTCGTCTTCATCTTCTCCATAGCTTCCGTTTGTCGACGCAACCTTCTGTGCTGCCTTTCTCGCTTCTTCGGCCTTATCTGCCGCAGACACCTTCTCAACAAGACGACTTCTGCTCTCCTTTGCCGCCTCATCCGGCTCTTCCTTCTTCGCCGTCGGGAAACTCCAGTCAAACTTTGCCGTAATCTCATCCTCAGCCTGAGACAACGTCTCTGTCTTCGGTGCTTCCGCTACCGGTAACTGTTCCGTTTTCTTTATTTCTTCTGCCGGAACCTCCGCTTGGGCATACTTGGTTTCCTTTACCGCCGCTGCTTTCTCCTGCTTCTGCTCTTCCGTTTTCTTTGTCTCTTTGTTTTTCTTTACTTTTCCGTTCTTCTTGCGAAGCTTTCTTTCAAAATTTTCATCCAGATATGCCTGCCAGTCGAACACGGCTTCCACGGAAGCCACTGCCACACGAATCATATCGTCATTCGGCTCTCTGGTGGTCAATCCCTGCAACCACAGCCCCGGCTTACTTAAAAATCCGATAATCTTTGATTCGCTGGAACCGGCCAGACGAATAAACTCGTAGGAAATTCCGGCAATCACCGGTACAAACAAAATACGAACAACAAAACGAAGCCAAAGTGTTTCCACACGGAACAACAAAAAGAAAATCACACTGATTAACATAACAAACAGCAAAAAGCTTGTTCCGCAACGTTTGTGCAGTCGTGAACACTTTCTTACATTGTGTACGGTAGGTGCCATACCGTGTTCGATACAATTTATCGTTTTATGCTCGGCACCGTGATACATAAACACTCTTCTGATATCTTTCAGTCGGGATATCAATACAACATAAATGAGAAAAATTGCAACTCTCAGAAGACCTTCAATTAAAGTTTTCCACTCGTAGCCAACCACTTCCTCATCGATAAAACTCACAATCAAAAGCGGAAGTAACATAAAAATTGCAACCGCCATCACCACGGAAAAAAATACGGTGCATCCCATAATAAACTTATCCGCTTTCTCTCCAAACTTTCTCTTAAGCCAACTCTCAAACTTTCCCGGCTTCTCTTCCACATCATCGAAATACTCGGCCGAAGAAGTCAACATCTTCACACCAAGCACCAAGGACTCCACAAAATTCACTACACCCCGGATAATCGGTAAGCCAAGTACTTTATACTTCTGGGTTGCACTGACGCACTCGCCTTTTTCCACCGCAATTTCACCGTCCGGTTTTCTGACAGCCACTGCATAACGGTTCTTATTTTTCATCATAACGCCTTCTAATACGGCTTGTCCCCCAATACCTGATGACTTCATGTGTACCTCCTTCTTCGTGTGTGTCTTATAAGCAAAGCAGGTTGAGATCATCACAACCTCAACCTGATTTTCGTTCTTTTATGTTTTTTTAGTTCTGGCTTAAACCATATCTACGGTTGAACTTATCAATAGCACCGCGTGCAGCTACAGCTTTCTGCTGACCGGTATAGAAGGAATGGCACTTGGAACAAACTTCCACATGGATTTCCTCTTTGGTAGAACCGGTAACAAACTCATTACCGCAGTTGCAGGTTACCTTTGCCTGATAGTATTTCGGCTGGATTGCTTCTTTCATGTCTTTCACCTCTTTATCTCCATAACTTAAAACAGCTTTTTCATTATAGCATGGTTTTTTTGAAAAATCAATAGTAATTTTAAATTAATTTTGAGTTTCTGCGGAGTGGTCCGCTTCAAACCAAAATTCCACACCGGAAGCCCGGTTGCCGACGCCGTATGACTGATTGTGGGCCTCCATAATCGCCTTTACGATAGAAAGACCGATTCCGCTGCCGCCGTACTCTCTGGTCCTCGCCTTATCCACCTTATAAAACTTAACCCAGAGGTTGGACAATTCCCCCTCCGGAATCGTTTCTCCGGTATTAAACACCGTCACACGTACCCGGTTCGCCTTTGGAGCAATCCCGACTTCGATGATTCGTTCACCGCCCACATGATTGAGGGCATTGCTGATGTAATTCACCAGCACCTCTTCTATCATATATTCGTCAGCCCATACATACACCGGCTCTTCCTGCTCAAAACGTATCTTTACTTCCTTTTGAGCGGCCAGTATCTCCACGGAACTTAACACCGCACGAATTACCGCAGTCAAATCAAACCGGCTGAATTCAAGCGCTGTCGTGCCATATTCCAGCTGATTCAGTGTCAACAGCTTTTTCACCATAGAGTTCATTTTGGAAGCTTCATCAATAATTACATCGCAATAAAACTCCCGATCCTCCGGGCTCTCGTTTATATTATCCTTCAAACCTTCCGCATATCCCTGTATCAACGCAATCGGCGTTTTTAACTCATGGGTCACGTTAGATAAAAATTCCTTCCGCACTTCATCCGCCTGCATCTTCCTCTCAATGTCCGTCTGCAGTTCGTTATTTGCGCTTTTCAGTTCGGAAATCGTAGACTCCAACCGCTCCGACAGCACATTCATACTGTTTCCCAGCGTACCGATTTCGTCTTTCCGTTTTGCTTCATACTTAACATCGAAATTCAATTCCGACATCTGCTTGGATAGTTCCGCCAGCTTTAAAATCGGTTTTGTGAATCGGCGGCTGACAAAAAACATCACAACAGAAATCACTATGGCACTGGCCAGACCGGCATACACAAGAAACTTGTTAGCTATCTTTACACTCTCCTGCATACTTTCCACATTGGAGCGCATCAAGATAATTTCTCCGCTGTCCAGATGTCCTACGAGCTCAATATATTTAGACTCCATTCTGGCATCATACAAAGAAAAAATACTGTATTTCTCCGACTCCGCTTCCAGTTTTTTTTCCTTTACCTTCTCTCCGTACCCCGGTAAAAAATAATCGCCGATTAATTCTCTGATTACCATAGCATCCTGATTATTCTGTCCTCCGGTGCCGAAAAAATAACTTACGATTGCCTGCGGTCGTATGTTGTCGGAAATAAAATCCTTGACAATCACCGTTGTTATTCCCGCTTTCGAACACAAAATATCCAGTTTCAGACGCAAATCTTCGGAAATTCCTTCCTTACGTCCCGAAGCCGCCGCCTCCCCGGCTTCCGCTTCGGAAGAATCCTGCCCGCTTTCAAAATCCACGCCGCCTTCCGACGAAACCATTCGGTTAATCTGCTCGTATACCTCGCCCAATTCCTTTTGTTTGCTCGATTCATAATACCGCACCAGAAAGGTCTCGTTTAACACCACGCAAAGAGCAACGGTACCGAAAATCGCCGCAAAGGTCAGAAGAATCATTTTTACTCTGACGGAATGCTTCCCGTGCTTCATATCTTACACCTCGAATTTGTAGCCCATCCCCCAGATGGTTTTGATATAATCGCCTTTATCTCCCATTTTGCTCCGTAATTTCTTTACATGAGTATCGATTGTTCTTGCGTCTCCGAAATAATCATAGTTCCAGACATTGTTCAAAATACGCTCTCTGGACAATGCCACTCCTTTATTATCGATAAAATAGGTCAGCAGTTCAAACTCTTTTACGCTTAATTCCACCGGGCACTCGTCGATATACACCTGATGGGCGGATCGGTCCAATACAATTCCTCCCACTTCCGTGGTCTCTGCTGCCATGGTTCCGGCTCTCCGCAAAATTGCTTCCACTCGGGCCACCAGAATCTTCGGACTGAAGGGTTTTGAAATATACTCATCCACTCCCAGTTCGAAGCCCAAAAGTTCGTCCCGTTCATCGCTCTTTGCCGTCAGCATAATGATCGGAACCGTGGAATACTGGCGAATTTCCTTACAAACCTGCCATCCGTCCATCAACGGCATCATTACATCCAGAATGACCAGTGCGATATCCTTCTGTTCAAAGAAGATATCCACCGCCTCTTCTCCGTTTTCCGCCTCAATCACTTCATAATTGTTTTTCACCAGAAAATCGTGTACCAGCTTGCGCATACGACTTTCATCATCTACCACCAAAATTCTGATTCTTTCCATTGCGTCTGCCTCCCATTACGAAGTTCTGTCTTCTATCCTAACACCGGAGTATGGAAATTCTGTGTCCGAATCCGCACGGAATTGTGAACGCATCTACTGCAAAGACGTTTCTCTTTCATTTAGGCTCTTTTCCCATTCCTTAAGGTTTTCCTCCCATGAATGAAGCATCTCTTCCTTTTCCGTCAATTCTTCTTTCCAGCCCGCATACTCATCCAACACCTTCTGCTCGTAATCCACAAACGGTGATGCAGTTCCGAACAGGCGAATCGCAAACATTGCCGCAATGACAATACACAATACAACCACAGTAAATGTCAGTCGCTTGGAACGCTCCTTGTACATCTCCATCAGTTTCCGGTCTTTTGACACCGGTTTCGGTTCCTGCAGTTTCTCTGCTTTCACCGGCTCCGGTAACGGATGAAGACTGCTTTCCGTCACCACGCCGGATTCCAAGGCCCGGGAACGTAACTCCTGCAAAAAGGAAATTCCCAGTACCGTTACCAGTGTTCCCTTTTCTACCAACCGGTTATACAGTTTCATCACGGTTTTCACATTTCCCAAATCCGCCTGGGAACGAATATACGCAACCACTTCCGCTTCTTTTTTTGCTTCCGCCAGTTCCGCTTCCGTCTTAAACGTAAATCCCTGATACATATATGTCTTGCCTTTTTCCATACTTATCCTTCTTTCCAAAAAACGCCTTATACTATACGAACCTAACTTCAGTATAGCATAAAGCGTTTCTTTTGCAAAGTTATTTTCTGTTACATCATCTCTTCCGACGCATGCATATTTTTCTTCATCACATGCTTCAAAATAGCAAGTAAAATCAAAAGTACACCGATTCCCATCATGGTATAACCGAACTTAGACATTTCCGCAAAAAACGGCGCAAAAATGCCCCGGAACAAGTCCATCACAACAGATTCCACCTCTTCCATTCCCGGCTCCGTTGCAATCTCTGCTCTCATCATATCTAACAACGGGTTCTCAATACACGTCACCAGCTTACAAAGCAAACCACCCAGAATCAACGCCACGCTCGGAACTACAAAACCCGCCGTTCCGAACCAGAAGCAAACTAAAAGCAAAAGCACAGCGGCCAACACAATTCCGTAAGCAATAAGTTTCACTTTATCCTTATTGGCGCTGAGTTCCTTGAACATATCAAAGGCAGCACGTATATCCTCATCTTGGGCACCCTCGATTAAGATTTCCTTCATCTCGGTCTCTATCTCCACCTCAAGATTATCCAGTTCACTGTTTACCTCATCCAAAAATTCCTCGCTCCAGTTCTGCTTAAACGTATCCACTTCCTCTTTCAGAAGTTTCTCATACGCCCCCACGCCGAACTGTGCATCGTACAACGTTTCCAGTTCATCCAGGGAAGAAACACCGAACTCGGGATGATTTCCGAGCACCTCGTTCTCTATGTCCTCTTTCACGGATAAAACAAAATCCGTAGAAAAATACTTAGACTCGGTTCCGTTAAAGCATGCGGAATAAATATCATCGAACCCATTGTCCGAAATCTCCCCGAGCCCCGACTTAAAACCGTCTATTACGCCTTTCACTTCCAACTCCGGTTCCGTTCCGTTATATAAGCAGTCCACATACTCCGTTACGATTTCATCGATAAACTCGATAGAAATACTGTCCCGTACCAAACCGTTCCAGAACTCCGGATTCAGCTCATCCACTTCCGCCACCTCAGCGTCCACCTCGGTCATAATAAGCGAATGCAGATTTTCGGAAAGCTTTGCCTCCTTTAACATCATCTCGATACCTTCCTGGGAAACCGCCTGAGGCAATGCCACGACAGCGCCTCCCACAGGAATACCCAAAATCAGTCCCGGCACCAGAACCACACTGAAAATAATACCAAAAATCATCAATACCAGCTTAAATGCACTGTCTTTCTTCTTTTCTGTCATAGTTATCCCCTTTAATCTCTTTTGTATTGCAGGCTTGTATCCCTACAGTTCCAGTATAACACAACGATTCTTTTTTGCAAGTTCCCTAGGAACGAATACGAAATGTTTTCGGAGCAACCTTGTATACAAGAAGGCACGCCACTGCAGAATATAAAACACAAAATCCGATGGCAGAAAGTCCGAATACAAAGGTCGGTAAACGAAGTTGCATCATAACATAGCATGCAACATAAGTTACTCCCATAATAATCTGGTATAGTCCGCTTTTTATCTCCGTTCCCGCATTATACGGCTGTAACAGGTAATACAGCGTCAGGTAATGTACCGAGAAAAAGATACTCATGCAAAAAACAGATACTACAATTATCACATAGTTCAACGGATTCTCCGTGCCGCCGGAGATAAACAACAGAAGTGCCAGCCCTCCGCCGACAACACCCGCCGGCAAAAGATTTACCTTAATAATCTCCCACAACCGAATACGAAACAGTTTTAAAATCATCTTCGGTTGCTTGTAAAAAGAATACGTCAGCAGACTGTGGTCACAGTTTACAAACAATGCCCTCGTAAATCCGGTTCCGCGGTTCATGACATACATAATAAACACAAAATAAGGCAGAAACGTCATAACCAATTCGTTCAGCTCCGCCCGTTCCTCCGGCATCACTATCACCACTACCGCTAATCCTACAAAGACAATCGCTGCAATTACCGCAATCCGTTTTGCGGAAGTCCACAAAATTTTCCGATGTCGTTTTATAAACAACTCATTTAAATATTCAAACCCTTTTTTGTTACTGAAAATATTGGTATCCGCACTGATTTTCTTCCGGTCCTGCTTCTGTTGAAGTTCTCTCTGTACAGTCGGGTCCAGAAAAACCATTGCACCGAACAGAATCTCCTTGTACATGGTCAGATACTGTGTAAAGGTAAAAATCTTCCGCAGAGACAGTACTCCCGCCAAAATCGTAGCGCCCATAATTCCTACACTTACCGTTTCCGGAATCATTATTCCAAGCGCAGGTAAACCGTAAGCAATCAGCAGCAGTACCGCCGCCAATATCAACCGCGGGATATTCTGACTATTCTCACTTACAACCTTCCGCTTTTTTTCATAACATGTCAGTTCCGCCGCCGCATAAATCAGCTTTACTCCGGCCACAAACAAAGGAATCAATAAGCATTCCCAGACCTCCAGACCTGCTAAAAGACCGAAAAGCAAACCGAACACCGTAAATCCCAGTAGTAACCGTACAATCTCGTAAAAATAGTTCAATAAGGTATATTCCTTCGCGTTCATTCCCAGCAAAATCATGGCATAATACTTATCCTTGGAAGGATTAAACATATAGGTGTTCATATATGAGCCGATGGCGGACAAACACAGAAGCAGATGTAAAAATGCAGTAGCCTCCGTTCCTTCCCGCAACCCAAAAAATCCCATCGGCAAAAAAAACATCAAAAGGAAATACACCAGCTTCCAGAAAAATGCGGAAATCACTTCCCATATCCAGAACAACACATTGGCAAACACCTTCAGACCACGGGACTGATAGGCTTTCCCCGGGATCAGCTTCTTAATAAGCGGTATCTGCTTTACCGCATAAATAATACTATTCACACGGTACGTATTTTTTAACGAAAAAGAAAGTCGCAATGTCTTACTCATTTCCGTCCTCCCGAAGCGCCGCTATAATCTTCTCCTTGAACTCTCTGCTGTCCAAATCGGTTTTGTCCACGATTTCCAGTACTCCGTGATTTAACAAAACGATTTCATCACACAAATCCAGTGCCAAATCCATAATATGAGTAGAAAAAATCGTAATACAGCCCTTCTTTAAGGAACGAAGCAACTGCTTCATTTCCTCCGCCACCACCACATCGAGAGAGGTCAGAGGCTCATCCAAAAGCAACACCTT
Source organism: uncultured Clostridia bacterium (assembly GCA_937895705.1). Classification (GTDB taxonomy): domain Bacteria; phylum Bacillota; class Clostridia; order Lachnospirales; family Lachnospiraceae; genus SIG307. Next base: position 9,988 of record CALBKM010000004.1, read on the forward strand.
CGGCTCGGCGATAATATTAATTAACATCTGCATCTTATTTTTCATACCGTGGGAATAGTCTTTCAACAGCTTTTCCCTGTCTTCCGCATCGATGCTGACATAATCGAAATACTCATCAATCGTCTTTTTTTCCTCAATCCGGCCTTCGTGAATATCCAGAAAAAACTTTAAAAACTCTCTTCCCGTCAAAAATTCCGGTACCGTAGGTGTGGAAAGAACATAACCGATATCTTCCGGCACCGGCTTACGTACCTCCCCATCCGTTTCCAGATAAAATTTGCCGCCATCTGTCTTTATATCACCGTTAATACAATTAAACAATGTCGTTTTTCCGGCACCGTTTCTTCCCAAAAGTCCGTAAATTTTCCCCGCTTCAAAGGCAAAATCAATGTCCTTTAATACCTGCTTTTTCTCAAAACTTTTCGATAAGTGTTCAATCGTAAACTTCATTTTCTGCTCCCTTCTTATACTTACTTCTGTTTCCTGCACTCTTTTTTCATAATGCATTTTGCTCTGTCGGTAAAAAAGACGACACGTTCTGCCACGTGCCGTCCGGTCTTCACAAAGGATTCGATCCCCTCATATATGTCTCCCTACCCACGTCTGCTATGCCAGACAAAACCGTTCTCTGGCCAAACCTCCCAATGTTCCTTCATAACACAGCTTCATCTCCGGAAGATTCAGAAAATCCACCGGATGATACAACTCCGGCGACTTCGTAAGCTCCATAATTCCTACTTCGTTTAACGTCTCCGCTACAAACTGGGAACAAAAATATTTGTTCCGACGCTTATAAGGAATACCGAAGAAACACAAAAACGTTCCCAACACACTGTACTGAAAACTTCTCTGTACCGGAAGCATTTTCTTAAACTTCCTGCGGATCGCACGATAAGACTGTGCCGGAACCTCCAACCGGTAAAGCGCACACGGCGCACTCTTACACTTTGCCATCATACCGGATTCTATGCTTTCATGTACAAATCCCGCCGGAAGCGGCAGATTCGTATACCGTCTCGCAAAACTGTAAAACTGCGTGCAATCGCCGGAAAACCCGATGGACACATGGGTATAGGGCTCCTTTGTCGCTATATGTATAACTCTGGAAAGCAAAGATGTTGTACGCAATAATAAAATGTAAAGCTCCCTGGTTCCCTGATCTTTCTTTGCCATTCTCAATATCACCTTCCCTCACTACGGCTCCCTCTGCCGCATGACAAACTACAGATAATAATATTATAGTATATAATTCGGAGAAACGCAAGTATTTCTGATTCCCAATCCTTTCCGTAAAAGGCAGCCTTATAAAAAGACCGCCTTTATTTAAAAACACCGCTCCTTATGCTCCTTCTTACAGCTTCCGTTCTTTGCACACCGGTAACAGATCTCGTTTGGCAGTGCTTCCCCCGCAAAATATTGACGCAGATTTTCCAATGTCGTCTCCGCAATATTTTTTAACGCTTCATGGGTCAAAAACGCCTGATGTGAAGTAAGCAGTACATTCGGCATGGAAATAATGCGTGCAAGCTCATCGTCCGGCATCACCGCTCCGGAGTAATCCTCGTAAAAATAATCGCTCTCTTCCTCATACACATCAAGTCCCGCGGCGCCGATTTTTCCTTCCTTCAGGCCCTCAATCAGTGCCGTAGAATCAATCAATGCACCACGGGAAGTATTTACTAACATCACACCGTCTTTCATCCTCTGAATCGCTTTCTCATCCACCAAATGATACGACTCCTTCGTCAGCGGACAATGTAAGGATATCATATCGGAATGTCTGCACAGTTCTTCAAAAGTCACATAACGGACTCCCTCCCGTTCTTTAGGATACGGGTCATACGCCAACACCTTCATGCCGAACCCCTGACAGATATCGATGAACACCTGCCCGATTTTTCCGGTTCCCACTACACCCATGGTCTTTCCGTGAAAGTCCGTCCCCAGAAGACCGATTAAACTGAAATTATACTCTCTGATACGATTGTAGGCACGGTAAAGCTTCCGGTTCAGAGAAAGAAACATGCCCATGGTAAACTCCGCCACTGCGTACGGCGAATATGCCGGCACTCGGACAATATGCACCTTTCCGTAAGCCTCCTTGAAATCCACATTATTGTATCCCGCACAACGAAGGGCTACAACGGAAATCCCCATCCCGGCCAGAGACTGCACCACCTCGCCGTTTACTCTATCATTGACAAAGGCCACTACTGCGTCACAACCTTTGGCAAACACCACGCTCCGTTCGTTAAGCTTGGAATCACAGTACAGAATCTCGAAGTTATATTCTTTTGCAAAAGGATCAAAATAGATTTTGTCATAAGGTTTCGCATCAAAAAAGCATAGTTTCTTCATAACAGCCTCCTGTTCCTTATTTCTTTTTTTCCTTAGTATTCCTTTCTTTTTCTCCCTTATGCATTTTCGGTACATCCGATTCTGCCATGATACCGTCCCGGACGTTCGGTATTTACAGCTCCCATAATAACTCCAGCAACTGCTCCGTACGCTCTGTTATTACGGAAAAATCCACACACTCTCTGTATATCGATTCCAGATCGTCATGAATCCGCTTACATTCCTTAAAACAATCCATCGCCGCATCCTCCAGCCGTCTTGCCTCCTCTGCGTAACGCAAAGCGATACCGTGACAGTCCTTCTTCAAAAATTCTCCCGCAGAAAACAACGTCCCGTCCGTCCCCGGCGCAGTAGTTAAAAATACTTCCTGTTCCCGGAGCAACAAGTGTAACACTCTTTGCGGACAAAGCGGGCTGCAAAAAAACTCCTTCTTATCATTTCGGATTGCCCTTGCAAGCAAATCCGTCACTACATCCTTTTCCGCACCAAGTACCCGGTATACCCGGTTCCCTTCGCTATGCATTTTTGCAAAACTGACCCGCCCTTTACAACTGAGGGCATCCAGAAACAGTCGTCTGTTCTGTCTTTCCTCTCTCTTTCCGAAGCGTTCTGCCATATCTCTTACCTGCTTTGCAATCTTTTCTTGGTCCACACAATCCGCAATCTCCCGATAGCGTTCCTCCTCCAGCGACTTCGCAGCACGAAGAAACGCATACCCTCTGCGATAGCTTTCCTTATTCTTTCTTGTAATCCGTTCCACCTCGTCCCGATATTTTACAATGCGGTTCCGGTCGATTTGTTCCCCCAAGTTCACAATTTCCTCCACCGCCCCCGGAAACATCGGATCCATGGCATGAGGAGAGGTGGCATCCGCAAATACAATGCCCCGCTTTACCAGACGAACCGCATCCAGACTGTCCGGATCACCGGAGCAATAGAACCGTTCCACTTCTTCCCCGGCTTCCTCCGATTTTGTCGCCACCCGTTTCATCAACGTACTTTTTCCTACCCCCGGTCCGCCCTTTATCATAAAGTACCGGGTCAAACGGTCCCAAGTCGGCACCACCCCGTCAAAATAATTATGAAACCCTTCTCCGCTGTTGCTTCCCGAAAAATAACATTGTCCCATAGTATCTCCAATCAAATCTCGTTCCCTACATTTTATTCCGCACTTTTTTCTTCGTGCACACACCAATTCAATTCCCGCGAATACACTGTGGTATAAAAAGCAAAGGAGTCGCTTATGAATTTTCTGATTTACGGAGAGGACTGCCGGCATGCGATTCTGTCCGACCTCTTACAACAAGCCGGGCACACCCCGCAGGCTCCCGCAGACCTTCTTATTTTATCCCCGAAAGAGAGCTTTACGAAACACACCGATGTCATAAACAGCAGCTGCCTCATCTGGGGCGGTATTCCGTCGGAGACCACGGTTCTGCAAACCGCAGGCTATCGAAAGCTCAGACAAAGTGATGCCTTCCGAGTTAAAAATTCCGTTTACACGGCGGAAGGAGCCGTAGCACTTGCCGTAAACGAAACAAAAACTGCACTGTGCGAAACCGAGGTTCTCATTCTGGGCTACGGGTTTCTCGGAAAAGAGTGCGCCCGGTTATTTACTGCTCTGGATGCTGTCGTTACGATATATACCGAAAATCCGGAAGAACTTTCCGCAGCCTCACAAAAAGGCTTCCCGGCAAAAAAACTTACGAATCTTTCCTCTTTGGACGGTGCCGTTGTAATCAATACCATTCCGGCGCCCGTACTGGACCGGTTACCTGTTTCCTGTAATACAACACCGGCTCTTTTAATCGAACTGGCCAGCGTTCCATGTCTGACAAAAGACATTACGGGCCTTCGTGTACTTCCGGCAAGAGCCCTGCCTTCCCGGTTTTCCCCGGAATCTGCCGCAAAGCTGATATTTAACGAAATTATAGAACAAATATAAAAGGAGTAATCATATGGAAAATTTAAAAGGAATGCGCATCGGGTTTGCCATCACCGGATCCTTTTGCACCTTTTCAAAGATATTAGACCCAATCAAGGAATTGGTTCGCCTCGGGGCGATTGTAACCCCGATTTTTTCTTTTTCTACAGCACAGATTAACAGCCGTTTCTATAAAGCCGAAGACTTCCGTACCGATGTGGAGGCAATTACCGGCAACACCGTAATCGACACCATTCCGGGAGCGGAGCCTATCGGTCCGAAGAAGCTTTTCGACCTTATCATTGTAGCTCCGTGTACCGGAAACTCCATTGCAAAGCTGGCAAACGCCATCACCGACACCCCGGTTACCATGGCGGTAAAAGCTCATCTTAGAAACAACCGCCCGGTGCTCCTTGCCGTCTCCACCAACGACGGCCTTACCGGAAACGCCGCAAACATCGGCAAACTCCTTAATACCCGGAACTACTACTTCGTCCCGTTCCGCCAAGATGACTGCTCCGGCAAGCCGAACTCCCTGGTTGCCGACATGGCACTGATACCGGTGTCCGCCTCAAAGGCGGCAAACGGAGAGCAGATTCAGCCGTTGCTGCGGTAGTTTACTTATGATATAATCGAAGTATCACCAACGTAGGAGAACAGTCATGAGCCTAACAAACATAAGAAAAGATATGACTCCCTTTGACATGACCGAAAAGCCTGTAAAGCAATTTTTGCCGCTGGCATGGTTGTTATGGGGAGCATCCTACATATTGACCGCAAGATTCAAACTGAAACCGGAACGCATCGGAATGAAGGGACTGAAAGGACCGTTTCTTGTCCTCTCCACCCACCAGGGCTTTTCTGATTACTTTATCGCACCGCGGATGCTGTTTCCCAGACGTGCCAATTATGTATCCGACATGGAGGGCTTTGCAAACTACGGGAAACTTTTGTACAAGCACGGCGGTTGCATCGGCAAGCGTAGGTATGTTTCCGATGTTTCCGTTGTAAAAAATATACGCCATGCGCTTTTTCAACTGAAACAGCCTGTGGTTCTCTTTCCGGAATCCAGACATTCGGACGCGGGAATAACCTCCTCACTACCCGACAATCTGGGAAAGCTGGTTAAAACCTTGCAGGTTCCTCTGGTTTTGCTGACCGCCCACGGAAGTTATCTGGCGAATCCCTTTTGGGACGAAACTCATACAAGAAAATCCCGCATGAGTGCACGGTTAGAACTGGTATACACCGCAGATGATGTCCAAAAACTATCCTCTGCCGAAATCCAAAAGACCATAGAAGAAAAACTTTCCTACGATGAGTACAAATGGCAGGCGGACAAGCATGTCAAAATCGACAATCCGAAACGGGCCGAGGGTCTGCACAAGCCTCTTTACAAATGCCTGAACTGTAATACCGAAGGAGCCATGACCTCCGAAGGTACTAAACTTTGGTGTACCTCCTGCAATGCGCCCTGGCATATGACCGAATACGGACAACTGGTATCGGAAACCGAACCGAAAAAGTCCATCCATATCCCGGACTGGTACGTTTGGGAACGGGAACAGTTAAAAAAAGAACTCCTTACGGGTTCCTACCGGGGCATTAATATTCCCGTAACCGTGGAGGCTTTGCCGAACGAGAAAGGCTTCGTCCCCCTCGGCAACGGTCGGCTTATCCATACCCGGTCCGGTTACACCTTACACCTGGATTCCCCGGACAGCGAAGCTGTTAAGAAGTCCCCGGACTCCTTTCCGTTGGTGATTCCGAACAGAACACTGGAATCCACCCAGACCGAATATGACTACCGGGGCAAAGGAAAAGCCATTGTCCTCTCCACCCAAAACTGCTGTTATTACGTCTATTCCGATGCACCGGAATTTCTGGTTACCAAGCTGGAATTTGCGGTGGAAGAGATAAATAAACTCCGATAACAAAAACATCCGCAATCCATTCGATTTGCGGATGTTTTATTCAAAAGTTACTCTTTATTCTCCCCAAAACTTTACTTCTCATCGGGATAACTGATTGTGTTTCCCCACCTTTTAATCTCCTCAAAAAAATTTTCAACGGAAATCAACCCGTACGACCATAAAAACGCTCTGTCCTTTTCACTGATTTCGTCAAGACTCATCCAAAGTACATCTTTTAACGGCGGATCATCCCCTGTTTCCTCCGGGTCGTAACCGGTAATCGGCTCCTGCTCCTCCGGTATAGCCACCTCAAAAGAATATTCCGCACTTCCGGCTTCCTTGTACTGCACTGCCAGCGGTCTGACAATCCTGCCGTCTAAACCGCACTCCTCTTTCAGTTCTCGTAATGCGGCCTGCTCCGGCGTTTCTCCTGCTTCGATACCGCCTCCCGGCACAGTGTAAAACTCCCGTCCGAAATAGAAAACCCGTTCCATCAGTATTTTTCCGTCCCTTACAACAATCGCTACGCTGCGACTGCGCTTATGAACATAATTGTATTCCTTTTCCTGCATACATTCTCTCCTTACAGTGTAATCACTGTTTTTATCAATACATTACATGTTTACTGCAACAACTTGGAAGTGACTTCGACAAACTGAAATTTTCAAGTGTTCGACAAATTGAAGTTCGTACTTATAATCTAACTTTTCCCTTTCTATATCTTCCAAAAAACACCCCATCATCTACATATTTTTCTGCTTCAGATACCCACATCGGAAATTGCCCTGTCGACAATGCTGTTTGACCATTTAACATCCCTGTATGAAATGACAAATGTCTAAACTGTCGTAATACCAATTCCATGCGCGTATATCGACATTGTTCTGGTTTTTCATAAAGCATATCATCAGTAAGAGAATCCAGATATTCATAAGTTTTCTTTTCAATACTGAATAAATAATCCAATAGTTCTTCGTCTGATAGAATTACCGAACAAGGTTTTTCCGGGTCGTCCATTCCTTCTTCATGAAATGAAGGCTCCTCATACGCAAAAGGATTAATGAACCACTTATCTGCTGAATGAAGCGCATGATAAACCCATCTCCAACATGGAGCCCCACAACATAGTGCATCTCTATCATAACTCTGTATAGAAGTTTTAATATTTAGAAAGTTAGGTTTTGTCATCTCTTTTATTATCTTACATAATTCATTCATCCTCACACCTCCGCAAACCAAACTTCAAAGTTTTCTAACTGTTCTACAAAACAGTGATTATCATACATATAGAAATAATAGAAACCCTAACCCTGCACATGCAACAGATACAAATCATCCGCATATATGCGCTCTCCCTGCACGTACGGCTCCAGGTTTTCCTGATACCACCGTTGCATTCTGGGTGCAAACCACTCTTGCTTACTCCACTGCTCATAATGAATTCCGAGACAATCTAACAACGTAAGTACAAAACAAGCGTCTAACACGTCGTAGCGAATCGTTCCACCGGCATCACGATACCCTTCTGCCATTTGTTGTCTACGCATCAATCCGCCAATATTCCCAAACAGAACTGCAAGATCATACATCGGATGTCCCATTCCGAAAAACGAAAAATCAATAGGCACTAGCCCATCCGGCGTTTGCAAAATGTTCGACGCAGATAAATCCCCATGAATCATATGAAATTCATCCCGTGCCTTTTCCAATACTACCCCGGCGCAATCACAACACTTTTGCATGATTGCTGAAAACTCAGCACTTAACCCTTGGTTTTCCAATGCCTGAATTCTTTTTTTCGTACATTCACAATGTTGCTTACCGTACGATTTTACCGGTGATACCCAGAATCCCTTTGCCTTCTGATGCAAACATGCAAGCATCTCTCCTATCTGATAACAAATCTCAGCATTCAATTCAAACTTGTCTAACGATTCGCCTTCGAGCCATTTCGAAACCGTAACATACGTACCATTCTGTAACTTTGTAATGCGTTCACCATGACAATTTTCAACTGCTTCACGTATCTGCATGCCCTGTTTCTTTAAGTGCGCTTGAAACGCAAGCTCTGCCTTATATATCTCGATGCGCTCAACACCTTCATAAAAAAACTCTGTAGAGAATCCTTCTACCGGCTCATGAATTTGCAGCAAATACTCGTTTCCCACACGATAGGTAAGATTCTCATTGTGTCTCAGCAATTTTATTTCCGGCACAGTGATATTGTAATGAGCTAACGCTTCTTGTATGTAGTTGTGCTCCATATTTTGATCCCCTTCGCTGAAACAACTTCAAAGTTACTGTTCCCTACAAATTGGAATTTTACTATGCATCTTTGTTGAATGAATTGCAATGGAAACTTCCGTTTCTGTAGGTCAGTTTCTCGCCATCAATGTATATCACTCCGTTTTTACATTCAAAGGAAAATCCTGGCTCGTTCAATATCATCTTTGTTATAACTTGAATTTCTTTAAAAGAAGTCAAGTCAAAAATACCGACACTCATATAAGACAGCCCAGAGCCCGATGTGTTATAGGAAACAAGGTCTTTTGTGCCGTTGCTGTCATAATCCCACAAGCATAATTGATGGTGATATCCTCCAAAAGTATCATACCTGTAAATCGTATGATTTACCATCAAAAAGCAATGTATGTCACTCACACAAAATACTTCAATATCAGATGTTTCATCAGAAATGCTTTTGGGGGTAATGTTCACAATGCGGGTAATGTTATCCGTGTTGTAGTTATAATCCGTTTCACCGCCACGGATGTATCCATCGCTTTTCAAATTTTTCAAAAATTCATCACAGTGAAGATTGTTCGTCGTATCATAATCTGGAATAAAATAGCCTGTTTTGCTTTCATAAAGCGGATGTAACTGAACTTCTCCAATGGGATAGTTGGTGTCTGCTTTGGTGCTGAGTTTACCGTTAATCCACACATCATCATCGCTCTTAATGACATCTCCCGCCTGGACTTCAAGAAGCAGATGCCATTGAGCCATATCGTCTGTCCCAACCTCGGGAACAATTCTGTTAATAGTTATATCCCAGCCGACCAAAGCACCATTTTCATTACTGTGGGGGCGTACATCTGTAATTTCATGCCGAATAGAGCCGCTGCCCTCTTCAAGAACAATCAACACCAAGTTCTGTCTTTCAAAATAGGAGTCATCGTACTTGTCACAGGCATCCAAAAAACCTATGGTAGTATCTGAATAAACCTTTTCTTTGCGCTTCAAATCAAAAACTTCTTTATTTGTTTCATAGTAGGTTTCAAGTTCTTCCCTTGAGTTGATTACCACATGATAGGGATAATTGGTGTTCTTGGAATACCCATTTGTGCAGATATACTGTGCTTCAAAGGCATAGACCATCGGGTCAGCCCCTTGATTAGGGGATTCTTTTGAATCACAAGAACACAGCCCCAACACACAGGCCAATGCTAATGCAAATGCTATCAACTTTTTCATACAATTACACCCCTTTATCAAATTCAAATTTGTTTATCACCTTACTTCTTTTGCTGCTGATTGAAAATCCTATCTAAACATTTACATTCCTCTAAACATCATGGTTAGGAACATGGCAACAAAAAACAGCACTATACAAACCCAAATTATCAATATGATTCTTTTCGGT
>CALBKM010000005.1 GCA_937895705.1 uncultured Clostridia bacterium
ACTTCAAGGGTGTTCCGCAGGAGCTTGAGCTTCCGAGCGCACCGAAGCAGTTCATTCAGTACCTTGAGGAAGACAATCGTCCGCAGGTGAAGCTTGATGTGGATTACGAGAACGGCATGGGCGTTTCCGTAGGCAGAATTCGTGAGGATTCCGTATACGACTGGAAGTTTGTAGGACTTTCCCACAACACCGTTCGCGGTGCTGCAGGCGGCGCAGTGCTTTGTGCAGAGCTTTTGAAGGCACAGGGATATATCGAGGCAAAGTAAATATGGATTAATTAAGGCTGTCGTGTATACGGCAGCCTTTTTATGGGGCTAAAACTTATTAGTATAAAAGTTTACAAATAAGTTTGCGGAGGTGGGATATGGAGTTCGATTTTGTGCAGGATTTGGAGATTGTGTTGGAATTAACGGGGCTTTCTACGGAGGCCTTTGCCGAGGAACTGTGTGTTTCCAGGATGACGGTGAGTAATTGGTTTTCCGGGAAGAAAGAAAAAGAGCCTGAATTGTAGGTGGCAAAGAGAATTCAGAGTGATGATAGAAAGAAGAACCGCTCCGGGCAAGGAGCGGTTCTTTTCATTTTTTTCTCATTTTAAGAGGTGTTATTTTATTTCAAGTTCATTTCCCTTCCAGTCGAAGGCACGGAACTTAACGGAATCATCTTGATGGATTTCGAAATATTTTACCGTATAGTCAACAAAGTGCTGTACGGATACCGGACCGGAGTAATCCCAAATCGGGGTGTTCGGGTCGAATTTATCATAATCGAAATGAAGATGTATCTCGTCTTTTGTTTTAAATAGTCCGCCCTTTACGTTTTCAATATTCTCCAACATATTACCGGCGTTATTGTAAATAATGTGGCGCTGGACATCGTTATCGGAAGAATTCTCTTCAAAGCGGTAATGATAGATGCCTTCGCCCTTAGCATCGCACTCTGCCATCCAATCCGTAAGGAACGGATATTCCGCAACAGCTTCTTCCTTGGTCGGAAAAGAATGGAAGTTATAATCAAGACCGACAAGCTGTTTGATACGAATATGAGTGGAGGCTACCAAAATGCTAAACAGCAGAACCGGAACGATAATCAGGACTGCTAACAACCACTTCAAGCCCTTGTCTTTTTTCGGAGTAACGTTCAAACGCTCTTTCTGGTTCTCCGGAATCTCGGTGCCGCAGTGAGGGCAGGTTGACCAACCGTTTTCCAACACGTTGTTACAGGTGTGACAATGCTCCTTTAAGGAGACACCGCAATGCGGGCAAACAGCGAAGCTTTCCCGTACGAGGTTATTGCAGGATTGACAGCGGATGCCGGAAGAATCCGAACGTACAATCAAGTAAATAATCAATCCCACAAAGCCCGGTGCAAAGGCGGAAAGTAAAGTCCAGAGAACCACATTCATACCGCGACGGCGAGCGTCCTTATACACGTAAACGCCGATAAGAATCGGTAAAGTAATCAATAGAATGATTGTAAGTAAAAATAAGGTTAATCCGAGGGTGCTAAAATTAATAGCCATAATCATCCATCCTTTCTATTCCGGAACGATTCCGGTTTTATAAAATATAAAACTGATAATACCGTTGCCCACCAGAGAAAAAATCACAAAGGCAAGGCAGGCGATTGCCAATACGGTGTATTCCGAAAAGAGCAGCACACCGCAAAGTAAAAAACAAAGAGATACGAGGAGCGATGCGATACGAAGCAGTCTTGTCTGACGACGAAGGGTTCTGCGTGCAAGCTCTTCCCGTAACATGCGCTCGGTGAGTACCGGAGGTGTGTGTTCGTCAAAATTATAGATTTGGTTCATATGCAAGCTCCTTTCGCAATAATTTTTTTGCCTGGTGCAGTCTTGACTTTACGGTTCCCGTCGGTACCTTTAGGGCATCGGCGGTTTTCTTCTCGTCAAGACCGTGAAAATAATGTAGAATTACGGTAGTACGCATCTTTTCCGGAAGGCGGTCGATGGCTGCATGCAAATCGGAAAAATCATCTTTTGCATCCGCGGCGACATTTTCAAGAAGTAAATCTTTTTCTTCCGTACTGGAAAATTGATTGTAAACCGGAGAGCGTTTTTGCTTTCGCAGCAAATCGCGGTATGTATTGACACAGATTCCGGTAATCCATCCTTCGAAGGAACGGACAGTGTCATATTGCACTATTTTTTGGTAGGCCTTCAGCCAGGTTTCCTGATACAGATCGTCGGCGTCGACTGTGTTGCCGCACAACTTTACGCACAGTCCGTAAAGTCGTTTTCCGTACAGGGAAATGTACTCGTTAATCAATGTCCTGTCCCTCCTTTCATTAACAGATACGAACCGGAAATACAAAAGGTTCAAAAGAATTTAAATAATTTTTTATTCATCAGTTTAACGGAAAATCAAGGGATTCCTAAATTATTTATTAAATTATCTATAACATATTGACGAAAAATAATCAATCTGCTATTTTATAATAGTTAATATTGTTTTTCTATTGTAGGTTACATATATATAGAAGAAAACGGAGAATCCCCTATGCGGGATTCTGTGTTGATTTTGTGTTTTGGGTTTGTGTAGCAGCAAGTCAGGAGGCGAATATGCTTACATTACGTGACATCAAGAAGGACTATCGCGTAGGCGATATGACCGTGCCGGCGTTAAAGGGAGTCAGTATCCAGTTCAGAAAAAGCGAGTTTGTTTCGGTACTCGGACAATCCGGTTGCGGCAAGACCACGTTGTTAAACATCGTAGGCGGTCTGGACCAGTATACCGAGGGCGATTTGATTATTAACGGTGTTTCTACGAAGAAGTTTAAAGATTCCGACTGGGACAGCTATCGTAATCATTCCATCGGCTTTGTGTTTCAGAGCTATAATTTAATCCCGCATCAGAGTGTACTCTCGAATGTGGAGTTGGCACTGACACTTTCCGGTGTTTCCAAGGCGGAGCGCAGAAGACGTGCAAAGGAAGCGCTTGAGAAGGTAGGTCTCGGCGATCAGTTGAATAAGAAGCCGAATCAGATGTCCGGCGGACAGATGCAGCGTGTGGCCATTGCCCGTGCTTTGGTAAATAATCCGGATATTTTATTGGCGGACGAACCGACGGGTGCGCTTGATAGTGAGACCAGCGTGCAGATTATGGAGATTTTGAAGGAAGTTGCCAAGGATAAGCTGGTTATTATGGTTACTCATAACCCGGATTTGGCGGAACAGTATTCCAGTCGTATTGTACGTTTGCTTGACGGAAAGATTACCAGCGATTCCGATCCGTACGAAGAAGAAGTACAGGGTGTAGAGCAGACGAAGAAGGAGAAGAAGGCGAAGAAGACGTCCATGTCTTTCTTTACGGCATTGTCTCTTTCCTTTAATAACCTCTTGACTAAGAAGGGACGTACCTTTATGACGGCGTTTGCGGGTTCTATCGGTATCATCGGTATTGCTTTGATTTTATCTGTTTCTACCGGTGTACAGGAGTATATTGATTCCGTACAGAGAGATACCCTTTCCAGCTATCCGATTACCATGGAAGCGGAAGTGGTGGATTCTTCCGCACTTCTTGCAACGATGATGGGAGTGGATAAGGACGGCAAGCCGAAAGAGCAGCATGAGCTTGACAAGGTGTATGCGAATTCTACCATGTATGATATGGTAAATGCTTTTACCGATATGGAAACAAGAACCAACAACCTAAAGGCATTTAAGAAGTTTTTGGAGGAAGACGAGGAGATTCGGCAGTACATTTCTTCTGTGCAGTACTCTTACGACATGGACTTGAGTGTATATACCAAAGATGTTGACGGTAAGGTTGTAAAGGCTGATGTGAATGAGCTGATGTCCATGATGATGAGTTCCTTCGGTATGGCCAGCACCATGATGGAGAATATGAGTTCCATGATGGTGGGCATGGATGTTTGGAACGAAATGATGACCGGAGAAGACGGTGAGAGCATCAGTCAGACGGTAAAGGATCAGTACGATGTCATTTACGGTGAATGGCCGGATGCGTATAATGAAGTTGTAATTTTGGTAGACCGGAATAATGAGGTCAGCGATATGGTGCTGTATGCATTGGGTCTTACTACCATGGATGTAATGATGGAGTCCATGCAGGACATTATGGCGGGCAAGCAGGTGTCACAGGACCTCGGACCGTGGACTTATGAAGAAATTTGCGGAATGACCTTCAGAGTAATTCCGGGGGCGTTAAAGTATCAGAAGCAGGGTGACGGAAGTTATGTGGATTTATCTGCTTCCGATGCCGGACTTTCTTATTTATACGATGAAAAGGGTGTAGACTTAAAGGTTGTGGGTGTTTTACGACCGAACGAAGATGCAACCTCTACTTCCATGACCGGAGCAATTGCGTATACCAGTGATTTGACGAAGTATGTTATGGAGCAGAATGCCAATTCCGAGATTTTAAAGGCACAGCTGGCGGATAAAACCGTAGATGCGATTTCCGGTCTGCCGTTTGAAACCGGAGAAGAGGAAGAAGTTTCCGAAGACGAAAAGGTATCTGCGGTAAAGGCATATTTTGCGGGACTGGACAGCTCCAAAAAGGCAGAACTGTACGGCACTATCATGGCAACTCCGTCCGAGGCTTATCTTGCCGAGGCTGTCGGTGCACAGCTTGCTACCATGGATGACACGGCGCTTCGCGGAATGCTTGTACAGGCTTTTGCCCAGCAGATGTCTGTGGATGCGGAACAGGTACAAGGTTACGTGGCAGAGATGAGCGCGGAAGAAGTACAGACCTATGCTTATCAGGTGCTTGCGGCGATGGTGACGGAGCAGTATGCAAAGGGTGTACAGGCGAATTTGGGAACCATGACGGTGGATCAGTTGGCCGGCATGTTTGATATGGCACAGTTTACGCAAGCTGAGTATGTGAAGTTTTACGAGGAGTATCTTCCGAAGGCATATTCCGAGTCCACCTACGAAGCAAACTTAAAGCTTCTCGGCTATGCGGATCCGGACAGCCCGTCTTCTATTAATATATACGCAGAAACCTTTGAAAATAAGGATATGATTGCGGATATGATTGCAAAGTACAACGAGAATGCGGCTGAGGAAGATGTCATCGAGTATACCGATTATGTGGCACTTTTAATGTCTTCCATTACCACGGTAATTAATGCGATTTCTTACGTGTTGATTGCGTTTGTGGCAATTTCCCTTGTGGTATCTTCCATTATGATCGGGATTATTACCTACATTTCCGTATTGGAGCGTACCAAGGAAATCGGTATTCTCAGAGCAATCGGCGCGTCTAAGAAGGATATTTCCCGCGTGTTTAATGCTGAGACGATTATTGTGGGCTTTGTATCCGGTGCCATCGGTATTCTGGTGACTCTCGGATTTATCGTAATTATTAATATTATCCTTCATGCGGTAACCGGTATCGAAAACTTAAATGCGGTGCTTCCTCCGCTTGCAGGTGTGATTCTGGTAGGGATCAGTATGCTTCTTACTTTTATCGCAGGTCTGTTCCCGTCTAAGGTGGCAGCGAAGAAGGACCCGGTAATTGCGTTGAGAAGTGAGTAGCAGTGACGGCTGAAAGAACAAGGAAGAGCGTTTGAGATAGGAAAGAGAAAGGGCCGGTGCTTTACGGAAGCATCGGCCTTTTGTGTATGTGCGTGTAAGAGATGATATTTATGCGGGTTATTCAAGAATTTGAAAAGTGTTTCCTGTTTTTTTATAGGTGATGATATTACTGATAATGCTTGTGCCGTGCATGATATAGAGTTCGTAGGTATCGTCCGGTAGCCAGGTGGCACCTCTGGAACCGTGCGTGACGCTTTCGATGGAAAAGCCTGCCCAAAGTTGTCCGTCTCTTGCAAAACATACCTGACATTGTTTGGCGATGTCGGGCCGGTCTTTCAGAACGACCGATTGTACAACCGAAATCTTTCCGTCCGGAGTCAAGGCAATTTCAAATTGAGAAGAGGGGCGCTTTACATTGCCTATCAAATTATAGAGCGCAACGTCGTCTACGGCCACAAGCAGCTTGCTGTTTTTATATACCGTGAATTTGGTGCTCTTTTTAATCCATGAGAGATAGGAAAGTTCGTTTCGCAGTGAAGAAGCCAGAGGAATATTATGCCCATTGGGAAGCGTAACATATTGGAGACGGACTTTATGGTCGGAACCGCTTCTTGCGGTTCGGTAAGAGACTTCATGGAGATCAACCTCAAAGTCGTCAACGACAATGGTTTCGGTTTCCGGCTCCATGCAATCCATTGCCAGAAGCCGGATGGCTTCCAGCTTGTTGATTTCTTTGCCGTCGATGGTATAGAAGTCTTTTCGGAAAAGATTAAAAAGACAAAGCAATATCAGAAAAAAGAGGGAAAAAATCCCTTTCTTTACAATGCCGGGAAATTGTTCTGTTTTATAACACAGCCGGGGAAAAAGAAGAGGGAAAAAGGTGATGAATAAAAAGAAAAGCAAATAAAAAGCGACAGAGTTTTCGTTAAAAAACAAGTCTATAATATTGGCCGCCAGTAACCAGCCCGGACGGAAGGTTTCATTATAACGGGATTCTGTCCATGCCGAAAGAATAAGAAGAAGCAGAATAGCCGCAATCAGAAAAATAACAATCAGATTGCGGCTGCTTTTCTTGGTATGCTCTCTTTTATTTGTATCGTTTGTAAAAACAGAAATCATTTACAGTGTCTCCTTTGCTAAGCTTGCAGCAGCTTCCGAAAGAAGCAACAATGCCTGGGACTTGAGTTCCGGAGAAGCGTAAAGTCCTTTTGCGGCTGCGGTTGCGGCAGCTTTGGATAAATCCAGAACGTCTGTGTAATTGGATTCGTTACTGCGAGCGGTGGCCAGACGAAGGGAAACTCTGGCAAGCAAAGCCTGTGCCTCGTCAAACAGTACAGAGGTCTCGGTTATAGAAGACAGAAGCGCATAAGCGGTTGCATCGTCTTCCGTGAGGTACGCTTCCTTTGCACGGTAGAGGGCAGAAGCATCTTCCGGCACAGTGGTGGAAGCGGTTGTGTTAGGGCCTTCGGAGGAGTCTGTATTTTCTGCGGTGTCCGGAAGTAACACGGACGGCGGAAGCTCCAGTACCTGTGCCAGATAAGTCAAAGTCTTGACGGAAGGAACAGCGTTTCCGCTTTCAATCTGACTGAGCATATTTCGTGTGATAAAAGAACCGACCACTTCGGTTTGGGTCATTTTCTTGGCAAGGCGCGCTTCTTTGATGCGCTGCCCCAAAAGTTTCGGATCCATGCGGTAGCCTCCTTTGGATGAGATTTCCGGACAACTTCATGATAAATACAAAGTATGCGGATTATATGGTAAATAAAAATCATACACATGTAAATTGAATTTACATTAATTATAGCATAAAAGAAAGAAAAAGCAAGTACTTTCTTTTGAAAAGGGAAAAAAGTCACAAAAGGTAAATTTATGATAAAAAACCATTGACAAGAAAACTGCAATATGGTATCATGAAGTAAATTAAATTTACCCCGACGCTTCAAGAGGGGAGAAGGAGGGAAGATTATGAATGCTTGGTGGGAAGCTCTTAGTGTCCTGCAAAAGATTCTGTATTGTATCGCAATTCCGGCCACACTGGTTCTGATTTTACAGACAGTGTTGGTGATTATGGGATTCGGAGACGGAGCCAGCGGTGCCGATTTTAATCCCAGTGATACTTCTGGGCTTGATTTGGACGGAGATGTTTCCGCAGGGGATCTGACAGACGGAGATCTTGGAGATGCGGTATCCGGAGATTTCGGCAGCTTAAAGCTGTTTACTGTACAGGGTGCGGTGGCTTTTCTGGCAACCTTTTCCTGGGTGTCCATTGTCTGCGTGAAGGCGGAGATGAACGAGGTGCTTGCCTTAGCAATCGGTTTTGTTTGCGGCGGTGCCATGATGTATTTTGTGGCGAAGCTTTTGCATTGGATGGCAAAATTGGCCGAAAACGGTACTTTTAAGTTAAAGAGTATGGTAGGTGAAACTGCACAGGTGTATCTGACGGTTCTGCCCAACGGCGAGAGCGGCGGAAAGGTGACTTTGAGCAGTACCTCACGTTTTACGGAGGTGGATGCCATTACGGAAAGTACCCAAGCGATTCCCAGCGGATGCAGAGTGCGTATTGTGGATGTCCGCGGTGATGTGGTGGTAGTTGAGAAAGAACTGTAAACAGCGGAAGCTGTGTTCACAGGGATAAATTACGGTTATTTTAGGGAATAACTAAAAGTTAAAGGAGGATTTAACAAATGGAACCAATTGTAATGATTAGTGTAATTGTACTGATTGTGTTTGCGGCCTTTGCCGGTATCTTATCCAGATATCGTAAGTGTCCGTCCGACAAGGTAATGGTTATCTACGGTAAGGTAGGCACCGACAAGGACGGTCAGCCGCGTAGTGCAAAGTGTATTCACGGCGGTGCGGCTTTCGTGGTACCGGTAATTCAGTCTTATCAGTACTTAGACTTAACGCCTATTTCGTTAAATGTAGATTTAAGAAATGCACTTTCTAAGCAGAACATTCGTGTAGATGTTCCGTCCCGATTCACGGTAGGTATTTCTACCGAGGACGGTATTATGCAGAATGCGGCAGAACGTTTGCTTGGTCTTAAGTTAAACGAGATTCAGGAACTGGCAAAGGATATTATCTTCGGTCAGTTACGTCTTGTTATCGCAACTATGGAAATCGAGGAAATTAACACAGACCGTGATAAGTTCTTATTGGCAGTTTCCAAGAACGTGGAAATCGAACTTAAGAAAATCGGTCTTCGTCTCATCAACGTAAACGTAACCGATATTACCGATGAGTCCGGTTACATCGAGGCTCTCGGTAAGGAAGCAGCAGCTAAGGCAATCAACGATGCGAAGAAGAACGTGGCGGAGAAGGACAGAGACGGTGAAATCGGTCAGGCTCTCGCAAGAAAGGATCAGCGTATCCAAGTGGCAGCTGCAGATGCATCCGCTATCCAGGGTGAAAATGATGCAAAGATTGAGGTGGCACAGTCCGAGGCGAACCGTCGTGAGAAGGAGGCAGAGGCACTTCGTGTCGCAACCGCAGCCGAGGCAGTACAGGCCGCTAAGGCAAAGCAGGAAGCATACATTGCACAACAGGAAGCAGAGCAGACCCGTGCACAGCTTGAAATGGCAACCCAGCAGGCCGACGTCATCGTTAAGGCTCAGATTGCAAAAGAGCAGGCTCAGATTGCCGCAGATGCGGAGGCAGAAGTTGCAAGACGTAAGGCACAAGGTGAAGCAGACGCTATCTTTGCAAAGATGTCCGCAGAGGCTCGCGGTACCCAGGAACTCTTGGAGAAGCAGGCAGAAGGTATGCGTAAGCTCGTGGAAGCTGCCGGCGGAGATTCCGACAATGCAGTGAAACTCATTCTTGCGGATAAGATGGAGCAGCTTCTTCAGATTCAGGTTGACGCGATTAAGAATATCAAGATCGATAAGGTTACTGTTTGGGACGGCGGAAAGAGCGGTGACGGTAAGACCGCTACCTCCGGTTTCCTTTCCGGTATGATGCAGGCGGTACCGCCGCTTAACGAAGTGTTCAAGCAGGTAGGCATGGAGCTTCCGAACTTCCTTGGAAAAGAGAAGGAAGAAGGCGCTGCCGCAGAAAATGTATCCACCGGAGAATAAAGAACGGTAACGATTTGGGCGGATTCCGGTTTGCCCGGAAATAGTGTGGGAATATGAGTGAAAAGAAAAGGAGTTGCGATGTATGCAACTCCTATTTCTTTTGCGTTATAGCATTGGATATGGTATGATAGAAAAGAAGGAAGTATTTTGAACAAAGGAGGTGAACCGGTTGGCCGGAAGGAAGAAAAACGAACAAGCGTACACAGAACGGAAGAAAGAAACTGCGGAAGAAACGACAGAGAAGACGCAGGGGCAGAAATCCTTGCTACAGGACAAAATCAAGGTCTCTGTTCGTACGCTGGTGGAGTTTATTATGCGCTCCGGAGATCTGGAGAGCGGAAGCGGACGAATGGACGCGGATGCTATGCAGGCGGGCAGTCGGTTACATCGAAAGATTCAGAAAAGTATGGGAAGTAATTACACCGCCGAGGTACCGCTTTCTGTCGAACTTTCACTTGCGGACGCAGATGAGAGATTTCTTCTGGTGGTGGAAGGACGTGCCGACGGCGTGATTCGTAATCAGGACGACAGTTTTATCATAGATGAAATCAAATGTACCTACCGGGATGTGAAAATGTTTGCCCGAGCGGAGCGGGTACATCTGGCCCAGGCCCGGTGTTATGCCTATATGTTAGGTGTAAAAGAAGGAAAACTGGGCGATATGGCGGATGAACTTATTGAAGCACAATCCCCGGAGGGAGAAGTTTCGGAAAATACAACGGACCGGCCGGATACTTTCGGCATCCGCCTGACTTACTGCAACATCGAAACCGAGAATATAAAGCATTTTGACGAGGAACTGTCCGGAGCGGAACTGACAGCCTGGTTTGATGCGTTAATCGAAGAATACGCCAAGTGGGCGGTGTGGGAACGACGTTGGAAAAAAATACGGAATGCTTCCGCAAAGGAATTACAGTTTCCTTTTTCTTACAGAGAAGGACAGCGGGATTTTACTGCAGGTGTGTATCGTTCCGTTCTTCGGGAGAAAAAACTTTTTGCCATGGCGCCCACCGGTGTGGGTAAGACCGTATCTACTGTATTTCCGGCGGTGAAAGCGGTGGGAGAAGGGCTGACGGAAAAGCTGTTTTACTTAACGGCAAAGACCATTGTCCGGACAGTAGCGGAGGAGACTTTTTCCGTATTGGCGGACCGGGGACTGATGTTTAAAACCGTGACGATTACCGCCAAGGAGAAAATATGCGTACTGGAAAAACCGGAGTGTAACCCCTTTGCCTGTCCTCGGGCCAAAGGACATTTTGACCGGGTAAACGATGCTTTGTTTGATATGCTGACCAATGAGAAAAACATTACGAGAGAACTGATTGAAGCCTATGCGGAAAAACATTCGGTTTGTCCGTTCGAGTTTTGTCTGGATCTGACCCTTTGGGCGGATGCGGTGATTTGCGATTACAATTATGTATTTGATCCGACGGTGGCTTTGAAAAGGTTCTTTGCCGGTGAAGGTAAAAACAATTTCGTATTCCTTGTGGACGAGGCTCACAATTTGCCGGAACGGGCAAGGGAAATGTACAGTGCCACGCTATGGAAAGAAGAATTTTTAAATGTGAAACGAATGTTGGGCAAGCAACAGCCGAAGCTTACCAAACGGCTGGAAGCCTGTAACAAGGAATTACTCCGGTTAAAGAGGGAATCGGAAGGTTTTACGGAATATACGGAGTTCGGAACTCTGGCGATGAGTCTGACGAGACTTATGACGGAATGTGAGGAATATTTAAAGGATGACAAACGTCCGGGAAACGAAAGGGAAGCGGTATTAAACCTCTACTTTGAGGCTCGGCACTTTTTGGCAATGTATGATTTTTCGGATACGGACTACCGGTTCTATACCTCCTACGGAGAAGACGGTTCTTTCTATGCCAGAGTGCAGTGTATGCAACCGGCCAGAGCTCTGGCGGAACAGTTAAAGAAAGGAAAAAGTGCGGTATTTTTCTCGGCTACGTTGCTTCCGGTACGGTTCTACATGGAAGAATTGGGCGGAACCGAAGAGGATTACGCTATTTATGTACCGTCGCCTTTTGCCAAGGAACAACGCCTTGTTATGGTGGGCTGCGATGTGAATTTCCGTTACACCAACCGGGGACGGAAGATGTACGAAAAGGCTGCGGACTATATCCTTGAATTCACCAAAGCGAAAAGAGGCAATTACTTTGTGTTTTTCTCCTCATACCGGATGCTGCAGGATGTGGCGACGGTACTGGAGGAACGGTTGACAAGTAATTTGAAAGGAGATTTGCCGGAGCGGAAGGAAGAAAACAGGGATGCCTTGCCGGCAACGAACGGACAGCAAAAGAGTGAAGAAAACCCGCAATCGGATGCGGTTTTTCTTCACAAGCAGAAGACCAATATGACGGAGACGGAGAGGGAAGAATTTCTTGCGAAGTTTACCGAGGAGACCGAGGGAACTCATATCGGATTGTGCGTGCTGGGCGGTATCTTCGGAGAAGGCATCGACTTAAAGGGAGAACGTCTCATCGGCGCGGTGGTTGTCGGTACGGGACTTCCGCTGGTGTGCGACGAACGGGAGTTGTTCCGGAGGTACTACGACGGACGGGAGGAAGGTAGCAGAGACGGATTTTCCTGTGCATATTTGTATCCCGGAATGAATAAGGTTCAGCAGGCGGCGGGCCGGGTGATTCGTACGATGGAGGATAAAGGTGCGGTACTGTTGCTGGATGACCGGTTTGCCGGAAGTGGGTATACCTCCCTTTTCCCGAAGGAGTGGTACCCTTATGAGACGGTAACGCTTCGGACTGTGGGAGAGGTGCTGGAAAACTTCTGGAAGTGGCAAAGCTAAAGAAGCGGGGGAGAAGGTGATACCTGAAAGAGGCATCCGAAACAAGCCGAAAATATGTACAAAAATGGAACAGATTGTTAATAATTCCCCGGTGGCATTGACAGTGCGCCGGGGAAATTTTATACTGGAAAAAGGAAAAAATGTGCAATTGGGAGGTATTTATGTATTCGGGTTTATTGGAATATGAGCTGGCGGAAGAGCAGGAAAGTTCCGGAATGCCGGAGTTTTTCATCGACCTTAATCTCAATCAGATTGTCAGAGAGCTGCAGAATAATGTAGATGAGTACGATGTTCGGGAAATGTACTACCGGATGCCGAAAAATTATGAAACCGTATGTTATCGTCAGGAGATTTATCGGGAAATCAGAGGAAAACATCTGGAAAAGGCGCTGGATGCTTTTTCACAGAAAATGAGAGAGACAAGGAAATATAAGGATCTGCACGGAAAGGCGGAAAACAAGCAACAGTATCAGATGTACTGGTTTAATACTGTTAGCGAGTTTACGGACGGTGTAGACTTGCTTCGGGAGTCGCTTGCAAAAGCGATGCCGGAAGCAAAGGGACTTTCGGATCTTTTGGGGGTTGTGGAGGAACTCTGCGGAAAAAAACTGTGGGAAGAGTGTCGCAGGGACAAAGAGAAGATAAAAGGAATGTTGTCGGGGTTGCGGTTTGAACTCAGTATTGACGGAACGAATTTAAGAGTAAGAAGCCAGCAAAGAGAACAATACTATTTCGATCATTTGAAAAAGCTGTTTCCGTATAAATTTTCCGACCGTACCGATACGGACGGGATTCCGTACGATTATTTGATTGCCAGTCCGTTCCTGGCCAATGAGCAACTGGGCTTTTTGGAGTCGGAAATCGTCAGAATGTATCGGAAAAAACGTCCGGACTTTTTTAAAGAATTGGAAAAGTTTTATAAAAAGTATGAGAACATAATCGAAGAGAAGATGTACCGCGTGGAAGCGGAAGTGCAGTATTATTTGGCATATTCCATGTTTCAGAAGGATATGGAAAACCGCGGGTGCGTATTTTGCGAGCCGAAGGTACAGGCGGGCGGCAGCGCTTTTGTTGCACATGAGGTGTACGATCTGGCTTTGGCACGAAAGAATCGCTTTGCGGATTTGGAAGTTGTCAGTAACTCTGTGCAGTACCGGGAAGGAGAAAAGTTTTTTGTGGTAACCGGACCGAATCAGGGCGGAAAAACCACCTTTGCCCGAAGCCTCGGACAGCTGGTATATTTTGCCATGATGGGACTTACGGCGCCGGCGGAATCGGCGGTGTTGCCGTTTTTTGAGGATTTGCTGACTCACTTTTCCGTGGAGGAAAGTTTGGAAAGCGGTCGCGGCAAGCTGAAGGAAGAACTGGTACGTTTGGAGCCGATGATGCAGGAAGAGAACGGCAATCGTTTTGTGATTCTGAACGAGTTGTTTACCACGGCGGCAACGTATGATGCCTTTGTTATGGGGCAGAGAGTTATCCGGCATTTTGCGGATCAGGGATGTCTCGGTGTGTATGTAACCCACATTGCGGAGCTTTCCAAGGCCGGTGAAGATGTGGCCAGTCTTGTGGCTTTGGCGGATGAAAACGACCACAAAAAGCGAACATTCCGTGTTGTGAGAAAAGAAGCGGAAGGTATCGGCTATGCCGGAGATATTGTGGATAAGCATCACCTCGGGTATGATGAATTGTGCAAACGACTGGATGAGGGAGGGCTTACGAAATGAAGGTAACGTTATTGTATCCCGACAGAGAATGGGGAAGAGAGACGCTCTATTTTGACAGGGAAGAGATTGTAAAGGATTTAAATTTGAATATTTTGTTCCGTGCTTCGGCTTCTCTGTACGATGAAGCGGCAGAGGCGGGGAAAACCGTACAGGTAGCTCAAGAGCGGGATAATGACATTGCGGATATGATGAAACGTGTGATGCTTTCACCGCTGGCAAGCCCGGAAGAGGTACATTACCGTCAGCAGATGGTAAAGGAAGCGATATCCAACTATGACCGTATGGAAGAGTTTTACCGCAGGATAAAGGCTACGGTGGAGGATATCGGGAAATACGCCATGGCTAAGAAAAAGCAGGGGTATGGCAGCGGCACGGATCTGGGACGTCGAAATGTGGCCAACGTGGAGTATCTGGAACATATGGTATACCATATCGGCAGGGTACGGGATGCTTTGGAGGATTGGAGCCCGCGCTTTGTGACACCGGAACTGAAAAAGTTTTCGGAAACGTTTTTTGAAGAGTATTCGGCGGAGTTTATGATTTGTCTGGAAAAGGTGGTGAGGGATTTACGTTCCTCATTAACGGGCGGAATTATTGACGTAACGGCATCTTTGGGACCGGGACTTTTCATGTCTTCCATGACTCTGACCGATATTTGGGAGTCCAATAAAATAAAGCTCAGCTTTTTAAAAAATGCCGCAGACCGGTTCGGAAAATTCTGTAAGCAGTTGTTTACGGTGGAAGAGCTGGTGTTTGAAGGGGAAAATCAGAACCTCTGGCAAGATATTTCCGATATAAAAAATGCGGCCCTGGGAGGTGTGATGCGCCATTTTGAAGGTTTTTTGGAGGAACAGGAAGTGTTTTTTCAGAAGCTGTATTCCCAGGCGGCGTTCTTGATGGGAGCGGCCAATTTGTACCGCAGAATGAAACGAATGAATGTGGACATCTGCTTTCCGGAAATTGTGGACAGAAAACATATCCGGTTTGAAGGATTGGTGGAGTTGAGCCTCGCCATCAATACGCTTCGCTGCCCGGTGGATAATTCCTTAAATGCAAACGATAAGCGGCTGTTGGTGGTAACCGGCGCAAACCAGGGCGGTAAGTCCACGTATCTTCGCAGTATCGGCATTGCCCAGATTATGATGCAGTGCGGCTTGTTTGTTCCGGCAAAGAGCTTTGCCAGTGGGTTGTACAGCAGGGTATTCACCCACTTTACACGCCGGGAAGACAGTGCCATGAACAGCGGACGTCTGGATGAGGAACTGGGCAGAATGGAACGTATCATCGATAATCTGACAAAGGATTCCGTACTGTTTCTGAATGAGTCTTTTGCTACTACTACGGAAAAGGAAGGCTCCATTATTGCGGAGGACATTACCACCGCTCTTTACGAGAGGGGAGTTCGTGTTATGATGGTAACCCATCTGATGGCCTTTGCACAGAGCTGTTATGCGAAAAAATTAGAGCATGCGGTGTTCCTTTCCGCGGAGCGAAAAGAGGACGGAGAGCGTACCTTCCGTATGGTGGAACAGGAGCCGGAGCTGACCAGTTACGGCTTGGATTTATATGACAGCGTGTTGAGAAAAAAGCATTGACAGCACCCCGCTTCATTGGTATTATTAAACTAAGGTGCTTTGCGTAAAAACAGAGAGAACGTAAGGCAAAGAAAGGAGAAAAACATGTATTATTTAGGTGTAGATTTAGGTACCTCTTCCGTAAAGCTTGTGCTTATGGAGAGCGACGGTAAGATTGTTAAGACCGCAAGCCGTGAGTACGGTTTGTCCTTCCCGAAGCCGGGCTGGTCCGAGCAGAATCCGGAGGATTGGTTTGCAGGCTTTGAGAGCGGTATTGCAGAGATTTTTGACGGTCTCGATAAGAGTAAGCTTGCGGGCATCAGCTTCGGCGGCCAGATGCACGGTCTTGTTATTTTGGATGAGAACGATAAGGTAATTCGTCCGGCCATCCTTTGGAACGACGGAAGAACTCAGGAAGAGTGTGATTACCTCAACAAGACCATCGGACGTGAGAAGATTTCCTCTTACACCGCAAATATGGCATTGACCGGTTTCACCGCTCCGAAGATTCTCTGGGTGAAGAAGAACGAGCCGGATAACTTCGCAAAGATTAAGAAGATTATGCTTCCGAAGGACTACCTCGCATACCTTCTTTCCGGTGTACACTGCACCGACGCTTCCGATGCTGCGGGTATGCTTCTGATGGACGTTGAGCACAAGTGCTGGTCCAAGGAAATGCTTGAGATTTGCGGTATCAAGGAAGAGCAGCTCGCTAAGATTTACGACAGCTTTGAAGTGGTAGGCACCCTGACTCCGGCAATGGCAGAGCGTTTCGGTTTCTCTACCGATGTTAAGATTATCGCAGGTGCAGGAGACAATGCTGCAGGAGCAATCGGTACCGGTACCACCAAGGACGGTATGTGTATCGTTTCCCTGGGTACCTCCGGAACGGTATTTATCGCTTGTGACAAGTTCGCAGTAGACGATCAGAACGCTTTACATATGTTTGCTCATGCAAACGGTAAGTTCCACTTAATGGGCTGCATGCTTTCCGCTGCTTCCTCCAATAAGTGGTGGATGGACGAAATCATCGGCACCAAGAATTACGCAGAGGAGCAGAAGGCAATCACCACCCTGGGTGAGAACCATGTTTACTACTTACCGTACTTAATGGGTGAGAGAACCCCGCACAACAACCCGAATGCAAGAGGTTGCTTCATCGGTCTCACCATGGATTCCACCAGAGCAGATATGACCCAGGCTGTACTTGAGGGCGTTACCTATGCGCTTCGCGATTCTCTTGAAATCGCAAGAAGCCTCGGTGTAAAGATTGACCGCATCCGCGCAACCGGCGGTGGTGCAAAGAGCCCGCTTTGGAGAAAAATGCTGGCTAACATCATGAACGTTAAGGTAGATATCATCAACAGTGAAGAGGGCCCGGGCTACGGCGGAGCTATCTTAGCTGCGGTTGGCTGCGGTGAGTACGCTTCCGTAGAAGAGGCTGCCGATAAGTTTATCACCGTTGTGGATACCACTGAGCCGGATCCGGAGCTTGTAGCAAAGTACGAGGCAAAGTATCAGGTATTTAAGAAGCTTTATCCGGCACTTAAGGAGAGCTTTGATGCGGTAGCAACCGTATAATTTCGAAAAGAGCGGTTTTTGACGAGAGAAACGGATGGGGGCATCCGTGCAAACGAAAAGAAAAGTTGGAGAGACAGAATGCCTTTTTTAGGGGGTTCTGTCTCTTTGTTTTTGATAAATTCGCGAAAAAATGAAAAGCATGGAAATTCGCATAAGTCTTGACTTTGAGGGATGTTTTCGGTAAAATGGAAGTACTATGGAGGAGTGTCTCTTGCAATAAGATAGGGACGGTATCGGGAGACTGAAGATGTCTGCATAAAGTTCTGCAGGGAAAGGAGTTTTGTCATGATGATTCGGAATTTTTCGCTGAATAAAGTAGAATTGTGTGATCCGGTTTTAGAGAATGCGTTCCGCAAGGAACAGGAGTATTTGCGTAGCATCGATTGTGACAGACTTCTGGCGGGATTCCGCGAGACGGCGGGCCTTTCAAAGAAAGCGGAGCGTTATCCGGGGGGCTGGGAGGATGCGGAAATCGCAGGTCATACACTGGGACATTATATGACGGCTTTGTCGCAGCTTTACGCCGCAACGGGAGCCAAGGATATAGAGGAACGTTTGAATTACATTTTACGGGAGCTTTCCGAGTGCCAGGCAGAGAGCGGATTCTTGTTTGCGTCTCCGGAAGAGTTGTTTGACCGGATCGAACGGGGGGAACCGGCTTGGGTTCCGTGGTATACCATGCATAAGGTTTTGGCGGGATTGATTTCCGCCTACCAGTTGGGCAACCGTCCTCAGGCGTTGGAACTGGCGGTTAAGCTCGGTTTGTGGGTATACGAACGTACCGCCAAGTGGAACGAGGAGACCAGACTTGCCGTGCTCAGAATCGAATACGGCGGCATGAACGATTGCTTGTATGAACTCTATAAAGAAACCGGGCGGAAGGAGTTTGCCACCGCTGCCGCAAAGTTTGACGAGACGGAATTGTTCCGCCAGTTGGCGGAGGGGAAGGATGTGCTTTCGGGAAAGCACGCCAATACCACGATTCCGAAGTTTTTAGGGGCCTTGAACCGTTATTTTGCCCTTGGGGAATCGGAAGAGTTTTATCTGAAGGCAGCAAAATCCTTTTTTGATATTGTGCTTGAAAATCATACGTACATCACCGGTGGGAACAGCGAGTGGGAGCATTTCCGCATGCCGGGGACTCTCGGAAAAGAGCGTACCCAGTGTAACTGCGAAACCTGTAATACCCATAATATGTTAAAACTGGCGGAAGGATTGTTCTTTGTTACCGGCGAGAAGAAGTACATGGATTATTACGAGAGGACGTTTCTGAATGCGGTGCTGGGTTCGCAGAATCCGGAAACCGGTATGGCCATGTATTTTCAGCCGATGGCGGCGGGATATTTTAAGTGCTACAGTACACCGTATGAGAACTTCTGGTGTTGTACGGGTACCGGTATGGAGAATTTTACAAAGCTGAACAGCGGGATTTATCATACGGGAGAAAACAGCCTGTATGTGAACTTATATCTTGCTTCTGCACTACATGATGATAAGTTAAATTTAGATTTAACTTTGAAAACGGACTTGAATCGCTTTGATACCGTGATGTTGTCGATGCAGTTACGTGAGGAGAAGGAGTTTACGTTGGCCCTTCGTATTCCGGAGTGGACCAAGCAGCGGTTTGAGCTTAAGGTAAACGGAGAATCCGTGGATTACTCGGTACGGAAAGGTTATATTCTTTTGGAACGGGTATGGGTTACGGAGCAGCAGATTACACTCCGGTTCTTCCCGGAGATTACACTTCATCCGTTACCGGATGCGGCTTACAGCGCCGCTGTGACCTACGGTCCGTTTGTTCTGGCTGCGGGTCTCGGTCAAAGCGAGATGACAACGGAGTTGACCGGTGTGAATGTGACGATTCCGACGAAGCAGGTTCCCGTGCGGGAGCAGATTCTGGTAAAGAATGTCAGTGTGCGGGAGTGGTTTGCGAATTGTCGTAAGAATTTTGTGAAGCTGGAGGGAGAAACAGCGTTTTTCCTGTTCGGAACGGATGCGGACGGAGAATTGTTGTTTACTCCGTATTATAAGCATTACAGCGACCGGTACGGCATTTATTTCGATTATGTGGCAGAAGCGGGATTGTCGGACGGGGAATTGAGAGAACTGACAAGAAAGCAGGAGGAAATCGCGGAACGAGCGGCCCTGGAGGTGCGAAAGCAACAGGATGCATTGCTCCGGGACGAGGCTGTCGGGAACGAGGCTGTCGGACAAGCAGAGGCGCAGCCTTCGGGGGAGAAAACCTCCAAGAAGAAAAATATAAACAAAACGAAGCCGGAAGTACAGGAAAAGAAAAAAGGCCGGGGACTTCGTTTTATACTGATACACGGTGCAGCAGCCGTTGTGTTGCTTATGTTGCTCTATTTGTTTGCGGGTCCGGTAAGCAGAGGCTGCGCCAATGCAAAGAATGCGGTGGATGCGTTTTTACGGAAACGCATGCCGGGCGTGGCGGAAGTGTTCGGTGTGACGAAAGAGCCTGCGGGAGAAGTCGGTAGCGATACATCGGATGTAAAGCGATATGTGGATAATCCGGAAGAGTATGCGGCGTTTTGCAAGTTGCCGGAAGGATACAGTGCCTCTGTCGAAACTTTTTCCGGAACGGAATATATTTGCGTGGAAGGAAACGGACTGAGGGCATATTACCCGAATGAAGTTCCGGAAGACGGGAAACAGTATATATATCTTAAGACCGACACGGAAAAAGCAGTGTATTTCTGGGAGTATTCCTTTGAACGTCCGGAAAGCCTTTGTTTTGCCAGAGGAGTACATAATGCGGTCGGAACGGTACAATATGTGTACCGGGAAAACGACACGAAGGAAGGTCTTCATTTGTTGGATGCGGGAACTCTCGCAGAGCATAAAATCGTGTCCTTTGACAAGGAATTGTCGTTATTGGCGGATATCGGTGCTTATACGGAGACCGGAGATGCGTTGCTTTTGGACACGGTAATTCAGGGTGAGTCGTATCTGTTTTCCGTGCCGAAAGCGGCCGGTGCTTTCGAAATGTCGGACTATGCTTTGCGCGCCGATGAAGGTCTGGTATATACCTTGGAAAAAAACGGACTCCGATTTGACGCGTATGTGGTTTCCTCGGGGGTGTATCTCGGCAAGGTAGTAGGAAGACTGCATTTTGACGGACAGGGATATAGGCTTGCTGCACTGGACTTCTACGCATATGCGGAAGAGAACTATGCGGATGCGGGCGGAGACAGCGTGATTCGCGGTGTTTCAAAGGAAAGTGCGGACAAGGAGCGGATTCTTCTTACCGGAGATTTGGGAGAGAAACTGTTGGTTCCGGTAAGAGAAGATTTGGAGAAGCATTCCTATGATATTAAGAATTTTGTAAAAGACGAAAACGGCGAATACGTTTATAAGACGGACGGGGAAGTCGTAACGATAAAGGGTGTGGATGTATCAAAATACCAGGAGACCATTGATTGGAAGAAGGTGGCTGCCGACGGTGTGGAATTTGCAATTATTCGCTTGGGATTCCGGGGAATGGGAACCCAGGGAACCTGCGAGCTGGACCCGTATTTTAAACAGAACGTGGAAGGCGCAAAGGCGGCGGGGATTGATGTGGGAGTATATTTCTTTACACAGGCAACTACCGTGGAAGAAGCAAAGGAAGAGGCTAAATTTGTAATCGACAATCTGAAAGGGTATGACATTACCTGGCCGGTTGTGTTTGATACGGAAGAGATTACCAGTTATAAGGCGGCCCGGGCAAATGTATTGTCCCGAGAGACAAGAACCGCTTGCACCAAAGCGTTTCTGACGGAAATCCGTAATGCGGGATATACGCCGATGCTTTATGCCAACACCCGTTGGTCGATTTTAAAGCTGGATCTTTCCGAACTTTCGGAGTTCGATTTCTGGTATGCGTATTACGGGGACGAGCCATATTATCCGTATAAGTTTTCCATGTGGCAGTATACCTCTTCCGGAAAGGTGGACGGTATTAAGGGAAATGCGGATTTGAATATCAGTTTTGTGGATTACGGGGCAAGACAATAACGAAAGGAAAAGGGGGCATGTAGGATGATACAGAGATTTGGTTTCGGAGCGGTAGAAATTACAGAACCTGTGCTTGTGAATGCGTTTACAAAGGAACAGGAGTATTTGCGCAGCCTCGAAGCGGACAGACTGCTTGCCGGTTTCAGAGAAACCGCAGGTTTGGAAAAGAAAGCGGAGCGTTATCCGGGAGGTTGGGAAAACGCCGAGATTTCCGGACACACGCTGGGTCATTACATGGTTGCGATGGCACAGTTCTATGCGACCACCGGCGAGGAAGACATTAAGGAACGGTTGGAGTATGTAGTGGAGGAGCTTGCATTATGTCAGGCGGAAAACGGATATTTGTTTACCTCCGACGAAGAGATTTTTAACAAACTGGAAAAGGGCGGCCTGGTATGGATGCCTTGGTATACCATGCACAAAATACTGACCGGTTTGATCGCGGTGTATCGTGAGGTGTCGATTACGAAGGCACTGCACATAGCGGAGCGTGTCAGCGGCTGGATTTGCAGACGTGTATTGAAGTGGTCCGACAAGGAACGCAGAAAGACTCTGTGTGTGGCGGACGGCGGTATGAATGACTGTCTGTACGAGTTGTATCGTGAGACCGGCAACGAAGACCTTTTAAAGGCGGCGGCAAAGTTTGAAGAAGTAGATTTGTTTGAGCAGGTTGCGGAGGGCAAGGATATTCTGGCTCATAAGCATGCGGCGAATACGATTCCGAAATTCCTCGGGGCAGCCAGCCGGTATAAGTGTCTGGGTGAGTCGGAGCAGTTCTATCTGGATGCGGCGAAGGCGTTTTTTGATATGGTTGTGGCGGAGCATACGTACGCAATCGGCGGCAACGGAGAATTGGAGCATTTCCGTGTGCCGGGAGCATTGCGCAAGGGTCGTACCCGCTATAACTGTGAAACCTGTAGTTCTTACAACATGTTAAAGCTGGCGGAGCGTTTGTATTTGCTGACCGGTGAGAAGCGTTATATGGATTTTTATGAGCGTACGTATTTCAATGCGATTCTCGGATCCCAAAACCCTGAAACCGGTATGACTGCTTTCTTCCAGCCGATGGAAAACGGTTTCTTTAAGGCTTTTGCATTGCCGTACAAGAGATTCTGGTGTTGTACCGGTACGGGCATGGAAAGCTACACGAAGCTGAACCGCGGAATTTACCATAGGGATGGAAACAAGCTTTATGTGAACATGTACATAGCGTCTGTGTTGCAGGTTGAGGAATTCGGTTTGCAGTTGACCCAGACGGCGGATATCGATTCCTTTGAGCGGGCGGCTTTCTCCATGAGACTTTCCGCACCGGCTAAGTTTACGATTTGTCTTCGTGTGCCGGAATGGTCCGGTGCCGTGCCGGAGGTTACCGTAAACGGTAAGGCAAAAGAATGCAGGGAAGAAGGCGGTTACCTTCTTTTGGATGAGAACTGGACGGACGGTGACCGTATTACGGTGAAACTTTTCCCGAGGGTTACTTTCGAACCGTTACCGGACGGAGAAAATTGTATGGCGGCTATGTACGGTCCGCTTGTACTTGCTGCCGGAATGGGCAAGGATGACATGACCACGGAAATCATGGGAGCCAATGTAGCGGTTCCGACGAAGAACATGAAGGTTCGTGAGCGTATTGTCTTGAAACCGGGACAGAATATGACGGACTGGTTTGCGGCGGACAATGAGAATTTTGTAAAGCAGGAGGGCGAGGCGGTATTTACCCTGAAGGGCACCGATGCCGACGGCGAGCTTGTATTTACCCCGTATTATAAAAAATACGACGAACGTTACGGAATTTATTTCGATTATTACGATGACGAAAATCTTCCGGATGATTTGCGTGCAATAAAGGAAGAAGAGGAGCGTCAGGCGGCGGAAGCAGCTCGCCTTGCGGAAGAAGAGCGTTTGCGTAAGGAAGAAGAGGAACGTCTTCGTTTAGAGGCGGAAGCGGAAGCGGCCCGCCTTGCGGAAGAGGAGCGCCTACGTAAGGAGGAAGAAGAACGTCTTCGTTTAGAGGCGGAAGCGGAAGCGGCACGACTTGCGGAAGAGGAGCGTTTACGTAAAGAAGAAGAGGCCCGCCTTGCAGCGGAGGAAGCAGCCCGAAAGGCGGAGGAAGAGCGTATCCGTAAGGAAGAAGAGGCTC
>CALBKM010000006.1 GCA_937895705.1 uncultured Clostridia bacterium
CCTTCTTGATACTGCGGTCGATGGTGTCGTTCGGCATGTTGTTTGCCTTTGCCTTTGCGATAACATCCTTTAACTTACTGTTGTTGTTCGGGTCCGGACCGCCTTCCTTTACGGCTACTGCGATTTCACGACCGATACGGGTGAAAATCTTACCCTTTGCTGCATCGTTCTTTTCTTTCTTGTGCTTAATGTTTGCAAATTTGGAATGACCTGACATAACTTTTATCTCCTTTATTCTTTTTCGGTTATTCTTTTATCGCCGGTTAAGCGATGTAATTTCTCCATTACCGCATCCGTTTCCTTTTCGGTACGGATGGCACACATAATCGTATCGTCTCCCGCAATACAGCCCACAATGCCGTCTACCTGCAAAGCATCCAGTGCAGCCGCAGCCGCCATTGCCATTCCCGGAACGGTTTTAACCACCAGAATGTTCTGGGCCTTCGCCATGGAAACAAAAGAATCTCTTAAAATTCTGGCATACTTTTCGTTCATCTCCGAATTATGGGAACGAAGTACAATGTACTTCTGACGATCCAAATCAATAGCAACCTTCGTAAGCTTAAGCTCACGGATATCTCTGGAAATCGTAGCCTGGGTTACCGGAAAGCCCGCATTCTTTAAAAGCTCTCCCAGCTCCTCCTGGGTCTCGATTTCGTTCTTTTCTACCAATTCGATAATCTTATTCTGTCTCGCTGTTTTCATTCTTCCTTCTCCGTTTATAAAATCTCTTGATTTCCCAGCTTCCTATGTAACGCATCAAAAAAACTGTTGTCGTTCAACTGAATAAAATATGCTTTTTTCTCGGACTTACGAATCACAATCGTATCTTCTGCCGCCAAATCTTTGGCTCTCTGTCCGTCCAGGGTCAGAATCGCTTCCTCGTCCTGGGTCTTTTTCTCCTCCCGAATCACAATATGAAGCTCATCCTCCGCCGAAAGCAGAATACTTCTGGCACTTAAGGCATGAGGACAAATCGGTGTAATAAGAAAAAGCTCCGTCCCCGGCGCCACCACCGGACCGCCTGCAGACAAATTGTAACCGGTAGAGCCGGTGGGCGTTGCCACAATCACACCGTCACCCCGATAATTACATACCGGTTTGCCGTTAACAAAAATCCCTACGCTGATGATTCTGGAAAATCCGTTACGAGTCAGTACCGCATCGTTTAAGGCCGTACCGAACACTTTGCCGTCCACGGACGCCTCTAACATCATGCGCTCCTCAATTTTATATTCGCCGGAAAGCAGTGCATTCAGCACCTCTTCCGTATCGGAGGCCTCCGCTCCCGTAAGAAAACCCAACGTGCCCAGATTAATGCCCAGCACCGGAATCTTTCGTCCGGACAAAAGTCCCGCCACACGAATCAGCGTGCCGTCGCCCCCCAAAACCACCGCACACTCGATATCGTCGGACAACTCCGGTTCATAGGCCGGCGTCTCCGCAAAATCCTCCAGTAATACCGAACAGGACACCCCACGGTCACAGAAAAACGCACGTACTTTTTCCGCTGTTTCCACTGCCGCTTCTTTGACCGCATTGGCAATGACACATACCTTTTTCATCCGCTACGTCCCTCCTGTCCGACAAAATAAAGTAGTTATAGTCTACATCAAAACGCGGGGAAAGTCAATGATAAACCCTGATTCCCTTCGTTGACGATTTTACTACGATTCTATCTTTTTTTATTTTTCAAGCACTGCATGGGCTTCCTTTGTAATGCGGTCCGCCTGACGCACCAGTTCATCCGCTTCCGGTGACAACGGCATTACGGAAAAGGCCGCATCGATTTCCTCAAAATCATCCTCCGCGTCTTCCGCAGCCTCGTCCTCCGGCAGTCCCGTCAGGGCCCCCGGCGCTTCCTTCGTTTTTTCCATGTACAAGAGATATTCAATATTTCCTTCCGGTCCCCGAATCGGAGAAAAGGAAAGTCCCAACATCAAAAATCCCAGCGAATCCGCATACCGAATCACCTGCTCAATAACTTCCAAATGGGTCTCCCTCTCACGAACCACTCCTTTTTTTCCTACCTTTTCCCGGCCGGCTTCAAACTGCGGTTTGATGAGGCACACAATCCGCGCCCCTACCTTCATCAAATCATACACCGGAGCCAGTACCTTCGTAAGGGAAATAAACGCCACATCGATGGAGACAAAATCCACCTGTTCCCCGATATCCTCCGGGGTCACATAGCGGATATTGGTCTGCTCCATGGATACCACCCGCTCGTCTGTGCGAAGCTTCCAAGCCAGCTGATTGGTTCCCACATCCACCGCAAACACCTTTACGGCACCGTTTTGCAACATACAGTCCGTAAAGCCTCCCGTGGAGGAGCCCACATCCATACACACCGCACCTTCTAACGCCACGCCGAATTCGTCGATTGCCTTTTCTAACTTAAATCCGCCCCGGCTTACATACTTCATGGCCATGCCCCGGAGTTCGATTTCCGCACTTTCGGAAACATTGGTTCCTGCTTTATCTTCTCTGACACCGTCCACAAATACGTTTCCTGCCATAATATAGGCTTTTGCCTTTTCTCTGGATTCCGCCAGATTCCTCTTTACCAAAAGCACATCCAGGCGTTCTTTTTTCTTTTCTGCCATCTTACGTCCTCCGTCAATTTCCGCGATAAAACGCTCTGACGTCCTCGGCAATACGCTCTGCCGATAAGCCGTACTTTTCTTTCAATACTTCCGTATCCCCATGCTCAATATAGTGATTCGGAAGCGCAATATTCTTTAAGCGTGCGTGCCAGCCCCGCTC
This sequence comes from uncultured Clostridia bacterium, assembly GCA_937895705.1. GTDB lineage: Bacteria > Bacillota > Clostridia > Lachnospirales > Lachnospiraceae > SIG307. Next base: position 2,767 of record CALBKM010000006.1, read on the forward strand.
CGCATAATAGGCTGCCACCTTTTCCCCGAAGCCACCGGACAACACATTTTCCTCCAACGTCACAACTACACGATGCTTCGCCGCCACTTCATCCAAAATCGCCGTATCAAGCGGAGACACAAACCGCATGTTAACTACGGTTACCCGGTAAGACTCCTTCCTTAACAGTTCTCTCACTTTCAACGCAGTCTCTACCATACTGCCCACCGCCAAAAGGGCGATCTCGCTCTCGTTATAAAGCACCTCCGCTACTCCGAGCGAAAGAGGCTTTCGTACCTCTTTCTTCAAATCACAAGCCTGTCCCCTCGGATACCGAAGCGCTACCGGTCGCTTTAATTCTACCGCAAAACGGAGCATCTCTTTTAGCTCCGTAGCATCCCGGGGTGCCATCACCGTCATTCCCGGAATGTGGGACAAATAAGAAATATCCAAAATACCCTGATGGGTCTCTCCGTCGTTCCCGACAATTCCCGCACGGTCTACGGCAAATACCACCGGAAGACCGCCCACACATACATCATGCACAATCTGATCGTAGGCACGCTGTAGGAAGGTGGAATACACCGCCACCACCGGAGAATACCCGCCGGCTGCCAGACCGGCCGCAAAGGTTACCGCATGTTCCTCCGCAATTCCCACATCGAAGAACCTCTCCGGATACTGTTTCGAGAAGTCCTCCAAGCCGGTTCCCTGAGGCATTGCCGCCGTAATGGCAGCCACCTTTTCATTCTCCTTTGCCAACTCGCAAACCGCCTCGGAAAATACGGAAGTATAGCTTTTTCCGGAAGACGGTTTCAACACTTTTCCGGTCTTTACATCAAACGGGTCCACTCCGTGAAAGGCACTTGGATTTTCCTTGGCAAACTCATAGCCCCGGCCCTTTTCCGTTACCACATGCACCAGCACTGGCTTATTTGCCTGAAATGCGGTTTTAAACGCCCGGGTCATAAGCTCGATATTGTGTCCGTCGATGGGCCCCACATAGGTAATTCCCATGTCCTCGAAAAACATCCCCGGTACAATAAAATGTTTAATGGAATCCTTGGAACGTTTTAATCCGTACACCAGCTTGGTACCCAGCTTTGTCTTACGGAGAGTCTGCTCCAAATCATCCTTAAATTCCACGTATTTGGTATTGGTACGAACCTTTCCCAAATAGGCCGCCATACCGCCGATATTCTCGGAAATAGACATCTTGTTATCGTTTAATACAATCAACATCTTCGAATGACTTCCGCCGATATGATTTAATGCCTCATAAGCCATACCGCCGGATAATGCACCGTCTCCGATGACCGCCGCCACGCGATACTTCTCTCCCGCCAGATCTCTGGCCGTAGCAAGCCCTACCGCCGCGGAAATAGACGTAGAGCTGTGACCCGTATCAAAAGCATCGCAATCGCTTTCTTTGCGTTTCGGAAACCCGCTTAAGCCCTCATAGGTACGAAGGGTTGCGAATTCCTTTTTCCGCCCGGTCAGAATCTTGTGGGTATACGACTGGTGTCCCACATCGAATACCAGCTTGTCCTCCGGAAAATCCATGGCCAGATGTAATGCCATGGTGAGCTCCACCGCTCCCAGATTTGCCGCCAGATGACCGCCGGTCTTACTGATGCTGCGAACCAGAAAGCTCCGGATTTCCTTGGCAAGCTTGCCGTAGTCCTTTTTATTAATTTTTTTAATATCATTGGGCTGATTTATTCGGTCTAATAATCCGGTTCCGCTCATTCCCACATCCTCCGATACTGTTTCCTTTGTCAATTATCAGTATTCCCTGGTAATCAGAGATAATAAGAGCTGTTTTAAAAACAGGTTCCCATAAGGCAACGTCTCCAAAAGCTCTACTGCCCGGTGAGAAAACTCCTTTACGATTTCCTCCGCACCTTCGATTCCCATTAAGGTCACGTAGGTACTCTTCTCGTTCTTCTCATCGCTGTGAAGCGGCTTTCCCAGCTTCGTCTCGTCTCCGACCACATCCAGAATATCATCTTTAATCTGGAAGGCCAGTCCCACGAAGTTCCCCACCTGTTCCAATACCGAAAGTTCCTCTTCGGTGGCTCCCGCAAGAGCGGCTCCGGCCATTAAGGCTCCGCACAAAAGCGCCGAGGTCTTCCGCTCGTTAATATAGTCCAAAAGCTCCTTCGTCTGAGGTTTGCCTGTCCACTCTAAATCCACCGTCTGTCCCGCAATCATACCTCTTACGCCGGCCTTCTTTGCCAAAATACGCATGGCCTTTGCGGCATTTGCTCCCTGTTTGCACACCGCGTCACTCATTACTTCAAAAGCAAAATTAAGCAGTCCGTCGCCGGCTAAAATCCCCATTGCCTCACCGTACTTTGCATGGGTCGTCAGCTGCCCTCTGCGGTACATATCGTTGTCCATGGCCGGCAAATCGTCGTGCACCAGAGAATACGTATGAATCATCTCAAGAGCCGCCGCAAACGGCTGTGCCCCGGTGTCCGTTCCACCGAACATCTTATATGTCTCCAGCAAAATCATAGGACGCAGACGCTTTCCGCCAACTTCCACACTGTAATTCATTGCTTCGCAAAGAACTTTCTCCTTACCGGATTCTTCCGGAAGATACTTCTTTAAAAAGGAATTGATTTCTTCTGTTTTCTGTTGTTTGAGCTGTTCAAAGTCCATCAGGCTTCCTCCAAAATCTGCAACTCTTTCTCTACGGTGTCCACAGCGGCATTACATTCTTTTAACAGTTCCATACCTCTGCGATATTTTAAAAAGGCCTCCTCCAAAGGTAACTCCTGGGCCTCCAACTCGGCGGTCACAGTCTCCAGTTCGGAAAACAACTCCTCCAAGGTACGCTTCTCTTCCTGTTTTACTGCCGTTTTCTTCGTCGTCTTCTTTTCCGTAACCGCTGTCTCGTTTGTCTTAGCCATCTCGTTACCCCTTTCTTTCCCTTACTCTTCCGTCTGCTCCACACGGGCGGTAAATGCCCCGTCTGTCAACGCTATCCGTACCGTATCCTGCGGTTTTACCTGCGTCACCGAGGTCAATGGTTTGTTCTCCTTTGTGGTTACAAAAGCATATCCGCCGGACAACCGGGCCGCCGGCGATACTCCGTGAAGACGTCCCGCAAGCAATTCCAGACGATGCTTATTTTTCACCAGATGCCGGTTCATGGCAGTCTCCAGACGTTCTCCCGCATACACGAGCTGCACTTTCTTTGTCTTAAGGGCTCCTGCCGGACCCACCCGCAACAACTTTTCTCCAAACGACTCGATCCGGGTTCGTGCCGCGTCGATTCTGCGACACATGGCAAAGGTCAGGTCACTGTGCATTGCCGCAAGCCCCTCTTCCAAAACTCTGTATTCAAACACTGCCAGTTCCGCCGCCGCACTGGGGGTCGGTGCCCGCAAATCCGCCGCAAAATCCGTTAAAGCCACATCCACCTCATGGCCCACCGCACTGATGACCGGAGTCTCACACGCCGCCACTGCCCGGACCACAACCTCCGCATTAAAGGCCATCAAATCCTCGGCACTGCCGCCGCCACGGCCGATAATAATCACATCCGGTCGCAACGCATCCAGTTTACGAAGCGCCCTTGCCAGACTTTCCGGTGCCGACTCTCCCTGCACCTGGGCAGGTTGCAGCATAAGCTGCACATAAGGATTCCGACGGTTTGCAATTTGGACAATATCCCGTATCGCTGCACCGGTCTGCGCCGTCACGATACCCACACGCCACGCATACGCCGGAATCGGCTTCTTCCGCTCCGCATCAAACAGACCTTCCGCCGCCAGACGACGCTTTAACTCTTCTATCTGTTCAAACAACTGTCCGACGCCTTCTTTTTCGATGGCTTCGGCATAAAGCTGATACTTACCGTCTCTTTCGTACACTTGCATGCTGCCGTATACAACCACACTTTGCCCCTCTTCCAGACGAAAGGTCATATTCCTGCAGGCACTTGCAAACATGACGCAAGCCAACTGTCCCATTTTATCCTTAACGGTAAAATACAGATGTCCCGAGGAATGGTACTTACAGTTGGATACCTCGCCTTTCACGGCGAGATACCGCAACCTGTCATCCCTCAAAAACATCTGTTTAATATACGCATTTACCTGACTGACCGAAAAAACCGGTTGGTTCATTTCGCGCCTCCTTACGCTTCCACAAGCTTCGCCAGAACACCGTTAATAAAACCGGCAGACGCATCCGCACCGTACTTCTTTGCAAGCTCTACCGCCTCATTAATGGCCACCTTTTCCGGCGTCTGGTCATCGTAACGCATTTCGTACAACGCCATACGAAGCAGGGTCAGTTCCACTTTACCGATACGGTTTAACTTCCAGCCGCTGGCCGCCTCGGAAAGCACCTCATCGATTTCGTCCCGGTGACTGCAAATATCGTAAAAACGTGCTTTTACTTCTTCCGCATCGGTTCCCTCCGGCAAAGTCAGAAAACGATAACGGGCCGGTTCTCCCTGATCGTCATCCGCAAGCTCGATTCCCTCAAAATACAGGGTCATCTGCTCCTCCATCTCCTCCGCCTCATGAAAATCCTTACGGAACAACAGCAAAAAAGTATGTTCTCTTAATTCACGCCTTGTCATAAAAGTCTCCCTTATCTTGTGGTATTGGTATCGACACCTACGATGTGAACATTCACCAGTTTCACCGGAAGTCCTACCATATTCTCGATAGCGGCCTTTACCTTTTCCTGAATGGACTTACAGGTCTTCGGAATGCTGTAACCGTACCGCATCTGAACGGAAAGTTCCACAGCCACACCTTCTTCGGTCACCTTAATATGAACGCCCTTGGTCAAATTCTTCATGCCAAGCTTTCCCACCAGTTCGTTGGTTACATTGCCCTGCATGGCAGCCACACCTTCCACTTCGGTAGCTGCGAGTCCCGCAATCGTTGCAATCACATCATCCGCTATCATTACTTCTCCAATGGAGGAAACCTCCCTGGAAGACCAGTTTACATTCTTTCCTTCATTCTCTCTAGCCATAACACTGCCTCCGTTCCTTGCATACATCTCACCGGAATAAAACCTGCGACACTGCAATTTATCTCGATTATATTATAGTATACCATTTTTTTTCGGAATTGAAAAGCCTTTTTCTTAGGAATTTATGCTTCTTTCGGGACTAATCCTCCTGTACGGCTGCCGTAATCACGATATTTTCCGCTTCCGCTCCCGTTTTTCTCATGACAATGTCCTCAATCTGGGCAATCTGACGGTCCGTCACTTCGGTTGCGTTAATTACAACATCCACTTCTTCTCCCACAATATTGACCACCGCATCCATAAATCCCTTTGCCTCCAACAACAGTTCCGCCGCCTGTTCCTGTTCGGAAATCTGTGTCATTTCAAGCAACACATCGATTGCTTCCTGTTTCTGGGTTTCGGACAAAGTTTCATCTCCCAGCATATCCATTAATACTTCTTTGTTTCTGGCCCTTGTCTGCTCTCTGTTTAACTTAGCGTTTACCGCATAATCTCCCCGAATGGTGGTGCTTACCAGTACCGCTTCTCCCGGATCTTCCGCTACTTCCGTTGCATCTGCCACATCGGTGGCATCGGTACCGTCAGCGGATACTGCCTGGGCATTTTCATTCTCCGCAGCCGCCACGGACGCTCCCATCGTATCTTCGTCCGAAATATCACCGTAATATTCCGAAATATCTCCGGCCGTAATCTCATAGTAATTTCCTACCGTACCGCTGGTTTGTGCGGCATCTCCCTCACTCGGTATTGTATTTGCGGCATCTCCCGACATCTGAAGATACCCCGCTACCGCCAACATCAACGCCAGTGATGTTATAATCACCTGATTTTTCTTAAAAATTCCTTTCATACTTACCTCCGACTAATTATTGATTATTTTAACCTTATGTGCAGGAACATCAAATAATGCCTGTACAGCCTCGTTTATAGCAAGTACCTTTGCTCCGTCCGCTCCGGCTATCACCGCCACCACGCCTTCCACCTCCGGCGTCAGCTCTTTTGTCAGATATGGTGTATTTCCGGCTAACACCGTCTTCTTTTCTCCCGTGCTTTTTTGCGATGTGCGGATCCCCCCGTCTCCGTCCCGTTCCTCCAAACTCTCCGTATCTGTCATCGTATCCTGCAGTACCACCTTTTCCGTAGTCGAATTCACGGTAATCACCACCTTTGCACTTGTGATTCCGTCTATCTTAAGCAACATCTCTTCCAATTTCCGTTCCATACGTTCCGCATATTCTTCGGTCTGTTTTTCACTTTGTACTGCTAAGGCACCGGCATCCACCGTCTCTTCCTTTTCTTTCCGGAACAAATCCGGCACGGACAAAAACAAAAGCAGTGCCCCCGCCGCCAGAATAATCGCCCATTCCTTTACACCGGGTTGCTTTTTTGTCTTCTTATCCATCCTGCGCCTCCTTGATAGTAACATATATATTAGTCTCATCGATCTGATAGAAGTCCGCCAGTTTGTCCTTTATGCGAATTTCTTCCGCACCGGCGGTTTCCTCCCTTTTTCTGCTTTCAAACACAATGGGAGCAATTTCGATCCTCGCCGTTTTTTCCTGCCCCGCTTTTTCTGCCGTCAGTCTTATCCCCCGTATGGTCCCGAACTCCTTTTCCTCCGCCGACAACGAAAAGTTCGCTTCTACTACCCTCAGTCCTTCTTTCGTCAACAATTCGCACAACTGTGTCGTCAACTCTTTTTCGTAAGCTTCCAATACCGCAAATTCATACCCCGCTTCTTCAGGGAGCGAAAACTGTGCATCACTCTGCGCCAGCAATAAAGACAGTTTCTGCTCCGCCGCATATAACACCTTAGTTTCTCCGTCAAACAGCGAAAGCACTGGCCGGATAATCATAATGACCAGAATCATTCCGCAAACCGGATGTACAAACCGCTCGTAAGAACTTCCTTTCAACAGCTGCATCACAAGATTCACAAACAGCAAAAAGAACAATACGGTTTTGGCATAGGAAATAATCTCGTCCACTATACGCCTCCTCCCTTGCCTCCGGTAAGCATCAATATAAATACTACCGATAACAAAAACAACAGCATGGTATATAAAATCAACTGTACCAGCAGCTTATGGGTTTTTGCCGCATAACCGAGGCAATCCGTAATTCTCCGGTCGGACACGGGCTGCAGCACCGCCGCCCCGAACCGCAAGGAAAGATTTGCGATTCCCACACGTACCAACGGCACAAGGCATAACAGAAAAATAAGAATGGCTCCCGCCGTCCCGATGGTATTTTTTAACAGCACACCGGCCGCCAGCACCGTCTGTGAAGTACCGTCCAGCAAATCTCCCACAACAGGAACCGCTCCTGCGGTTTTTATCAGTGCAGAACGTTTCACTGCATCCGCCGCCGGCGCAATCATCCCCTGAATTGTACCGATGCCAAGCACCGCCGCCACCGAAAACTTCATCAGACCTTCCGCCACGGAATAAAATAACCCTGCCAGCTTTGACAAAAAATCCTCTTCCAGAATACGGTTCAGTACCGACAACATAAAATACAAACCGATGACCGGAAGAACCACATTTTTGAGAATAATTCCAACCACCGAAATTCCAAGCATAGTCACAGAATAAAACACCGCTGAGCTCAATCCTCCGGAAGCCATGGAAATCCCCGCGCAATATGCCGGAATCAGCGCTTTCATAAAATCCAAAAGCGAAGATAACGCATCTCCCACAATTTCCCGGGATGCATCAAAGATCCGAAACGTGCCTCCCACAATTAACAGATACGCCACAAAAAAGCCGGTCTGGGCAGCTTGTCCCAGCCGCCCGGTTTTGGACAAAATGTAAAACACTGCCGCCACGATGGCTATAAAAATCAATTCCTTTACTCCGATGATTCCGTAAAACATCCCGTGATATCCCGACTGTCCGATTAAAGAAAACAACTCCCCGAAGGAGACTTCTCCGTCCATCAGACCGCATACAATATCCGAGAAACTCGGCACTTTGCCGGACGGGAACAAGGACTCTACCGTCTTGTCCAAATCCGAATAATCAATAGAGAACATTCCGTTTGTTTCCATACTTCCTCCCCTTTCCGCTCTGTCCCTTGTTTTCTTTTGTACCGAATGACTTCTATGTCACCTCCGTATCACCATGCCATCCGGCTGATGGTTTCAAACAGTGACGTTACTACCGGCATACTGATGGCCAGAATCGTCAGTTTTCCCACCAGTTCGATTTGACCGCTGACCGCACTCTGTCCCGCATCCTTACATAGAGCCGATCCGAATTCCGCAAGATACGCCACCCCCAGAATCTTAAACAATATCTTTAGGTAGCCGTCCGGAAGCGTGATATAATCAAACAGCTTCTTCAAATCGCCGATAACAGAGGTCAACGTTCCTCCCGCAAACAGCAAGATCAGCACACAGGCGGAAAGACTCACTGCCATGGCAAATTCCGGCTTTCCGACTTTTAACAGTAAGGCAGCAAATACCGCCACCAAACCGATTAAAACTACTTTTATCATGAAACACCTCTATAGTTCAAACAAACTCATAATTGTCTGGAACAATTCCGCAATATACGGTACAATCCACAAAAGCACCAGCAATAATCCCGCAAGGCTCACCAGAAAAGCCTGCTCTTCCCTGCCGGAATGCTTTAACACCTGATTAATCACCGATACCAAAATTCCCACTGCCGCAATTTTAAAAATCAATTGTATTGTCATAAAAACCTCCCTTTCCCCGGGTTTCTATACGTATGGCTGCCTTAGCCTCCGTGTATGTGTTCAGTACATAATGACCGACAAAAAGAGTCCTCCCAGAATACCGAGACTGCGGTACAAATAAGATTTCTCCTTCTTTTTCTGCTTTTCCTTCATAACAGCCATGCGAATGTTCTCGCTGTAATAAGACAGCATCTGTACCTGCTTTTCCTTATCCCCTCCGCCGAGAAGCAGAAACGTATCCACAAACTCTTCCTGTTCTTCCTTCGAAATCACACTGTCGGAAAACCCTTCCTCTGCGCAGGTTCGTACCAGAAGTTCATAGCTCTCCCGTCCCTGTTCCAGCCGATTGGCCAAATGCTTCATTACTGTCCGATATGCCCCGGGCGTTCCTTCTCTTTTACAATATGCCGCCGCTTTGATTGCCTCCGGCAAAGGTTTTCCCACATGATTGATTTCACTTTTTAACCGCAAAATACAAAAGTATAACTCTTCGAATTCCCGGGTTCGTTCCTTCATTTTATGTATAGGACAAGCCCCGAACCCTGCCCCTGCCGCCACCACCAGTGCCGCACCGATTACTCTGATATATTCCATTTTTAAAACTTCTTTCTCCTTTTCTGCTTCATTTCACTGCTTCCTACTTTTACTTCACTGTTTTGCTTTCGTCTTACCGGGTTTTGCTACACTTGTCCGAAATCCGCATATTTGCTTCCCACCGCACTTCCGTCGCTGTCATAGATTTCCTTTACACCAAAGCTGTTTCCTCTCTTTTCCAAACAAATATACCGTTCAAACCTCCGTTCCTCCCAAAGAGTTCGAAGGACCGGGTTTCGGATCAGATCCTCAAAACTTCCGCCGTGGGCGCTGGCCACCACCTTACAGCCGCAACCCGCAGCCGCCCGGATGGCAAACACATCCGCTTCCATGCCGATTTCATCCGCCACCAGTATCTGCGGTGTCATGGAACGCAATAGCATCCCCATGGCCTCCGCTTTCGGACACCCGTCCATCACATCGGTTCGAAGCCCCAAATCATGTTGGGGAACCCCATAATGGCAAGCCGCCAGTTCCGACCGCTCGTCCGCAACTCCCACCCGCAGTCCTGCGTTCGACAGCAGTCGAATCAAATCCCGAAGAAAGGTTGTCTTTCCGCAACCCGCCGGTGCAAACAATAACGTATGGTAGTACTGCCCGTCCCCATACAACCGCCGGAACAATTCCTCACTGCATCCCATACAGGCATGAGCCACACGGAAATTTAAGAAGGAAATGTAGCCGAGACGCTGTACCCGTCCGTTTTCCACAACAGCCCGTCCGGCCACTCCGATGCGATGACCGCCTTCCACGGTAAAATATCCTTGTCGCATTTCCTCTTCAAAGGCATACACGGAATACCCCGTCAAAAGTTCCAACGCCGATTTTATATCCGTTTCAGAAACACAATACGCCTCTCCTTCGGAGAATACCTGTCGGCCTTTTTTATCAAGTAGGAACTCTCCCTCTGCCGTTTCAACCATCAGGCCTCTTCCGGTTCGAAACCGTATCTCCCTAAGATCTTTCTCCATAATTCCGGATTCCGTAAGGATACTCCGTACCGGTTCCGGCAACATCCATGCAATCCGCATGTATAAACCTCCCTTGGGCGGTTTCCGGGTTCTCATACATTTTTTACCGCCTTACCTCAGTATATGAGACAGGCTGTAAAATATGACAACCCTTCTTGCAAACTGGTTTTACCTGTGCTATACTATATAACAAGATAACGCTTTAAAGCATCAAAGGAGATTTTGATATGGCAGCAAATTACGGGCTTTTGGGAGAACACTTATCCCATAGCTATTCCAAACAAATTCATGAAGCATTGGCAGACTATACCTATGATTTAATCGAGCTTTCCAAAGAAGGCTTAAAAGATTTTATGACAGCAAAGGACTTCGCTGCCGTGAATGTGACCATTCCGTATAAAAGAGATGTCATTCCTTACTTGGACGAAATGGACGAGCGCGCAAAAAGCATCGGAGCGGTAAACACGGTTGTCAACCGAAACGGTAAGCTCTACGGCTACAACACCGACTACTACGGTTTTTTATACACCCTGACCGTTCATAACATCAAAATTACCGGCAAAAAGGTAGTGGTCCTCGGAAACGGCGGCGCCGCACAGGCAGTTCTCGCTGTGCTTCGTGATCTTTCCGCAAAAGAAATCGTCATTGTGGACATCGTTCCGGGAGAAGGCGTCTGCACCTATGACGAAGTAAACCGCCTCCATACCGATGCTGCCATTTTAGTCAATACCAGCCCCATCGGCATGTATCCGAAGGCAGACGCTGCCCCAATCGACCTGACACCGTTTACAGAGCTTACTGCCGTTGTGGATGTCATCTACAATCCGGAAGTTACCAAACTCCTTTCTCAGGCAAAGGACCGCGGCCTGATTGCCGTGAACGGCCTGCAGATGCTGGTCTCCCAGGCATTTTATGCGGTACAACATTTCCTGGATACAAAGCTTCCGGAAGAAAAAATTGAAGAAGTGACAAAATTGATTCGTAAAACACTCTATTAAAATATAAACGACGGTAGTTCTGCAGTACATTCACAGAAACACCGTCGTCTTTTTTTACTCCGTCAACAGGAACTTCTCTCTTCGTATTCGAAAGAAGGCTGCCGCAGAAGAGAATCCATAGTTCACTTCTGCGACAGCCCTGTAAATCCGGCTTATATTACACCAGTTCGTCTTTTTAACCCATCACAACCGCAATCTCGTTCACATCCGCAAGCTTTGCTGCCGGAACATAATTGCCGTCAAGTCCTTCACCGTTTAAGGTAATCTTTGCAACACCGCTCTCCACATGTGCGGAGTTGTCAATAGTGATATTTAACTTCTTACCGCGGAACATCTTCTCAATCTTAAAGCCGCCCCAGGAAGACGGAATGGACGGAGCAATCCGCAATCCGTCAAAGTCCGGACGCATACCGCAAATACCTTCCACACAACCGACCATAACAGTGGATGCGGTACCGGTAAGCCAGTGTACGTGAGAGCGTCCTTCGTACGGAGACGCCTTACTTTCGGTAAACTGACCGTGAACGTACGGCTCGGACACACGAATCTCTGCCTTGTCGTTCATGGCAATCGGAGAAGTCTCCATAAAGTACTGGAAAGCACGGTTTCCGTGGCCCAGTAAAGACTCCGCAAGGATTAACCAACCCTGAGACTGGGAGAAAATACCGCCGTTCTCCTTCACATCAAGGTTAAATACCTTCATGAGAGCACCTTCAAAATAGTGCTTCTTGTACGGCGGATCCAAAAGCTTCGCACCGTACGGTGTATTTAAAATGTTGTAAACGCTGTTCATAGCGGTCTCTGCACGCTCGCCTTCCGCAAACTTGGAGATAACACTCCAACTCTGCGGATTCAGCCACATATTTGCTTCCGGGTCCTTCTTGGCACCGACGATAACACCGTTGTCACGGATACCACGGATAAATCTATCCTCATCCCAGCACTTCTCAAGAGAAGCGGAAAGCTTTGCCTGAACCTCATCAAGATATGCCACATACGCGGTATCTCCCTTGTACTCTGCCATCTTGCGAAGCTCGGTCATGGCATAGTAGAGCTGGAATGCAACGAAAGTGGACTCACCCTTTGCACCGAGACGCAGGCAGTCGTTCCAGTCTGCATGTAAGCCCGCCGGCATGTCGTGGTCACCGAGCCGCTCCATGGAGAACTTAATCGCTCTCTTTAAATGCTCGTAAACCGTGTCCTCGCCGCCGTTCGCATAAACGATAACTTCGTCAAGGAACGCCACGTTACCGCTCTCGCCGATGTACTTTACAATCGTCGGGAACAACCAGAGAGCATCGTCCGCACGATAGGACGGATGTCCGGTCTCCTTTACATACTCCGGATCATCCGGGGTATTCTCAAAGCCTGCATTGTGGTCGAACTTAACAAGCGGAAGTCCGCCGCCGTTGTCCACCTGAGCGGAAAGCATGAAACGAATCTTCTCTGCCGCCATCTCCGGGTCCAAGTGGATAATACCCTGGATATCCTGTACGGTATCACGATAGCCGTAACCGTTTCGGAGACCGCAGTAAATAAGAGAAGCCGCTCTGGACCAGATAAAGGTAATAAAACACTGGTAAGCGTTCCAAACGTTTAGCATATTATTGAACTCCATGGACGGAGTCTCCACCTTGAAGTTGGAAAGCTGACCGTGCCAGTAGTTCTTTAACTGCGCCACTTCCTCGTCAACCTTACCGATCTTCTTATACTCTGCCATAATCTCCGTCGCCTGGGCATTGTTCTTACGACCGAGAAGGTAAATCAGCTCCTTCGTCTCGCCCGGCTTTAATACGAAATCGGACTGGAGCGCACCGCAACAATTGCTGCAGTAGTTTAACTCGTTGTCACACTTGCCCCTCTCTACCGCAATCGGATTGGAGTAAGTTCTGTACGGTCCGATAAAGCTGCTTAAGCCGCCGTTATATGCGGAAACCTCAGCGCCCACCAAACCGAAGAAACGCTCCATGTAGTTGGAACCGGTCTCATCACAACCGTTATGCTCGTTGATGTGCTGTACGATCTTGTCACCTTCAAAACTGGTACGGGTAATAAACAAGGTATACTGAAGGTTTACCTGGTCCTGCTCATAATTACATTCGTTGGTAAACTCCACGAAGCCGAAGGAAGAAAGATTTCTGTCCTTATCGCTGTTATTGGTAATCTTCGTACGCCATACTTCATAGGTCTTACCGTACGGAACATAGTAGGTCGTCTCGGACTTGATATCTAAATACTCGGCGGAAATCACCGTATAAGCAGTACCGTGACGGCACTCACTCTTGTAAGTATCCAACGGCTTGCCTACCGGCTGCCAGGAAGCGGACCAGTAATCCTTCGCATCGTTATCACGAATATAGATGTATCTTCCCGGAAGAGCCATATCGGAATTAAAACGATAACGGGTAATACGTCCGTTTGCACCGGACTTTACGAAACTGTAGCCTGCCGCATTATTGGAGATGATTGCGCCGTACTCCGGGTCTCCCAAATAGTTTGCCCACGGAGCCGGGGTATCCGGTCTCGTAATCACGTATTCTTTGTTTTCCAAATCAAAATAACCGTACTGCATGATAATACTCCTTTCAGGTCCATTTCAAATTTTGTAAAAAACATTTTTCTCGCATTTTCAAAAGCTTATCTAAATTTTACCACAAAGCCAACAGATTGTCTAACTTTTTTTCTATGATAAAGAAAGCAAAAAATTGTATAAACCTATTATTGTGATAATCTTTTCACATTGACACGTTCCTGTTTCAATGTTACACTGAATGTATCTGTAATGTCTTTACGAAAGGGGCCCGCCATGCAATTATTTGAAGTTTCCGATACATTAAATCAACCTTATGAGGTCTTTTTGTCCGACACCAGGGAATTTCCCCTGCACTGGCACTACTACAGCGAGATTCTGTACATAAAATCCGGCTCCATCCGCATTACCTGTAACGAAAAAAGTCGTGTATTGCGGGAAGGCGATTTGTGCTACTTTTACCCGCTCCAGCTTCACGAAATCTCTCCCACGGAAGATAACACCGTAGAATATACCATTGTAAAATTCGACTTCCATACCCTGACTCTGCCGCCTGCCCATCAGGCCAAATTGTACGACTACTTTGTCCATCGGACACAGACCGATGATTTCTGCATGATTCTCCCAAAGGAAACATTGTCACCGGAGCCCATGACCACCTATATGCAACACATTTTGAATACCTATCGGAACAGGGACGACTTTTACTCTCTGCAGATGCAGGCGGATTTGTACAGCATCCTCATTGAAATCGCAAAGAAATCAAACAAAGAAGTCGGTTCTGCCACGAGACGCCGTAACGATACCGACTTTACCTTTCACCATATTTTGGAGTACATCGACACCCATTCCGGAGAGCCTCTGGAAATCCAGAATCTTGCCGCCATGTGCCACATGAGCTACTCTCACTTTGCCAAACTGTTCCGTGAACATTACGGCCGTTCTTGCAAAGAGTATCTGACTTACATTCGTCTGGTAAAGGCCCAGGACCTTTTACTGCACACGGACTACGACATCAACTACATTGCACTGGAAACCGGGTTCTTTGACTGCAGTCACTTTATCCGCACCTATAAAAAATGGAAAGGGATTACTCCGAAACAGGAACGGATGTAGACTTCCCATTCTTCCGTGGGGTAGACGGCTTCCCCAAAATGCCACAAAAGAACTTTACACGTTTTGCTGAGCGCAACGCTCCGTCGGGAAATGCAAAACTTAGTAAAGTTCTTTTTCGTCGTTTTGCGAGTTTTCCTTCTCCTCGGAAGAATTCACCACGCCCGAGCCGTCACATAACATTATATTACTTAGAGAACAAAGAAATATAGACATACTGCTGCCGCAACCTCAAGTACCAGGATCACCGGTACGGTTATGTAGAACTTCGGCTTCTTTGTTTTGTGGCGGATGACATACATGCCCGCCAAAGCACCGAATACGCCGAATACCGCAGCGCCGATTAAGGTTGCCTCCGGAATTCTCCACTTCTTATGGGTTGCCTTGTACTTATCGATGCCGTACATGACAAATACAATTATGTTTACGATCAAATATCCCAACAATACCCATTTCCACATAAACAGCTTCCTCCTTTGTTCCATCAAAATCTTAGCATACGTTATTTCCGCACGTTTTCTTCTGTTCCGTTGCTCATTATACAACTTTTCCCATACTTTTTCAACCGGACTGCTCCGACGTTTTCAAATTGCTTTTTTCGTTATATTATGATATAATATAACTGATTTAAATATCGGTATACGACAATTTATCTGCCGATGCAACGAATTTTACCAAAAGGAGGATTGCCATGCTGTCACCCATCGGAAACAGTTACGGATATTACACATCCAGTCCTTATGCCACCGGGCATACCGCGGCTGCGGCTCGTACTGCCCTTGTAAACAGCAATCATGACGCCTCCTTGGAAGTACAGGCCGTCACCGACGTGCCTGAGGTCTTTTCCAACGAAGAAACCGAACGTGTGGAGCGTACTCCTTCCCAACAGGCGCAGGACCGTCTGGATGCTTACGAGCTGATGACTTCCTTAAATCCACGGAATTCCGAGCACTTAAACGCTCCACTGGAGTTTATGACACGGAAACCTTTCGAGCCGGCAGCCTCCTACGCCTCCAAACCGAAGCGTTCGATTGATGTTACGGTTCGGGATACGGTGATTGACAACCGGAAACGACTAAACTTCTTTCACAGTGTAAATAGTCAACAAAACGGTTATGAGACGCACTTAAATGCATATAACGCTTATACGAACAACAACAAAGGCTTCTACGCCATGGCGTAGAAGCCTTTGTTATTACATGTTTTTTGTTTAATAGGTGATGTCTATGAAGAATCGTTTTGATTTTAAGGACTTAATGTCCTTCGGAATGTTCCTTCCGGCATTGCTGACGTTCATATTTTTGATTTGTCGGTAGTACAGTAACAAAAAAACTGTCCTGTCGTCCCCCTTATTTGCTACTCAGCATAACGTCAATCACAAGCACCACTGCCAATGCTACAATTTCATCCTCCGGGCTTTCGATATCCAGCTCATAGCTGTCGCCGATGGTAAACAGCTGCTTGCTGATTCTTACCACCGTGCGGTCGTTTTTCGTAATCCGGTAGTTATGTGTCCAGAATTCTCCTTCCACCTTCCAACCAGGTCCCACAATACGGTACTTCGGTCTGGCGAAAGTGAATTCCTTTTCAATCAGTGCCACCTCCTGCCCACCCACCGACACAAAAAACTTCGGCGGAAAGCTGGGTGTCTTGTGGTGGATAAAGGCCACTTCTCTCCCTGCATTGTCGTACACATGAAGCCTTTTTCCTACAAGGGTAAAGTCTCCCTCTACATAATACCGTTCCTCGCCGTGTAACCCATACACATGGAACTTATCCTTAAAAGAAAACATCTTTTGCTTAATGTACAATTTCATTCTAACATCCCCCTAATAATTTACTTTCTCTTCCGCGCCTTCCAGTACTCCTTATCCTCCGGTGACACCCGGTAAGACTCGCACATTTTCTGAATGGCCTTGTTATAGGTCCAGTCCGCCAGTTTGTTATCCGAAAGATAGGCCGCCGTATCCTTCGGAAACTTGGCATACGCCGTGGCTACACACCAGGCCACACCCATCTTCGTATAATAACCGTCGTACTGCAGCGTATCCATAACCGCCAGTACTTTGTCGATATATTCCGGCACAAGAAAATGGCTCATAAGTAACACCGCCACCACACGTTGGGAAAACTCCTCATTCTTCTTTGCATACCCCATGAGCCAGTCAAAGACCCGTTCCGGGTACTTCCGAGCTATAGTAAAGTTCTGGCAAAAACTGTCGTTGACCGACCAGTCCCCAATGGTCGGGACAAACCGGTCGGCGTAGGAAAGTATGGTTTCGATGTCGTCCTTTGCATAGCCCAGCACATAGGCCTTTAGTGTCTCATACTCAAAATAAGTATCCGGACATTCCTCTAAAAATCCCTTATAATCCGTTTTTGCGATTTCCTTTGCAATCTTTCGAAGCTCCGGAAGTCTCACACCAAGCATCGGCTTACAGTTCGGGTTCAGTCCGCTGCTGAAATTTGCCAGTTTTTCCTCCGCCAAAGCCCGCAAACGCGGTTCCAGTTCCGTTTTCCAGTCCATTCCGATTTTCCTTCTTTCTCCCTCGCATTTTGTCACATAAGCGCTTTTTGTAACCCCACAAAGTTACGTTACAATCTTATTAATCCAGATTCCGCTCTTTATCATAATGGCACCGATGATGCATTTGCCGATTTCGATGAACTGACAGCAGAAGAACAACGGCACAATCGGCAGGGTCGTAAATCGGCTCAGGCAGTACGCCAACGGCACCACAAGAAGCCACACATAACAACTGTCAAATAAAATCGTAATAAAGGTCTTTCCGCCGGAACGCAGGGTAAAATATGCCGCATTTGCGTAAGCTCCGATCGGCATACAGCAGGCCGCAATCCGCATAAAGCTGGTGGCCATGGCATGACTGTTCGCTCCTACCTCCTTGTAAATCAGCGGAAAAACCGGTGCCAGAACAAACAATACTGTCGCAAACGCCAGACAACTCACAATGGAAAACGCAATCAGCTTCCGGTCCGCATCCACCGCCTCTTCCGTCTTTCCGGCGCCTAACATCTGACCGATAATAATACCGATGGCACTACCCATGGCTATAAAGGACACATTAAACACATTGGATATGGTAGAGGAAATATTCACCGCCGATACCACGTCAAACCCGCGGACGGAGTAACACTGGTTCAGTACCGCCATACCGCCGGCCCATAAAGTCTCGTTCAACAAAAGCGGAATTCCCTTCTGTAAAATACCCTTTACTAAAGTTCCCGGAACCTTAAGACTCTTATAGGCTCCCACAATGAAGGCATGCTTCAACTTGTTCCGGTGAGTCGCAATCATAACAATTGCAGCTTCCACAAAACGAGAAATCACCGTTGCGATTGCCGCTCCGGCAGCTCCCATGGCTGGGAATCCCAACAGTCCGAAAATCAACACGGCATTCAGAACCAAATTCACCAACACAGCCGCAATACCGGCTACCATCGGTAAAATCGTTTCTCCGGTTTCACGCAGGGTAGACGCATAACACTGACAAACGTAGAACGGAATAAAGCCCACCAGCATAATCAGCAAATACTGCTTTGCATAACCGAAGCAGGCCTCAATCTGCGTAATATCACCCTCGCCCTGCAAGTACTGACGAATCAGCACATCTCCGAACCCGAGAAAAATCAGGATTCCCAAGGCCGTCAACAAGCCGCAGCTGAGAAGCTTAAAACGAAACGTATCCCGAACGCCCTTCGTATCGCCGCTTCCGTAAAACTGGGCACCGAAAATTCCGGCACCGGATACCGCGCCGAAAATCATCAGGTTAAACACAAAAATCAGCTGATTTACGATGGAAACGCCGCTCATCTGCTCGGCGCTTACATTTCCCACCATAATATTATCCAGCATACTGACAAAATTTGAGATGCCGTTCTGAATCATAATCGGCACCGCAATCCCCAGAGTCATACGGTAAAAGGCTTTGTCCCCCACATACCGTTTCTTTAATTTCTGTAACATCTTCTTACTCCTTTTTGTTTTGCATTACACTACACTTCGCAGCAACGCTTTTTCACACTGACGCGCCAAATGCTCCCATGTAGCAAAACAGGGCCGCATACATCCTGTCGCAGCCCCGGTTCTCTTATTCATTTTTCTTACTCGTTCTCTTCCGCGGTTGCCGTATTCTTTCTTTTACGCAACCAAATTCCGAGCAAAATTGCACCAAAGGCTGCTGCACCCAGCACAATAAACTTCAATCCGTAAGTCACCAAAGCACCTAAAAACTCCATACTACATACCGCCTTTCTGCTGTTTCTCCTCGTAACAACACTTCTCTAATCACTCCGCATTACCGGATCATCCCGCACCGAACACTATCTTCTGTGAGCAAGCTCCGTCATTACATCGTCCCAATTCAAATTACATTCTACCATAAGTACGGACAAATGATACAGGAAGTCTGCAATTTCGTACTTCAACTCCTCTGCCTCCGGATTCTTTGCCGCAATGACGATCTCCGTAGCCTCTTCGCCGCACTTCTTTAAGATTTTGTCGATTCCCTTCTCAAACAAGTAGTTGGTGTAAGAACCTTCCTTCGGATGATTTTTGCGATCTACAATCGTAGAATAAAGATCTTCCAACACTTCCAGCGGAGACAAAGCCTCCCGGCCACCCTCCACCAAATCGGTGTAGAAACAACTGGTATGGCCCGTATGACACGCCGGTCCGATCGGATATACCTTTGCTAAAATCGTATCCTTGTCACAGTCAATGGAAAGCGACTTTACATACTGATAGTTTCCGGAGGTCTCTCCCTTTAACCAGAGTTCCTGACGACTGCGGGAATAATAAGTCATACGACCGTCTTCGATGGTCTTGTTATAAGACTCTTCGTTCATATATGCAAGCATCAAAACCTCGTTGGTACGATAATCCTGTACCACCACCGGCACCAGTCCGTTGGCATCCTTCTTAAATGCGGAAAACGGCATGGAACTCTCCAAATGGTACATATCTATACCGCTTACCGTAAGGTTTTCTTTTACTCTGCGAATATCCTTGTTTTTATAATAGTTAGTGGCAAGAATCGACACACCCTCCGTACCGAGAATATCCTCTACGGAGTTACGCACCAGACTGTCACGAATCATCACCGGAACGGCAACGGTCTTTAAATACGCCGTCAGACACGGTCCCAATGTCACATGCTTAAACATAATGCCGCCGGCACCGAGACCACAGGCCTTTGCCACTCTTGCGGAAAGCGCCGCAACACCTTCTTCGCTGTCAGCCTTGGATGCATTCAGTTCCACAAAAATCTTCTCGCTACCGAACCGGTCCACAGACTCCTTAATCACACCCCAGTCCTCCAGACCGTCCGCCGGAATCACCACCGCAGACGCACCGGTATAAAAAGCTTTCTTCACATCCTCAAACCGAGCCACATGACAGCCTACAAAATAATCCAGTGCCAAATCCTCGGTCACACGCTTAATCATATGGAAAAACTCTTCCTTGTAAGCGTCCTCCGCAATATAACTGTAAAGGAACAGACCGTCCGCACCGTTTAAAAAATAACGGTTCACGGCTTCTGCCACGTTCTCTTCGAATTCACTCTCCGTATTGATATAAGCAAATAATTTCTTTCGCATGCTTTCTCCTTTCGGTTGCCTTGCCGTAAGCGCCGCTGATGCAGCTCCTTCGGACAGACACATCTCCGTTCTTTTTGAGACAGTTTAGCGTTCGAAGCGCTCTACCGCTTCCGCAAGGTTGATTCTCTTTTCATAAATCGCCTTGCCGATGATGGCTCCAGCACATCCGATCTCATCAAGACGCACCAAATCCTCCATACAGGAAACACCGCCGGAGGCAATAATCTCCATGCCGGTCTCACGAATCATCTCTTCCGTGCGCTCGAAATTCGGGCCGGTCAGCATACCGTCTCTTGCAATATCGGTATAAATCACGGTAGTGGCACCCAGCTTCTTCATTTCAAGCGCAAACGCTACCGCAGAACGGTCACTGACCGTTTCCCAGCCTTCGATGGCAACCATACCGTCCTTGGCATCAATTCCGATGACCACGCGGTCCGCACCGAACTCCTCGATGGCCTCTTTAATAAACTGCGGTTCTTTTACTGCCTTCGTACCTATAATAACACGATTCAGTCCTAAATTCAACTTCGTCTTTATATCTTCCATAGTACGAATGCCTCCGCCGATTTCCGTACCGATGGAAACATTCTTTACAATCTCGGAAATCGCTTCCGCATTTGCGGTATGACCCGCCAAAGCGCCGTCCAAATCCACAATGTGGATAAAGGAAGCACCTGCCGCCTCAAACTCCTTTGCCACGGTATACGGCTTCTCCGCATACACGTTCACGTCGGAAAATACGCCTTGACAAAGTCGTACGCACTGTCCGTTTTTAATATCAATTGCCGGATATAATTTCATTCCTGTTCTCCTTTTTATCGGTTGCCTGCAGTTGCGGACAGCCGGTTATCTTTTTTTATTTATTCTATATGGTGCCTTTTATTATTCCTTGCGTTTACAGCGTCCCCTTGGTAGAAAGCGTTCCCGTAAGTCTCGGCTCCGCCATAGTTGCCTCGTCAAGAGCCTTAGCAAATGCCTTGTACGCCGCCTCGATTAAGTGATGATTGTTGCTTCCGTCCATCTGCTTAATGTGCAGATTCATGCCTGCAGCATAGGACACCGCATAAAAAAACTCTTTTACCATCTCCGTGTCATAATACCCCACACGCTCTGCGGTAAAGGACATGTCAAAGTTGAGATACGGACGACCGGACAAATCAATGGCACAAAGTACCAAAGTCTCGTCCATGGGAAGCAAGGAAGAACCGTAACGCTTAATGCCCTCCTTATTACCTACCGCTTCTTTGATTGCCTGGCCCAACACAATACCGGTATCCTCGATGGTGTGGTGACAATCTACATACAAATCACCCTTTACGGACAAGGTCAAATCAAAGAACCCGTGTCTCGCAAAGCTGTTTAACATGTGATCCAAAAAACCGACACCGGTGTCCACCTTAGCGATACCGGAACCGTCTAAATTCAGTTCGCAAACAATCTGGGTTTCTTTGGTATTTCGTTCTACCTTCGCAGTTCTCATAACCTTCTCCTTTCATTGTGCACCCTTAGTTTATTTGAAAAACTCCGTTTCAAATACTTCCAATAAATTTCCCACAGAACATACGCCCTCAGGAACCTCTCTGTTTCTCCGGTTCAACCATATGGTATCGATTCCGAGAGCAGAGGCACCTTTTACATCACTACTTAAGGAATCTCCGATATGTACCACCTGCTCCGGCCTCAACCCTGTAGCCTTTAATGCATACTGAAATAATTCTTTTCTCGGCTTATAGGACTTTGCATCTTCGCTGGTAAATACCGCCGCCGGCTTTAATCCGTGGAACTTTATGGCTTCTGTAATGTCCTCGGTATCTATATTGGACACAATATAAATCGGTACCGGGCACTGTTCAAAAAATTGCTTTGACTCTTCAAAGATCGGTGGTTTTTGCCAATACGCAAACATTTCATTGCTTAACTGCACTGCATCCGCCGATGACTTGAAATACTCTATGGTTTTCGCCAAGGATTGCAGTTCAATCTCCCTTTGGGTTCTGAAATTTGCACCATACGCATTCACAAATACGTTATAGAACTCGTTCCACCAATAAGTGCCCACCTCAGAGATGTCATTCACCTCACCGGTATCCTGTATGATCTTTGAGATTTTCTCAATATTTTCGCCGTCTTCAAATACAACGGTACCGTAAAAATCAAGAAATACGGCTTTCTTCATTCGCACCCACCTCGCAGAACACTCCTACTTTACTTCCTTACCGAATCTCACCGCAATGGAATTTGCGTGTGCAGTCAAGCCCTCCGCCTTTGCAAAGTCGATAATATCCTCGTGAATCGGCTCTAAGGCTTCTCTGGAGTAAGAGATAATACTGGACTTTTTAATGAAGTCGTCTACTTCAAGCGGGCTGAAGAACTTTGCGGTTCCGTTGGTCGGAAGCACGTGGTTCGGGCCTGCGAAGTAATCCCCCAGCGGTTCACTGGAATATTCGCCGATAAAGATAGCTCCGGCGTTTTTAATCTTGGTCATAACGGTAAAAGCATCCTTGGTTACAAGCTCTAAGTGCTCGGAAGCGATTTCGTTTACCGCATCAATGGCATCGTTCATATTGTCTGCCAGTAAAATATATCCGTAATTGTCCAAAGACTTCTCTAAGATAGCCTTTCTGCTAAGCTGTGCCACAAAGCGGTCTACCTCTGCGCTTACCTTAGTAGCCACCTCTTCACTGGTGGTAATGAGGATAGCGGAAGCCAGCTCGTCATGCTCTGCCTGGGACAGTAAGTCCGCAGCCACATAGGTCGGATTTGCGGTCTCATCCGCAAGAACAAGAATTTCACTCGGGCCTGCGATGGAGTCGATGCTCACATGTCCGTATACTGCCTTCTTTGCAAGGGCAACGTAAATGTTACCCGGTCCTACGATTTTATCTACCTTCGGGATGCTCTCGGTACCGTACGCAAGAGCACCGATAGCCTGAGCACCGCCTACCTTATAAATCTCAGTCACTCCGGCTTCCTTTGCCGCAACCAGGGTTCCCTCGTATACCTTTCCGTCTGCACCCGGCGGGGTCACCATGGCAATACGCTCAACGCCTGCCACCTTTGCCGGAAGCACGTTCATGAGCACGGAAGACGGGTAAGCTGCCTTACCGCCCGGTACATACACGCCTACGGATGCAATCGGAGTAATCTTCTGACCTAAAATGGTGCCGTCCGGCTGTGCATCGAACCAGCTGTTTCTTCTCTGCTTCTCGTGATAAGCGCGGATGTTTACAATAGCCTTACGGATAACTTCTACGGTACGAGCCGGAAGCTTCTCATACGCCTCCGCAATCTCTTCCTCGGTCACGCGCACGGTCTCAGCGGTCAGCACGGCCTTATCAAACTTCTCGGTATAACCGAATACAGCCTTATCACCGTTTTCCTGTACATCCTTTAAAATCGCCTCTACCTTCTCCGTGTACTCCTTGTACTGGTTCGGGCTGCGCTTTAACAAATCTTCTAAAATATTTTTCTTGGTTTCTTCCGTCAAACGAACTGTTCTCATATCAAACCTCTTTCTGTTGCATCATTGCAACGATTCTTTCTTATGTCTGTCCTATTTCAAACCAACTGAAAGCCTCGCTCACACTCCAACCTAGGAAACCAATGCGCGAAGCTTCGCAATCAAATCAGTAATACGCTCCTGCTCCATCTTCATGCTGACGCGGTTTACCACTACTCTGGCAGACAGCGGACACACATCCTCAAGCACCACCAGGCCGTTCTCCTTTAAGGTAGAACCGGTCTCTACAATGTCTACGATAACATCGGACAGGCCCACAATCGGTGCCAGCTCGATGGAACCGTTCAGTTTAATAAGTTCTACGGTCTGATGCTTCTGCTTTACAAAATAATCCTTGGCAATATGCGGATACTTGGTAGCAACACGGATGATTTCACCGTTTCCCAGAAGCTCTCTTGCGGACTCCGGACCTGCCACACACATACGACACTTTCCCATACCGAGGTCCAGCACCTCGTAAAGCTCTCTGCCTTCCTCTAAAATCGTATCCTTTCCCACAACACCGATATCCGCCGCACCGTATTCTACGTAGGTCGGTACATCATTGGCCTTTGCAAGGAAAAACTTCATTTTCAGTTCTTCATTCGTAAAAATCAGCTTTCTGGAATCCTTATCTTTAATTTCCTCACAAGTAACTCCAACCTGCTCCAGGAGTTCCAGCGCTTTCTTTGCAAGTCTACCCTTTGCCAGGGCAATTGTAATATATTCCATAACGATTCTCCAATCTACGGGTTATTTCACGATCTGCACACCGTCTGCAGTTACCTTGTAAACCTGAACCACACCGTTTTTACCGATACGCTTTTCGTACTCGGACCAATCTGCGTTCTTTTCTTCCAGCATTGCATAACCATCCTTTGCCCGAAGGTCGCACACGCATTTGATTGCGGCACATTCCGCAGCCTTTTCGTATACCACAAGGGTGCGCTCCGCCTCTTCTGCGGTAATAAGTCCCTGACGGGAAAGACCGAGCAGTAAAGTATCCACATACAACGCAATTCCGATGGCCGGTGCATTCTTTCCGAACTGCCCCATCAAATGGTCATAACGTCCGCCTGCAGCTACGGACTCGCCGGTTTTATAGGTGAGGGCACGGAAATTAATACCGGTATAGTAACCGTACTTACCGAGCATCCCTAAATCATAGGAAATATACTCTGCCACACCGTAGCTCTCCAAATATTTATGTAAGGTCATCAAATGATCAATGGCAGCACAAGCCTCGGCATTCTCTGTCATGTTACGAATTTCCGAAAGACGTTCCACACTGCCGAACAGTTCCGGAATCTTGAGTAAAAGCTCCTTAAGCTCCGGATTTAACTGCTTATCGGAAAGAGCCTGTTCTACAGAGAAAAGGTTCTTACTCTCAATGAGTTCTCTCACCTCTGCCGCTTCCTCTGCGGAAAATCCCGCTTCCTTCGCAAGGGCATTAAAAAATCCCACATGTCCGATTTCAATCTGAAATTCCACAAGCCCGCTCGCCTTTAAACTCTCAGCCATCAGCGCAACCATCTCCGCATCCGCTACCACGGATCCGTCATTAATCAGTTCCGCACCGATCTGGGTCGTCTCCTTAAGTTTTCCTCTGTAACCGCTGTTATCCACAAAGGTGTTTCCCCTGTAGGATAAACGAAGAGGATTTTCTTCGTCCTTATAATACTTTGCCACACACCGCGCGATCGGTGGGGTCATATCCGGGCGAAGCACCAAGGTGTTTCCTTCTCTGTCAATAAACTTATACATATCCTTGGATGGAACTGTTCCCCGCTCCTTACGGAAAATATCAAAGTACTCGAACGTCGGAGTCACCACATCCCGAAAACCGAACCGGTGCAGGCAATGTCGTAATTTCCCCTCCAATTGCTGTTTCTTCACGCACTCTGCGTCATGCAAATCCCGGACACCTTCCGGCGTATGTAATAATTTCTCCATACGTCCTCCTTTCTGAAACTCTTCACTTTTCCTACGATAGAAAAACAATTTGTCACTCACTTTCTCGTGGTAAAGTGATAATTCGCTACCAAAATAATGTATATATTGTACGACATCGTTTTTAAAATGTCAATACCGATTTTCAAAACATAATTTCCTATAGAGTAAGAAAAGCCGTTGCCTTTGACAACGGCTTTCGTATTGTTTTGACTCTTAATTTAAAATACCGTCAAAAAGCTCCTCGAAATCAATCGTGCCGCCCATGGCATCTTCCAGGATGTTGGTAGACACGGAGGTAACCAGTTTCATTTCCTTGCCTTCCAACCGATACACCGTAGTCATACCGATGCGTTCCACCGCTGCCACTGCAATCCCTCCGAAATCGTTGCGACAGGTAATCTCTATCTCCTCTTGCTCAAGCAGTTCCTTTCCCTTGCCGCCCTTCTTGGAATAACAAAGCTTTTCTTCATCCACTACATAATAACAATACTTTCCGTCTGCGGAAATCGTGGCAGAAGTTACGTCATCCGCAATCTTCTTAGCCTTACCGTTTCCTTTGATGCAAAACAGTTCCTTGTCTCTGTTCACATAGTAAACATATTTTAATGCGCCGGCGGCGTATAAATCATGGGCATCCGCATCCTCCTTTAAGTCACTCTTAAGGCCGCCCTTTGCAAACTCTGTCACCTTTACGATGTCCGAACCGTCCACATAAACCAGGCTCTTTTCATCGTCCGCAATTCCGAACTTGTCCGCATCCGAAGCCAGACGCTCGGTCTCGAAGTTCTCCTTCACATACACGATGTCCTCACGGAAAGAACCGTACAACAACTGATTCTTAAAGGTATCCGCACCGGTATAGGTAACAAAAATTGCACCTTTCGCCGATCTGATTACATCGCTCCGTACCGTTTCGTCATATCGAAGCATAATTGCGTTTAATTCGTTGTTATAGATTTTCTTTCTCTCGCCGGCTTCCAACGTAATGTAGGTTGCTCCCTCATCCACAAATACCATTTCACTGCAATCCGCATTTAACATCACCGTAGTCGTATACAGTTCCTTGGCAAGCTTCTCGGAAACATCCTTCTTCTTTTGCACATAAATACGGTCATCGTCCGTATAATAAATGTACTTAGCCTTATCCGCAAGGGCAAATACTCTCTTTTCCTTACCTACATCCACCGGCTTCTTTCCCTTTATGGAATAATAGCCTTTAAAATCGGTGAAAGATTCATAGTCGGACACATAAGCCACCGTCTCA
This sequence comes from uncultured Clostridia bacterium, assembly GCA_937895705.1. GTDB lineage: Bacteria > Bacillota > Clostridia > Lachnospirales > Lachnospiraceae > SIG307. The sequence goes on from CALBKM010000006.1 coordinate 29,996, forward strand.
CCGTTCGGAGAAAGCACCGCGCTGCTTACCAGCACATCCTCTGCCACTTTAATGTCTTTTCCCTTTTTAATAAAGTAAAGATGCAGGGTACCGGTTTCCTGGGACGGTAAAATACTATTCTCACAATCGGTAAAATATACAAAGGTATCTCCTTCGGAAGAAACCTTCACACCCTTGGCTTCTTCAATCCCGGTCTTAATAGTCTTTCCGTTCTTTAAAATCACCAGCTCATCGTTTTCGTTGGAATAGCAAATCGTAGTTTTGTCCAGACTTGCATCTTCCACGCTCACCTCAGTGTCATCAAGAAGCAGTTCCGTACCGTTATATAAGTACGCATACATTCTCTCGCCTCTCGAATAAAAATCCATAACGGATTTGTCCGAATATGTTCCGAACTCTTTCTTTCCGGAAAGCAATACCACCAAAAGTAAAACCAACACAAGCACAGCCGCAACAGCCGCACCGATCTTAACCTTCAGGGAAATCTTCTTTTCTTTCTTTTTATCTGCCAATTCCCCGGTTACCACTTCTCCTTCGAGAACTTCCTTTTCCTCACCGGAAGTCACCGCAACCTCTGTCGTCTCTGCGTCAACAACCTCTCCGGACTGTTCCGTAGCATCGGTTCCCGTCTCGGAAGTCTCTTCTTCCGCTCCGGCCGCTTCTTCAACCGTCTCAACCGCATCTTCTGCCGCTTCCGCTACCTTTTCAACCGTCTCCTCAACATCTTCAGCGATTCCTTCTACCGTTTCCGTTGCTTCCTGTTCGATCAATTCCACTCCGCAATTGGTACAAAACTTAACCCCTGCCGCAAACTCACGGCCGCATTTCCCGCAAATCATGATTTCCTCCTTCTTGTCACTTAAAACAACACCCGTATTTTCTTCCTTCTCAGGGCTTTCGCCACCTTTTAATTTTACTCTATTTTACAAGGCCTGTCAAGAAAATCTCCTATAGTCCTTTTGCTGCATATTGCCCGTTTTCTAAGCTTCTCTCAAATCCAGATCCGTCTGCATTGCCTCCAGATAAGGCACCGGTACATTTTTCCCCTTCGGCAGAAAAAACTGCCGCTCCAGTTCCTCAAACCGGAAACTCTTTCGCCCTCCGGACCTCATCCGCTCATAAAACTCCTTAAGCTTTTCAAAACGCAAATAGTAATACTGCTCCTTTGCGGTATAGTATATGAGCAAAAACGCCACTCCCTCCTGCCGTTCGAATGCCTCCATAAACTCAAACTGGTGCTCGTGTACGTTCTGCATTGAAAAAGTATCCTCGGCACATTCCTTGGCATCAAAACACACCGGAATCCCCTGCACCGCACCGATATAGTCTACGGTACTCTTTTTATCGAAATAGGCCAGTGTAATATGTCTGGTTTCCCGGTCAATCTCTATGGGTGTAATCGGCGTCGGCACCTTCTGAATGAGAGCAAGCCCCAACTCTCTGTACCGCTCGTTGGTCAGATTAATCAATTCCTCGAATGCAGAACCTCGCAGGCCCCGCGAATTCCATTCTCCCATAGGTTCTCCTTTCTATCGTACCGTAGCCTCCGTCATTGTGCTTACATTGCACCGGGATTCCGTTTCCGCAAAATTCTCATCTTGTTACCGTTCCTCGCGCTTAAGACAAGGGGCATATACGCCCAATTCTCTCCCAATCTGCTCAAACAGTCTCGGTACCGATGCAAAAAAAATCTTTCCTGCAAGAGCCTCACAAGCAGGCATTGCTTCCGGAAATTCCAAATATGCCGCATGCAGCAGATGATGTTTCAGACCGAACCGATCCCTCAACTGCCGATTTTCCGATGGAATTCCGTATTTTCCGTCTCCTATAAGCGGATGCCCCACAGATGCCAGGTGGGCACGAATCTGATGAGTCTTACCGGTAATCAGACGTACCTTAAGAAGTGTATACTTCTCGTTTGCCGCCACCGGCGTGTACTCCGTTTCGATGTATGCGCTGTCTTCCGACCGTTTTTTTGCTTCCACCGTTACTTTATTGGTTCGGGCATCCTTTTCCAAATAGCCCCGTAAGCGACCGGTTGCTTTTACCTTCCCATGTACGATGCAAAGGTAATCTTTATGCATCGTCCGTTCCTTAAACAACGCCGAAAGTGTCTGTAATCCGGCCAGGCTCTTTCCTGCGGTAATCAAACCGCCGGTGTTCCGGTCCAGGCGGTTACAAACTCCCGGACGGAAAGTCTGCAATTCTTCCTGTTTCAGTTGTCCCCGCTCCAGCAAATAATCAATCACCCATTCGTTTAACGAATAATCCTCGGGAACTGCCTTTTGTGACAGCACTCCCACCGGCTTATTTAAAATCAAAACATCCTCATCCTCGTACACAATCCGGATTTCGGACAACTCCTTCGGTTTTGCCGACGTTTTCCTTTGCTCTACTGCTGTCGTACTTTCTTTTTTCTTTCCTTGAAACAATAAAATAGTTTCTTCCGACAAAAACAGGCAGACTTCGTCCGTCTCCCGTAATAACTCCGAACCGTCTGCCCTCTTCCCGTTTAAGGTTATATTTTTCTTTCGCAACATCTTATGGAAAAAGCTTTGAGGTGCCGCATCTAAATACTTTGCAAGAAGTTTCAGCAGTTTTTGTCCGGCTTCGTTTTTCGAAACAACAATTTTTCTCATAAACACTCCTGTCGTCTGCGTCTCCCCGTTAAACCGCCAGAGAACGCAAAAACTCAATTAACTCCTGCATTTCTTCTTCGGTCCGGGTAGCTTTCTCTACCCTCTTTAATGCAGAGAAAAACTTTTCCTTCTCCTTATATACCGTTACTTTTCCCGGAATTTGCCGGCGCCTAAGCTCCGTCCCCAGATACTCCTTCATTTTCTCAATCTTTTCCTTTTCACTCATAGCCAGCCCGATAAGCTCGTTTCCCGTCAGTACGAAAAATGACATGCCCATAGCCCGCTCTCCGGAGGTAAAAACGTAGTCGGAAAGCAACACGCTTCCCTCCGGCATCCCGCTCTTTACCTGCTCATATAATTTTTTATCCGGTGTCTTATAAGGAAGAAGCACAATCACTGTGGTCAGATACCGCGCCATCGGCAACACAAACAATACAGCAATCACCGTAAAGATATTCGTCTTTTCAAACTTATTCAAACACAGACCCAAAACGAAAATTGCCACACCGATAGCAACCATACAAAGGGCTCCGATGATATTTTTTTTCTTTTCCGCATTGATACGCCCGTACTCACAACGCTCTGTCCGCTTCATGTTCCTCTCCTTACCAAACAACCTCATTATAATGAGAAATATAATAATCCGCCAGTTCTTTCTTTTCTTTCCTGTAATCCGCCGAAAAATCGTCCTCAACACCGCACACCTTCATGCCGGCTGCCTTTCCCGCCAGAATTCCTTCCGAAATATCCTCAAACACCAGGCAATGTTCCGGTGCTTCCTTTAAATACTCCGCCACCAAAAGATAAATATCCGGTGCAGGTTTTCCGGTCCGCACCTCACAGGACATATGTACCTCGTCAAAATACGGTCGCAATTCCAAGGCATCCAATACCGCAAATGCAAGCTCCTTGGAGTTACTGGTGGCAATTCCGGTCTTAATACCCCGTTCCTTTAATTTCTTCAAAAAGTCCAGAACACCCGGCTTTAACGGTACTTCGTTACAATACTTATCCATGGCCATCTCATTCCAGTCGGACTTAATCTTCTCCAGACTGTCCGGGATATCGAAAGTCTCCTTAAAATACACGGCAGTTTCCCGAAAGCTCATGCCTGAAATCTTTTTCTGCAAATCCGGCGGCAGTGGAATCCCAAACCGGGCCAGATATTCGATATCGATGGCCTCCCACATCCACATGGAATCCACCACCGTACCGTCCAAGTCAAAAATCACCGCTTTGATATTCTCTAACAAGTATCTCACTCCTTCTGCATTCCAAACACTACGCTTTTCCGTTCTACAGTCCCAGCCTCACCCGAATCTACTTTTCCGTCACACTGCTCCGCAGTTTCTGCAACTCTTCTGACCTAAGCACCCTGTATGCTCCCGGCGCCAGTGTTTCGTCCAGTCCCACGCCCCCCATGGCCATACGTTTTAAATACAGCACTTCGTTTCCCGTGGCTGCGAACATTCGCTTTACCTGATGGAACTTTCCTTCCTGCAACGTCACCGCTGCGGCAAAACCGCCATCCGGCAAAAATCCCGAAAGTTCCGTATCGTTTAACCGACGAAGTACCGCAGGCATAGCGGTCAGTTCCTCGTCTACCTTCATTCCCGAAGCAAACACCCGGATATCCTCTTCCGTAATCTCTCGCGAAAGTTTTGCAAAGTACAACTTGTCCGCATGTTTTTTCGGCGAAATCAATTGATGAGACAACATTCCGTCATCCGTAAGAATCAACAGTCCTTCCGTATCCTTATCCAGACGTCCCACCGGAAACAGATTTCTGCGTTTCCGATCTTCCGGGGACAACAAACTCAGCACTGTCTTTGCTTCCCTATCCTGTGTCGCAGAAACCGTTCCCGCAGGTTTGTTTAACATATAATACACGAATTTTTGAAAGGTTAACTGTTTCCCGTCTAAGGTCAGCACGTCACTGTCTTCCTTCACCTGCTCGGCGGTCGTCTTTTTCACTTCGTCGTTTACGCAGACTCTGCCCTTTACAATCACATCTCTGGCCTGGGACCGAGTCATTCCGGTCAGCTCCGCTACCAGTTTGTCTAACCGCATCGCATCCTCCTACATCATCCGCCATCCGGCAAGATATTTATTCTTAATGACACCCTTGGCGGCCTTGCCCCAGCCAAGCGGGTAGCCGTCCACACATACCAGTACAAATCCGTCCTTTACCGGTTCCTTGGCATCAATGGTTTCGCACTTTAAATAGCGAATCACATCCTCATCCTCCGAAGACAGATTGTAACAGTTGTCGTATTCCTCCGCTTTTAACGCACAAGCAAGCGCCTGGCTCGGTTCAAACCGGTTCTTCTTCATCTCCCCCAGCAAAAGACCCGACCGTAAAATCCGAAGTCCCGACAAATCCGGCAATCCCTCAGGCAAATAATACAATCTCTCTTCTCTTGCAATAATCCGCTCCGGTGCCATACTAAACGTCAATCTGTTTAAGAACTCTTGAGCTTCCTCGGACAACTTCGCCGGACGTACCCGCTCCACGGACTGTGGAGCGCCTTCCGCCTCTTCGGACTTTTTAAGCAATGCCACAAAATGGCCTTCTCCCTCCATCCGGTGCGGCCAGATGCGAATTGCCTTCTTAATTTCCTCCAAACCGCCTGCCCATTCCGGACGTCCCGGTGCAAACCCCTCGTAAGAAAGCGGAGGCTCTTCCATGGAAAGCTCCGAATATTCCGAAAGCAGGAATGCAAGGGTATCCTCATCCTCTTCCGGAGAAAACGTACAGGTAGAATACAAAAGCATTCCGCCCGGCCGAAGCATCTTTACCGCCGACGGAAGAATCTCTCTTTGCAACTTTTGATAATACTCCACGCCGTACTGTTCCCAGTTTTTCATAATGGCCGGGCTTTTCCGGAACATTCCCTCACCGGAGCACGGTGCATCCACCAGGATTTTATCAAAATAGCACTCAAATCGTTCTGCGAGCTTTGCCGGCGGTTCACTGACAATGACTGCATTTTTGGTTCCGAACAGTTCCAGATTTTTTAAAAGCGCCTTCGCTCTGGAATTACTGATATCGTTGGAAACCAGCACACCTTCGCCATTCAGCTTCGCAGCAAGTTCCGTACTTTTTCCTCCCGGTGCCGCACACAAATCCAGCACGCGCTCTCCCGGACAAACCGGAAGCACTGCCGCCGGTGTCATGGCACTTGGCTCCTGAATATAATACATCCCCGCAAAATAATACGGATGCTTCGCCGGTTGTGCTGCATCCGCATCATAATAGAATCCGTTTTTTACCCACGGAATCTTACGCACAGCAACCGGTGCAATCTGTTCAAACTCTTGCGGGGACAGCTTCATGGTATTTACCCGTAGTCCCGCCGCATGATCGGTTTCATAGCCCTTTGCAAATGCTTCGTATTCCGCTCCGAGAAGCTCTCTCATCCGCTTCTCAAACTTTTCCGGTAATTTAATTGCCATACCGTCCTCCAATTTCGGAAACTTTCTTTATCGTAAACTTTGTACCCGGTAACCTTCCGCAATAATATCCAGTTCCTTACTGAACCGCTCCAGCTGGGCCAAATCACCCTCCTGGTACACACGGAAGAATTCATCCTGAATCTTTACAACTTCCTTTTTATTTGCCGTCTTATACAGGTTCTGGATATTGGTCAAAATATCCGCAACCAGACTGGCGTTCCGGTTAAAGGAATTCTGGGCATCCATAATTTCCTCTCGTACCGAAGCCATCTCCTCATCCAATACACCGATCGCCTCCGCCGCATTAAGAAGACGCTGCTTTAAATTCTCCGGCATATTTTTCTTATACTTGTACTGCAGGGAATGCTCGATAGTGGCCCAGAAATTCATCGCCAGCGTACGAATCTGAATTTCTATATGCAAAACCTTCGGTCCCTTTAAGGTTTCCACCGTATACTGTACAATCATGTGATAACTGCGGTATCCGCTCTTCTTGACGTTCTCGATATAATCTTTTTCTTCCTTCACCTGCATATCCGCACGGTTTTTAATAATATCCACAACCTTGTAAATATCTTCGGTAAACTGGCAGATAATACGGATCCCCGCAATATCCTCAATATGATTTTCAAACTCCTCGAAAGGAATTCCCTTCTTCTGACACTTCTCCAAAATACTGGAAATGGACTTTAAACGTCCCTTTACCTGCTCCACCGGAGAGTAGTTGCCGCTTTTCCGATACGCATCGATCAAATGCTCGAACTTTACAACAATCTCGTCTACCGCCAAAGCATAAGGCTCCAGAAGTTCTCTCCAAAGCTGAATCTCCATACGTCACACCCCTCTCTCCCGATTTTATCCGGGATTCTATTTCTTGTCTCCGAAAATCTTCTTATGCAGTGCATCGATATTCTTTGACCAGCTTACAATTATTACATCACCGACTCCGCCTCCGAGTCTTGCATCCTCAAAACTTCCGGACACCGGAATACGGAAGGTTTCCAAAGCCAAAATACGATTTTCCACAACGGTTTCCATAAGATACTGCATATCATCTTTTGAAATATTTGTCATTACTCTCGGCAAACAATCATTGAAAATGGAAAGCATTGTTAAAATACCGGAATCCTTATACCGATTGAACAACTTTGTCAATACGGTTCTCTGGCGCTCCGTACGTCCGAAATCGTTCTGGGCACCGCTTGCGGTCGGCACATAACGCACACGACAATATCCCAATGCCTGATTACCGTTTAAGGTCTGCGTTCCGGCAACAACAGTACGATAGGCCGGGTTACTGATATAATTTGTTCTTCTCAAATATGCGGCCTCTTCTGCCGTAAGCGTAATCTCAACGCCTCCCAGACGATTGATAATCCATTCGAAATCATCAAATCCGACCTTTACATATCCGTCAATCTTCACCTGAAGATTCGCTTCGACAGCTTCCGTCAAAAGCCTCGGTCCGCCGTAAGCAAAGGCTGCATTTAACTTATTATCCGAATATCCCGGAATCTGCACATACATATCACGCATCAGAGATGTCATGTAAATCTTCTTATCTCTGGAATTAATCGATACCAGAATCATGGAATCGGAACGTTCTCCGCCGAACTGCGGAAGTGCCTCGGTACCGATTAACAAAATGTTATAAACATAGTCTTCGTGACGCGGCTCTTCCATCGGAATCTTCGTCGGCTGCGGATTTTCATCCTCTCCCGGATTCCCCACAGGCTTGGTCGGAACCGGCGTAATATCATCCGGCTGCCCGGTAAGCGGTCCCGGTGTCGGATCCTCTTTTCCGATATTATCATCGATATATCCGGCAACAATACCGTAAATTATCTTACGTCCCGATTCCGTTCCAACAAAAAATCCCAAAAGCAGGCAGATAGTAAGCATGGAAATCATCGTCGCTTTACACCATGTCGGAATACGCTTCCATACACTCTTCTTCTTTTGCGTTGTCCGCTCTGCTTTCGTTTCACCTTCCACCGGTCCCAGGGTAATCGCCATTTGTGCCGCAAGAGCTTCATCGATGCTCTGCAATATCATTTCCTCATCCGCATCCCCGGCCGACGTGTCCGCAAACTCCTCTTCTCCGAAATCGAAGTCAAAACTAAGCTCCGGAAGTTCTTCCGTTTCCCCGCCTGCCGGTATGTATTCTCCGTCGCTTGACGGTACGTTGTCAGCTGTACCCTCTCCGGAAATATCCGTAGCTACACCTACGGTAGCTCTCGGGATAATTACTTCTCCCGTCACTTCATCCGTCTCAAAACCGTCGAACATGGACTTGTTTTCATTACTCATAGTTTCATCCACCTTTTCTTCTATCATTCTATTTCAGTAAATTCCAAAAGATTTCCTTATTCTTCTCCCAATCCGGAACCAGTGTACTGGTAACCTTCCCTACATCTTTTGATTCATACGTCCCTTTCGCCGGAATCTGTCGCTGTTCCAACGTGACGATTTTTTTATCATAAACCACATAAATCAGCTCCTGCATTGTCTCTTCGCTGATATCGGTTTCTATATATCCCAGGGCTTGCTTTAAAATCTTAATCCATTTTGTCAATCCGGCATCTTTATATCGCTCGAATAAATTTTCAAGCACCATACGTTGCCGTTCCGTACGTCCGTAATCATGCTTCGTTCCGTTACAGTTCGCTACAAATCTCACACGGCAATACCCCAACGTCTGATTTCCGTTTAAAACCTGCGTTCCGGCGGACACCGTCCGATATTCCTCCTTCGAAATGTAGTCATGCGTGTTCAAATACTGCGCTTCCTCCGCTGTCAGCGTTACTTCCGTTCCGCCCAACAGGTCAATCACTTTCTCAAAACTGTCAAATCCCACTTTCACATAACCGTCCGGCCAAACTCCCAGCTTATCGTAAATTATTTTATACAGTCCGTTTACACCCTGATTTGCATATACCGCATTTATCTTACATGGCTTCATACCTTCCGGTTCTGCGTATGTATCCCGCAATACGGAGGTAAGTATTACTTTTTTCTGTTTTACATGGACAGTCGCCAAAATAATCGCATCCGTCCGACCTTTGCCCGGGGTGCTTTTTAATGCTTCTTCTCCCAACAATAGGATATGATAAAACTCTCTTTCTTCTTTCTCATCGGTGATTACTTCCTCCGGCTTTTCAAACTTTACCGGCGGCTGTTCTTCCGTTTTCCCATTATTTTCCTCTCCGGAAACGTAATTCACGGAACCGTGCAAATAGCCGGCCACAACCTTTGAAGTAAACTTTTTACCCGTTTTTGTATAGAACAGAAACAACAACAAGGCAGCCGCCACGGCTATAACCGTGGCAATTACCAGTATGATCTGACGCAACTTACCTTTTTTCTTCCCATCCATAATCTTCCTCCCAAGAATATCACTCTACTCCGCCGTCTGCAAGTATTTTTTCCAAAAGCTTATATATTCTCAGTGCCGACGGAATATGAAGACGTTCCGCAGGCGTATGAATATCCCTCATCTCCGGACCGATGGAAATCATATCCATTCCCGGAATCTTCTCGCCCAATAGTCCGCATTCCAATCCTGCATGAATCGTAGCAAACTCCGGACGCTTTCCGAATTCCGCCTCATAAGCTTTTGCATAAACCTCACGAAGCTTTGATTCTTCCTTATATTCCCATGCCGGATACTCCCCCGAAACCTCATAATCACCGCCGAGAAATCCAATCAGGTAAATCATCTTTTCTTTTAAAAACTCGAGATAACTTGCTTTACTGCTCCTAAGAGACCAGTGAAGTTCCGTTCCTTCGGATGTTATTTTACAAATCCCGAGATTTAAGGAACTTTCCACCAGTCCCGGAATTTCCGCACTGTTTGTCTGGACTCCGTTCGGAGCCTGCAACAATACAAACAGTAACTTTTCAAAGGAACGAGGATGCAACACCGGCATCTCCTCCGCATACTCTTCCACAGAAAAAGCAAGATTCGCCGTCGGTTCCGCTGCCTGTACTTCCTCAAGCATCCGCTCCGCAAGCAACTCTGCCTCTTCAATCTCTTCCGCAGAAATATCCTCCGGGAACAAAAGCACTGCTTCCGCATCCCGCGGAATCGCATTATCCTTCTGGCCACCCGCAAGGCCTTCGGTCAAAAACGGCACTTTCTCCCGCAACAGAAACAAATATCTTGCCAAAAATAGGATGGCATTTACTCTGTTCTTATGGATTTCCGCACCGGAATGTCCTCCGAGAAGGCCGGACACCGTAACCCTAACGGTACGACCTCCCGCAAGCACCCGCTCCGCCGGGAGTGTTCCTATTACTCTGGCACCGCCGGCACAACCGCACAGTACAATATTTTCTTCTTCGGAATCAATGTTAATCAAATGTCTTCCGGAAAGCAACGAACCGTCCAACGCCTTCGCGCCGTCCATGCCGGTCTCTTCTTCCGTGGTAATCACAATCTCCAGTGCCGGATGCTTCGCATCCGCATCATCCAACAATGCCAGGCAATAGGCCACCGCAATTCCGTCGTCACCGCCCAGTGTGGTCCGGTCGGCCGTCAGCCATTCTCCGTCCGTTTTTAAGGTAAGCCCTTCGGTTAAGAAGTCAATCTCCGCTCCCGCTTCCTTTTCGCATACCATATCCATATGGCCTTGCAAAATCATGGTCGGATACTGCTCATATCCCGAGGTGGCATCCTTATAAAAAATCACATTATCAGCTGTATCCCGGACATACCGGATGTTTCGTTCCTTGGCATAAGCCTCAAGATAGTCCGCCATCTTTCCCACATTCCCGGAACCGTGCGGAATTGATGCAATCTCCGAAAAATAATATAACACCTTTTTATAGTCCAGTGCTTCAAGCTCCGCTAGCATGAAAAACCTCCTTAATTCTTAAAGCTGTGAATCGGGGCCGGAATTCTGCCGCCACGAGCCACAAACGCATCACAGGAGAAATTATTCACCGGCATAATCGGGGCATAGCCCAGAAGACCGCCGAACTCAACGATATCTCCCACGTCTTTACCGATCACCGGAATCAGACGCACTGCCGTTGTCTTTGCATTAATCATACCGATTGCCATTTCGTCAGCAATAATACCGGAAATGGTGGTTGCCTTCGTTGCACCCGGAATCGCAATCATATCCAGACCAACGGAACATACACAGGTCATTGCCTCAAGCTTCTCTAAGGTAAGAGCCCCGGCCTGTACCGCATCGATCATGCCCTGGTCTTCGCTGACCGGAATAAAAGCACCGCTTAAGCCCCCCACGTAAGAGGAAGCCATAACGCCGCCCTTCTTTACCTGGTCGTTTAACAACGCAAGGGCTGCGGTGGTACCCGGCGCACCCGGAAATTCCAAACCGATTTCCTGCAAAATCTCTGCCACGGAATCCCCCACTGCCGGAGTCGGCGCCAAAGATAAATCCACAATACCGAACGGTACTCCCAGAGCCTTGGAAGCCTCGGTGGCAATCAACTGTCCTACACGGGTAATCTTAAACGCCGTCTTCTTGATTGTCTCGCAAAGAGTTCCGAAATCAGCTCCGCGTACGGACTCTAGGGCAGTCTTTACCACGCCCGGACCGCTGACACCTACATTAATAATCGCATCCGCCTCGGTGACACCGTGGAACGCACCTGCCATAAACGGATTGTCATCCGGTGCATTACAGAAAATAACAAGCTTCGCACAACCGAGAGAATCCTTCTCTTTGGTTGCTTCTGCCGTCTTAAGTACAATTTCACCCATCAGGCGCACCGCATCCATATTGATACCGGTTCGGGTAGAACCTACATTTACGGAAGAACAAACTCTGTCCGTCTCTGCCAGTGCCTGTGGAATGGACTCGATTAACAGACGGTCCGCCGTAGTCATTCCCTTACTTACCAATGCGGAATATCCGCCGATAAAGTTAACACCTACGGTCTTTGCCGCACGGTCCAGTGTCTTTGCGATGGTCACGAAATCCTCCGGCTTTTTACAAGCGGAAGAACCAACCATTGCAATCGGAGTCACGGAAATTCTCTTATTTACAATCGGAATCCCGTATTCACGCTCAATTTTTTCTCCTACAGTTGCTAAATCTTTCGCAACCGTTGTAATTCTATTATAAATATTTTCATTTAATTTATCCAAATCAGAATCAATACAGTCCATGAGACTAATGCCGAGTGTAATCGTACGAACATCAAGATTCTCCTGTGAAATCATCTGATTTGTCTCTGTAACTTCATAAATATTAATCATGATAATCTCCCGTCTTCCAAATTAAAGTCTATGCATTTTTTCAAAGATTTCTGCTCTCTG
>CALBKM010000007.1 GCA_937895705.1 uncultured Clostridia bacterium
GAGTACTGGTCGGAACCGGAGTCGGAGTACTGGTCGGAACCGGAGTCGGAGTACTGGTCGGAACCGGAGTCGGAGTACTAGTCGGAACCGGAGTAGTAGTTACTTTACCTTTAGAACCAGAATAGTATTCATAAAGTTCATCTTCTGTAGGGTAAGTATAACCTTCCGGAGAACTTATTTTCCAGTAAATTCTGGTTTTAATTGCAATACCAATATCCGTTTCAGGATTGAATTTATCTTTGGTCTGAAATAACAGCACTATATAATAGTAACCGCCGCTAGCTCTATATGTACCTCGTATAGATTCACAATTAATTTTTTCTTGTTGTTTAATTGCTTCACCAAATTGGTCCCATAATGTTCTTTCCCAACCCAATTCTCTTTTTGAGTCATTATACTTACTGTCAGAACTGTAATACAAATCACCAACTGTGTAAACAGGAAGTTCAAAACGTCCTAAAGCAAAATCCAAATGATTATAATACTCGCCGTCAATCCTATAAAGCTTATCATAAAACTTTTCTTTTAAAATCTTACTTTCATAAGGTTTAAACTTTTCTTTTAAGTAGTGAGAGCCAGAGTTGTATGCTTGGTACAGTTCTAAGAACTCTTCATATGTAAACAATGTCTCATTCATAACATCTTCTGTAGCGATTGGACGGTTAAGTGGGTTTTCTTTAGCAAAAGCAGTATTTTTAGGTATAAGGCAGACTACTGTAAACAAGCAACAAACAAAAAATGAAAATCTTATTTTTTTCATATTTCTTCCTTTCGTATGGTGTGGGTAACGGTTCCCATGAATCATGTATAAACAGTTTTAAAAATATTATAAAGATAAAACTATCAAAAAGCAATATAAAGATACTGTTTGAATCCGGATGTTTGCGAAGAAACGTAAGAAAAGAGATAGAACAGACATTGAAATCATACTTGTGATATGATAAAATATCCGTAAATACGAAAAAGAGAATTCGAAATAATGAAAGGAGAAGCGGGATGTTAATCAGTGAACGGATTTTTAAGATACTCAAAGAAAAGAAGATGACACAGACGGAGTTTTCGAAGCGTACCGGAATCCCTTGCAGTACCGTTAGTGAGTGGAAATCGAAAAGAACCAATCCTTCTGCGGAGAAGATTATGGACATCTGTGCGGCACTGGAAGTGACGCCGGAGCAGCTTTTGTCGGGGAGAGGGCTGGATGAAGAGGAAGGTTTGGAGTCTTCGCAAAAAAACGTGCTTACGCCGCTGGATTGGCAGATTATTAATGATTACCACGGATTGCAAGAGGCACAAAAAAGAAGACTGTTAGCGTATGTGGAGGCTTTGAAGCAGTTGGAGAAGTTGGAGGAGATGGATTAGGTGTTCAAGGTGAAATTCTTGCACCTTGAATGCGTGAAGTCGCAAATTGCGACTTCATGATGGGAACAAAAGATGGGAGGCTACGATGGAAGAAATTATGACGGTAGAGAATATTCAAAACAAAGTATATGTAATACGTGGACAGCAAGTTATGTTGGATTATGATTTGGCCGAGATTTATGGGTATGAAGTAAAAAATCTTAATCAACAAGTTAAGCGTAATATTGCGAGATTTCCGGAAGATTTTATGTTTCAGTTAACAAGGGACGAAATTGAATCCGTGAAATCACAATTTGTGATTTCACGAGATGACTACTTTTTCGAAGGTCAAGGAGGAGGCAGAAGAACGTTACCTTATGCTTTTACAGAACAAGGTATTTATATGCTCGCCACTGTTCTCAGAGGTGAACTAGCAGAGCAACAAAGCATCTTTATTATGCGTGCATTTCGTGAAATACGTCATTATATAAAACAGAATCAGCAGTTTGTTACACAGTCGGAGATGCGACTTGTTACGGCAAAGGTATCCGAAATATCTGTGCAGGTAGCAGGTGTTGTAGATTGGAAGAATAAAACTGAGGAGAGATTTGATAGTATTCAGAAAAGCATAGATACGTTTAACGAAAACTTTGTTTCGGATAAAGACTTTAAAAATTTTGTTATCTATAAAGGACAGAAGTTTGAAGCAGATGTTGCATATGTAGACATTTATCAGCAGGCACAGAAGAGTATTTATGTGGTGGATGACTATATGAATACGAAGACGTTGCAGCTCTTGTCACAGAAGCAGGTAGGAATTGAAGTGATTCTATTCACAGAAAACGGTCGCGGGAAAAGAGGCTTTTTGACTTCGACAGTTGTAAGTGATTTTGTTCAGCAATATCCAACCTTGCGTATAAAACCGAATCCGGATTGTCATGACAGGTTGATTGTTTTGGATTATGGTTTACCGACGGAGCAGGCATTCCATTGCGGTGCGTCCAGTAAGGATGCGGGAAAGAAGCTTTGTGCTATTAACACAATTGCGGATACGAGTATGATTCATCCGGTGATGGACAAGTTGCTTTTAGCACCGGATAAACAGTTATAGTTTTTAAAGTCGCAGTTTTTGATTTTAAAGAAAGGATCGCTCATGAACAAAAGAGATTTCCTGAGACAATATTTATAAAGCACGGGTGTTTTTCGATAAAATCTATGATATAATGAATGAAGCGGAGAAACGAGACTGTGTACGGATATTCCCTGAAACTGTGCTTTTCGGACAATCCGAAGTTTCGCTCATTGCGGAGTGACATGTGAGTAAGACCGGATGCAAGGAGAGAAGGAGAGTTTGAATTTTCGGAGGAGGCGGTTTCTTTGGGAGCCCGAAAATCTATGAGTGTGTCAATGATGAACGGGGAAGTGGGATTATTATGGAATATGTCAACGGGCAGAGCATGTTGGAACATGGTTTTTACGAGATGAATGCATCTGTAATTGCGGCATGGGTAAGGTCCCATAATGAGAGTAGCGTACATGTACTGGAAAAGTGTTCTTTTGTTTTGGAGGGACGACTTAGGAAGCATGCCAGAGATAAAAGCGACACATTATGTTATTCAATCTTGAAGGAAGAGTGGAGGTAATCTATGAAACTTATCGACATTTCGCAGGAGGTTTTATCTTGTAAGGTATTTCCGGGGGATGATAGCCCGAAAGCAGAACTTGTAAGAAGCATGGAGGACGGAGAACTATATAACCTTTCCATGCTTTCCATGTGTGCCCATAATGGGACTCATGTGGATGCACCGTTTCATTTTATCAATAACGGAAAGACGATAGATAAAATGCCTTTGGAGGCTTTTGTAGGAGATTGTTTTGTGACGCGTCATGAAGGAGATGTGTCTGCGGTGGATGCCCATGAGATTTTAAAGAAAGCAGAAGAAGCCGAAGCAAAGGAACGTATTTTAATTGCAGATAAGGCAACGGTGACATTAGAGGCGGCAGAAGTGTTTGCGGAAGCGGGGATAAAACTGCTGGGAAACGAGAGTCAGACCGTGGGACCGGAAAATGCGCCCATGGCGGTACATAAAGTGTTGCTGGGGAAGGAGATTGTGCTGCTGGAGGGCGTGGTGCTTTCCGGTGTTTCCGAGGGTAAGTATTTCTTAAGTGCGGCACCGCTTAATTTCGCAGGATTTGACGGAGCACCGTGTCGGGCGTATTTGATCGAGAAGTAACAGTCGGTTTATACCGCGCAAGAGTTATAATAATTATCAAAAAAGAAAGGCAGGGTTGATGAAATGATACATAAAAACAACGAGAACAGGAGAGTTGGCATCTCCTGAATTTAAAGGAGAGTTTGAATGAATATTTTAGTCAGAGAAGAAGAGAAAAAAGATTACCGTCGCGTAGAAGAGATTACAAGAGCGGCCTTTTCCTATCCGGGAAGGATTGAGCGAGGCGGCATCGGATGTCCTTATGAACACTGGATGGTAAATGAGTTGCGAAAAAGGGATGGGATTTTACCGCTAAGTCTGGTGGCAGTGAATCAGTCTGATGAAACAGAAGAGCTTGTAGGACATATCATTTGCAGTAAGGCGGAGGTTCAGACAGAGAAGGGTGTAATTCCGGTGTTAAATATGGGTCCTATCAGTGTTTTGCCGGAGTATCAGCGGCAAGGAGTCGGAAAAGCCCTAATTAATTCCATGATAGAAAAAGCGAAACAACTTGGTTACGGAGCAATATTATTTTTCGGACGGCCGGAATATTATCCGCAGTTTGGGTTTAAGGAAGCCTCTGAGTTTGGCGTGGCAGATGCGGAAGGATATAACTACCCGTCGTTTATGGGAATGGAACTGATACCGGGATACTTGAAAGAAGCAAATGGCGGAAGGTTTTACGAATCGGATATTTACAACGATGAGTTGAACCGGGAACAAGTGAGAAGATTTGATGAGCAATTTTTGAGAGAGGAGTAGCAGGAATATGTTCAAATTAGTTTTTCCAACCTTAGTGTACAAAGAAAAGGCCATAGAGTTTATCGACGAATTTAAGGAGTATAATTCTGAGATAAACGGAAGCGGAGCCCTGGATGGGTATCTTGAGGATTCCACCTACGAGGAATGGCTTAAGAAGGTACTTGCTGACATTGATATTGCCAATGTGGAAAAGCCGCGGGTGCCGGCTCTTACCTATTTTTACGTACGTGAAGAGGATGACAAAATTGTCGGAATGATTAACATTCGTCTGGCGTTAAATGATTTTTTGCGGACCGAGGGTGGACATATCGGGTATTGCATCCGGCCTACGGAACGGAGAAAGCACTATGCCACCGATATGCTGGCAAAAGCATTAGAGGTATATGATACAATGAGTATCAAAGAAGTGTTCTTGGGCTGTGATAAGGACAATGTAGCTTCCTCCGGGGTAATAAGGAATTGCGGAGGAGAGTTGATCGAGGAATTATACAGTGAGACATTCCAAGCAGAAATACAACGTTACGTGATTCGAAGATAAAAACGATGTGGAGGAACTGTATGAAAAGAAAACGTTTAGACAGAGATGCATGGGGATTTCAGTATTTTCCGTATTACCAGATGCGGGTGGAAACAGAGCATTTTACAGGCTTGGCAGCTTTGATTTGTATGACTTCCGGAGAACCGCAGTATTGGGAGTGTCCAAAGGCGGGAAAGGTACAGGTTTGCGGAGAGGGGATGTGCTGGCTCCAGATGATACCGGACGAAAGAAAGCATATGGTGACGGCAAAGTATCTTCCCAACGGACGGGTTTCTCTTTGGTATGTGGATATGCTTGATGCGGTAGAATATGACAAAGACGGAATCGCCGTGTATGTGGACAAGTATCTGGATTTGATTTTTACACCGCAGGGGGATGTGAAAATTGATGACAGGGATGAGCTGGATGCGGCGTATGCATCGGGAGAACTGTCAAAGGTGCAGTATAAAGGAGCGCTTAAGGAATGTAAGGCTGTTAAAAAAGAATATTGTAAGAATGTGGAGCAGACGGAGCGGTATTGTAATGAGGTTCTTGCCTATGTGAATCAAAAAATTGCGAAAGGTGCCCGTGATTATAAAAAGGTAGTACGGGAAACTTTGGATGAGAAGCTTAAGAAAAGACCGACCATGCGTCCGTTGTTTTGTGTGGATATGCTGGATTACGAGGAAGACTGGCCACATTCCGCCCGCCCGTCGGTGCGCGGAATTATCCGAAAGGGCGATACGCTCGCCATGGTACATAGTTTAAAGTACGATTACTACAAGATCCCGGGCGGAGGAATCGAAGGCGAGGAAGAGCATTCGGCGACGCTGATTCGTGAGGTGAAGGAAGAAACCGGCCTTACCGTAAAGCCGGAAACCATAAAAGAATACGGTTTTGTGCTTCGTTTGCAGAAGAGCGATTATCTGGAGAATACCATTTTCGAACAGGAAAACTATTACTACACTTGTGAGATTTCGGAAGAAGCCGGGGAGCAGAAACTTGACGATTACGAGGCTGAAGAAGGTTTTACTCTGGAGTTTGTGACCCCGGAAGAAGCAATTCGTACCAACCAAAATTGTCATTGTACCGAATGGGACAAGGCGATGGTGGAGAGGGAAACGAGGGTACTGGAAGGTCTGAAGCGAATGTGGGGCCGGGAGTAAGGATAGAGCAGAAACCGGTAGCGGAATCCTGCCGTACAGAAGGGGACAGACTATGAAATTTACATATCGTCTTGCGACACCGCAGGACTTAGAGCTTATCTGGAATAAGAATATTGCAGAGAATCCGGAAGATACCCGTTGGGTGCAATGGAAAGAAGAATATATCCACTATAACAAAAACGGTATGGCCCAGACCTATGTGGTGGTATGTGAGGAGGAACCGGTGGGAGAATGTACGCTGATTTTGTCCCCGGAGTGCAATGCGGTCAACGGACGTCTACTCCTTGCGGATGGGAAAGAGACAGCAAATATCAACGCTTTGCGAATTGCAAAAGAATATGAGGGACAAGGGCACATTTCAAAACTGATGGCATGTGTGGAAAAAGCGGCGAAAGCGCAAAACATACAGGCACTTACCATCGGCGTGGAGGCAAAGGAAACAAGAAATCTCGGCATTTATCTGCACTGGGGATATGATACTCTTGTGATGTCGGAAACAGAAGACGATGAGTTGGTGTTATATTACAGCAAAGAAATCTGATAGAACCTAAAAGGGTGATGCCGAAAGATATAGCGAAGGGAAACAAAAGTCGGAGGAAAGGAGGCGTCTATGCAAATCAGAAACGCAACTACCGGGGATTTACCCAAAATCAGAAAAATATATACTGCCGCCAAAACCTACATGAATGCTTCCGGGAATCCGAATCAATGGGCGGAGGGGTACCCTCCGGAGAATTATTTGCGGCAGGATATCGAATTGTCCCGGCTGTATGTATGTGAGGAGAACGGAAGACTTTGTGGTGTGTTTATGCTCTCCATGGAAGATGACCCGACCTATCACCACATCGACGGGGCGTGGACTAATGAGGAGCCTTACGGTGTGATTCACCGGATTGCAAGTGATGGCACGAAGAAAGGTGTCTTTAGTGCTGTGTTGGAGTTTTGTAAGGAAAGAATGGCGGAAAAGAGCATAACGAACCTTCGAATCGATACCCATGCGGATAATAAGACCATGCAGCACCTGGTGGAAAAGTACGGGTTCGGGTACTGTGGCATCATATATCTGGAAAACGGTAGTCCGCGGAAGGCGTATCAGATGATTTCAGGGTCTGTTTTTGCTGTCAAATCTTAGTTTGTAATATTTGTTAAAATATTTACAAAGTTTTGGCCGTTTGGTCCTAAAACCGCTTTTTTTGCGGAGGACAGGCGGTTTTTTGTTAATTGTTAAAAGACTGCCAAGACTCGGCGGATATAGGACAATTTTGTTGACAAAGGTTGAAAAAGAATATATAATTAAATCATCTTAATATTTAGATGTAAAACGAAGGCTTACGAAGGATATCGTCAAGTCTTGTTTTGCTATCTGTTGCATTTTAATATAATAAAACAATAAAGAAAGGTAGTTGAATCATGGCTTTTTCTCTTCACGGGGTTCATGTTCCCCATAGAAAACACACGCAGGATAAGCCGGTAGCCCGTATGGCTGCACCGAAAACGGTTGTCATTCCGATGGTGATGCATATCGGTAAGCCTGCACACCCGATTGTTAAGGTCGGAGATGAGGTGAAAGTCGGTACAAAGATTGGGTCGGCCGACGGTATGGTTTCGGCGCCGATTCATTCCAGTGTGTCCGGCAAAGTTGTTAAGATTCAGGATTTTCTTTTGTCAAGCGGTGCAAAGACTCCGGCAGTGGTAATCGAGTCCGACGGAGAAATGACCCCGGATGAAAATTTGAAAGCTCCGGTGGTGGATTCCAAGGAAAGTCTGATGGCGGCGCTGACGGAGAGCGGCATCGTGGGTCTCGGTGGAGCGGGATTCCCGACTCATGTGAAGTTTAATGTGGATCCGGCACGGATTGAATATCTGGTAATCAACGGAGCGGAATGTGAGCCGTACGTGACCAGCGACACCGTAACCATGGTGGAGCGGGGTGCAGATATGGCCTATGCTCTTCGCGTGCTGAGTAAGTATCTCGGAATTAAAAATGTAATTATCGGTATTGAGTCCAATAAAAAGACGGCGGTTGCTTCCATGCAGAAGCTGGCAGAGGAAGTAAAGGACGCTTGTACGCTTCAGGTAAAGGTGCTCCCGGCGGTATACCCGCAGGGTGGAGAGAAGGTTCTCATTTACCATACCACGGGTAAGGTGGTTCCGGTAGGGAAGCTTCCGATTGATGTGGGCTGTATTGTGGTGAACTGTACGACCCTTGCCACCATCGGGTCCTATTTACAGACCGGTATGCCGCTTGTGGAAAAGTGTGTCACCGTAGACGGTGGTGCGGTAAAGAATCCGCAGAACGTACTGGCACCGATCGGTACCTCTATGGCTGAGATGTTTGCGTTTTGCGGCGGTTTGACCGCAGAGCCGGCAAAGCTCATTTACGGCGGTCCGATGATGGGGCTTACGGTGCCGGACGATACCGCACCGGTGATTAAGAATACGAATGCGATTCTGGCTTTGACGGAAAAGGAGGCAAAGCTTCCGAAGACCACGGCATGTATTCGTTGCGGTGCATGTACCAATACTTGTCCGTTCGGTCTGGCTCCGGCAGCCATTTCCAAGGCATTTGAGAATAAGAATGCGGAATTGATTGAAGAGCTTTCCGTAAATGCATGTATGGAGTGCGGTTGTTGTAGCTTTGTGTGCCCGGCAAACCGTCCGTTGGTACAGAACAATAAGTTGGCAAAGGTGTTTTTAAGAGAAGAAAAGGCAAAGGAGGAAGCAAAAGCATGAATAACAAGTTAAAGCTCTCTGTTTCCCCTCATATACACAGCGGTCAGTCTACCGCGGGGATTATGCGTGATGTTCTGATTTCCCTGCTTCCGGCTACCATTGCCGGTACGGTGATTTTCGGATTGCGTTCCCTCTTGGTAGTGGCGATTTGTGTTGCCGCTTGTGTGGGATTTGAAGCACTGTTTAATTTCATCATTAAGAAAGACCAGACCATCGGTGACCTTAGTGCCGCGGTAACCGGTCTGCTCCTTGCACTGAATCTGCCGGCGAACATTCCGTTGTGGCAGTGTGTGGTCGGTGCGCTGTTTGCGATTGTAGTGGTTAAGTGCCTGTTCGGAGGTATCGGATGTAATCCTGTGAACCCGGCCATTACGGCTCGTGTGTTTATGTTAATTGCCTTCGGTTCCATGACGGTTCAGGCGTTTCCGACAGTGGTGGATGCCGTTTCGAGCGCAACTCCGCTGAGCCTTGGCGAAGGTGCGAAAATGCCGTCTTTGCTTGATTTGTTCCTTGGATTAAACGGCGGAGCAATCGGTGAGACCTGTGTGCTGGCTTTGGTTCTCGGATTTATTTACCTTCTGGTGCGTCGTGTCATCACCTGGCACATTCCGGTGGCTTATATCGGCACCGTGTTTGTATGCTCCTTCTTTATGGAGGGTATGGATTTTGCCGGTGCTTTGGCCATGATTCTTTCCGGTGGCTTGTTCATCGGTGCGATTTTCATGGCAACGGACTATGTGACTTCCCCGGCAACTGCAGCAGGTAAGCTGATTTTCGGTTTGGGGGCAGGTCTCATTACCTTCGTGATTCGTTACTTCGGCGTGTATCCGGAGGGTGTGTCTTTTGCGATACTGTTTATGAACATTCTGACGCCTTACATTGATTCCTGGACAAGGCACAAAGTCTTTGGAGTGGGAGGTAAGAAAGCATGAAGAAATCTTTAAATGTAAAGAGTATTGCGGTGCTGACAGCGATATGTGCGGTGATATCACTTTTACTTGCCGTGACCAATGCGCTCACAGCTCCGATTATTGAAAAGAACCAGGCGGCGGCCGCAAATGAGGCGCTTCTGGTAGTGATGCCGGACGGTACGGATTTTGAACTGCTGGACCTTTCTTCTTATGAACTTCCGGCTACTGTGACCGAGGCTTATAAGGAAGCAGGCGGCGGTTATGTGGTGAAGCTTACCACAACCGGTTACGGTTCCGGATTCGTGATTATGTGCGGTGTGAATGCCGACGGTACGGTCAGCGGAGCGGTGTGTCTGTCTTCCAATGAAACCTTGGGATATGAGAAGACCTTCGGTGAGAATTTTGGGGGAAAGAACAGCGAAGCAGTGGATGCGGTAGATACGATTTCCGGAGCGACCAAGACGACAGCGGCGTATCGTAATGCGGTAAAGGATGCGATAAACGCAGCAACGATTTTAGGCGGAGGTTCCGTGGATATCCGCAGTGAAGAAGAGATTCTTGCAGATAATCTGAACGCAGCTCTTCCGTCAGGTGAAGGAAAGTTTACCAAGTTGTTTTTGACCGAGGCTTTGGAAGGAGTCAATGCTGTGTATACGGCAGACAACGGCAAGGGTGCGGTTTATGTTGTGGGAGAGCAGTTTGTCGGTGTGGATGAGACCGGTGCGGTTGTATCCGGGGCCGAAGGTGATTTGGCTGCAAAGATTTCCGCACACATGGCGATTTTAAAGGTTTCCGAAGAGACGGAGATTGACCTTTCCGCATATGCTGATTTGCCGTCTGCCTTAGTTTCAGCGAAAAAGACCACAACCGGTAACTATGTACTTGAGGTAAAGGGAGCCGGTTACGGGATCAACGGAGGCGATGACTATCATCCGGCATCCGGAGAGTATATCTTTATCAAAGTATCCATGACAAAGGACGGAAAGATTATTGATTGTCTCACGCTTTCTCAGGCAGAGACACCGAACTTTGGTTCCGCATGTGGGTCGGAGTCCTTCTACGGACAGTTCGTCGGAAAGACCGAGGCGGATTATGAAACGGTGGACGGAATTTCCGGTGCAACTCTTACTACCAACGGTTATAAGAAAGCGATTTTACGTGCATTCGAGTCTGTGAAGATTTTAGAAGGAGGTGCCGGTAATGAAGAATAACGATAATTTAGCTGTTTTAACGAAAGGTATTCTGAAAGAGAATCCGGTACTGGTATTGATTCTCGGAACCTGTCCGACTCTTGCAACTACCACAAATGTGGCAGGAGCATTCGGTATGGGTATTGCGGCGATGGTGGTGTTGATTTGTTCCAACATGCTGATTTCTCTGCTTCGTAAGGTGATTCCGGACAATGTTCGTATTCCTTGTTATATTGTTATTATTTCGGGATTTGTAACTATTGTGCAAATGTTTGTACAAGCGTATTTTCCGGCGCTCTACGAGATGCTGGGTGTGTATCTGGCCCTGATTACCGTTAACTGTATTATTCTCGGCCGTGCGGAGATGTTTGCGGGTAAGAATTCCGTAGGTCGTTCCGCTCTTGACGGTATCGGTATGGGAATCGGTTTTACTATCGCTCTGTGCGCTATGGCATTTATTCGTGAAGTATTCGGTAATGCCAGCTTTGCGGGAATTCCGATTCCGTTTCTTGAGCCGTACAAGATCGCAATTCTTGTGAAGGCACCGGGCGGTATGCTGGTATACGGTTTGCTGATTGCCCTGGTGTATGTGATTACTTCCGGTAAGGCACCGCTTAAGACGGACTTTTCCTGTGCGGGATGTCCGTCGGCAGGCAGCTGTCATACCGGTGCATGTATGAAGAAAGGAGAGGAGCAGTAATGGAAGTTTTTAAGACATTAATTATCATTTTACTTTCTTCGGTTTTGGTAAATAATTACGTGCTCAGCCGCTTCCTTGGAATTTGTCCGTTCCTTGGCGTTTCCAAAAAGTTGAATCAGGCAGTGGGCATGGGGATCTCGGTTACCGCGGTTATGCTTCTGGCTACTGCCGTAACCTGGCCGATTCAGTACTTGGTTTTGGATAAGTTAGGTCTCGGCTATATGCAGAATATTATCTTCATTCTTGTAATTGCGTCACTGGTACAGATTTTGGAACTTTTATTAAAGAAGTTTTCTCCGGCGCTTCATAAAGGACTGGGGGTATATCTTCCGCTGATTACTACCAACTGTGCCGTACTGGGTGTCGCAATTAACAACATTAACGACGGTTACAATTTCTTAGAGTCCATGGTAAGCTCTTTGGGCTGTGGCCTCGGATTTTTACTGGCAATGGTATTGTTCTCCGGACTCCGTTCCCGTATCGACGAAAGTCGTGTGCCGGCACCGTTCCGTGGACTTGCCGTTACTTTAATCGCTGCTTCCTTCATTTCGCTGGCTTTTATGGGCTTTGCGGGTGTTGTGGATGCGCTGTTCGCGTAAAGGAGGTAACGAAAGCGTATGAATATTTTGATTGCATTTTTAGTGGTAGGCGGCATTGGGTTACTGGCGGGCTTTCTGATTGCGGTAATGTCCCGGTTCTTTGGTGTGGAAGAGGATCAGACGGTAAAGGCAGTACGTGCCTGTTTACCGGGTGTTAATTGCGGCGCCTGCGGATATAAGGGTTGTGACGACTACGCGGTTGCTGTGGCGGAAGGAAAGGCAAAGCCGAATCTTTGTGTTCCGGGCGCTGAGTCTACTGCAGAGGAGTTGGGTGTACTGCTTGGTATCGAAGTAGAGCCGCCGAAGGATGTAGTTGCGTTTGTTCACTGTAACGGTAACTGCGAAGCGACTGCGACAAAGACGGAATATGTGGGTGTGACCAGCTGTAAGGCGGCGGCCATGCTGTACGGCGGACCGGAGTCCTGTAGTTACGGCTGTATGGGACTGGGTGACTGTGCCGCGGCGTGTCCGGCAAATGCGATCTGCATGAAGGACGGAATTGCCCATGTGGATACCAGCCGTTGCCTCGGTTGCGGACTTTGTGAAAGCATTTGTCCGAAGAAGGTGATTTCCATGGTACCGCAGGAGACGGTTGTGGTTGTTATGTGTAACAGTAAGGATAAGGGTGCGGATGCACGTAAGGCTTGTAAGAATGCCTGCATCGGTTGTATGAAGTGTGTAAAGACATGTCCGCATGAAGCAATTACCGTAACGAATAATTTGGCAAAAATCGATTATACTAAATGTGTCGGCTGCGGTGCATGTGCCGCAAGTTGTCCGACCGGTAGCTTAAAGCAGGTATTCTTCCCGGATCTTTCCGAAGAATACGAGGATTTCAAGGTAGAAGAATAATGAATCAAAAAGAAAAAACTACGCCCACCGTAAAAAACGGTGGGCGACTGTTTCGTAATGATGTAATATTTATTGTGGTGTTACTGTTGCTTGTTTCCGGCTTCGGACTCTGTTTTTATTTGTTCCGCGGAGAAGGGGATAAGGTGGTGGTAACGGTAGACGGGAAAGCGTTTGGGACCTATTCCCTGGCAGAAGATGTCAGGGTGGAGATTCGTACGGGCGTGCAGGATGAGGAATTGAATATACTTGTGATAAAAGACGGTAAGGCCTATGTGGAGTCTGCCACATGCCCGGATGGTATTTGTGCCGGTCATAAGCCGATTTCACGAGAGGGTGAAAGCATTGTTTGTTTGCCGCATAAAGTTGTAATTACAGTTTATGCTACGGAAGAGAAAGACGCACCGGATATTGTTGTATAAAGGAGTGTTATCATGAGACCTACGACGAAAAAGATTGCCGTTCTCGGGCTTTGTACCGCTGTGGCACTTATATTGGCTTATGTAGAATCCATGCTGCCTCCGCTGTTTCATGCGGTTCCCGGAATTAAAATCGGTCTTCCGAATATTATCATTGTGTTTGTATTGTACCGGTTTGGGTTAAAGGAGGCGGCAGCAGTATCTTTAATACGTATGCTGGCCGTGTCGTTTATGTTCGGAAATATGATGGCCCTTGTGTACAGTCTGGCCGGTGCATTCTTAAGTATGCTGGTGATGGCAGTATTAAAGAAGCTGAATTTCCTATCGGTGGTCGGTGTCAGTGTGGCAGGAGGCGTGTTTCATAACGTAGGGCAGATTTTGACGGCCATGCTTTTGTTGGGAACCGCGGAGCTGGGGTATTACTTAATTGTGCTCTCGGTGACAGGTACAGTGTCCGGTATCTTTGTTGGATTGTGCGGTGCGATTATTGTGAAACGAATTCCGAAGAAATTGATATAAATACGTATTGACAAAGTTCAAATTATGGTGCATAATAAAAATTGACAAAAGATTAACAAACACAAACAAGGAGGAATTTTCCATGAAAATGAAAAAGTTACTTTGTTTATCTCTTAGTATTCTTATGGTTGTTTCTATGGCAGGCTGTAAGAAAGAAGAAAAGAAGGCTGAGACCTTAAAGTTCGGTATGGGTTTAGTGACTGAGGTTTCCAAGGCAAGCAATGCGGAAGCGGATGCCAACGGTCAGGGAAAGGTAACCACCAATGTAGCTGTAGTTACCGTGGATGCGGCAGGTAAAATCGTTGCATGTCAGCTTGATGCCGCAGATGCTACCGTGGCATACACCGGAGACGGTAAGGCGATTGCGAACGAGTCCTTTGCTACCAAGTATGAGTTGGGTGATGCATACAACATGGTTGCCTACGGCGGTGCGGTAAAGGAGTGGTATGAGCAGGCAGATGCGTTTGAAAGCGTGGTTTGCGGCAAGACCCTTGATGAAGTAAAGGCTTTGGTTGCAGGGGAAGATAAGGGAACCGAAGAAGTAATTAACGCAGGTTGTACCATTACCGTGATTGAGTTTGTGCAGGCAATCGAAAAGGCATACAATAATGCAGTGTCTTCCGATGTGACCGCAGAACATACCTTAAAGCTCGGAGTGTCCACCGCACAATCCTGCAAGGATGCTACAGGGGATGCGGACGGTCAGAACCAGTTGGAGACAACGTTCCTTGCGGCTGCGGTAGATGCGGAAGGTAAGGTTGTGGCAGCAAGCAGTGATTGTGTTCAGGTGAAGTTCACCTTTGATGCAACCGGTACTTCTACCTATGATTTGACCAAGGCTGTTTCCTCTAAGAAGGATGCCGGCGCTAACTACGGTATGAGCGCATACGGGACCGATTTAAACGGTGACGGTGTTGTGAAGGAATGGAACGAGCAGGCGGCGGCATTCGATGCGGCATGTGTAGGCAAGACCGCTGTGGAAATTGCGTCCATGATGGGAAACGATAACTACGGTAATACAGAGTTACAGACCGCAGGTTGTACGATTCTGGTTGACGGTTTTGTAAAGGCAGTAGGTAAGTTAAAGTAAGGAAAGGATAAGCCGGGGGAGGTTCGCCTCCCCTTTTCTTGTGTTTGTGCAAAGTGAGCATAGTGTGAAGTTACACAAGGATTGCATGCAAAAATGTGTTGCAATGGCGGATTGGCGCGGGGTATAATAAATGTATATCGTTATGAGGAATGAGATGTGTTTGGAGGAATGTGCATGAAGAAAAAAGTATGGTTGTGTATACTGCTTTGCTCTTTGTTTTTACAAAGTATAGGGTTTGCCGGTTGCGGAACAGAACTTCAAAAATATTCTACTTATTCCTTTGACTATTTCGATACGGTGACAACGATTACAGGGTATGCAAAAAGTCAGGAGCAATTTGATGAGATTGCGGACGGAGTATTGGAAGAACTTTCGGAGTATCACAAGCTCTTTACCATTTACCATCGTTATGAAGGCTTGGAGAATCTTTGCACCATAAATGAAATTGCGGACGGCGCACATCGTACTGTGACGGTGGACCGGCGAATCATCGATATGCTGTTATATGCAAAGGAGATGTACGAAAAGACGGACGGTACGGTGAATATTGCTATGGGCAGCGTGTTGTCGGTGTGGCATGACTATCGGACGGAAGGGATAGACGAGCCTTGGACAGCAAAGCTTCCTCCAATGAAGAAACTGGAGGAAGCGGCGGAGCATACGGATATCAACAACGTTGTGATTGATGAAGATGCTTGTACCGTGACTTTGACGGATCCGGCCATGACGCTGGATGTGGGTGCTGTGGCGAAAGGATATGCCGTAGAAATGGCGGCACGATCTTTGGAGGAACAGGACATATCCGGCTATGTGCTTAATGTGGGTGGAAATGTCCGTACCGTAGGTGGAAAAGACGACAAGGAAAAATGGACTGTGGGAATCGAAAATCCGGAGGAGGATAGCGAGGATGTATATTTGGCCTATCTGGAATTGGCGGGAGAATCTTTGGTGACCAGCGGTTCGTATCAGCGGTATTATGTGGTGGACGGAAAACGGTATCATCATATTATCGATCCGGAGACTTTAATGCCTTCAGAAGGCTATGTGTCGGTATCTGTGGTATGTAACAGCTCCGCAGACGGAGATGCGCTTTCTACTGCCTTGTTTTGTATGGATTTTGACGTGGGACTGGCATTGATAGAATCGCTTCCCGATACAGAGGCAATGTGGGTGTTGCAGGACGGAACAAGGAAGGAATCTTCCGGGTTCGCAAGATACAAAAAAGAAGTTACAGACTAAAATGAAAACGGGTTGTGCATTTTTATTTCGTGCACAACCTGTTTTTTGCTGGCGTCGCGAAGGAACGCCTACGGAGTTTTTACCCCGTAAGCGAAACGCAACATATATTTGAGGGCAATCAAATGCTAAGAAATAAATGCTCCGGAACCGAGTTTGAGTTCCGTACCGCTCTTTAATATAACGGTATGGGAAACGCCCCTGTAGACAAGGGTAAGCTCCGTGTCATACCTCGGAAACAGTGTAACCTCGGTTAAAGCCCCGTCTTTCCAGGAAAGATTATAGGTGACGGCACCTACGCCGCACAGCCCGGTGACACTTCCTTCGCTCCATTCCTTCGGAAGGGCAGGAAGGAGAACGGTGCGGGCTTCATTGGACTGGAGAAGCATTTCCGCAATACCGGCGGTGGCACCGAAGTTACCGTCAATCTGGAACGGCGGATGGTTATCCAAAAGATTTTCCAAGGTGGAATTTTGCATCAGTGCAAGAAGATTCTTGTAGCATTCTTCACTGTTCCAAAGTCTTGCATACATATTGATAATCCAAGCACGGCTCCAGCCGGTGTGACCGCCGCCGCCGGCCAGTCTCCGCTCTAGGGTAACCTTTGCCGCGTCGCACAGCTCCGGGGTGGCATCCGGTGTAATCTGGAAAGCCGGGTGCAATGCCCACAGATGTGAAATATGCCGATGCCCCGGTTCTGCTTCGTCATAATCCTCCTGCCATTCCATAATCTGACCGTGCTTGCCGATACGGATGCTCGGAATCTTTGCGTCATATTCCTTTGCTTTTTCCAGGAAGGCTGTATCGGTGTCACCTACAATCGGTGCGGCAGAAAGAAGATTGCCGAACAGTTCGTGCAAAATCTCGTTATCCATGGCAGAGCCATAGGTAAGGCAGCCGCTAATGCCGCTATTCATAATATAGGTATTTTCAGGAGAAACGGAAGGGCAGGTGACGTAGGCACCGTCTACTTCAATGAGGAAATCAAAGAAGAATCGTACCGCTTCTTTTAAGGCCGGATAGTACTCCTTTAAAAAGTCAACGTCCAGGGTGTATAAATAGTGCTGCCAGATGTGGGTACAAAGCCATGCGGCACCCATGACCCAGAAGGTGGCAGGAATATAGATGTCCTGCGGTGCGGTATCGCCCCACATATCCGTGTTATGATGGGCTACAAAGCCGTTGCAGCCATACATTTCTTTTGCGGTACGCTGTCCGTTGGGAAGCATACGCATAATGTGTTCAAACAGCGGCATTTGACATTCCGCCAGATTGCACATGTTGGCCGGCCAGTAGTTCATTTCGGTATTGATGTTGATGGTGTATTTGCTGCCCCAAGGAGCGTCGATGCTGTTGCACCAGATACCCTGCAGATTTGCCGGAAGGCAATCACCGCGACTGGAGCAAATGAGGAGATAACGGCCGTAAGCAAAATAAGTAGCAAGTAAACCGTTGTCCGGTTGTTCTGCGGAAATACGGCGGAGACGTTCGTCGGTGGTAAGCTCATCCAGTTCCTTATCGTAAGGCAGTGTCAGGGCCATGCGCTTAAAGTAAGGCTGATATTCCGCTAAATGGTCGTGGTATAGTTCCTCGTAGGAAAGGGTAGCGGCCTTTGTCAAAGTGTCTTCCACAGTTTTACGCGGGAGCGCGCTTCGGAAGGTGGTGGAAGCGGTAATAAGTACCGTTACTTCCGCAGCATGCTCTGTCAGAAGGTGTTCGCCGATGCCTTTTACAAAGGCTCCGTCGGAGAGCATGCGCATACCGCAACAAAAATCGGAGCCGCCTCCGCCTAAGTTGCCTGAAATGTACAAAGAGTCCGAGGTAT
Organism: uncultured Clostridia bacterium; assembly: GCA_937895705.1. GTDB lineage: Bacteria > Bacillota > Clostridia > Lachnospirales > Lachnospiraceae > SIG307. The sequence continues at coordinate 18,068 of CALBKM010000007.1, forward strand.
GTTCCGTAGATTCGTAAAAATTGCCTCGCTGTAGGGAGGCAGCCAAATCCAGATGTCCCGGAGCGGAAGAGGTAAACCTAGCTACGATACAGTTATAGCTCTTGCTGACAAAGGAATCGCAACGGTAGGTAATACCGGTACTCTCTTCTGTGGTAACGGTAGTATGTACCGCTGTCTCCAAATCCAGAGTACGGCGGAAGTTGATGCCCTTTGTCAGACATCCGCAGAAATCAAAGTATACATCGCCCAGAGTCTGGTAGGTGTGTTCGCTTTGCGGGGTGCCGGTCAGGGCATATTTACACAATTCCTCGGCTTTACGGATGTTGCCGGAAAGGATAAGAGAACGTACTTCCTCCAAATGAGCCGGTGCATCCTTGTTGTTACGATTACGCGGACCGCCGAACCAGACACTGTCTTCGTTAATCTGAAAATGCTCGGAGGTATTGTTTCCGTAAATCATTGCTCCCAGACGGCCGTTGCCGATGGGAAGGGCTTTGTTCCAGTTGTATCCTGCTGATGTGGTATAAGTGAGCTGATGCATCGTACACCTCCGTAAATTGATAATTTCTCTGATTCTATTATATCGTTGCAATTCAAATTTTTCCAGCGTATAATATGACATATAGACGAAGTAAACGGTATTTTTTCGAAGAGTATTGAAAATAAGAAATACGACGGAACAGAGGAGATTTTATGCGGGGGAGATTATACGGAGAAGGTGTTACGAAGGAGGTATGACACGTGGAATTACAAGAGCGCAGCGGGGAGAAGAGCAGCGGCTATCGTTTTTTGCTGGAGGGCGCGGTGGTGACCATTGCGATGGTGAGCTATCGCAGATTTACGGAAGTAATGCCGGAGCATGCCCACGGAGAAAATGTATACGAACTTCATTATGTGGTACAGGGAGAGGGCACGGTATTTTTAAATAAGCTGGAGTACGGGGTGGAGCCGGGAATTCTTTATATTACCGGCCCTGGAGTACTCCACGAACAGATTCCTTCGAAGGATAATCCGCTCATTGAATTCGGAGTGTACATGCAGTTGCAGAAAGGGGCGACGGGTGGAGAGTTATTGCGTGGGTTGAGCACGCATGCTTTGTGGCACGGAACGGCCCGAAAAACGTTGAAACGTTTGATAGAAGAGATTCTGAAAGAACAGACAGGAAATCAGCCGGGAACCTATGAGAAGATGCAGTATTTGCTGGCGGAATTTTTGATAGAATGTATCCGCAGTGCCATAGCGACCAAGGAAGAGGAGACGATGCTCCCGGAGCCTCAGGAGCAGTTTGGGGCCCATGATATACAGGAGGAAAATGCCCTATTGGTGGCGGACGAAATCTTTTTATACGAATACCGGGATATCACATTAGAAGAGATGGCGAAACGTCTTGGATTCAGTGTGCGTCAGACACAGCGTCTGTTGCAGAAAATGTACGGGAAATCTTTCACACAGAAAAAGCTGGAAGCACGTATGTCGGCAGCGGTGACGTTACTTCAGAACAGTCGCTACAGTATTACGGAAATCAGCGAGATGCTGGGATATGCCTCCATGGAGCATTTTTCTTATGCGTTTTCCAAGTACTACGGTTATGTGCCAAGCAGTCTAAGAAAAAAGAATAAAACGAAATAAAGCGGCCGCATGAGGCGACCGCTGTGTCGGTTACTGCTCGGAAAACTGGTCCTTGCCTACACCACAGAGCGGGCATACCCAGTCCTCCGGGACATTTTCCCACGGAGTTCCCGGTGCGATACCGTTGTCCGGATCGCCGGTTGCTTCGTCGTAAACATAACCGCATACGTCACATACATAAGTCATAAGATTACCTCCTTTCGACAATGATGTTGTTTGATGATATTAATACCATGCGCGCTCATATGCCGAAATAAGTCCGGGCTGATGGAACATCCACCGTACTTGTTTCGGCATATGAGCTTTGCCTTCGCAAATATTATATCACAAAGTAGGAAGAAATAACAGGAATTTGTGTTAAAATAAGATGTTTTTATTGACAGGAAAAGTAGAAGGGAGTATAATTTCAATATAATCTGCAACGCGCGTTTTAAAACGATTGGAGCAGATTGATTTCCATAAGGAGTGTGATCGAGTGCCACCAAAGGCAAAGTTTACAAAAGAAGAGATTGTTACAACGGCATTTACAATAGTAAGAAAGCTTGGAATTAATGCATTGACGGCCCGTTCTCTTGCAAAAGAACTCGGAAGTTCCTCCAGACCGATTTTTACGGTTTTTAAAAACATGGAAGATCTACAGACAGAGGTGCGTAATGCGGCAATGAAAGAGTTTGAATCCTATGCGGAGGCGGCAGCGGAGTATACGCCGGCATTTAAACAAATCGGAATTCAAATGATACAGTTTGCAAACCGGGAACCGAAATTGTTTCAGCTTTTGTATATGCAGGAGCACAATGACAGTAAGAGTTTTGAAGAGCATTTGAAGTATTTGGGAGACACGGGTGAAGTGTGTCTGGCTATGTTGGAGCAAGAATATGCATTGAAACGTACAGAGGCGATTGCTTTGTTTATGCAGGTGTGGATTTTTACTTACGGAATATGTGTACTCTGTGCCACCGGAGCATGCCGGTTCGAAGAAAGAGAAATTCAAGAGATGTTAAGTAGGGAATTCGCAAGTATGCTTACTTTGATTAAGAGTGGTAAATTGGAACTCTGTGAGATTGTACCCGAGAAGAAAACGGGACGGTGATGTTACGGCAGATGCAGGCAGAAAGCCTGTGAGAAAGGAGCGTGGATATGAACGGTGTACTACAGATGAACGAACAGCAGGCGAACAAGGTGGTTGCAAAGGTGATGCGAATTACTTTTTTTATCTTTGTACTGGTATTCGGACTGAATGTGGCAGGAATATTTATTGTGGATCAGACTATTATGACCGTTGCATTTGTGGCAGGTTCCGTATTTCTATGGTTACCGACTCTGTTTCATCGAATCGGGCATGGTTCGGCCGGCTGGATTAAGTATTTGAATGTGGTTTGTGCTTCATTGTTTATTTTATTAACGACAACAACATTGAGCTTTCATGTAATCGTAATTTATGTGTATGCAATTGCGATTGCAAGCTTATATTTCTCGAAGAAATTAAATATATTGGCTACGGTGATCAATGTAATCGGAGTATCGGTGGGACAAATTCTTGCATTCCAATGGAATACATTACCGGATAAGAATTTTGATACGATGTATGATGTGATGGTATACAGTGTAGCGCCGAGAGCTTTGACTTTGATTGCAATTGCGGCTATTTTTACCATGCTTTGCAGCAGAACGGCAGCTATGTTAGGAAATCTGATGGGTGCGGAAGAACAAAAGGATATGTTGGAACGTATGACAAGCCTTCGTGAACAAAATAGCCAAGTGTCGAGGCAGTTACTTGCGTTTGTGAGCGAACTGGAGCAGCTTGCCCGGATTTCCAATGAGACGAATCAAAAAGTAGCGGATGAAACAGAAGAGATTATGCGTGGTACGAAAGAAAACGCAAATCAGATTCATGTAATGAATGATGGATTGTCGGATATTACCGGACAAATGGCGCAGTTGGGTGACATGAGTGATCGACTTGCCAAGGCGGCGAGTCAGATTCGCGAGCTTTCTTCCGGAAATCAGAAGACCATGGATTTGGCTACGGATCGTATGCTACGTATTTCCGAGAGTGCGGGCGAGTGTAAGAAAGTAATTGAAACTTTGGAGGAACAGTCCAATGAGATTATGGGAATCATTCAGACGATTACAGATATTTCCGCGCAAACAAAGCTCCTTGCTTTAAATGCTACGATTGAGGCGGCAAGAGCTGGGGAACACGGCAGAGGCTTTGCGGTTGTAGCGGAGGAGATACAGAAGCTTTCCGAACAGACACAGATTGCGGTGGAAAGTATCGGTACGATTGTCAATGAGGTAGTAAAAAGTACGGAAGAAGCGGTTGCTTCCATGGAACAGAGCGCAGAATTGACAGAGCAGGGATTACTGCAGATGAAAGAAGCGGGAGAGTCTACCTACACAATTACAAAAGCTAACGAGACAATGACCGCACAGATTGATGAAGTGGATCGGATTACGAAAACCCTTTTGGAGACCGAAAAGCAGGTAGCAAGCGGTATGGAACAGGTACATCAGAATACCGAAGTGAACTTATCTGCGGTAGAGCATGTTACGGATGCTACGAAGGAAAGTCGAAACGGAACGGAAAGTCTGGTGGATATGGTTCACAGAATTAAAAATCTTGCGGAACAGCTGACAGAGTCATAAGTTGATGATACAGAAAATGAATGAAGAGATGATATTGCTTTGAGTGGCTATAGTTTACTCAAGACGACGGAAAAAGGACACGCAGGGATGGCAGTGTCCTTTTTTATGTCACAGGGAAATTTTACACACTTATTGCAGAATCTCCGAAAGGATGCTATACTAAACAGTGTTGTTGCGATGAAACGGCAACAAAAGGAGGAATCATGGAAACAATAAAAAAACTGTTTAAGAAATACAAGGAAATTATTATGTATCTGGTGTTCGGAGTGGCTACGACGGTGGTAAACTGGATTGTATATATTATATGCACAAAGTTGTTCGGACGTTCCGTGGCGGAGCTTTCCAATGGTCAGATTGCCGTTTGTAACGGAATCGCTTGGGTGGTTGCGGTGACCTTTGCATTTATCACCAATAAGTTGTTTGTATTTGAAAGTAAAAGTACCGAAAAGAAGTTTTTACTGGTGGAAGCGGCAAAGTTTTACGGTTCCCGCATTTTTTCCGGTATCTTTGAAATTTTGTTGCCGAGCGCTCTGATTGCAATCGGTTTGAATCAGTCGGTATTCGGTGTGGAGGGTGCCATTGCAAAAGCGATTACCAGTGTTGTGGTGATTGTGATGAATTATGTGTTAAGCAAGTTGTTTGTGTTCCGCAAGAAGGAAAAATAATACGAAGGATTGCTGCGAAAGGAGAGCCGGAAGGGCGACAAAAGTAAGATGAGCGATTTGTTTACAATAAAGGGAATGGTAACGGTAAAAAAAGGCGAAGCCCGGAGTTTAAAAGCAGGTGGGCTTTGGATTTATGATAACGAAATCAATACGATTACCGGCGCAGTGGAAGACGGTGAACTGGTACGTGTCAACGATTTTGACGGTTATGTACTGGGCACCGGCTTCATTAACCGTAAGTCCAAGCTTACCGTGCGCATGCTGACCAGGGACAAGGATGAGGAGATTAACGAGGCGTTTTTGGAAAAGAGAGTCCGGGCGGCGTGGGAATATCGTAAGAAGACGGTAGATACGAGCAGCTGTCGTCTGATTTTCGGAGAAGCGGACTTTTTACCGGGGCTTGTGGTGGACAAGTTCTCCGATGTGTGTGTGGTACAGTCTCTGGCACTGGGCATCGACCGGTTAAAGCCGGTGATACTGGATGCTCTTAAGAAGGTACTGGCGGAGGACGGTATTGTACTGCGGGGAATTTATGAGCGCAGCGACGCCAAAGTTCGGGAGCAGGAAGGAATGGAGCGGTTTAAAGGGTTCCTTACGGAACCGTTTGATACGGAAGTAGAGATTATTGAGAATGGTGTAAAGTATCTGGTGGATATTGCGGACGGTCAGAAAACCGGATTTTTCCTTGACCAGAAGTACAACCGCTTGGCGGTACAGAAGCTTTGTAAGGATGCAAAGGTACTGGACTGCTTTACCCATACAGGTTCCTTTGCCTTAAATGCGGGAATTGCAGGAGCAAGCAGCGTTCTTGGTGTGGATGCTTCGGAGCTTGCGGTGGAGCAGGCGAGAAAGAATGCGGAGTTAAACGGTCTGTCCGATACGGTAAAATTCCAGTGCGCGGATGTGTTTGAACTTTTGCCGGAGTTAGAGCGCACCGGAGAGCAGTACGATGTGGTTATCTTAGACCCGCCGGCCTTTACCAAGTCCAGAAACTCCGTAAAAAATGCGGCACGGGGCTATCGTGAAATCAATATCCGGGGACTGAAGCTTGTAAAGGACGGAGGTTATCTTTGTACCTGCTCCTGCTCTCACTTTATGACACCGGAACTCTTTACGGAGACTATCGCCCAGGCGGCAAGAGATGTCCATGTGCGTCTTCGTCAGGTGGAGTACCGTACCCAGGCGGCGGACCATCCGATTCTGTGGGCAGCGAATGAGTCGTATTATCTCAAATTTTATATCTTCCAGGTGGTGAAGAGGTTTTAGGGAGAGAAATTGCTTGGAAATAGGCGAAAGCCCTTGATTTTAGAGGGTTTTACAAGATGGATTACAAAAGGAAAAGAATCGCAACTTACCACAACCTGTTAAAAAGTGGTAAGAAAAGAGGTACGGTAAGTGGTAAGTATTTGAAATGTTGCTAGTGGTAAGGAGAAAAACGGCAATGTCTATCGAATAAGAAAGTAAAATATGAGCAAGGAGACATGTTGTCTCTTTGTTCTTTTTTATTGACTTGGTGTGGTTGGTACTATAAAATGAAAATAGCGGTACGGAGAACCGGAATTTGAAGTTGGTGTATAGTTGGATAATGTGTAAAATAATATTTAAAAGGAGGCTTATATGAAAATAAATAACAAGTTAGTTTATATTCATATTATTTTATTAATGCTTGTTGCTCTGAATGGATGCAGTAAAGATGATGATGTTACTGTTCCGAGTGAACAGATAACAACTCAATCAGAGAAAATTGAAAATCAAACTGAACAAATGACCACAACCGAAGTTCCTGAAGAAGATGAGATAAAAAAAGATGTTTACATAAATACAATTTCTGCAGAGGCAAAAGAAAGAGCAAAGAGTTTTCCCGATGTAAGCAAAGAACTTCCTGACTGGAAAGGAACGCATATTGTAGATAAAGCCGAGTTTGCATGGTCGTGGGTTATTGTTGAAACTAATCCTGAAAATATTACGCCGGAACATTTAAAAGTAACTGAATATGATGAAGAAACGGTTCTTGAAATAGCGGAAGCAGGTTATAATTATGTTCGTGTTTCTATAGATACAAGATACTTTTTTACGGAAGGTCAATATCAATCTCCTGAGTATGCGGGACAGAATTTTTATGGAAGTATAGATGCTGTAAATATAAAGCAGTACGAAGAACTTGACAGACTGATAGAATGGTGTATTGAAAATAATATTCATGTATGTATTGATTGTCATTCAACTGTTGGCGGACTTATGATAGGTGGAGACGAAGAATCTACAAGAGAGAAGCTCTTTACTCCTGATTCGGATGAACAAAAACTCTTTATAAAATTTTGGCAGATTATCGCAAATAGGTATGCCGATATTGATACCAATGCCCTTAGTTTTAATCTTTATAACGAGCCGCCTAACATAGTAACAGATAACGAAGAAGTTTATATCGGTCTTATGAATAAGGCTATTGATGAAATTCAGGCGGTAACTCCGAACCGACTTATTGTTGTTGACGCACTTGGCTACAGCACTATCGGAATGAAAAAGGTAAACGAACTTAGAGCGAATAATCTTGTTATAGGATTTCATATGTATGTCAATGAAACCACATGGACAGAGCCGGGAGCGGTTCTTGATTTAGAAGCTTGTCGGACAGAAAGTTCAGACAGACTTAATTATTATAACTCTTGGGCTGAAGAAAACAATGTTAGATGGATGCTTCAGGAGTACGGATGTTCAACATATATTCCTCAGGAACAGCAGATAGAGTATTATAAAATGGTTACAGAAACTTGTAAGTCAATGGGCACGCCATATTGTTTATGGGCGTTTAACGCAGGGGATTTTGGACTTTGCATATGGGCAGAAGATGATAAATTTTTAACTCCCGGAGCAACTTATAATGAAACTTGTGCCGGTCATCGTATAAATACAGAACTTGCAAAAATAACTACAGAATAATTACATGTTATTAAAATATTTCTATGTGTATAATCAGTTGACGAACGGTATTTAGTCAGTGACAAAACGGTAAATTTCAGGCTTCTGGTGAGTCTGAAAGCATGCAGAACTTTGAATTTGGAGGTCAGAATATGCGAGTGGGTATTATTTGTGCAGGTGATAGAGAAGTAGCTCCTTTTTTACCAATAATATGTGAATGTAAAACAACCGAAAAAGCAATGCTGAAATTCTACGAGGGAACAATAAGTGATGTAGAAGTTGTCGTTTTATTTTCGGGAGTATGTAAAGTAAATGCCGCTATTGCAACACAAATACTAATAGATACATACCATGCGAATACTATTATCAATGCAGGTGTAGCAGGTGGAATGAATGAAAGACTTGAAATCTTTGACACAGTAATTTCCACAGAAGTTGCATATCATGATGTTGCTCCGAATATATTAACAGAATTTCATCCGTGGTTAGAAACAGTTTTTTTTAAGGCAGACCAAGGATTATTGAGTGTGGCAAAAAAGGCAGTTGATAAACTTGAACAGAACTATAAAGTTTTTTGGGGGCGAATGGTAACAGGTGAAGCATTTATAGCAGATGAAGGACGCGAAAAGATTAATGAGCAATTTGAGCCATTAACTGTGGATATGGAAACGGCAAGTATTGCTCATGTATGCTATGTAAATAACATACCTTTTATATCTGTCAGAAGTATTACAGACACGGCATCACATAGTGGTATAGGTCATTTTGAAGAAAACTGTGAAAAGGCGGCTGGAATTGCAAAAGATATTACGGTGGCTTTATTAACAGAACTTCGTAACAATTAATAGAGTTAAGTGGGACAAAAGAATGAAACAAATCGGAGACTATTTATACACCATCAATGAGATTGGACAAAAAGTGAGCATTTGGAAAATACGCGAAATTAATGGAGACTGCTATATATGCGAGAACAAAAGAACCGATAAGATGCGCGAATTTTCGGAAGGTGACCCTAATATCTTTGATACAAAAGAAGCTGCAATGAAAGTTAATAAAAAAGCGGAAATGAAAAAGGGTTCGATTATAGCAGGTTTTTTCCTGTTTATGGCAGTTGTTACGGTTATTATAGTGATTTTTATGATGTTGAGCGGGAATTTTTAGAAGTTTAGATAAGTTTCAGTTTGACAGAGATAAAAACTTCAATTTATAGGGAATGGAAACTTTGAATTTGGAGGTGAGTTTTAATGCAGGACATAATTGCAAAGTTGACAGCAAAGGATGATAAATATGCTTGTGCCATTGCTGATAAAATCATATCCGAAAGTCAAGATACTGATAAATGGTATGAATTTTTTGATGCGTTTGCGTCCCTGCTTAACCATCCAAAGTCATTAGTAAGAAATCGTGTGTTGTATATTCTTTCGGCTAATGCACAGTGGGACGATGAGAATCGTTTTGATGCAATAATATCAGATTATCTTTCCCATGTTACGGACGATAAGCCGATTACTGCGAGACAATGTATAAAGGCTCTTGCACAGGTGGGAGTGGCAAAGCCACAATATATTCCGAGAATATTATTATGTTTGCATGATGCAGATTTATCGAAATATAAAGATAGTATGCGTCCATTGATTGAAAAGGACATGGCAGAAACAGAAAAAATACTGACAGCTTCAGACTTATAAGCAAAGCAAACTTTCAGTCTTACAGAGAGATTGATAGCACGCATGAATTTGAATTTGTGGAGGATTATATGACAATTGAAAAAGTAAGATGTGATGGCTTTTCGGAAATTAATCTGGATGCTTTTAACCGTCAACAGGAGATTACAAGAATATATGTCAGAAAAGACGAGAAGTATGTTCTTGAAGAACAACCTGGTATGATGGATTGGAGTATAGATAAAAAGAGAGAAGTCGCTCTTGACCTTGTTGATAGTAAATATATTTCCTATCTTGCACTTGAGGAAGGTAAAATTATTGGCTTTATGAGTCTTGTGAAGGAATTGATATCCGAGCGGATGATTCTTGATTTGATTCAAGTTGACAAGAATTTTCGTGGTCAGGGAATTGGCCGTATATTATGGGAAAAAGCAGTGGAAGAAGCACGCTTAAACGGAGCAAGGGAGTTGTATATTTCTGCTTGTCCATCAGAGGAAACAATTAATTTCTACAGAGCTATGGGAGCAGATGTTACTGATAATCCTATTCTTTCCATTGCAAATGATGAACCAGATGACCTTCAGTTTGTTTATTCACTTGTGTAAATCCCAATTTGTCAAGCGCTTGAAACTTTCCGTTTTACGTCTATTCTGAATTCAGCGTATACTGTTAGCGGATAATAAGGAGGAGAACTATGATTGCTATTTTCAACAGAAAAGAATTAACGGTAACTTTTGACATGAACGAGCAAGCTCGGATACGTATGCTTCTTGCGGCAGAAGGGATTGAGTATTCTGTCAAAACAGTGAACCGCCTGAATGCATCACCGTTCTCTGTGGGGAGTCGGTCCCATACCGGAACCTACGGGCAGAACACGGACGCTATGACAGAGTATATTATTTATGTGAAAAAAGCGGATTATGAAAAAGCGGCGTATTTGCTTAAAAAGTAAGAAAATGTGCATTTCCTCTTTACAAATCATAGAAATTGACGATATAATAGATATAAGGAAAAGTGTCTTTTGACCATACTAATGAATAAAGCATAAGTCAAGGAGGGCGATGCATATGTCATTTTTTAATTATTCCAGTACATTGTTCAGCGGGATGAACAGTTCCGGTACCGGTTTTTCCGGACTTCTCGGCGAATACAACCAGATTCGGAGCGGTTCCTACGGAAAGCTTTTAAAGGCCTATTACAAGAAGTATAATGCTGACGGTAGCACAAAGACCGATACCACGGATAAGATTACCAATAAGGTAAAGAAAAGCTCCGATACGGTAGACACCGCAAAGGAACTGGATACCGTAAAGGATTCCGCTACGGCGCTTCAGAATGCGGCAATGAAGTTGGCTGCGGTAAAGACCGGTTCTTCCTCTCTCTATGAGAAGAAGACAATTGTGGATACCAATGAGGATGGTTCTACTTCCACCCGTACGGACTATGATTACGATACTTTGGTAAAGTCGGTGCAGTCTTTTGTATCCGCATATAACGATACATTGGAGTCGGTGGGCTCGATAGAGGCATCTTCCGTACAGCAGAAGACCCAGTGGCTGACGCAGGTGACCAAGCAATATACGGATGAGCTTGCGGGTGTAGGCATTTCCGTGGACAAGGACGGACGTCTTGCTTTGGATGAGAAGGTATTCCGCGAAAAGGATATGACGGAGCTTCGGGATTTCTTTGAAGGAACCAACTCTGCCCTCGGTCAGCTTGCCAGAAAGGCATCCGGACTTGCGGGTGCGGCAGAGCTTCAGGCGACGAAGGCGGCTTCCGCGTATACGGCAAGCGGAAATAATTATCCGACCAATGCCATGAATTCCGGTACGTTGTTTGATTCCCTGTTCTGATTGCGAAAGAAATATATGATAAGCTTACAAAGAAGGTGTCTCCTCCAGGGGGCACCTTTCTTGCAAATGAAGAACAATTATGTTAGTATAATTGAGTAGTATGTGTGGAAAGAAAGGAGACAATGTATGTTGAAAATCGGTTCCCATGTCGGGATGAGCGGAAAAGAAATGTTTTTAGGGTCTGTAAAAGAGGCTCTTTCTTATAAAGCAAATACGTTTATGTTGTATACGGGAGCACCCCAGAATACCAGGCGAAAGGCAATTTCAGAGCTGAATATCGAAGCTGGTTGGAAATTGATGAGAGAAAGCGGCTTGTCGGAGTTTGTGATACATGCGCCTTATATTATTAACCTCGGCAATTCCGTAAAGTCGGAGACCTATGAACTGGCGGTGGATTTTTTACGGGAGGAAATTCGTCGTACCGAGGCTATGGGAAGCGATGTTTTGGTACTGCATCCGGGCTCTCATGTGGATGCCGGAGAGGAGGCAGGGATTGCACAGATTGTAAAGGGGTTGAATGAAGTGCTGACGCCGGAGACGAAGGTGCGGATTGCTTTGGAAACTATGGCGGGTAAAGGCAGCGAGATGGGAAAGACCTTTGAACAGCTGGCGCGGATTTATGACGGTGTAGTATACAATGATAAGCTTCGTGTTTGCTTTGATACCTGCCATGTTCATGATGCGGGATACGACATTGTGAATGATTTTGAAGGGGTGGTGGCACAGTTTGATAAAATTCTTGGGAAGGAACAGATTGCGGTATTCCACATTAACGACAGTAAGAATTTGCGGGGAGCGGCGAAAGACCGGCATGAGAATATCGGATTCGGAGAAATCGGATTTGATGCACTGAATAAGATTGTGCATTTTTCGGAGTTTGAAGAGGTTCCGAAGATTTTGGAGACGCCGTATGTAACAGCAGAACCGGGGGGAAAGGAAAAATCCCTTGCCCCGTACGGTGCCGAGATTGCGATGTTGCGTAAGGGCGAATTTGAGCCGGATTTGTACGATAAAATTAGAAATCTGTAAAATAATGCATAAAATTGTTGACGGTGATTTTCAAATATGGTACTATAAAAAGGTAGTTAAATAAATCACATAGGAGGGCACTAGAGTATGGAGAACAATAACAGTAAGGGATTATCTATCGCAGGTCTTGTGTTAGGCATTGTAGCAATCGTATTATCTTTCTTCTACATGGTAAACATCGTAGGATTGATTCTTGCTATTGTCGGCTTGGTTTGCGCAGTAAAGGGAAGTAAGGCAGCAAAGGCTGCCGGAGAGCCGACCGGTCTTGCAACCGCAGGTCTTGTACTTTCCATCATCGGTCTTGTATTCGCAGCAATCGGCGTATTAACCTGCACCGTATGCGTAGCATGTACCGCTTGTGCGTTGGGTAACAGCGTAGAAGAATTAAACGACCTTGCTAATTCTTTACAGTACTAATTCTTTACGGTAAAGAGTACAGGAGTTTACAGGACGTATTGTGTGTAAACGGGTTCCGTAGCACGGCGTTTACCACCGTTTTTCGGGGGTGCGCTGTGCTATGGATTTTTTCTTTTTGGAGGATTGATTATGTTTCCGTATTTTGAAGTGTTAGGGCGACCGGTGGGTACTTATGGATTGTGTGCGATTGTCGGACTTTTGCTTTGCGGTGTGGTTGCCTGCTATTTGGCGAGGAGATATAAGGTTGCCTATGAGGATGTTGTATTGCTTATGGTGGTCATCGGAGTTTCCCTTTTAATCGGTGGTCATATTTTGTTCGGAATTACAAATACGAGTAAAGTGATTGCTTTGTTCAGCAAAGCATCTTCCTATAGTTTGAAGCAGATTTTCGGGTCTTTGGTGAATTATTTCGGAGGTATGGTGTACTACGGAGGCTTCCTGGGGGCTTGCGTGGGGCTTTTGATTTACACAAAGCGTTCCAAACTGGTGGAACGCTCGGTTGCCTTTGATTTATTCGGCGTATGCATTCCGCTGTTTCACGTGTTCGGACGAATCGGTTGTTTTTTGAGCGGATGTTGTTACGGCATTGAGAGCAGGTTCGGGTTTGTGGTACACGGAAACGATTTGATACCGGAATTAAACGATGTGAGAAGACTTCCGATTGCGTTAATAGAAGCTGCATGTAATTTGGTGATTTTCTTTGTACTTCTCAGGTTGTTCTTAAAGGGAAAAGAAAACGGCAAAATGATCTTTTATTACATGTTAATTTATCCGGTGGTTCGTTTTACGGTAGAGTTTTTCCGTGGGGACGAAATCAGAGGTTTTTTGTTCGGACTTTCTACTTCCCAATGGATCAGTATCGGCCTGTTTATTGTTGCGGTGTGGAAGCTCTTTTTGTCAAAGTCTAAAGGAAAGAAGACCGCGGTATGTGCAGGGGTGTTGTTGGCGTTAATCCTGGCTTTTAGCGGGATATCGATGGTGACATATGCGGCAGAAGAAAGTGGACAGGAGACTGTGACCGAAACAACGCAGAGCGGTGATACGGCAGAACTGCTGTCCGGAGAAACGGAGACCGTAACTACCGGAGAGGAAGAAAAGGAACCGCCGTTTAATGCGAAAGAAAAATTTGTAATCTTTGTATGTTGTTTCTTTAGCGTTGCCGTTTGCCTGGTAATCGGTATATTCGGAAATCCGAAAGAACGTGAAAAAGATAAATATAAGCGCATGCTAAGACAGAAGCAGTTACAGGAAAAGAAGCTGCGGGAAAAAGCGGAGCGCGAGGCTAAATTTGCGGCAGAAGATGCAAAATATGCGGAAGAACTGGCACAGTACGAAAAAGATTTGAAGGCATATGAAGAAGCCAAGGCTGCGAAAAAGGCAGCAAAAGAAGCAAAGAAGGCTGCGAAGAAATAAAGTTAAACAGGGGCGTGCAATTTCTGCACGCCCCTGTAGTGTTATTTTTACTTTTCTAAGCTGTTCATCTTCATTGCACGAACCTTTAAGGAAAGGCCGAACAGATTGATGAAGCCTTCTGCATCGTGGTGGTCGTATAAATCACCGGTAGTGAAGGAAGCGATGCTCTCGTTGTATAAGGAATACGGAGAGGTCGTTCCCTGCTTAATGATATTGCCCTTGTAAAGCTTAAGCTTTGCTTCACCGGTTACATACTTCTGAGTGGACTCGATGAATGCCTGGAGAGCTTCACGAAGCGGGGTGAACCACTTTCCTTCATAAACAACATCTGCATACTTATCTGCAACGCCCTTCTTGTATGCTAAGGTATCACGGTCAAGGATTAACTCTTCAAGCTGCTCGTGAGCTGCCATCAGGATGGTTCCGCCCGGAGTCTCGTAAACACCGCGGGACTTCATACCTACGACACGGTTCTCAACGATATCAACGATACCTACACCGTGCTTGCCGCCCAGCTTGTTTAACTCGCGGATAATATCGGAAGCCTTCATCTTCTTGCCGTTTAATGCAACCGGAGCACCTTCTTCGAAGGTGATGGAAACGGTCTCGCCTTCATCCGGAGCCTTTTCCGGAGAAACACCGAGAACTAAGAGATGGTCATAGTTCGGAGCGTTTGCCGGGTCCTCAAGCTCAAGACCCTCATGGCTGATGTGCCAGAGGTTACGGTCACGGCTGTAGCTGTGGCTTGCGTCGAACGGAAGCTCGATGCCGTGAGCGCGGCAGTATTCGATTTCTTCTTCACGGGAGGACATCTTCCAGGTGTCGTTGCATCTCCACGGAGCAATAATCTTTAATTCCGGAGCAAGAGCCTTAATACCGAGCTCGAAGCGTACCTGATCGTTACCCTTACCGGTAGCACCGTGACAAATTGCAACAGCGCCTTCCTTCTTTGCAATCTCAACCAATTTCTTGGCGATAATCGGACGAGCCATGGAAGTACCGAGTAAGTATCTGTTCTCATAAACAGCACCGGCCTTTACGCACGGAATTGCATACTCATCAACGAACTCGTCTACAACGTCAAGGATGTAAAGCTTCTCTGCGCCGGAGTACTTTGCGCGCTCCTCAAGACCGTCAAGCTCGCTTTCCTGTCCAACGTCGATACAGCAACAAACAACGTCGTAATCGTAGTTCTCCTTTAACCACGGGATGATAGCGGTCGTATCAAGACCACCGGAGTAAGCTAAAATAACTTTCTCTTTCATGATGTGCCTCCTTGTTATGTACATTTTACTTTTTTATGTCGTTAAGTGCTACCCCATATCTGATTATTCTTGTGCGAGCACAAATACTCGGACATAGCGTTTCACCTGCTATCACACATAATACAACTGCGAACACGATAAGTCAAGAGGGAAAATGAAAAAAGTGTTATAAATATACAAATAGAATGTATGAAACAGAAGAAACGTAAAAGTATATGAGAAGAATGGACGTTGTTTTTATAATAATAAGTAGAAATTACTTGTATTTCTCAGAGTTGTGACTTATAATGTATGGGATGTCTGGGCTGTTTCGGAATGAAACACATGCCGAATCCGAAAGGAGTGTTTGTATGAAGTATCGTATTGTGCTGGCGTCGGGATCCCCGAGAAGAAAGGAAATTCTTACGCAAGTCGGTGCAAGTTATGAAGTGATTGTCAGTGATTGTGATGAAAGCACGACAAAAACAGAGCCTGCGGAACTGGTAAAGGAGCTTTCTTACCGAAAAGCGGAGGCTGTGGCAGTGGGGCTTTGCGGACCGGTGATTGTGATTGGTGCGGATACGGTAGTTTCGTATGACGGAAGTATTTTGGGAAAACCGAAAGACAGGTCGGATGCCAAGCGGATGATTTCCATGTTGGCGGATGATATCCATCAGGTGTATACCGGAGTATCTCTTATTATTAAGGAAGAAACGGGAGAGAGCCGCACGATTTCTTTTGCGGAATGTTCTGAGGTTGAGGTGGATGCCATGACAGACCGGCAGATTGAGGAATACCTGGATACAAAGGAAGGCGGGGACAAAGCAGGCAGCTATGCGGTGCAGGGAATCTTTGCGGTACATATAAAAGGGATTCGGGGAGATTACTTTAATATCGTAGGACTTCCGGTAGCAGGAATCTATAAAAGACTGTATGAAAACGGGATTGATTTAAAGTCCGGAGAAAAAATATAAATAAGGTATTGCATAATATACATTGATGATGTATAATTATAAAATCAATGAAAGGAAGCACAGGCGGGGCCTTTGGCTTAGGTGAATGAGATGGAGCAGAAGGAAAACGGAAACGATATCATGATTCGTGTTATGGTACCGGAGGATTATGACCAGGTATACCGTTTGTGGTGTGGGATAAAGGGATTCGGCATCCGCAGTATGGATGATTCCAGAGAGGGTGTTGAGAAGTTCTTAAAAAGAAATCCGACCACCAGTGTGGTTGCGGTGGATAATGATGAGATTATCGGAGCGATTTTGTGCGGTCACGACGGAAGACGCGGTTGCTTCTACCATGTGTGTGTAAAGATCACTCACAGAAAGCACGGGATCGGAAAGAAGATGGCGGCCTTTGCCATGCAGAAGCTGAAAGTCGAGGGCATCAATAAGGTATCTTTGATTGCTTTTAAGAGCAACCGAGGCGGCAATAAGTTCTGGCGTAAGGTTGGCTGGACGTTCCGAGAGGATTTGAATTATTATGATTTTACGTTAAATGAAGAAAATATTACCCGGTTTATTGAGTAGCGGAGTTTGCGAAGGAACCGGTGAAGGGATAATTACCGATTACAGAGAGTAGTCGGATTAAAAATGTGAAGAAAGGATAAAAAATATGAAGATTATTGACGGCGGCGTTACTGCGGCGAAGGGCTTTAGTGCGGCTTCCACGGAGGCAGGAATCAAATACAAGAACAGAACCGATATGGCAATGGTATTTTCTAAGGAGCCATGTACGGTTGCAGGTACGTTTACCAGTAATGTGGTAAAAGCAGCCTGTGTGCAGTGGGACATGAAGATTGTAAAAGAATCCGATGCGGTTCATGCGGTTGTTGTGAATTCCGGCATTGCCAATGCATGTACGGGAAAACAGGGTTTTGATGCATGTGAAGCAACGGCAGAAGCGGTAAAGGAAGCACTCGGTGTTGCAACAGATACTTGCCTTGTGGCATCTACGGGTGTAATCGGAATGCAGTTACCGGTTGAAAAACTGGCAAACGGTGTTAAGGCAATGGCACCAAAGCTTTCGGAGACGATAGAAGCGGGCACTGCGGCAGCAAAAGCAATTATGACTACCGATACCGTACATAAGGAAATAGCGGTTACTTTTACGGCAGGCGGTAAAACAGTTACCCTTGGCGGTATGTCAAAAGGTTCGGGAATGATTCATCCGAATATGTGTACCATGCTCGGCTTTTTAACAACCGATCTTGCCATTGAGAAGAGTCTTTTACAGGAAGCATTAAGCGAAGTAGTAACAGACACCTTCAACATGATTACCGTGGATGGGGATACTTCTACCAATGATACACTCGTAATCATGGCAAACGGACTTGCCGGAAATGCGAAGATTACGGCAAAGGGAGAAGACTACGACAATTTCTTAAAGGCCCTTTTCTATGTATGTGAATTTTTGGCAAAGAAAATGGCGGCAGACGGCGAAGGTGCCACCAAATTGTTTGAAGCAAAAGTAGTAAACGCCAAAAGCAAAGAAGATGCAAGAACATTATCAAGGGCAATTGTTTCCAGTAATCTTTCCAAAGCCGCAATCTACGGATGTGATGCCAACTTCGGCCGTTTCCTGTGTGCAATGGGGTATTCCGGAGCGGATTTTGACCAGAATGATGTGGAACTTTTCTTTGAAAGCAAAGAAGGCCGTTTACAGGTGTTTGACATGGGCACACCGATTGTTTTTGATGAAGATATGGCAGTAAAGATTCTCGGAGCAGACGAGGTGACCATTTTTGTTGACATGCATGAAGGCGATGCATCCGCTACCGCATGGGGCTGTGATTTGACCTATGATTATGTTAAGATTAACGCGGATTACCGTAGTTAATAAGATAGAAAAGCCGGGTGGACAATATTAGAAGCGCAAGCTGAGAAAAGAAAGCGAGGATTCCAAGATGGAAGGTTTGATGGCAAAGGCAAACGTGCTCATAGAGGCACTGCCGTACATTCAGAAGTTTAAGGATAAGATTGTGGTGGTTAAATACGGCGGGAGTGCCATGCTCGACGAGCAGTTGCAGCAGAGCGTAATTAAGGACGTGGCTCTTTTAAAACTGGTGGGAATGCAGCCGATTATCGTACACGGCGGCGGCAAGGAAATCAGCAAGTGGGTCGGCCTTCTCGGTAAGGAGGCAAAGTTTGTACAGGGGCTTCGTGTGACCGATGCGGAGACGATGGAAGTTGCCGAGATGGTTTTGAGTAAGGTGAACAAGCGTCTCGTTCAGATGTTAGAACAGCTCGGTGTAAAGGCTGCGGGGATCTGCGGTAAAGACGGCGGTACCTTAAAGTGCGAGAAGAAGCTTGCAAACGGTGAAGATATCGGCTTCGTGGGCAATATTACGAACGTGGATACCGGTTTAATCGACACCCTTTTGGTAAACGATTATATTCCGGTCATCGCACCGATCGGTATGGATGATAATTTCCTTTCCTACAACATTAACGCAGATGATGCGGCTTGTGCCATTGCTTCCGCTATGGGCGCCGAAAAGCTTGCGTTTCTTACGGACATCGAAGGTTTATATCGTGATTTCGAAGATAAGTCCTCTCTTATTTCCGTTCTTACGGTGGAGGAAGGAGATGAACTTCTGGCATCCGGTGTGATTGGCGGCGGTATGCTTCCGAAGCTTCAAAACTGTATCGATGCGGTAAAGGAAGGAGTAGCCGGCGTACATATTTTAGACGGTCGTGTACAGCACTCCTTACTCCTTGAGTTCTTTACCGATAAGGGTATCGGTACTGCAATTGTAAAAGGCGAATAATCTTTGTACTGTAAACTGTGCCGGGGCGGGGCGGCCCCGGCTTTTCAGATAAGAAGGGAGCGATTTTATGAATAAGACAGAATGTATGGAAAGGGCCGAGCAGGTTCTGATGCATACCTATGCAAGATATCAGGTAGTGCTGGACCACGGCGAAGGTGTATACTTATATGAAACCGACGGTACCAAGTACCTGGATTTTTCTGCCGGTATTGCGGTATTTGCGTTAGGCTACGGAGATGAGAAGTATAACGAGGCCGTAAAGGCGCAGGTAGATAAGCTTCTTCATACTTCCAACTACTATTACAATGAGCCGACTACGTTTGCTGCGGAAAAGATTGTAAAGGCATCCGGTATGGATCGCGTGTTCTTTACCAACAGCGGTACGGAAGCAGTGGAAGGTGCCATTAAGCTTGCAAGAAAATATTATTATAAGAAGCATGGTGTGGCTGACAGCGAAATCATTGCAATGGAGCACTCTTTCCACGGAAGAAGTATGGGTGCGCTTTCGGTAACCGGTACTCCGAAATATCGTGCGGCATTCGAACCGTTAATCGGCGGAGCTGTATTTGCGGAGTTCAATAATCTGGACAGCGTAAAGTCTAAGATCACCGACAAGACCGCAGCAATCATTATGGAGACCGTACAGGGTGAGGGCGGTATTTATCCGGCTGAAAAGGAGTTTATTCAGGGCGTAAGAAAGCTTTGTGACGAGAAGGGAATTCTCCTTATTTTAGATGAGATTCAGTGCGGAATGGGAAGAACCGGCACCATGTACGCTTATCAGCAGTACGGCGTAAAGCCGGATATTATGACTACCGCAAAGGCTTTGGGATGCGGCGTTCCGGTAGGTGCATTTGCGGCTACCGATGAAGTGGCATCCGCTTACGAGCCGGGTGACCACGGCACTACCTACGGCGGAAACCCGTTTGTTACCCATGCGGTAAGTACCGTGTTTGACCGTTTCGAAGAGTTAAATCTTCTGGATAACGTAAAGGAAGTGGGCGCATACCTCTACGAACAGTTGGAGGCTCTTACCGCTCGTCATGCGGATAAGATTGTGGCACACAGAGGTATCGGTCTGATGCAGGGCTTAGAGTTTAAGGAACCGGTAAAGGATGTTGTAACTCGTGCAATGAAGGCCGGACTTATTCTGATTTCCGCAGGGACCAATATCATCCGTTTTGTTCCGCCTCTTGTGATTAAGAAGGAACATGTGGACGAGATGGTAAAGATTCTGGAAGCTAATTTATAAGAAAAACAGGTCTGTTTCCGGCAATATCTGTGAAAAAAATATTGCCGGAAATAGGTCGAAAAAAATATTTTAAATTTTTTTAAAAAAGTAGTTGACATTGCATACAAAATATTGTATACTAACAAACGTCGCTGATAGCGAAAACACAAATTAGCGAGTGCTGCTGTGGCTCAGTCGGTAGAGCGTCGCATTGGTAGTGCGGAGGTCACGGGTCCGATTCCCGTCAGCAGCTCTCACGTAGGCTTTTAAGCCGCGAACGAAAAAGAAAAGAACCGGAATCAAGCTTGCTTGAAATTCCGGTTCTTTTCTTTTTCGTTTGATGGCGGAGCCCGTGGGCTAGGCGGCTGCGAAGCGGCAGCCTAGACTCACGGCTGAAAAGCCTACGTGGAAATGACTACTCTTTCTCCCACGGAAGCACGGCACGAATCCGGTCTCTTGCCTTTTCTAATTCCGATAAATAGGTTTTGTTTTCCAACGGATAGGAAAGAGGTACAATGACATGAGGCTTTCCGTTCAGCCGGACAAAAACATGGCACGGCATAATATCCATATCCTTTAATTGTACACCTTCCGGCGTATAGTGCAGGGTAATGGTGATAAGAGCGGTGTCGTTATTGATATCCTTTGCCATACTGGAGACGAGATTGCCTAAGGAATAATAGCAAGGCACTTCCCTGCCGTCGGAAGCGCGAAGGAGTTCAAAGCCCTGCAGACAGTGGGGGTGAGAACCGATAATAATATTGGCTCCCGCGTCTGCCAGTTCAGTTGCCATTTTTTTCTGCTCATTCGTAACATCGTGTGTGTTTTCGTTTCCCCAGTGATTATAAACGATGACGTAGTCCGCACCAGCGGCTTTTGCTTCTGAAATCAATTGTTCTGCCAGTTCCTTACTATAACAATTGATAACCTGTTGCAGTTCTTTTTCCTTATAAAGGCTTCTTAGATTAATCAGGTCGGTAAAGGCAACCAGTCCGATTTTAATCCCGTTCTTTTCCATGATAATATACCGTTGTGACGACTCCTGCGGGGGGACGGAAGCGTCGGTTTCAAACGGGGGTTCGTACATTCCCGTGTGAACAAAACCGTATTCGTTCAGTTTTTGAAGAGTTTCATTGATGCCGATATAATCGCCGTCCATGGAATGATTATTGGCGGTGCATATAGCGGTAAAGCCGGCTTCTTTTACGGCTGCCAGATACTCTTCCGGACCGTTGCAGAGAGGGATGTTGTTCAGTTTGATTCTTTGATTTATTGTAAGCGGAGTGCTCTCCGAAATTACAGTTTCTAAGTTTGCGACGGCAATATCACAATTGTTCAGATGATCTTTAATTAGTGAAAAACTATTGTTGAAATTGAATGTACCGTCCGGTTGTTTTGCGAGGGTTTGCTGGCCGCCGAGGCACATCAGGTCGCCTCCCAGACAAACCGTTACCGGTCCCGGAGTAGGCGTAGGCGCCGGAGTCGGAGTGGGAGTCGGTTCCGGGGTAGGACTCGGTGTGGAAGTCGGAAGAGGCGTTGCGGACGGAACCGCAGTGGTTGTCGGGACAATCGTTGCTATGGGAGTATTATTGCTTTTGATGCTGTCGAAAGTTCGTAAAAGCAAAAAAAGAATAATACCGAGGACGATAGGAATCAGTATGCCGAAAATAGCCGGTAATTTCTTTTTCATGGAAGAAACCTCCTTTGTATAAATATATTGTACTATAACAACAAAAAACTAACAACAGTTTTTTACGGGAAGTAACTTTCGGTTGACAAATAAGGGGGAAAGGTAGTAGTATTATTTCAAGTTGCATAAGCAACCGAAACTATGTATTAGTTACATAAAGGAGAGAGATTATGAAGAAGATGAAAAAGTTAGTTTGTTTCGGCCTTATCTCTGCTATGATGCTTTCCGCATTCGCAGGATGTGGCAAGAAGGATTCCGGTTCCGGCGCAATCAGAATCGGTGGTACCGGCCCGCTCACCGGTGGTGCGGCAGTGTACGGTATGGCTGCAAAGCGCGGTGCTGAAATTGCAGTAGAGGAAATCAACGCACTGGGCGGCTTACAGTTTGAGCTTAACTATCAGGATGATACCCATGATGCAGAGAAGGCTGTTAACGCATATAATGCATTAAAGGACTGGGGAGTTCAGGTTTCCCTCGGTTCCGTTACGTCTTCTCCGTGTGTTGCAACCGCTGCAGAGACCTATGCGGATCGTATTTTCGCATTGACCCCGTCTGCTTCCGCTACGGATGTAACCAAGGATAAGGACAATATGTTCCAGATGTGTTTTGCAGACCCGAACCAGGGTTCCGCTTCTGCACAGTATATTAGCGAGAAGCATCTCGGTACGAAGATTGCGGTTATCTACAAGAACGATGATGTATATTCTACCGGTGTTTACGAGACCTTTAACAAGAAGGCAAAGGAACTTGGTATTAACGTGGTTTCCACCACTACCTTTAACACCGACAGCCAGACCGATTTCTCCGTACAGTTAAACGATGCAAAGAATGCAGGCGCTGACCTTGTATTCCTTCCGATGTACTATGAAGCAGCTTCCCTTATTCTTGCTCAGGCGAAGGCTATGAACTACGCTCCGAAGTTCTTCGGCGTAGACGGTATGGACGGTATTCTTACCCTTGAGGGCTTCGATACTTCTTTGGCAGAGGGCGTTATGCTTTTAACACCGTTCTCCGCAGATGCTTCCGATGAGAAGACCAAGAATTTTGTTGCAAAGTATCAGGAGAAGTACAACGAGACCCCGAATCAGTTCGCAGCAGATGCTTACGACTGTGTTTACGCAATCTACGAGGCTTGTCAGAAGGGTGAGGTTACCCCGGATATGACTGCAGAAGAGATTTGTGATATCATGATTGCACAGTTTACCACCATGAAGTTCGACGGTTTGACCGGTACCGGCATGACCTGGGGAACCAACGGTGAGGTTACTAAGGACCCGAAGGGTATGGTAATTCAGAACGGTGTATATGTAGGTCTTGACTAATTAATTAGAATATAAGATACAACACACAAAATAAAGAAAGGCAGAGGAGAAAATCCTTTGCCTTTCTTTACTTTTTTGGGGAAATTCGTTGCCTTTTTTACTTTAATATGTTAAAATGAATTGGATTATTATTTATTACTTTAGAAATTGAGGTGCAGTATATGGAATTCCTTTCAAATGTGATTAACGGAATCAGTTTGGGAAGTATCTATGCGATTATCGCATTGGGGTACACCATGGTATACGGTATTGCTAAGATGCTTAATTTTGCACACGGTGATGTTATCATGGTAGGTGCCTATGTATGCTTCTTCATGACCAGTCGATATGATATGCCGGCGGTAGTAGGTGTCTTATTATCGATGTTTGTATGTACGGTGCTTGGTATTGTCATTGAGCGTCTGGCGTACAAGCCTCTTCGTCAGGCTACTTCTCTTGCGGTATTGATTACGGCAATCGGTATGAGTTACTTTTTACAGAATGCAGCGCAGCTTCTTTGGACCTCCAATCCGAAGGTGTTTAAGTCTGTAGTGGGTGACGGCGGTATTCAGCTTGCGGAAGGATTGTATGTATCTCATGTTACACTTGTTACCATTGCGGTATGTATTGTTATCATGATTGCGCTGACTTTATTTACCGGCAAGTCCAAAATGGGTAAGGCTATGCGTGCCTGCTCCGAGGACAAGGGTGCGGCACAGCTTATGGGTATCAATGTAAATACGACGATTTCCATTACCTTTGCCATCGGCTCCGCATTGGCAGCCATTGCGGGTGTACTTCTTTGCTCTGCATATCCGAACCTGGTGCCGACTACCGGTTCCATGCCGGGTATTAAAGCCTTTACCGCAGCGGTATTCGGTGGTATCGGTTCCATTCCCGGTGCGTTAATCGGCGGCGTATTGCTTGGTATCATAGAGATTTTTGCAAAGGCATATATTTCCACGGAGATTTCCGATGCCATTGTATTTGCGGTATTGATTGTGGTATTGCTTGTGAAACCGACGGGTCTTCTTGGTAAGAAGATCAGCGAGAAAGTGTGAGGTGAGCGTGATGAAAGGAAAGATGACTTTAAGCAAAACGTCAAAAAACAATTTCATTACCATGGGCGGCTTGCTTCTCGTTTATGTGATTGTTTTGATTTTAAAAGAGGGTGGTATTACCACCAACCTGATTAACGGACAGCTGGTTCCGATTTGCGCCTATATGATTATGGCGATTTCCCTGAATCTGACGGTAGGTATCCTCGGCGAGCTCAGTCTCGGACATGCCGGATTTATGAGTGTAGGAGCCTTTGGCGGTGTATTGGTTGGAACGCTGATGCAGGAAGTGTCCGGTTCCAAGACTTTATGTCTTCTTGTAGCGGTAATTGCCGGTGGTTTATTAGCGGCTCTTGCGGGACTGTTAATCGGTATTCCGGTACTTCGTCTCCGTGGTGACTACCTTGCGATTGTTACTTTGGCCTTCGGTCAGATTATCAAGAGTATTGTGAATATTTTATATGTTGGTCTGGATGCGGACGGGCTCCATGTCGGCTTTATAGAAAAACCGGAGATTTTAGAGGAAGGAAAGATGATTATCAGTGGAGCGATGGGTGCCACCGGTATTCGTAAGCTTTCCACCTTTACCTTTGCATTTATTGTATTGATGGTTTGTCTCATTGTGATTTATAACCTGATTCAGAGCCGCACCGGTCGTGCGATTATGGCACTGCGTGATAATCGTATTGCTGCGGAGTCGGTGGGTATCAACGTAACAAAGTATAAGCTTTTGGTATTTGCGATTTCTGCGGCAATGGCAGGTATGGCGGGTACGATATTCGCTTACAATTATTCCACGGTTGTTCCGACAAAGTTTGACTTTAACACATCTATTCTGGTGCTTGTATTTGTAGTTTTGGGCGGCCTCGGAAGCATGCGCGGTTCCTTAATCGCAGCGGCTCTTCTGACCCTGCTTCCGGAGCTTCTACGTGAGTTCTCCGATTACCGTATGCTGGTATACGCAATCGTATTGATTCTCGTAATGTTAGGTACCAACAATCCGAAGATTCGCGACTTCTTTGCAAAGATTGTCGGCAAGATAAAGAGTGTATTGTTTGGGAAAAAGACAGCAAAGGAGGAGAACGCAAATGGATAAGGGAAAGATTCATGAAGTCATCAGCGAAAGCATTATCCCGGCACGCGATAAAGACAAGCGTCCGGTGTTGGAATGCAGCCATTTGGGAATTACCTTCGGCGGTCTTGTGGCGGTAGATGATTTTAATCTTACCGTAGGTGCTACGGAGATAGCGGGCCTTATCGGACCGAACGGTGCCGGAAAGACTACGGTATTTAATTTATTGACCAAGGTTTATCAGCCGACCCAAGGTACGATTTTACTGGACGGACAGGATACGAGAGGCATGAGCACCATACAGGTCAACAAAGCCGGTATCGCCCGTACCTTCCAGAACATTCGTCTGTTTGATAAGCTGACCGTGGAAGAAAATGTAAAAATCGGTCTACACAATCAGATAAAGTGTTCCACGGTAAGCAGCATTCTTCGTCTCCCGTCTTATTGGAAGACCGAGAAAGAAGCTCACGAAAAGGCATTGGAGCTGCTTTCTATTTTTGATATGCAGGATATGGCGGATTACAAGGCAGGAAGCCTTCCCTACGGTGCACAGCGTCGTTTGGAGATTGTGCGTGCCCTTGCTACCAATCCGAAACTGCTGCTCTTAGATGAGCCGGCAGCGGGGATGAACCCGTCCGAGACCGCAGAGCTTATGGAGAACATCCGTAAGATTCGTGATACCTTCCAGATTGCGATTCTTCTTATCGAGCACGATATGAATCTGGTTATGGGTATTTGTGAAGGTATTGCGGTATTGAACTTCGGTCGTATTATCGCAAAGGGCTCTCCGGAGGAGATTCAGGCGAATCCGACCGTAATCGAGGCATATCTCGGTAAGAAGAAGGAGGACTAGGCCATGGCAATGCTTGAAGTAAACAATATTAATGTATTTTACGGCAGTATCCATGCGGTAAAGGATATCAGCTTTAAAGTAGAAAAGGGCGAAATCATTTCCTTAATCGGTGCCAACGGTGCCGGTAAGACCACGATTTTGCAGACGGTGTCCGGCCTTTTAAAGAGTACCACCGGTTCCATCGTATTTAACAATCAGGATTTAATGCACATTCCGGCTCATAAAATCGTAGGTCACGGTTTGGCACAGGTACCGGAGGGACGGCGTGTGTTTTTACAGATGTCCGTTATGGAGAATCTGGAGTTGGGGGCATACACCCAGCCGAAGGATACCGTTGCGAAAAACCTGGAAATCGTATTTGAGCATTTCCCTCGTCTTAAGGAGCGCAGAACCCAGGTGGCAGGTACGTTATCCGGCGGTGAGCAGCAGATGCTTGCTATGGGACGTGCCATGATGTCGAATCCGACATTACTTATGCTTGACGAGCCGTCCATGGGTTTGGCACCGATTTTGGTAGATGAGATTTTTAAGATTATCGTAGAGCTTAATAAAGCTGGTGTTACCATTCTTTTGGTAGAGCAGAATGCGCAGATGGCGCTTTCTATCGCCAACCGCGGTTATGTGCTGGAGACCGGAAAGGTGGTAATGACGGCGGATGCAAAGGATTTGTTAAACGACGATTCCGTAAGAAAAGCATATTTGGGAGCATAATCCGGAAAGGAGAAGGGCTATGAAAAATTATGTAATTACGATTGCAAGAGGATACGGCAGCGGTGGTCGTACCATCGGTCAGATGCTGGCAAAGGAATTAAACATTCCGTACTATGACAGAGAATTGATGCGCCTGGCTTCCGATGAGAGCGGTATCAATGAAGAACTGTTTGCAAAGGCTGACGAGAAGGTAAAGCAGAGCCTTCTGTTTAAAATTGCACGAAAAGAATACAAAGGGGAGCTGATTCCGCCGGATAAGGAAGAGTTCGTGTCCAACGACAACCTGTTTGCTTACCAGGCAAAGGTTATTAAGGATCTGGCTGCGGAAGGTCCGTGTGTTATCGTGGGACGCTGTGCGGATTACATTTTAAGAGATTTGCCGCATGCGGTGCGTCTCTACATACACGCTCCGTTAGAGGATTGTGTAGCCCGTACCGAGGGAAAGCTTCCGGGGGATGCCAAGGAACGTGAAAAGCAGATTCTTGCCATTGACAAGCGTCGTGCGGCTTATTATAAGTACTACACCGGTAACGAGTGGACCGATGCAGGTAATTACGATTTGTGTCTTAATACCAACCATCTGGATTATGAGACCTGTGTAAGGATTACAAAGTCGTTTTTGGAGATTATTCCGGAGAGGGTATAAGACCGGGAAGATGGTGTGAAAGCAAGCGGCATGTACACCGGAGAGTGAAAGGTAGAAAAGAAACGAGTATGCGGGGGACAGCCGTGGCGGACATGGCTGTTCCCTATTTTTATGTTTTTGAGCGGATTTTCGGAAGCGTTTATACGGGTATATTTTCATGCGCAAGGAAAGGAGAAAATAGGATGTTTGGGAAGAGAAGAAAGGGAGCTGTGTTACTTTTAGCGGCAGTGCTGGTGTTTGCATCTTTGCAAGGTTGTAAGAAACCGGAAGAAAACGGTAAGAAGCCGGAAACGACAGCGACACCGCAGGTTAATAAGAAGGACGAGAAGGATGAAACTCCGGCAAGCGAGAACAAACCGGTAACGCCGACGGTGGCACCGGGGAATGAGGAAGACAATACTCAGTCAAAAGTGCAGCAAAAGCTTCCGGAATATACAGTTACAGTAGGAAATGAGTTGTATTTTGAGTTTGCCTACGAGTATGAAGCCTTAATCTTTCGGAGTGAAAATCCGGACATTGTGCAGGCATCATTTATGGAAGGAGAATATGACTGGGAAGAGGAGAGAGAGACTACCGGCGTGATGCTATACGGAATCGCGAACGGTGAAACGGAGCTTGTGGTAACCGACGTAAGAAACGGGCAGGAAGCACGCTGGAAGGTGACGGTGGAAAAGCCGGAAGCAGAGAGCGGAAAGCAACGGCTGATTGATTGGCTTCTTGCAGGCGGGGAAACCAACGACCTTGGTGACAAGGTATTGACCAAGGGAACACCGGAATCCGGCGGACAGGCGACGGTAGAATACGCTACCATGGATGAGAACATCAACTTCTACTATAAGGAAGTGCAGGACGAAATGAAAATTGAGTGGAACTTGATTCCGACGGAGAAAGAAAATACGGAGTATTACATCACCATGCGGATGGGGGAGGAGTTTGTAACCGCTACGGTGGATTTGGCGACCTACACAGGGGGATCGATTGCTTTCGAACAGGGATGGTTCCGGATACCGGCGGAGGAGGCGGTGCAACAGTCGGCAAATGAAATCTCCAAACGGGCTTATGAAGAGGTAAGAGAGCTTTTGGAGAAGGAAACCGGGATGACGATGGGAGAGGTTGTGCGGTAAAAAACAGGGCGTGGTCTTGCGAATCCTTCCCTGCTTACGTTACAGCGTCTGGCAGACGGAATGTCTCGGTATGAGACTATAAGGGTATTCTTTTGTTGCAATTGAGCCGGGCTAAGCCCGGCTCTCGTTCGGTTATCTTGATGTTTGTTTCCCTACTCAACCTTCAAGAGTATCGGACTCGGCAATTGTTCCTCCTGCATTTGTCTGCGTCGCCGGTCGAAAGCGCTTTCTCAGGGCAAAATAAGCACCGAGTACCAGGAGCAGGAGAACAATCGGTACCGCTATCAATACCGGAGAAAAAGAAGAATTTTCGCCGGTGGTCGGAGGGAGCGGTTCAGTCAGTTCTGTCGATACGTTACCTTGAAGTTCGTCGGTCCGGTCCGGAGTTGTGCTGCTTTGAAGATCGTCGGTGAAAGTGACGTAATCTTCGGTGTAGGTAACGGAAATTGCATCGCCGTATTTTTCTTTAAGGTCCTCAATGAAGTTCAGAGTGGCTTCATTGTTTGTATTAGCGGCAAGGATTTCTACACCAACGTAGTTCTCCATATCATATACACCGTAGCCCACCATGCCAAGTTCTTCTTCTTCGAAGTAAGGAAACAGCTCTTCATAAATCTGCATTAAATAATTATGTCTGTAGGTCTGGCTAACAAAGGTTACGGATGTATCGTCATTTATTAGGCCTAAAATCTCCTGCTTTCCCACTTCTCCGGCGGCATCATTTGTAACACCGACAGTCAGATTGTAGGCGCTGCCGTCGGTGGACCAGACACCGGTTACATAGTCCGGATACCCTTCGTAACTCCATTGCTGGAATAAATCAAGGATGGTAGGAAAGGTAGTTAGGTTTGTAGTTATATCGTTCATAGGATACCTCCGTTAAATCGCTCTCGTTACTTCCTTAAGCCATACCCCCTCTTCCTCGCTCATATAAGGAAGCAGGGTTTCATACACTTTCTGATGATAATCATTTAAAATCTGCCGTTCTCGTGCGGTCATTTCCTCCGGAAGGACTGCGTCTAAGTCAATCGGAGCCATGGTCAGGGTTTCGAAGTACATGTACTGACCGTATTCGTTTTTCTCGCCCTTTTTGCAGAGGAGCTCGTTTTCGATGCGGATGCCGTGGCTGTTTTCCACATAGACACCCGGTTCGTTGGTGGTCACCATACCTTCTTCCAGGACGCAACTGTCGTTACGTTCCGGGACGATGCGCCAACGGAAGCCGTTCGGAGCTTCGTGGACATTTAAAAGGTAGCCAACACCGTGACCGGTACCACACCGGTAATCCAGCCCCATTTGCCACAGCGGCCCACGGGCAAGGATATCAAGGTTGATGCCGCGACAGCCGTGCAAAAACTTTGCATCGGAAAGAGCCAGCATACCCCGAAGTACAGCGGTATAGTGTTGTTTCCACTCAAACGGAACCTCGCCCAGGACGTAGGTTCTCGTAATGTCCGTCGTTCCTTCATAATACTGTCCGCCGGAGTCCACCAGCAAAAAGCCCTGCGGTTCTAAGACAGCGGCAGATTTCTCGTCTGCGGAATAGTGCATCATGGCAGCGTTTGCGTTATAAGCGGAAATGGTCTCAAAGCTCGGTTCCAAAAAGCCCTCCTGCTCCTTACGGAGAGAAAGGAGATATTCGGCAGCGGAATACTCGGTGATGGTTTCTTTGCCGATGTTTTTTTTCAGCCAGTACATAAACTTGGTCACAGCCACGCCATCTTTTACATGGCCGGCGGCCAGATTCTTTTGCTCGGTTTCGTTCTTGATGGCTTTTGCAAGGAGAATCGGTCCGGTGGCATCCAGTACGGTACACTCCTTCGGAAGCGCCTGTACGAGAGCACAGTTGACACGTTTGGCATCTAAGAGGACCGGGCAGGCGCGGAGTTTGGTGACGTCCTCGTAGACGGAATCATACGGGCGAACGATAACTCCCTCACTGTCCAAAAGCTTGCGGAGGGAATCGTCCAAAGCCGCCTCGTTTACATATAAAAACGCTTTGGTATCCGTAATCATGGCATAGGAAAGGAATACCGGGTTGTTTTCCACGTCGTTTCCCCGAAGGTTAAACAACCATGCGATTTCATCCAAAGAAGTAAGTAAGTACACCTCGGCGGTATAATCGGTATTTTTCGGGAAACGTTCGGAGACACCGTTTTTGTACACAGCGTCCGGGCGGATCTTTTTCATGGACTCCCGAACTTCGGAAAGTTTTGTTGCGGTGTTTTTTCCGGTGTAGCACTCCTCCAGGCGATAAGCCGGTTTTGCGGAAAGTGCCGGACGATCCGGCCAAAGATTTTCCGGAAACGGCATATCGTGACGAACAGTTACCGTGTCGGGCAAAGTTTCCTTTAAATGCATCAAAAAGGTATAGGAGAGCAAACGACCGTCAAAGCCTAAGGTGCCGCCCTGTGCCAGTAACTCTTTTAACTTTTCCTCCGGCGTCGGTACGTTTTCCATACCGCTGCGGTACAGGGTGATGCCACTGCCAAGGAGTTCCTGCTCCGCCTGAATAAAATAGCGGCCGTCGGTAAACAGACCGGCCTCGGTCAGACTTACAAAGAGAGTACCCGCGGAGCCGGTAAACCCGGACAAGAAGGTACGAATTTTAAAGTGGTCGTCCAAATATTCGGAGCCGTGGTAATCCGCAGTCGGGACGTAATATACGTCGAGATTGTTTTGCTTCATAAAGCCCCGCAGAGCTTCGATTCGTGCTGCATATAAGTTCATATGATAAACTCCTTTCGGTGGAATTGGCTTTGGTGAGGTATGGGTCATATATGTGCCGCCTGATTTGATGACAATGCACACATAAGGCTGCCCTCTGCGACTATCTTAGCACAAAAGACCCAAAAAGAAAAGGTTGGAATTTGTATTTCTGACACCAAATGGACACAGCCGGATGATATAATGGATACAGGGCCGAGAACGGTAATTTCGGGAGCGACCCGGCAAAAGAGAAGGAGAATGAGTTGTGAAGCTTTTAAAGAAAAAAAGACTTTGGCTGTTGCTTTTGTTTCCGCTTACGTTTCTGATATCCGCATTGGCAAAGCGCAGTGTGTTCTTTGCGGAAGAGGTATTTGCAAAGCGAATATATAAGGTGCATTCCGTGGTGGTTTCCGCAATAACGGGATGGATTCCGTTTTCTCTGGCGGAGTTTGTTGTGGTGGCGGGACCGGTGGTATGTCTTGTTCTTTTAATTCGGTTTATTGTACATATGCTAAAGGACAAAGAGAACCGGTTTGCAAGATGCCTTTTGGGACTTGTAAATGTGGCCTGTGTGGCGGCGGTGATATTGTTTGTGTATGTTATCGGATGCGGGGTGAACTATCACCGTGTCTCCGTGGCGGATTATCGTGGGATTACGGTACGGGATTCTTCTAAAGAAGAGTTGTACGGTTTGTGTGTCGAACTGGCGGAACAAGCGGCGGAACTGCGAGCGCAGCTTGTAGAATACGAGGATGAGAACGGAGTGTTACGTTTGCCGGTGTCTAACAGAGAGTTGGGCAGGCAGGTACAGGAGGCCTATGAAAATCTCGAAGAAGAACTGCCGGTGCTTGCGGGTTTTTATCCGGCGCCGAAATGTATCACGAGCTCCAAGGTGTTTTCTTCCATGGAGATTACCGGAGTGTTTACCTGTTGGACCATGGAAGCGAACGTAAACGTGGATATTCCGGATTATTCCAGGGCCTCTACCATGGCTCACGAACTGGCCCACCTTCACGGCTTTATGAGGGAGGATGAGGCGAACTTTCTGGCTTATCTGGCCTGTATGTCTTCCGAAGATCCGGTGGTGCGTTACAGCGGTACGCTACTTGCGCTTATCTATTCGGGAAATGCGTTGGCCGGACAGGATATGGAACTGTACAGCAAGCTTTGGGGAACGTATCATGAAGGTATGGTGCGGGATTTTGCGGATAACAGCGCTTATTGGGATCAATATGAGGATACGGTCATCAGTGAGACCGCGGATAAGGTAAACGACGTATACTTAAAGGCTAACGAGCAGGAGGACGGAGTAAAGAGCTACGGAAGAGTAGTGGATTTGCTGTTGGCGGAGTACCGGGAGAGGCAAGGAGAGTAGTATGGATGATTACAAATTAAACGACAAAGACATCCGGAAAATCATTTTTGAAAATTTCTCCGGTAATAAGGAGGAAAACCGCATCTTGGAGGAGTTTCCCATGGGCGACAGTCGGGCTGATATGTTGTTGGTAACAAGGACAAAGCTCATTGGGCTGGAAATCAAAAGTGATAGGGATTCCTTTGTACGTCTGGAACGGCAGATTCATGATTATGAAAAATTTTTTGATACTAATTATCTTGTGGTAGGAACTTACCATGTGGAAGAAGCGTTGCGTACCGTACCGGCTCATTGGGGTATCTATGAAGTTTACGAAACAGCAGACGGTACCTATGTCATGGAACTTGTCCGCGGTGCGTCCATGGCATTAAAGGATAACATCGAGGAAAAACTGTACCTTCTCTGGCGGAACGAACTGATGAAAATCGTCCGGGACTACCGTCTGGCAAAAGGCAATCTCCAAAGAAAAGATAAAATGATAAGCAAAATCGTACGGGGACTGACGGTGCCGGTCATACAAAGTGAAATATGTAATGCGCTGTTAAATAGAGAGTATAAATAGTAAAAAAAGGAAGCAATATCAATGCGATATGCTTCCTTTTTTCTTTACATCTGTTTCTTTACGATATCATACTCGTTGTCGAAGTGATAGTACGGACATTCTCTGGCTGTGCCGGACATGAGGCGGGAGTAGTCATCCTCGTCCATGCCGCCTGCCATGCAGACATATTCTTCGTAATCTTCGTCATAACGGAAATTACTGCAGGTGTCGCAACTGTATTGTGTACTCATAAAATCCTCCTTGGATGTGAAAATCGAAAATTAAACAGGACGAGTCCGCCGACAGCGGAGTGTCTTGTGCAAAAGGCAAATTACCACAGGGAATAGTATATCATACTTTGTGGAATTTGCCATCTTTTTTTTAGTGCATTGACAAGAGAGGCAGAAACTCATAAACTTGATATAGGGACAGAATTATTTTCGAGAATGAGAGGATACTACCATGGCGAACGTAATACAACGTTTTTTCGGACATCTTCATACCATTAACAAACATAAGCGTATGGTAATGAAGCACTGTTTTAAGCTGGGGTTGTATAAGAGAGGATTGCTTCACGATTTATCAAAATACTCGCCGACGGAGTTTTTTGTGGGAGTGAAATATTACAGAGGAGACGTGAGTCCCAACAATGTTCAGCGTGAGGTAGAAGGGGTCGCCTCTGCCTGGATGCATCACAAAGGAAGAAATAAGCACCATTACGAATACTGGATTGACTATAAAAAGGATGCGGAGTGTGAGCTTGCCGGTATGAAGATGCCGCTGGAGTATGTTTTGGAAATGTTTTGTGACCGTGTGGCAGCCAGTAAGGTGTATAATAAGGAAAATTATACTCCAAAGGCCCCGCTTGCGTATTATAAGCGGGGAGAAGGGAAATATCTGATGCATCCGGAAACGGTAGCGATGTTGGAAAAACTGCTTACTATGCTGGCGGAAGAAGGGGAAGATGCAACCTTTTCTTACATCCGGACGGAGCTGTTGGGAAAAGGGAAATTATGTTAATATTTTAACCAACATTTTTCGGCAAAATTTTGCATAGTAACGATTGCTTTTTGATTTAAAATGTTGTATAGTATAGTCGCGTTAAGAAGAATTAACGCAGGAGAGGCAAAGGAAAGGAGAGCAGAAGGATGAGAGAAGAATGGAGAGGATTTAAATCGGGTGTTTGGGAGCGCGAGATAAATACGAGAGACTTCATTCAGAAGAATTATTTCTCTTACGAAGGAGATGAGTCCTTTCTGGTTGGACCGACAGAAGCTACGAAGGAACTGTGGGCCCAGGTGTTAGAGTTGTCAAAAAAAGAGCGTGAGGCCGGCGGTGTTTTGGATATGGATACCAGTGTGATCTCCACCATCACTTCCCACGGCCCGGGCTATTTAGATAAGAATAAAGAAAAAATCGTAGGTTTCCAGACGGACAAGCCGTTTAAGCGTTCTCTGCAACCGTACGGCGGTATCCGTATGGCGGCAAAGGCATGCACGGACAACGGCTACACTTTGGATCCGGAGGTGGAGGAGTTTTTCACCGTGCATCGCAAGACCCATAATGCGGGAGTGTTCGATGCGTATACCCCCGAGATGAGGGCGTGTCGTTCCAGTCATATTATTACGGGACTTCCGGATGCTTACGGCAGAGGTCGTATTATCGGTGACTACAGACGTGTTGCACTGTACGGTGTGGACCGTTTGATTGAGGATAAGGAAGACCAGAAAAATTCTACCCGTACCATTATGTATTCCGACGTTATCCGTGACCGTGAAGAGCTCTCCGAACAGATTAGAGCGCTTAAGGATTTGAAGAGGTTGGGAGAGATTTACGGCTTTGATATCGGAAGACCGGCAAATAATGTGCAGGAGGCCATTCAGTGGCTGTATTTCGGTTATCTGGCGGCGGTAAAGGAACAGAACGGTGCGGCAATGTCTCTGGGACGTACCTCTACCTTCCTTGACATTTATGCACAGCGGGATCTTGCGGAAGGTAGATTTACGGAAGAGGAGATTCAGGAGTTTGTTGATCACTTTATTATGAAACTTCGTCTGGTGAAGTTTGCAAGAACACCGGAATATAATGCATTGTTCTCCGGTGACCCGACCTGGGTGACGGAGTCCATCGGAGGTATCGGTATCGACGGCCGTCCGCTTGTTACGAAGATGTCCTTCCGTTATTTGCACACGTTACAGAATCTGGGAGCGGCACCGGAACCGAACATGACAGTTCTTTGGTCCACCAGACTTCCGCTGTCATTTAAGCGGTTCTGTGCAAAGGTGTCCATCGAGTCTTCTTCCGTTCAGTATGAGAATGACGATTTGATGCGTGTGACCCACGGTGACGACTACGCAATCGCTTGTTGTGTATCTTCCATGCGCGTGGGTAAGGAGATGCAGTTTTTCGGCGCAAGAGCAAATCTGGCAAAGTGTCTTCTCTATGCCATCAACGGTGGTGTGGATGAGATTACGAAAAAGCAGGTGGCTCCGGAGTATCGTCCGATTACTTCCGAGTATTTGGATTACGACGAGGTTATGCATAAGTATAACGAAATGATGAAATGGCTCGCCCGCGTGTATGTGAATACTTTAAATATCATTCACTTCATGCACGATAAATATTGTTATGAGAAGCTGCAGATGGCCCTTCACGATAAGAAAGTCACCCGCTGGTTTGCAACCGGTATTGCGGGACTTTCCGTTGTGGCGGACTCTCTTTCCGCAATTAAGTACGCAAAGGTAAAAGTAATCCGTGATGCCGACGGCATTGCGGTCGACTATGAAGTAGAGGGAGATTTTCCGAAGTACGGTAACGATGATGACCGTGTGGATGAGATTGCAAGAGATGTGGTTCACACCTTTATGCAGTATATTAAGGGAAATCATACCTATCGCGGAGGAATTCCGACCACTTCCATTCTTACGATTACATCCAATATTATGTACGGTAAGAATACCGGTTCCACACCGGACGGAAGAAAGGCGGGACAGCCGTTTGCACCGGGTGCAAATCCGATGCACGGAAGAGACAGTCACGGTGCGGTTGCTTCTTTGGCATCTGTATCCAAACTTCCGTTTAGAGATGCTCAGGACGGTATATCCAATACCTTTACGGTCATTCCGGGTGCTCTCGGAAAGGAAAATGTTGTACTTTCCAGTGATTTGGCACTGGAGTTTGATGACGGATGTTGCACTCCGGCGGGGTCCATGGCTGAACCGGATTACGGCACCGCAGAATAGAAAGGAGCGAGAACCATGGCTGATTTAAATCAAATCGACAATTTGGTGGCGTTACTTGACGGCTATGTAGAGCAGGGCGGACATCACTTAAATGTGAATGTGTTAAGCCGTGAGACTCTTTTGGATGCCCAGAAACATCCGGAAAAGTATCCGCAGTTGACGGTGCGTGTGTCCGGCTATGCGGTAAACTTCAATAAGTTAAATAAGGAGCAGCAGGACGAGGTGATTTCCCGTACATTCCATGAGGTGATGTAATGGACGGCTGGGTTCATTCTGTGGAGAGCTTCGGAACCGTAGACGGTCCGGGAGTCCGAATGGTGGTTTTTCTGCAAGGTTGTCCCATGCGTTGTGCCTATTGCCATAACCCGGATACCTGGCCGGAAAAGCAAGGCACTCTGATGCGCCCGGAGGAATTGTTGGAACGGTTTCTCAGAAATCGGTCCTATTACAAAAACGGCGGAATTACGGTTTCCGGAGGAGAACCGCTTTGTCAGACAGAGTTCGTAACGGACTTATTTCGTAAGGCGAAAGCGGAGGGGATTTCTACTTGTCTCGATACGTCGGGGGTGATGTTTTCTTATCGGAAAACCGACTTTGGCTGGGAGAAGGCCCGGAACGGAATCCATGAAGAAATCAGAAACAACGGTACGGCAGTAACATTAAAAGAATATGAGGAATTGCTGGCGGTAACGGATTTGGTGTTGCTTGATATCAAACATACGGAGGAAGAAGCCCACCGGAAACTGACCGGACATTCCAATGAAACAATTTTTTCTTTTTTGGAGTATTTGAGGGAACGGAAGGTACCGGTGTGGATTCGTCGAGTGGTTGTTCCTGGGTATACGGACGATGAGGAAGAACTTTTTCGTCTCGGCGAGTATATCGGCGGGTTTTCCAATGTTAAGGCAGTAGAGGTACTTCCGTATCATACTTTGGGAACGTCCAAATATAAGGAATTGGGTATGACGTACCGGTTGGACGGTGTGCCGGAGATGAGTAAGGAAGCGGCACAGAACTGTCGAACGATAATTCTGCAGGGGATTCGTAATCGGCGGACAGCGATGAGCGAAAATAAATAAGGGAATATTCGGATTCATTAAAGACTTGTATGGTTTATTAGTAATGCTAATAAGCTGTGCAAGTTTTTTTCATACAAGTTTTACATAAAAAATTAAAAAGGGTGATTGCCGAAAACCAAAAGAAATGGTATGATAAAAGTGATTTTGATAAAATGAGCGCCGAAAAGGCGGGGAAAGAGGTAGCAGTATGGAAATGAAGTCCATTCAAAAGGAACTGAGCAGCAATTCTTATCCGGGAAGAGGTATTATCATCGGTAAGTCCCCGAACGGAAAGTTCGCAGTGACCGCTTACTTTATTATGGGTAGAAGCGAAAACAGCAGAAACCGTGTATTTGTTACCGAAGGCGACGGCATTCGTACGGAAGCTTTCGATCCGAGCAAGTTAAGTGACCCGAGTTTAATCATTTATGCCCCGGTACGTGTTCTCGGAAACAAGACTATTGTAACCAACGGCGATCAGACTGATACTATCTACGAGTTAATGGATAAGCAGCAGACCTTCGAGCAGGCTCTTCGTACCAGAGAGTTTGAACCGGATGCTCCGAACTACACTCCTCGTATTTCCGGTATTTTACATACGGGTGCAGGCTCTTACAACTATGCAATGTCGATTTTAAAGAGCAACAACGGCGATCCGTCCGGTTGTAATCGTTTTACCTTTGCTTATAACGATCCGAAGGCCGGCGAGGGACATTTCATCCATACCTACATGGGGGACGGCAATCCGCTTCCGAGTTTCGAAGGTGAGCCGAAGCTTGTGAATACTGCAGACGATATTGATGCTTACACCGAGCTTTTATGGGAGAACTTAAACGAGGAGAACAAGGTTTCCCTGTTTGTTCGTTACATTGACATTGTAACCGGTACCACCGAGACCAGAATCGTAAACAAGAATAAATAAGAAATAAGAAAAGAATAAAACAGAAACTGTAGGAAATGACAGGAGGCACGATATGAAAGAATTCGAATTAAAGTACGGTTGTAACCCGAATCAGAAGCCGTCCAGAATTTACATGGAGG
>CALBKM010000008.1 GCA_937895705.1 uncultured Clostridia bacterium
CGTGAATGCTTTGCATTCTCTCGGACACAGCAACTCGCTCACCTCGTGAATGCTTCGCATTCTCTCGGTCGCGGCAGTCGCCGCGACTACGAAAACACAAACATCCCGATTAGGAACATAAAGTTCCCATCGGGATGTTTTGTTTTCGGTCTTAGCTCGTTGCTAACGCGAACATTAAAAATCGATTAGAAAACCTTAATTACCTTCTAACTTGAACTTCGACAGTACATGAGGTACAATGGAGACAAGTCAGAGAACAGTGAAAGGGGACTTTTTTATGAGAGAGAAACTGGCGAATGCCTTGTGGGGACTGGTGTGGATTGGCATCGGTGTCTTCGTGTTCGGAAAGGTTATGGGTTTTTGGGAGGTTCCGGTGTTGTTTCCGGGTTGGTGGACCTTGCTGATTATTTTTCCGAGTCTTGTAAGTATGATAAAGAAAGGGATACGACCGGTCAATTCCATTTTTATGGTGTGCGGTGTGCTTCTGTTGTTAGAACGAACACACGTCATTGAAAGAGGAACATTAGGGAAGATTTTAGTTCCGACTATCTTTTTTGTAATCGGACTGAGTATATTGATTCGAAGTATATTCGGTGGAACCAAGAAACATTATAACGGTACCGTGGGGTATGCTGCAACCTTTGCTGGGAATGTGATTACGGCGACGGAATCGCCGTTCACGGGCTGTGAGGCAGATGCGGTATTCGGTGGTCTGGATTTGGACTTGCGGGGCGTTTCCGTTGAGGACGGGGCTGTAATCGAGGCATCTGCGATTTTCGGCGGAATCGATATTAAAGTACCTCAAGGCGTCAATGTAAAGATAAGACGTACGGAATTGTTCGGTGGAGCGAAGAATTATGTAACCAATCAGCAGGATGGTCCGGTGTTGTATGTAAATGCATTATGTATGTTTGGAGGAGTGGATATTAAATGAACGGAGTACAAAAGGTAATCAAGTATTGCGCCATGGCGTTTGCTATCTTTTTGGCGGTAACGATTTTAGGAACGATTGTATCAGTGGTTATGGGGGTGACTACCGGAATTGCGGGAGTGAATTTTTTGATGGAAGGGGAAAAGGAGAGAATCGGTCTTTCCGAAGAGTATTCTTTGGAGGAAGCGAGAGAACTGGGAATTACCGATATTCTTGTAGACTGTAATGCGGAGATCGTTATAAAACCGGGGACTGTGCTGGCGATTGAAGCAGAGAATGTAACCGAGGATTATAAGATACGCCAGATAAACGGGAAGTTCAGTATTGAGCAGAACAGACCGCAAATTAAAATCGGTTTTTGGTTTAATGATACATCGGAAAGAGAAAAGGTTACGGTAACTGTTCCGGCGGAGCTTGTTACGGAGCAGGTGGAGATTCTCAGTGGTTCCGGGGCGGTGTCTGTAAATGAGATCAAGACAGAAGCGTTTACGGTGGACAGCGGCTCCGGAAGAGTGACAGTCGAGGCTGTGACGGCCGGGCGTCTGTATGTGGACAGCGGTTCCGGAAAGGTAACCTTGTCCGGAGCAAAGGCGTCCGAGACAGAGTTATATACCGGTTCCGGCGGTGTAACGGTGGAAGATTCGGATTTGGGAAGACTTATTTTGGATACCGGCTCGGGCGCGGTACGAATGGAGAATGTGGCAGCAACGGCGGCAAAGGTGGATACCGGTTCGGGTGCGGTATCTTTTGAAGGGGTATTGACCGGAACCTGTGAGTTCGAAACCGGCAGCGGTGCTCTGACAATCCGGCTGGACGGCAGAGAAGAAGATTACCGGGTAAAAGCCAAATGCGGATCCGGTACCTTCCGTATCAACGGGAAGAAAAAGGATGAAGGAAGTTACGGAAGTAATGTAAAGGGAGAGCTTTTGATTGACTCGGGAAGCGGCTCCGTGAATGTGGAGTTTAACACTCCGGTAGAAGAATAAAAAGGAAGCAGTTGCAAAAACAGATGCAACTGCTTCTTTTTTGTTTGTTATCGTTATTTAGTCCGGATACATCATTCTCTCCGGTGTGATGTTTTCCAGTACTTCCAAATATTTCTTACCGTAGTAGTTTGCCATTGGCAAATTCATATCCAAGTAGTTACCGCATTCGATGGCGGAAGCCCCCGGAACGTCGTCCTTGTAGTCACGGATAAATGTGAACAAATCACGAAGGAGCGGGAGGATGTCTACGGATTCGTAATCTCCTGCAAGCAGGAGATAGAAGCCGGTACGGCAACCCATCGGCCCGAAGTAGACGATATGGGAACCGAATTCGGCATGATTTCGCAGAAAGGTGGCAGCCAGGTGTTCGATGGTGTGAACTTCCGCGGTATTCATTACCGGTTCTGTGTTCGGTCGTGTTACGCGCAGATCGAACGTGGTGACAATGGAATTGCCTACGGCATCTTTTCTGGATACATAAACACCCGGTAATAAGGATAAATGGTTGATGGTAAAGCTTGCAATCGGTTTCATGGACGGTCTCCTTTGGTTTGTTAGTAGAAAATTACAGGTACTTTGGTCGGAGTGGGAACAGGAGGCATCTCGCTGTCGATAGGGGACTCCGTGTTGTCTTCCGGAGGGAAAGGTTCCGGAGTGATTGTAGCGTTCGGATCTTCCGGACCAGGCGTTACCGGTGTGTCAGGACCGATAGGAACAATCGGTGTGACTTCGTTGTGAACCGGACAAATTGCGTCTTCGCCGGTCGGAAGAAGGTGAGGTGTGTCGGAGGTGGAATACTCGATGACATTTCCTTCCCAGTCCATTAACTCCGGCTCGGATTTTACGAGGAGGATTTTCTCCATTACATCACCTGTCGGACATCCCGGTCCTGCCAGTTTGCCGGATTCATCACAAATGGATGCCTTGATGTGCACGTCACACTTTTCCAAAGGAACCGTACCCTTGGCAAAATATTCCGTACGGACGGTAGAACCTCCTTCTGCATGGTCACACACCCCGTTTACGGCAAGCTTGCCGGATTTGGTACAAATTTTTGCGGTAACAACGGAATCCGGAATAGTGAATTCTTTGTAAGGAAGTTCCTTTTCCGCATGAATCCGCTCCATAATGGTACGCCAGATATCCTGCTGATAGTTCTGGTTAATCTGTGAGAAGTTATTGTCGAAACCGGACCAGATGGAAGCGGTATAATATGGAGTGTATCCGCAGAACCACAGGTCGTTATTGTTGGATGCGGTACCGGTCTTGCCGGCTACCGGCATTTTGTATTCTTTGAATTTTAATCGGCTGCCGGTACCTACACCGGAACCGCCGGAAACTGTATCAACCATGGCGCTTGTTAAAAGATAAGCGGTGGAGGTCTTGATGACCTGGGATGATTCCGGTACATTGGAAAGAATTACCCGGCCGTCATGGTCCAGCACCTTTGTATATAAATAAGGTTCGTTGTAGATGCCTTTGTTTGCGATGGTTGCATAAGCAGCGGTAAGCTCCATATTCGTAACACCGTCAGTCAAACCACCCAGTGCAAGAGAGAGGTTGATATCCGTATAGGTCTTACCGGTAGCTTTATCGTATCTGGAATCTACCAGAGTGGAGAAACCGAGTTTCTTTAAATAATTGTACGAAATCTGCGGGGAAACCGCTTCCAAAGTACGTACTGCGACGATATTCATGGAATAAGAAACACCCCGGCGGATTGTGTTGAGTCCATAGAACGGTCCGTTAAAGTATTCTTTGTTTCCCTTCGCCCACCAGTTGATGACTTCCTTTTGAGAATTCGGATAATAGTACGGAATATCGTCAATCGGAGTGGCAAGCGTCATTCCTGCGTGGTCAATGGCCGGAAGGAAGGCTGCGAGTACTTTAAAGGTGGAACCGACTGCACGGGTGGTAGTGGTGGCACGGTTTAAAGTACGGCTTCCGGTCTTTTTGCCGCGGCCGCCAACAAGGGCAAGTACCTGACCGGTAGAATGGTCCATAAGACAGAAGGAAGACTGCGGTTGCGGGGTGAAGGTACGTCGTTCGCCGAGAACGATGTCTCCAGGTTCTTCCGTTTCTTCGTTTGCCGGGGTTACGTGAGCTGCATAAAACTCATCCAAATATGCGGTCATGGATTCGTCGCTTGCACAAAGTAGCTGATAAACGCCTTGATTTAGCTGGACGATCACGGAAGAGTCGTTTTTGAAGCCGTTGAAATAGGAAATCAAATCCGATAA
Source organism: uncultured Clostridia bacterium (assembly GCA_937895705.1). Lineage (GTDB taxonomy): Bacteria > Bacillota > Clostridia > Lachnospirales > Lachnospiraceae > SIG307. The sequence goes on from CALBKM010000008.1 coordinate 4,158, forward strand.
CTGGTAGTGAATTACCGTATCATCGGCCTTTTGTACGGAGAGTGCATAGTTCAGCTCGTAGAGAGAACCTTCCTTCGAACCGGTGCCGAAGGCAGGGAACATGCTCTCGTCGGTATAAACTTCGTCACAGATGTCCTGAATCTGGCGGTCCTGTGTAGTATAAATACTTAATCCCCCGGTATATACCATAGAGGTGGCTTGGGCCTGGGTATAACCTTTGCGTTCCACCAAATCGTTGATAACAGCATCGATTACTGCGTCGGTAAAGTAGCTGTAGTAGGAATTATCGGTCTTTTCCTGCGCTACCATCTGAATACGGCTGTACGGGTCGTCTGCCATGGCTTCGTCATATTCCGCCTGGGTGCAGAGACCGTTTTTTAACATAAGCTCAAGACATTTATCACGACGCACTTTGTTATCCTCCGGATAGTGAATCGGATTCTGGAAGGTCGGAGAGTACGGGATTGCCGCAAGGACGGTAACCTCCGAAAGAGTTAAGTCTTTGGCGTCTTTGCTGAAATAAACCTTTGCCGCAGTCTGGAGACCGTAGGCGGTGTTACCGTAGTTTACGGTGTTAATATAATATTCAAGGATGGTATCTTTGGATAATTTGCTTTCCAGCTCTACCGCAAGGAACTGTTCCTGGATTTTACGGGTGATCTTTACAATCGGATTGTCTTCGTTACCGCCACCGAATACCTGGTTTTTTAACAGCTGCTGGGTAATGGTACTTGCACCGAAGTCGAGACTTTTTGTACTTAGATTAGATACCAAAGCGCGCATGATGCCTCGCATATCAATACCTGCGTGCTCATAGAAACGTTCGTCTTCCATTGCTACGAAGGCATATTTGATATATTCCGGAAGTTCTATGATTTCCACATAGTCACGGTTGGCTTCCACACCGGCTAAAATTTCGGCATGGGTACCGTCACGGAAATAGGTGTTGGAGGCGTAGCCGGAAGGGACTACGTTAATCAGGTCGATGCTCGGTACGGTAGCGGAAAGCCCGTTTACGATACCGGCAACAGCGGCAACTCCCACGGCAACAACAAAGACGACTCCCAGTAAAAACAAACGGAAGGCCGTCACGTTTAACTTGGAGGATAACCGTTTAGAACGGGTTTTTAGATTTCGTATTTTTTTATTGGTCTCTTCTTTGCTGAAATTCATATAAATCCCTTCCTTACATACTTTTCTATAGAAAGCTTTTCCGAAAAAAGAAACGTTATTCGGAAAAGAATACAGGCGCATTGTCAATCATACAAAACCAAACAGGATCCTGTTCGGAAATCTCTGCTTTTCCGGAGGTAGCTTCCGTTATTTTTTTGATAAAAGCGGAGCGGGTATCCGGAGTGGTAAGAACCGTAACCGTAACAATGTCGGTATAGAGTGTTTCCTGTGTGAAGAGCTCCATCTGTGCGACAATATACTGGAGTTTGCCGATACTGTTATAATCGGTTGCTACGGTAATCGGAATGCCGTAGCGTTTTTCGGTAACGACACTGGAATCCAGGCCGGCTTTTGTAGCTGCCTGATAAGCACGAACCAGTCCGCCGGTGCCGAGAAGCGTACCTCCGAAATACCGGGTCACGACTACACAAACATTGTGAATGTCTTCCGCCAGAAGGACGTCAAGCATGGGTCTGCCCGCTGTTTTTTGCGGCTCGCCGTCGTCACTGCAGCGAGCTGTTTCATGGCGCATTCCCAACGTGTAGGCAGAACAATTGTGGGAAGCATCCCAGTATTGTTTTTTCATTTGCTCGATAAAGGACAGTGCTTCCTCTTCCGAGGTGATCGGGATGACGGTAGCAATGAAACGTGACTTCTTTTCCACAATCTCTCCCGTACCGCCCCGGTAAACAATTCGGTATGCCTCAGACATAACGGTTCTCCCTTCCCAAACGAGAGTTCCTTTAGGAACTCTTTTTGTTTTATTCTCAAATCAGCATACCATAAACGGACGGATACTGCAAGAAAATTAGGAGATTTAATAAATTTGTAATACCTCTTTACAAAACGAAAAACTGCGGATATACTAGTAAAGGTATGAAAGGATACGGGAGGAAAGAACCCCAACGAACAGAGAAAGGACCTGTTGTTATGCTTGAATTAAGGAATGTTTCTTATCGTGTAGATAATGAGGGCGTGGAGAAATATATTTTAAAAGACATCAGTTTGACTATAGAGGACCGTTTTGTGGCGATTACCGGACCGAACGGAGGAGGTAAATCCACTTTGGCAAAGGTACTTGCGGGAATTATTCAGCCCACAAGCGGTCAGATATTATTCGACGGAGAGGACATTACGAATTTGTCTGTAACCGAGCGTGCAAAGAAAGGTATCAGCTTTGCATTTCAGCAGCCGGTACGCTTTAAGGGAATTACCGTAAAGGATTTAATCAGTCTGGCAGCGGGAAAAAAGCTTTCTGTGGCGGAAGTATGTAATTATCTTTCCGAAGTAGGGCTTTGTGCGAAGGACTATGTAAACCGTGAGGTAAATGCCAGTCTTTCCGGCGGAGAATTAAAGAGAATCGAAATCGCAACGGTAATGGCAAGAGGTACGAAGCTTTCCATATTTGATGAGCCGGAGGCAGGAATCGATTTGTGGAGCTTCCAGAATCTGATTCGTGTGTTTGAAGAGATGCATGATAAGATTCAGGGGTCGATTTTGATTATTTCTCACCAGGAGCGTATTTTAAACATTGCGGACAAGATTGTGGTTATTGCGGGCGGAGAACTCAGCAATGTCGGTACCAAGGAAGAAATCCTGCCGGGACTTCTTAATAAGGCAGGCGCATGTATCAAGGTGAAGTAAGCAGAGTAAGACAGGAGAGGTTTTATGGACGAAATACAAAGAACATTATTGGAGCAGATTGCGGGTCTGCATGAGGTGCCGGAGGGAGCCTATAATCTTCGGATTAACGGTGGCCTGGGCGGAAGAAACACTACGGCCAATATTGACATTGTACCGAAAGAGGATGTTTCCGGTATTGATATTATTATTAAGCCGGGTACGAAAAACGAAAGCGTACACATTCCGGTGCTGCTTTCTCAGACCGGCTTAAAGGAACTGGTCTATAACGATTTCTACATCGGAGAGGACTGCGATGTGACGATTGTGGCAGGCTGCGGTATTCATAACGGCGGAGATGCGGCTTCGGAGCATTCCGGAATTCATCGTTTCTTTTTAAAGAAGAACGCTAAAATAAAATATGTAGAAAAGCATTACGGCAGCGGGGAAGGTACCGGTGAGCGTATTATGAATCCGACCACGGAAATGGTGTTAGAGGAAGGCGCTTACATGGAGATGGATACTGTGCAGATTAAGGGCGTGGATTCCACGAAGCGTGTGACGAAGGCAGAGCTCGGAGAGGGAGCAACCCTTGTAATTAGGGAAAAGCTTATGACTCATGGAAAGCAGTTTGCCGAGACTGAGTTTACAGTGGATTTAAACGGCGCGGGTTCTTCCGCAAACGTGATTTCCCGTTCTGTGGCGAAGGATACTTCTCATCAGGTGTTTCTGTCAAAAATTAACGGGAACAATGCCTGTGCGGGACATACCGAATGCGACGCCATTATTATGGATTCCGCAAGCGTAAGAGCGATTCCGGAGATTACGGCGAATCATCTGGAGGCAAGTCTGATTCATGAAGCTGCCATTGGTAAGATTGCGGGGGAACAGATTATCAAACTGATGACGCTGGGGCTTACGGAAGAGGAAGCGGAAGCACAGATTGTAAACGGATTTTTAAAGTAAAGGATCGGCTGTTTTGCTTGACAAAAGTAAAAAGCGCGGTTAAAATAAACAAAGACCGTTCTTCGGATTACTCCGAAGTAACAGTCTTTGTCCGATATAAAAGGGGAGGATAAGTTTTTGCTTTCTTTTGTAGGCTTGCTCTTCTGAGGGGGAGTCAGAAAAGAAGCTCCGACTGTTTTATGTCGGAGGTGCATCCTTTTGATGTACCCGAGAATAGTATAGCCGGGATTTGCCCGCTTATACAAAAGATTTAATATTTTTTTCGAAAGGGACAGAATCATGAGCTTATTACAGGAATGGCGCGAAAGCGCATACTCGCTTGACATTAATTCTAAGGAAGGACAGTTATTCTGGAATAACTATTTTGTAATCGAAAAAGGCATTTACGAGCAGCTTCTTTCCGCTCCGGATACGGTAGAAGCAGGAACCGTAAAGCAGTTAGCTGAAAAGTACGGTACCACCATTCAGATTATGGTAGGAGTTTTGGACGGTATTAACGAGAGTCTTGTAACTCCAAATCCGATTGAGGAGATGACGGAGGATACCGAGGTACGCCTTGAGTGGGATAAGGAGAAGCTTTATTACAACATGGTGGGAGCGGATGCATCCTGGCTGTATGAGCTTCCGCAGTGGGACAACCTTTTGACCCCGGAGCGCAGAAAAGAGTTGTATTTAGAGCAGAAGAAGTCCGGTACGGTGGTAAAGGACAAGAAAATCGGTCGTAACGATCCATGTCCGTGCGGTTCCGGTAAAAAGTATAAGAAGTGCTGCGGTGCCAACGCTTAACAGTAACGCGGCGGTGTCAGTCAGAAATTGTTGAAGCCGACATCCTTTGGAATTCCAAGGGTGTCGGCTTTCTTTGTTCGGAAATAGGATTGTATCAGGATTACCGTTGACAAAATAAATGCTTTGCAATAAGATAGAAACAGGGAATGATATTATATGTATTAGGAAAGTTGGGATTGAATTATGGGAAGAAACAGTTACGGAAAAGGAAGAAGGAGACGTAGGAAAAACAAATATGCGGGTCCGGATTTCGGTAAATTATATAAAGAAAAGAAAAGCAGCCGATTAGCCGGCTTTTTTGTGGTGCTGCTGATTTCTGCCGGACTTGGTTTGGGGGCGTATGTTGCCGCTGATTTTTATTTGGATAAGAAAGAGTCTGCGCAGGATGTGACACCGACTCCTGTTCCCGAAGTGACACCTCAGATTACGAAAGAGCCACAGATAACCCCGGAGATGGTGGATGTGCCGGGACTGGTATACCCGGACGGCTTCATGGCCGACTTTACGGATAACAGAGAAAAGGTGGATGCAAAAGGAATTTATGTAAATACAGCGTATTTGGGGCGGGGGAACTACCCGACCATAGACGAGCTGATTACGTTGATTGATGAGACTGAGCTTAATGCCATGGTAATTGATATTAAGGATGATGTGGGAAGTATTTTGTTTGACGCCAAACATCCGCTGGTGAACGAAATCGGATCGGAAACGGTGTATATTAAAGATTTACCTGCCTTTGTTGCAAAACTGAAGGAGCACGATATTTATTGTATTGCCCGTATTGTATGTTTTAAGGATCAGGTGGCAACCAAGAAGAATCCGAAAATCGCAGTGCGCAATCATGACGGTTCCATTTACGTGGACAGAGAGGGAGAACGTTGGCTAAATCCCTATGACGAAAAAGCATGGGAATACCTTGTAGAAATCGCAAAAGAGGCAGCGGAAGCCGGATTTGACGAGATTAACTTCGACTACCTGCGTACTTCTGCATCCGGCTCCTTTACGCAGGCGGATTTCGGCGGACTTAATGAGGGCAAGACAAAGATTGATGCGATTACGGGTTTTGTAAAGTATGCCTGCAGGGAGTTAAAGCCGATGGGGGTTTTCGTAAGCGGAGATGTATTCGGAACGATTATTAACAGTGTGGCCGACGGCGAAAGTATCGGTCAGAGTTATGTGGGGCTGAGCCGTTATCTGGATTACATCTGTCCGATGGTATATCCGTCCCATTACAGTTTCGGTTACGGCGGGTTAAAGTACCCGGATACCAAACCGTTCCAACTGATGCTGATGGAGATGAAGTCTTCCGTGAAAAAGCTCTCTGTTATTGAAGAGGGAGAGTTTAAGGCGGAGGTGCGTCCGTGGGTACAGGATTTTACTGCCAGCTATCTGGGAGCGGGAAGATATGCTACTTACGGCCCGCAGGAGATTCGCTCCCAAATATCCGCAGTGTACTCCGTAGGCTATGATGAATGGCTGTTGTGGAATGCGGGTATGTTCTTTACCGAGGGCGGTTTGTTGAGGGATAAGGACGGTTTGGAGGCCTCTCTGAAAAAAACAGAAGAATAATTATTAAAAATATTTGAGAAAACGGAACCGACCGGAGCCCTGTCTCGTCTATTGGATAGAGAGGGTAACAGTTTTTATAACGACTCACTTTATCTGGTTAGAGCGCAGAAGTGTTTTCGCGCGGAGAGGAGACAGTATGAAAAAGAAAACTTGGTTGGTTATGGGAATGATCGGTGTGTTGTTACTGAGCGGTTGCGGAGCTGCAAAGGCCAGTGATATGATGATGGAGGCGACAAACGGCGGCATGCATTATACGGCGGATTCCGCAGACGGCTTCTATTATTCCAAGTCCGAGGATGTGATGTATGAGAGCGAACCGTCCTATTCTTCAAGAGGGGAATACGGCAGTGACGGTTTCGGTATGAGTGATGGGGCAGATTACGGAGATACGGAACTGTATCATGCGGAGAACGAGAAGTTAATCCGTACCGTGACCATGCAGTTGCAGACCAAAGAGTTTGATACGCTGATTTCTTATTTGGATGCAAAGGTGGCAGAGTACGGCGGATACATACAAAGTTCCCAGGTGTACGGAAACGGAATGGATACCTACGGTTATCGTTCCGCATCCATGACACTTCGGATTCCGCAGAGTAAGCTTGATTTATTCGTATCCGGCGTCAGTGACACCGCAACGGTAGTACGAAAGTCGGAAAATGCGGAGAATGTTACATTAAGATACGCGGATACGGAGGCAAGACTGAAGTCTTTACAGATTGAGCAGGAAAGATTTCTGGAGTTGCTTGAAAAGGCAGATACCGTAGAGACGATTCTCACGCTGGAGAAGCATTTGACGGAGCTTCGTTATGAGATAGAGTCCTATGCTTCTACATTAAAAGTGTATGATAATAAGGTGGATTATTCTACGGTAACTCTTGATATTTCCGAAGTAAAACGCATTGTTCCGGTGGAACAGGACCCGACACTCTGGTCCAGAATGAAGGACGGTTTTTCGGATACATGGTATGATATTAAAGACGGAATGGCGGATTTCGCGGTATGGGTAGTAACAAACCTCCTGTATCTGATTATCTGGGCAGTGGTTCTTACGGTTGCGTTTGTGATTGTAAGAAAGACGTTAAAAAAGAGAAAAACAAAGCGTGTCAACAAGGCGGATGCCAAGTTGCAGCAGGCGGATGAGGAACAAGATGACAGAATGGATATTAAAGAATAAGAAGGCCGATGTAGATAAGTTACAACAGACCATAGGACTTTCCAAAGAGATTTGCCGTGTGCTGGTAAACAGAGGATTCACAGAACCGGAACAGGTGAGAGAATATTTGCAACCGGAGAAGGCGAAGCTTCATGACGCTTCTTTATTAAAGAACGCAGAGAAGGCAGCCGGGCTGGTGCTTCGATATATTCGAGCCGGGGAACGGATTCGCATTGTAGGAGACTATGATGTGGACGGTGTGATGGCAACGTTTCTTCTATATAAAGTACTTCATGTTCTGGGTGCAAATGTTGACTATCGTATTCCGGACCGGGTCGCGGACGGATACGGCATGAATATACGGATGGTAGAAGAAGCAGAGCGGGATAAAGTCGCTCTGCTTCTTACCTGTGATAACGGAATCGCTGCGACGGAACCGATTGCAAAGGCAAAGGCATCGGGAATGGCGGTGGTGATTACCGATCATCATGAAATTCCTTGCCGGAAGGAAATGGATACCTTGTATTATGAACTTCCTCCTGCAGATGTGGTGGTAAACCCGAAACAACCGGATGAGACGTATCCGCAGACCGGGATTTGCGGTGCTATGGTAGCGTATAAAGTGATTTGTCTGTTGTTGGAGCAGGCGAAGGACTTGGTGTCGGCGGAGGAGAAAGCAACTCTTTTGAAGGAGCTGCTTGTGCCGGTGGCCTTCGCTACGGTGTGCGATGTAATGGAACTGGCCGGAGAAAACAGGGCGGCGGTGGCACAGGGTCTGCGACTGGCAAAGGAGTGCAACAATCCGGGAATTCTGGCCTTGATAGAAGCTTATGACCTGACGGACAAAGAACTGACGGCGTACCATGCCGGATTTTTACTGGGACCGTGCTTTAATGCGGCGGGACGTCTGGATACCGCATTGCTGGGATTGGAATTGTTGTTGTGTAAAGAGGAAGAAGAAGCAAAGAAAAGAGCAGCACAGTTAAAGGAACTGAATGATGTGAGAAAGCAGATGACGCTGGAGGCCACCCGGCAGGCTGTTTTGCAGGCGGAAGAAAAACTTGCGAAGAAAGACGTACAGGTGCTGGTGCTGTATTTGCCGGAATGTCACGAGAGTCTGGCGGGAATCGTGGCGGGACGAATCAGGGAGAAGTTTTATTTGCCGACCATTGTTCTGTCAAAGGGCGAAACTTGTGTAAAAGGCTCCGGACGTTCCATCGAGAGCTATTCCATGTTTGAGAAGCTTTCCGAGCAGAAGGAGTTGTTTCTTGCTTTTGGCGGACATCCTATGGCGGCGGGACTGTCTTTGGAAGAAAAAGATGTCGGTTTGTTGGAAGAACGTTTAAATGAGGCAGCGGGACTGACTGCGGAGGATTTAACTCCGAAACTTTATTTGGATGCGGTACTGCCTTTTTCGACGATTTCGGAGCGTCTTATGGAAGAACTTGCTATGCTGGAGCCTTTCGGCAACGGGAATCCGAAGCCGGTGTTTGCCGTGAGCGGAGCTCATATACGAGGAATACGGCGTATCGGAAAAGACGGAAGTTCTTTGAGAATGCAAGTGACGGATTCTGCAGGGATGTCATTGACAGGGCTGTATTTTCAGGATGCGGACGGATTTGAGGAGTATGTTACGGAGGAATTCGGAGCGGAAGCGTTACGAGAATTGTACCGGGGGAGAGGAGAAGTGCGGATGACACTTGCTTTTTCTCCTTCGATGGATGAATATAGGGGGGAGAAGTATCCGCAGATAATTGTAAGTAACTATAAAAAGTATATGGAAGGATAGAAGAGATGCCCCGAAGCGGCGCTGTGATGCGGAGTTTTCGGGGTATTATTTAACTGTTTTTTTTAAGAAAAAATGCTTGACAAGAATTATAGATACAGATATAATATAGATTGCGCGTGCTAAACGCGGCTATTTTTGTGTGCAAACACAAAGAATATGCAGATTTCAGTCTGCAGGCAGCCACATAGTTTTTTTCTTAAAATTATAGGAGGTGAAAAATTAATGCCTACATTTAATCAGTTAGTAAGAAAAGGCAGAAAGTCCTTAGAGAAGAAGTCTACTGCTCCGGCATTACAGAAGGGATTCAACTCTTTACAGAAGAAGAGTACGAATACTTCCTCCCCGCAGAAGCGTGGTGTATGTACCGCAGTAAGAACGACGACCCCGAAGAAGCCGAACTCCGCATTAAGAAAGATTGCCAGAGTACGTCTTTCCAACGGAATCGAAGTAACCAGCTACATCCCGGGTGAAGGTCACAACCTTCAGGAGCACAGCGTTGTGCTTATCCGCGGCGGCCGTGTAAAGGACCTTCCGGGTACCAGATACCATATCGTAAGAGGTACTCTTGATACCGCAGGTGTTGCTAAGAGACGCCAGGCTCGTTCCAAGTACGGCGCTAAGAGACCGAAGGACGCAAAATAAATCAGTAACAAATAGTTTTCCATTACAGATTGTGTTTGCTTGAATAAGCAGACTGTGCCAGGGTTAATTTTTCATGAGAGATTGCAGGTGGCTGCGCAGCCTTGAAGAATAGATTAAACTGAGCGCGAACACAGTAATGTGAGTACCGTTGAATTAATGGCCGCAGAGCGGTCGCTAGTTAAGGAGGGAAGAAACGTGCCACGTAAAGGACATATTGCAAAGAGAGACGTATTGGCAGATCCGTTATACAACAATAAGGTTGTTACGAAGCTTATCAACAACATTATGTTAGACGGTAAAAAAGGTACGGCACAGAAGATTGTTTACGGTGCATTCGCAACCGTAGCAGAGAAGACCGGTAAGGATGCGATTGAAGTATTCGAAGAGGCAATGAACAATGTTATGCCTGTTCTCGAAGTTAAGGCAAGACGTATCGGTGGTGCTACCTATCAGGTACCGGTTGAAGTAAGACCGGAGAGAAGACAGGCACTTGCGCTTCGTTGGCTTACGATGTTTTCTCGTAAGAGAGGCGAAAAGACCATGCAGGACAGACTTGCAGGTGAGATTATGGACGCCGCAAACAATACCGGTTCCGCAGTAAAGAGAAAAGAAGACATGCACAAGATGGCAGATGCAAACAAGGCATTTGCTCACTATCGTTGGTAGTATTTGCCTAAACAGGCAATACTATCTGCGTAAATGCAGTTAATCGGAATCAGAATTGAGAATAGGAGGACAAAATCTTGGCTGGAAGAGAATATCCGTTAGAGAGAACCAGAAATATCGGTATTATGGCTCACATCGATGCAGGTAAGACCACTCTTACCGAGCGTATTCTTTACTACACCGGTGTTAATCATAAGATCGGTAATACCCATGAGGGTAACGCAACCATGGACTGGATGGAGCAGGAGCAGGAGAGAGGTATCACCATTACTTCCGCAGCTACCACCTGTCACTGGACACAGATGTATCCGTATGAAGGCATGCCGAAGGCAGAAGAGCAGCGTATCAACATCATTGATACTCCGGGTCACGTAGACTTCACCGTAGAGGTTGAGCGTTCCTTACGTGTACTTGACAGTGCCGTTGGTGTATTCTGTGCAAAGGGCGGCGTTGAGCCGCAGTCTGAGACCGTATGGCGTCAGGCTGATAAGTATAACGTACCGAGAATGGCATTCGTTAATAAGATGGACATTTCCGGTGCAAACTTCTTCAATGTAGTAGAAATGATTAAGACCAGACTGGGTAAGAACCCGGTTGTTTTACAGCTTCCGATCGGTAAGGAAGACACCTTTAAGGGTCTTGTAGACTTATTCGAGATGAAGGCTTATATCTATCTTGATGACAAGGGAGATCAGGTTGAGATTACCGATATCCCGGCTGACATGGTAGATGACTGTGAATTATACCGTGCAGAGTTAATCGAGAAGATTTGTGAGACCGACGATGATCTCCTTGAGATGTATCTCGAGGGTAATGAGCCGACCGTTGCTCAGTTAAAGAAGGCTCTCAGAAAGGCAACCATCAACTGCCAGACCATTCCGGTATGTTGCGGTTCCGCTTACAGAAACAAGGGTGTTCAGAAGCTTCTTGATGCAGTTATCGAGTACATGCCGGCTCCGACCGACGTACCGGATATCAAGGGTGTAGACGAGGACGGTAACGAAGTTACCAGAAAGTCTTCCGATGAAGAGCCGTTTGCAGCACTTGCATTCAAGATTATGGCTGACCCGTTTGTAGGTAAGTTAGCATTCTTCCGTGTATACTCCGGTACCATGAACGCAGGTTCTTACGTACTGAATGCTACGAAGAATAAGAAGGAGCGTGTAGGACGTATTCTCCAGATGCACGCGAATAAGAGAGAGGACCTTGAAAAGGTTTACTCCGGTGATATCGCTGCGGCAGTAGGCTTCAAGTTTACTACTACCGGTGATACCATTTGTGATGAAAAGTTCCCGGTAATCCTTGAGTCCATGGAGTTCCCGGAACCGGTTATCGATATCGCTATCGAGCCGAAGACCAAGGCCGGTCAGGACAAGATGGGCGAAGCACTCGCAAAGCTTGCTGAAGAAGATCCGACTTTCCGTGTATCCACCAACGAGGAGACCGGACAGACGATTATCGCAGGTATGGGTGAGCTTCACCTTGAAATTATCGTTGACCGTCTGTTAAGAGAGTTCCACGTTGAAGCAAATGTTGGTGCTCCGCAGGTTGCTTATAAGGAAGGTATTACGAAGGAAGTTAACATTGATTCCAAGTATGCTAAGCAGTCCGGTGGTCGTGGTCAGTACGGACACTGTAAGGTTATTTTCTCCCCGATGGACGTAAACGGCGAGAAGACCTTCGAGTTCGAGAACACGGTTGTCGGCGGTGCAATTCCGAAGGAATATATCCCGGCTGTACAGGCTGGTATTGAAGAAGCTATGAAGTGTGGTATCCTTGGCGGATTCCCGGTACTCGGCGTTAAGGCGAACTGCTACGATGGTTCTTACCACGAAGTAGACTCCAACGAAATGGCGTTCAAGATTTCCGGTTCCATGGCATTCAAGGAAGCTATGCAGAAGGCAGCTCCGGTACTCTTAGAGCCGATCATGAGAGTAGAAGTTACCGTTCCGGAAGATTACATGGGTGATGTTATCGGTGATATCAGCTCCCGTCGTGGTCGTATCGAAGGCTCCGAGGACATTAACGGTACGAAGTTAATTCGTGCGTTCGTTCCGCTTGCCGAGATGTTCGGTTACTCCACCACCCTTCGTTCCAAGACCCAGGGTCGTGGTGCTTACTCCATGTTCTTCTCCACCTACGAGCAGGTGCCGAAGAGCGTACAGGATAAGGTTCTTGCAGCAAAGAACGGTAAGTAATATCGATTTTTGTAACAAACCTTATAACTTTTTCTTAACTTTATGAAATTGTGCTTGAAAATATTTCAAATTTGAAATATAATAGGGCATATGAGGCAGTCGGTCTGCCCATAGGCAGACCTATCTGCTATAACGAAATAACAAGAAGCCCACAGGGCGAAATTTTAAGGAGGAATTTTAAAATGGCTAAGGCTAAATTCGAAAGAAGCAAACCGCATTGTAACATTGGTACCATCGGTCACGTTGACCATGGTAAGACCACTTTGACCGCAGCAATCACCAAGACCCTTCATGAGAGACTTGGTACCGGTGAGGCAGTAGCATTCGAGAACATCGATAAGGCTCCGGAAGAAAGAGAAAGAGGTATCACCATTTCTACCGCTCACGTTGAGTACGAGTCCAAGAAGCGTCACTACGCTCACGTTGACTGCCCGGGTCATGCCGACTACGTTAAGAACATGATCACCGGTGCTGCTCAGATGGACGGTGCTATCCTCG
>CALBKM010000009.1 GCA_937895705.1 uncultured Clostridia bacterium
AGACCCAGGTTACCTTCCTGAATCAAGTCAAGAAATTGCATGCCTCTGCCCACATAACGCTTGGCGATACTTACCACAAGACGCAGATTTGCCTCGGACAGACGCTTCTTTGCCGCCTCGTCTCCCGCCTCCATCTGAATCGCCAGCTCCATCTCTTCCTCTGCGGTCAAGAGCGGCACCTTACCGATTTCCTTCAAATACATACGCACCGGGTCCTCAAGGCTCACACCCTCCGGCACGGTCAGGTCCAGATTTTCCAGTTCCTCGGTCTCGGCATCATCTTCCAGCAAAAGCGCATCGTCCGGCTCATCATCCCCGTCCATATTAATGTCGCTGATGCGGAGCACGTCCACATTATTTGCCTCCAGAAACTCGTAAATCCGTTCTGTCATCGCCTCATCCATCTCCACGTCCGCCATGAAATCAGCAATTTCCTGATACTCCAATACATTCTTTTTCTTTGCCGCATACGCCAGCAAATCCTTCATCTTCGCCTGAAAACGTTCCATATTTCCTTCCATATGCTTCCTCCATATTGCACAGTTTTTCCGACATTGCCGAAAAATATACCTTTTGCCTACAATCCTGCTTTTCGTAAGTTTGTATTCAACGCCGCCTGTTCCGCAATCGCTTTTTGCATTGCTTCCAAATCCCCTGTCTCCGCAGCCTGTCCCATTCGCATTTCAATGCTGCTCTGTTTTACCTTTCTCACCGTTTCTGCAAAAGCCTTTGCTTTCTGCGCTTCGTCCAGATCTCCGATCAGCGTGGTCTGGAACAACTCCGCCGCCTTCGCCTGTTCCTCCTTTGTCTCGTAACGATTTAAAATACGTGCCGGTGTTACCGTCCCCTCCTTTTCGTATTGTTCGAACACTTCCTTTGCCGCTCCGCAGTAAAACTCGTCCGTAAAATCCTCTGCCGTCAGTATCCCCTTCACTTTTCCGAGCATGGCCGGTTCCGTTGTCAACCAAGTGAGCAAAAGTTTTTGGGAAGTGTTAAGTCCGCTTTCCTGTTTTTGTTTTTTTCGTTCCGAAAAAGATTCTTTCTTTTCCTCCGTCGGCATTTCCGCGCTTCCGTACTGGTTTACCAAACGATTCAGCATATCAAAGCTGATTTGATACTCCTTGGCAATAGCCTCCGTATAGGTTCTGCGCTCCAGCTCCTCCGTAAACTGCAAAAGCTTTTTTGCCGTCTCTCTGAAAAACTTTGTCTTCTGTTCCGGATCCGAAAAATCAAACTCGCTCTTTAGTACATCGATTTCAAAATAAAAACTGTTTCTGGCGTTCTGAATCCGCTTTTCGTATTCTTCCGCGCCAAGTGCCTTAATAAATTCGTCCGGGTCCTTGTAAGGCTTCATGTTGACAACCTTTGCGGAAATTCCCGCCGCACGCAAAATCGGAATCGCGCGAAGCGCCGCCTTCTGTCCCGCACCGTCGCTGTCGTAGGTAATGTATACCTCCTTTACGTACCGTGCGATAAGATTCGCCTGCAATCCCGTAAACGCGGTACCCAGGGATGCCACTGCATTGGTAAATCCCGCCTGGTGCAGGGAAATAACATCCATATAACCTTCACAGAGCAGGAAAAAGCTTTTTCTCGACTGTCTTGCATAATTCAGTGCGTATAAATTCCGGCTCTTATCAAAAATCGTGGTTTCCGGCGAGTTTAAATACTTCGGCTCCCCGTCGCCCATCACACGGCCGCCGAAACCGATGACCTTGCTGTTTCCGTCCATAATCGGAAACATGGCCCGGTTCCAGAATTTGTCGTATACGCCCCGTTTTTCGTCAAAGGTAAACAGTCCGCTTTCCCTTAAAATATCATCGTCATAGTCCTTGGACTTTAAATACCGGTACAGTTCCCTGCCTCCCTTATCGGAATAACCGAGACCGAACTTTGTAATTGTCTCATCGGACAAGCCGCGCCGTTTAAAGTACCCGTAGGCCGTTTGCCCCGGATCTTTTTTCATCTGAACATAATAAAACTTCGCCGCTTCTTTATTAATCTCAAACAGACGCATGCGCCTGTCGGCTTTCTGCCTTGCCTCCGGAGTAAACTCCTGCTCCGGGAGCTTAATTCCTGCCCGTTCCGCCAAATGCTGTATTGCTTCCGGGAAAGAAAAATTCTCATACTCCATCAAAAAGGTAAACACATTGCCGCCCACACCGCAACCGAAGCAATGATACATCTGTCTGCTTCCGCTGACGGAAAAGCTCGGGGTCTTCTCTCCGTGAAACGGGCAAAGCCCCATATAATTCGACCCCTTCTTCTGAAGTTTTATATACGTACCGATGACATCCACAATGTCACTGCCGGACCGTACCTCTTCCACCACTTCATCCGAGTAGTACATAAATCACCTCTTTATTCTAATAATCAAGACTCGCTTGCAAGTCTTGGCGCGGGATTCGGGTCTGCTCTGCAGACATCCTTCCGCTCCGAATCCCTGCGCATCCCTGTACTGGATGTGTGCCTCAACACACATCTAGTACACGCTCCATGCGTCCGGAATCATAATTTCCGTATAGGTTACCGTTGCAAAGCGGTCGGACATTCCGGCTATGTAATCACACACAACTCTGGAAACCGCTTCCCCGCCTTCTATCATCCGGAGAAATTTCCCCGGCAAAAGCTCTGTATGGTCCATATAGTACTCATACAACTGTTCAATCATCTTTTCTGCTTTTTTCTCCTCACCTTTTGCCTTCGGATTGGTGTACACACTCTCAAACATGTACAACCGAAGATTTAGCATCGCTTCTTCCACCGCCGGAGACATGCAAATATCCCCCGCCTCTTCACTGCTGGTAATAATATCGTGAATCAGGGTATTCAGACGTTCTCGCGGAGAATGCCCCAGCACACTGGTATACAGTGTAGGAATATCCTCCTCTCTGATAATCTGACCGCGAATAGCGTCGTCAATATCGTGATTAATATACGCAATCTTGTCCGAGAGCCGCACAATCTTCCCTTCCATGGTAGCCGGCTTTCCTTCTGTCTGATGGTTCAAAATGCCGTCCCGCACTTCCTTTGTCAGATTCAGTCCCTGACCCTGCTTTTCCAGGCGTTCCACTACACGGATGCTTTGTATATGATGTTCAAATCCGCCCTCACACACCCGATTCAGTGCCCGCTCCCCGGCATGCCCGAAGGGGGTATGTCCCAAATCGTGACCGAGAGCAATTGCCTCCGTCAAATCCTCGTTCAGACGCAACGCCTTCGCAATGGTTCTGGCATTTTGGGAAACCTCCAGTGTATGTGTCAGGCGGTTCCGATAATGGTCTCCTTCCGGCGCCAGAAAGACCTGAGTCTTACCTTTTAACCGTCGAAACGCTTTACAATGCAGGATACGGTCCCGGTCTCTCTGATACTCCGGACGCAAATCACACATTTCCTCCGGCACATCCCGACCTTGTGTCTCATCACTGAAGGCCGCCTTCGGGCTGAGATATTCGTGTTCTCGTTGCTCCATTCTCTCGCGAATCGTCATCGTATCCTCCTGTTCTCCTGCATTTTCTGCAATACAGAACTACTCTTTCGGAAAAATCCCCCGTATTAGTATAATACGACAAAAAAAAGGGGAATCCTTTTTTATTTTGATTAAATGTTAAAAAAACAGATGACGTTCGTGCTCGTACGAAAACGTCATCTGTTTTTATTAACATGCCCCGCAATGAGGAAGGAGCAAAAGCGTAGCTTACGCGAGATTCCGAATGGCGGGAGGCTTGCGGGAGCACAACGTGCGTAGCAAGCCGTAATTTAAAACATAACCTATTTTACATCTCTACCGTTACCTTCTCCAGATGCCAGATATCCTGTACATACTCCTCTATGGTACGGTCGGAAGAGAACTTACCGCAGCACGCCACGTTTAAGATGGCGGACTTTGCCCAACCTTCGCGGTCGCGGTACTTTGCCTCTACCTGCTTCTGTGCCTCTTCGTAGGAGCGGAAATCCTTTAAGATAAAGTACTGGTCCTCATCCAATAAGGAAGTGTACAACTCACGGAACAGTTCCTTATCTACGGAGTAGGTACCGTCAACGAGACGGTCTACCACGCGGTGAATCTCTCTGTCCTGCTCGTAAATGGTACGCGGACGATAGCTGCGATTCTTCTCGAGCTCAATAACCTCATCGGCGCTCATACCGAAAATAACCGCATGCTCTTTGCCGACTTCTTCTACGATTTCTACGTTTGCACCGTCCATGGTGCCCAGGGTAACCGCACCGTTTAACATAAACTTCATGTTACCGGTACCGGAAGCCTCCTTACTTGCGGTGGAAATCTGCTCGGATACATCGGAAGCCGCAAAAATCCACTCTGCGTTAGATACTCGGTAATTCTCGATAAATACTACCTTAATTCTGCCCGCAACCACCGGGTCGTTGTTAATCACATCACCTACGCTGTTGATAAGCTTAATGATCGCCTTTGCTCTACGATAGCCTGCAGAAGCCTTCGCTCCGAAAATAAAAGTACGCGGGAAGAAGTCCATACCCGGGTTCTCCTTGATTTTCTCATACAAATGCATCACATGCAAAATGTTCAGCAGCTGACGTTTGTACTCGTGGAGACGCTTTACCTGTACATCGAAAATGGAATTCGGGTCCACGTCGATGCCGTTGTGCTCCTTAATATACTTAGCAAGACGAAGCTTATTCTCGTACTTAATCTTCATAAACTCTTCCTGCGCCTTCTTGTCGTCAGCGTACGGTGCAATGCCATTAATCACCGGCAAATCGGTAATCCAGCCGTCGCCTACCTTCTCGGTTACCCAGCTTGCAAGCAGCGGGTTGCCGTGAAGCAGGAATCTTCTCTGGGTAATACCGTTGGTCTTATTGGAAAACTTCTCCGGCCACAGCTCGTAGAAATCCTTTAACTGCTCTTTCTTTAAAATCTCGGTGTGAAGCGCCGCAACACCGTTTACGGAGAAACCGCCTACAATGGCAAGGTTTGCCATACGCACCTGTCCGTCGTAGAGAATTGCCATCTGCTTAATCTTCTCTGCGTTGCCCGGATACTTCTCC
Organism: uncultured Clostridia bacterium; assembly: GCA_937895705.1. GTDB lineage: Bacteria > Bacillota > Clostridia > Lachnospirales > Lachnospiraceae > SIG307. The sequence goes on from CALBKM010000009.1 coordinate 5,029, forward strand.
TTTAACATGGTTTCAAACTGACGGTTGATTTCTTCCACAATCTGGTACACACGCGGAAGCAGTGCTTTAAACAAGGAAATCGGCCACTTCTCCAGTGCCTCTGCCATAATGGTATGGTTGGTGTAAGCACAGGTCTTACGAACCACCTCCCAAGCCTCATCCCATTCCAGGAAGTAGTCATCCAACAGCACACGCATAAGCTCTGCCACGGTTACGGTCGGATGGGTATCGTTTAACTGGAAACAAACCTTCTCGTGAAGCTTGCGGATATCGTCGTGGTTCTTCATATACTTTGCCACCGCACTCTGTACGCTTGCGGATACGAAGAAATACTGCTGCTTTAAACGAAGCTCCTTACCTGCCATATGATTGTCGTTCGGATAAAGCACCTCACAAATGGTTCTGGCAAGGTTCTCTTGCTCTACCGCCTTCTGATACTCACCCTTATCAAAGGACTCTAAGTTGAAATCGTTAATTGCCTCCGCATCCCAGATACGAAGGGTATTTACAATATTATTGCCATAGCCTACTACCGGCAAATCGTACGGTACCGCAAGAACGGAATTACAGCCCTCCTGCACGAACTTATCACGACCGGTTGCCTCGTCACGTACCAGCTTTACATAGCCGCCGAACTTTACCTCTACCGCATACTCCGCACGCTTAATCTCGAACGGATTACCGTGCTTTAACCAGTTATCCGGTGCCTCCACCTGAAAACCGTTCTCAATCTTCTGCTTAAACATACCGTACTTGTAACGGATACCGCAACCGTAAGCCGGGTAACCGAGACTGGATAAAGAATCCAAAAAGCAGGCTGCCAGACGGCCGAGACCGCCGTTACCGAGCGCTGCATCCGGCTCCGTATCCTCGATGGCATCCGGATCAATACCAAGCTCTACAAGCGCCTCTCTGATTTCATCATATGCTTTTAAACTAATCATGCAGTTGCCCAGTGCACGTCCCATCAAAAACTCCATGGAAAGGTAGTACACAGTCTTTGCATCCTTCTCCTCGTACTGTTTGTGGGTCTCCATCCACATATCTACGATGTAATCCTTTACCGCAAAGGCTACCGCCTGAAACAGCTGTACCTGGGTTGCATCCTCAATACTTCTGCGGAACAAAGTCTTTAAATTGTCTTTGACTTCCTGCTTGAACTCTTCTTTGCAAAACTTCATGGTTCTGTCCTCCGTTCGATTTCGTCAATTCTCTACTATTGTTCTCCACCAATACAATCATATTTAAATAAGAGTCCGCTTGCGGACTCTCGCGCCGAGCGCGGT
>CALBKM010000010.1 GCA_937895705.1 uncultured Clostridia bacterium
ATTCAGGAGGGTAATCTCGGTCTCATCAAAGCAGTTGACAAATTCGATTACAATAAAGGATATAAGTTCAGCACCTATGCTACCTGGTGGATTCGTCAGGCCATTACACGTTCTATCGCCGACCAGTCCCGTACCATTCGTATTCCGGTGCATATGTCCGAGGTTATCAATAAGACCTACCGTGTTTCCCGTACCCTTTTACAGGAACTGGGACGCGAACCTACCGAGCAGGAGCTTTCCGTTGCTCTCGACATGCCGATTGAAAAGGTCCGGGAGATTTTAAAAATCTCCGCAGACCCGATTTCTCTGGACACTCCGATCGGTGAAGAGGACGACAGCCATCTGGGCGACTTTATCAAAGACGACCGTATTCTCGGGCCGGAAGAGGCTGCTTCCTATGCGGTACTCCAGGATCAGATCTCCACGTTGCTTGATACCCTGACCGACCGCGAGCGCCGCGTTTTGATGCTTCGTTTCGGCTTAAAGGACGGCAAGAGCCGCACCTTGGAGGAAGTAGGCAAGGAGTTCAACGTCACCCGTGAGCGTATCCGCCAGATCGAGGCAAAAGCACTTCGTAAGCTTCGTCATCCGAGCCGCGCAAGAATGCTTAAGGGCTTTGATTTTAATATTTAACTTGTTACCGAAATTCCTATTATAAAACACAAAATCGGCTTTCCGATCCTCAGGAAAGCCGATTTCTATTTCTATCGTGTTTATTGTTACTTAAACGACTTACTGTTCAAAATCAACGCACTGTAAATATACAGCACATCTTTTCCTTCAAAATCAATGAAACGATCCAGCATATCCGGCACCACGTAACGGATATCCACAACATACACGCTCTTGTAGCCTTCCGCAAGAAGCGGGGTAATACTGGAACCGAAGGAATCACGGAACACAATCAATTCCTCGTCAGTGGTTGCATTCGGGTTATCGATACGAAGAAGCGCCTTGGTACCGGACAGAAAGAAATCATACCCGTCCTTCCCCTCAAACTTCTCAAAGTTATAAATACCGTAGGTCTCCCCGGTTTCGTAGTCATATACCGTACAAGCATCCAGAATATCACTGGTAAGATAGGTGATGGTATCCGGCGTAGGCTTTAACGCACTCTGGCCGTAATATACACCGTAGAACGGATATAACTGATTTTCCTTATACTCGCCGGTCACGCGGTCCGCCGCACCGAGCTCCGCAAGAAGCTTATCCGCTACCGCATCGATTTTATCCTGGCTCCAATGGGTATCGGTTCTGTAGTAATCGTCAAGTTCCAGCAAACCGAACAAATCGATATATTCCATTCCGGAAAGAGCTTCCTTTACCTCCCCTGCCAGCTTATCATAATCCGGTGCCGGGTAACCGTACTCTTTCCCGAGGAAATAGTTCTTATCCGGTACAATCGCCACAAACTTGTCACCGCCGTTTTCCTTCAAAAACTTCTCGTACACATACTGCAACCGTCCCAGAGAATAATCCACCAGTTCATCGTTAAACTCTTGCTCGATTTTCGCAATATAGCCGTCCTTTACCGCCAAGCCGTTATTTTCCGCAAGCCCCATCACGTTCAAATGAAACTTCGCCTTTAAGGAACGGAAAAATTCGCGGAACGGGAACTGGTCCACGGAATAATCCTCAAACTTTTCAATGGAAGTACGGTCCACAATACTCTCCCAGGTAATTTCCTCCGGGAACTGGGCTAACGGTCGTCTTTCGCTTTCGGAAACAGCCACCGGATTAAAATACATCTTTACACACATGCCGGTAAAAAGCGCCAGGGCGATTAAAAACGAAAACGTCACAGCAATATTCTTTACTTTTTTCTGCATAGTAATCACCCTCCCTTAGAATCTGAAATAGAGGAACGGGCTGAAGGAACCGTCCACAAAATATGCCGTTACAACAAGAAGCATCATTACCACAAATACCGGTTCCAGGATATCACACACCAAAGCTCCGGCCTTCTTCTCCTTCAGCTTTAACACAGCGGTTTTCACAAGCGGTGTAGAACCGAGGATTGCCGCAAGAAGTACAATACCGTAGCTTCCCAGATAATAACCGGTCTCACCGGACCAAAGCGGAATACCGCCTACACCGAACATATTGCCCAGGTCTGCCATTGCTCCGGACAAGCCGTTTCCGCTGAAAATAACAAAGCTGATTAAAATCGCGATTACCACATAAATGTGGGACACAAACTTCGGCAGCTTTACAAACACTTTGTTTAACACAAACTTTTCCAAAAGTAGGAACGCCGCAAAATACAGCCCCCAGATAATAAAGGTCCAGTCCGCTCCGTGCCAGAAGCCGGTCAAAAACCAAACGGTCAGGATATTAAGAAACCAACGCCCCTTTCCCACGCGGTTTCCGCCCATCGGAATGTAAACATAGTCGCGGAACCAAGTACCGAGAGACATATGCCAACGTCTCCAGAACTCCGCAATACTCTTGGAGATAAACGGATAATTGAAGTTCTCCAGGAAATTGAATCCGAAAATTTTACCGAGACCGATGGCCATATCCGAATAACCGGAAAAGTCAAAGTACAACTGCAGGGAAATGGCGATTGCATACATCCAATACCCCGCTACGGTCGCCTCTTCCATTCCGTGCATAATATTGGCAAGACCGCCTAAAGTATCCGCAATCAATACCTTCTTGGACAAACCGATGATAAAACGAGTCACACCGGTTCCAAAGTTCTCAAAAGAATGAGTTCTGTGAGAAAGCTCCTCTTCCACCGTAGTATAGCGGACAATCGGTCCTGCGATCAGCTGCGGGAACAGCGCCACATAAGTTGCCAGGCGAATCAGGCTTTTCTGTACCTTTGCTTCGCCCCGGTATACATCAATCGTGTAACTTAAGGTCTGGAAAGTGTAGAAACTGATACCGATCGGAAGGGCCAGCTTTAACAACGGAATCTCTACATTAAACAACGAATTCATATTGCTGATAAAAAAATCCGAATATTTAAAGAAACCTAATGCCCCAATACTCAGCACTACACTACTGCCGAGAAAAAACTTCGCCCAACCCGTGCCCCGGAATTTGTCGATTAACAATCCGTGAATATAACTGGACAAAATGGTCGCAAGCATAAGCCAGATATATTTCGGTTCTCCGTAAAAATAGAAGAACAGACTGGCTGCCAATAATACAAGATTCTTGCATTTAAACGGTACAATAAAATACAACAGCAGTACCGCCGCCAAAAAGTAATAGATAAAACTGATGGTGGAAAATAACAGAAGAATCCCTCCTTTCGCAAAACAAGGGCACCTCTATAAGAAGTGCCCCATTATATCCTTAATTATTCAGGCTGATTGGAATTCGGACACATAAGGAAGAATACCATATTGTTGTAAGCTCCCACTACAGTCTGATCTGCTTCAACACAGATGTTCCATCTCGGATCACAGTTATCGGTAAGCGCAGTCATAAACTCATTCACATCCGCATCTGCCTCCAACTCGAATACATAACCGATGAATGCGGTGGAACCCATCATCGGTCCGAACATTGCGCCGCTCTTAAAACCGGTAACTTCGTAGTTATTGAAGCCTGCCAAAAGACCCGGCATAATCTCAGCGGAACCTGCCATAAACGGAATGGACTCGTGCATGGAAAGTAAGAATGCAGCATCCACAGCGGTAGCGGACGGATTGTCGTTCATATTGGTTTCGAATGCCTCCCAAAGCATCTCGCCCCAGGTATTTTCATCCACTTCCGGATAAATCACGGTTGCATCCACTACATCACCGGCACCGCCCTGTTCGGAAGCATTGTCCATCTCAGCCGGGTACATCAGGAAGTATACGGTATTACCGTACGCGCCTACCTGAGTATAATCCGCAGATACGCAGATGTTCCATCTCGGATCGGCCTTGCTCTTCAACGTATTAATGAATGCATTTACGTCAGCACCGTCAGCCAATTCGAAAATGTAACCTGCAAATGCGATGGAGCCCATCATCGGTCCGTACATAGCGCCCTTCTCAAAACCGCTGATTTCCTCGGAGAAACCTGCTAAAAATCCCGGCTCTACTTCCATACCGCCGGCCATAAACTGAATTACCGGATTGGTGGAAAGAGTGTTTGCCATATCAATCGGAGCGGTCTCCGGATTTGCCTTCATAGCATCAAGGAAGGAATTCCACAGCTTCTCGCCTGCGGTACCCGCAACGAACTCCGGAGTAATCACTCCTGCTTCCGCATTGCTGCCGGACTCGTCCTCTGCCGGTGCGGTCGGTGCTACGGTTGCGGTCGGATTCTCATCCTGCTTCTTCTCGTCATCCTTCTTGCCGCATGCTGCCAGGCTGAATACCATGGCAACGGAAAGTGCTACTGCTAAAAACTTCTTCATTTTCATAATCTTATCTCTCTCTTTCTTTATTTTACTTTTTTAGTTACTCGGGCCCCCCGTCTCCCTTCACGGTACTGCCCAATTTATGTGGTCTTTCTTCGTCCCACTGATACATTGACGAAGCTTGTCACATTTCGGTTCCCAAAAATCGAAAAATTTTTTTAATTAATTAATTTTATTCTGCTGCCTGCTCTTCCGGGGCTCCGCTGTAATATAAGTTACGATAAAAACCGCCCTTCGCCAGAAGCTCCTCGTGAGTTCCCTGCTCGATAATATCGCCGTCCTTCATAACAAGAATCACGTCCGCCTCTCGAATGGTAGACAAACGGTGTGCCACAATAAAACTGGTCCGTCCCTTCATCATCTTGTGGAACGCCCGCTGAATACGAACCTCCATACGGGTATCAATGGAAGAGGTTGCCTCATCCAGAATCAGCATCGGCGGCAAACAAAGCATTACTCGGGCGATACAAAGAAGCTGCTTTTGTCCCTGAGACAAATTTCCTCCGTCCTCCGCAATCACGGTTTGATAACCATCCTTCAGACGACGAATAAAATTGTGTGCATAGGAAGCTTTTGCCGCTTCCTCAATTTCCTCCATAGTGGCATCCGGCCGGCCGTAGGCAATATTCTCGGCAATGGTTCCGGACTTTAACCAGGTCTCCTGCAATACCATACCGTAGTTCTCCCGCAGGGACGCTCTCGTCATATCCCGAAGGTCCGTACCGTCCACCGTAATGGTTCCCTTATTTACATCATAGAACCGCATCAGCAGGTTAATCAGTGTTGTTTTTCCGCAACCGGTAGGGCCTACGATTGCCACCCGCTGTCCCGGCTTTACGGAAAGATTCACATCCTTTAATAACGGAACCTCCGGTACGTAAGAAAACGCAACATGGGAAAGCCCAACGTTTCCTTCCGCATCTTTAAGTACTGCAGCGTTTTCTTTGTCCGGTATCTGTTCCGGCTCATCCAAAAGATCAAATACACGTTTTGCGGAAGCCAAAGCATTCTGAAGCTCCGTAATCACGGAAGAAATCTCATTAAACGGCTTCGTATACTGGTTTGCGTACGACAGGAAACAAGACAACTGTCCGATGGATAATACCGCCGGTCCCGCCGTCAAGGCCACAAAGCCTCCGAAAATACCGACCCCCGTATACACAAGCCCGTTTACAAAACGGGTACACGGATTTGTCAAGGAAGAGAAGAAAATCGCCTTGATTCCCACCTTCTGCAACCGGTGGTTCACATCGTAAAAGCGCTCCTCCGCCGTTTCTTCGTAATTAAATGCGGTAACTACCTTCTGGTTCCCCACAAGCTCCTCAACCAAGGAGGTCATCTCCGCCCGCACCTTAGACTGGGCCTGAAACAGGGAATACGTCCGCTTAGCAATAAACGCCGCCACAAACAGGGATACCGGGGTTAATACAACAACAAGCAACGCAATTCCCACATGAATGGAAAGCATGAAACCTAAAGTTGCCGCAATGGTCACCACACCGGTAAAGAGTTGCGAAAAGCCCATCAATAGTCCGTCGGACAGCTGGTCAATATCCGTAACAATCCGGCTTAACGTATCTCCGTTCGGATGGGAATCCAGATAACCGAGGGGTAAATTCTGTACATGGGCATACACCTTCGTACGAAGGTCCCTCACCACATGGAACGCAATCCGGTTATTACACAATCCCATAAGCCAGCTGGAAGCTGCCATAATCCCGACTACAATTAAAAACTTTATCAAAATCGGCACGATAGCATCAAAATCCACCTTTCCCGCTGCCACCACATGGTCAATGGCCTGTCCCGTCAATACCGGCGCATACAGTGTGGTCACCACCGTAACCACCGCAAACAAAAGGGAAAGACACAGCAGCCAAAGATACGGCTTAATTAACGCAATCACACGTACTAATGTTGCAGAGTTTTCGGTTTTCTTTTTCATGCGCCCACCTCCTCTGCAGAAACCTGAGACTGGCAGATTTCTTTATATACCTCACAGGTTTCCTGTAGATTCTTATGAGTACCGATGCCTGCCACTTCACCGTCTTCCAATACAATAATCATGTCCGCATTCTGAATTGTTGTGGTCCGTTGGGATACCATAAACACGGTCATTCCATCGGTTTTCTCGGCCAGGGCACGACGCAGTGCCGCATCCGTGGCAAAGTCCAGCGCCGATGCACTGTCATCCAGAATCAGAATCTCCGGCTTTCGTACCAGTGCTCTTGCAATGGTAAGACGCTGTCTCTGTCCGCCGGACAGATTCTTTCCTCCCTGATTTAACTTATAGTCCAAACGCCCTTCCTTGGCGTCTACAAACTCCTTTGCCTGGGCGATTTCCAGTGCTTCGTTGATTTCCTCATCCGTGGCATCGTCCTTGCCCCATTTCATATTGTCCCGGATGCTTCCGGAAAACAGCACCGCCTTCTGGGGAACCACACCGATTCTGCTGCGAAGCTCCCGTTGCGGATACTCTTTTACATTCACACCATTCACAAGCACAGCTCCCTTGGTCACATCATAAAAACGAGGAAGCAGATTTACAAGAGAAGACTTACCGGAACCGGTACCTCCGATGATGCCCACCGTCTGACCCTTCTTAACCGTAAAGGAAAGTCCCGTTAAGGCCTCTTCCTTTGCTCCGGGATAAGTAAAACATACGTTGTCGAATACTACCGCAGGAACATCTTCTCCGCTTACATTTTTCAAACCGAAGCTTTCCTGATCTAATACGGTCGGCTGTAAATCCAGCACTTCGTTCACACGCTTTGCGGAAGCCATTGCCTTTGTAAAGGAAACAATCAATACTTGCAATGCCACCAGCGCATTTAAAATCTGCGTCATATAATTTACAAGCGCAATCACCTCACCCTGGGTAATTACACCTGCATCCACCTGCTTACCGCCCTGCATAATAATGGCCGCAATGGCAAGATTCACTACCACATAGGTTAACGGATTCATCGCTACGGACACTTTGCCCACGCGCTTCTGTAACTTTAACAAACGGTTACAATCTTCAGTAAACTCCTCCGTTTCATCCTCCTGTCTTCCGAAAGCACGAATCACCCTGGCACCGTTTAACCCCTCTCGCGTTGCAAGAGAAATGGTATCCAGCGCCTTCTGGGCTTTAGAATACATCGGAATGGTCAATACCATAATTCCGTAAATAATAAACGCCAGAATCGGAGCCGCAATGACAAAAATCACCGCCACCTTTGCATTGACCAAAAAGGCCGCCGCCAGCGCACCGATGACAATAAACGGTGAACGCAAAAACAGGCGAAGAATCATATTTACGCCGGACTGTACCTGATTCATATCACTGGTAATACGTGTTACCAGTGTGGATGTCCCCGCCTTATCCAGTTCCGCATAAGACAACTTGTTCATGTGGGCAAACAAATCATCCCGAAGTTCCGTACCGAAGCCCACCGACGCCTTCGCTGCGAAATACTGGGCAATTAGGGAACAGACAAGTCCCACCACACCAAGCAGCACCATAATAAAAGCGGCCCGGTAGATGTAAGTCTTGTCGCCCTTTGCGATACCGTTATCGATCATGTCCGCCACCACAAGAGGCACCAAAAGCTCGAAGAAAGCCTCCAACATCTTAAACAGAGGTCCGATGATACTTTCCTTTTTGTAGTTCTTTAAATATCTTGCCAAACGAAGCATAAAATCTCCTCCGTACCATTCCGACATTTTCTTAATATAAATGTCGTATTATTCTCCAAATAGCCAAGGTGATTATAGCAAATAATGGATGGAGTGTCAACGCACGACAAACTTTCTCTTCTTATTTATATCTATATTTAGCATTGGGACCTTTTTCTCATACAATTTTTTGTGTTTTTTCGATTTTTCCTCTAAAGTACCGACAAAAACAAGCCGATAACATAGTCAAACAAATGAATGTCAGTTGTGCTGAAAGGACTCAGTAACTACTCGAACGGATTCGAAGACTGTATTTCATGTTAGAAAAATACAACCTATCAAATTTATCCAATTCGAGGAGGGACCTATTATGGCAATGATTGTTCAACACAACATGCAATCCATGAATGCCAACCGTATGTTAGGCATTGTTTCTACCAATCTTCAGAAGTCCACGGAAAAGCTTTCTTCCGGTTACCGCATTAACCGTGCCGCAGACGATGCAGCAGGCCTTGCGATTTCCGAGAAAATGAGAAGCCAGATTCGTGGTCTTACTCAGGCTTCCACCAATGCGGAGGACGGTATTTCCTTAATCCAGACCGCAGAAGGTGCCTTAAACGAATCCCACAGCATCTTACAGAGAATGCGTCAGCTTGCCGTACAGGCAGCCAACGGTACCGAAACCGATGACGACCGCGGAAATATCCAGGACGAAATCGAGCAGTTACAGGACGAGCTTGACCGTATCGCAGAAACCACCGAGTTCAACACCATGAAACTTTTGGACGGTTCCTTCGACGGCATCGCCTCCACCAACACCTCCGCAGGTCCGAAGTACGGTCAGTACAGCGGTGCACACGGTGCATTTATTACATCCAACATCACCGATGTTTCCATCACCACCAATACCACCGCAACCGTAGGCGGCGAGTCTGCCATCTGGGATGCAACCGGTACTTCTTTGACCATTAACCTTGCCGATAACAAGACCTATACCCAGGCCGATATCGACAATTTAATTAAGAACGCAAAGCAGGAAGACTCCACTGCTGCGAATACACCGGCTGAAGTTACCATGAAGTTTGCTACCGGTGTCTTCACCGCAACCGCAACCAACTCCGTATCCACCCAGCCGACCACCGCAGGTGTAAAAGCCAGTGCGGATGAGGAATTTATCGGGCCGAATACCGGTGAGTTCGTAGGAGCAAATCACATTAAGATTACCTCCAACAAATACGGCGAAGATTATAACATTAAGCTTGAATTTTTGTTTACCGCCGATGAAGGAAAGGAAAGCGTTACCTTAAACACCGCTCCTTCCTATGCAATGTCCGATGCCGCTTCTCAGTTGGGAAATGACTCCATCATTACCCAGCAGGCTGGTTACCGGATTGAATTAATGTCCGGTAAAGAATACACCGCGGAAGACATCGAGGATTTACTGGCTGAAGCCGGATTAAATGTTTCCGTAGAATTAAGCGGTGTTGACCAGGCTCCGGACAGTCCGAACACCTTGTTTATTACCAACTCCGGATATGTCAAGGAACTTGAGCTGACCGGTGGCGAAGGTCTGGGCGACGAAGACGCATTCCTTACTCAGAACTGGTACGACAGTGTAAACTCCACCGGCGGAATGAGACTTCAGATCGGTGCAAACGAAGGTCAGACCATGAGCTTTAACATCGGTGACATGAGTGCTTCCGCGCTCGGCGTCAGCGGTCAGAGCGTTCGTGTAGATGAGCAGGACAGAGCATCCCAGGCGATTACCACCATCGACAAGGCAATCGAAATCGTTTCCAAGCAGCGTGCCGCTCTCGGTGCCGTACAGAACCGTCTGGAGCACACCATTGCAAACCTTGATACCTCCGCAGAAAACCTGCAGACTGCAGAATCCCGTATCCGTGATGTGGATATGGCTGCCGAGATGGTAGAGTACAGTAAGAACAACATTCTTTCCCAGGCTTCCCAGTCCATGCTTGCTCAGGCAAACCAAGCTACCCAGGGTGTACTCTCCTTATTACAGGGCTAATAAAATCATCAGCTTCACCTTATCGTTTCTTATGTTAATATCCGAAAGGATTTACTGTGTCCCGATAGGTTGAAAATAGTAGAAAGGTCGCTGGAAACAGCGGCCTTTTCTACTATTTTCATAAATACACGAGAACATCGCACTGCAAATCCCCTATCTTTTGTGTTTTCCTCTTCTTTTCCCCCACATTTTGTAATTTTTTTCATTTTTTATCACTTTTTCTATAAAGTATCCCTTTTTTTCGGTCGATATAGCTTACAAGTGAATGAAACACAGCCATACTGAAAGGACTCAGTTATCACCCGAACGGATTCGAGGGGCATGTATTCATCTTGAAAATACAACCTATCGCAAACAAAGACATGCTCATACAGAAGAGCAAATTTCAACTATCGGGAGGTAACGACTATGGCAATGATCGTTCAACACAACATTACGGCAATGAATGCCAATCGTATGCTTGGTATTGTATCTAACCAGCAGGCAAAATCTACAGAGAAACTTTCTTCGGGCTTCCGCATCAATCGCGCCGCTGACGACGCAGCAGGCTTAGCGATTTCCGAAAAGATGCGTTCCCAGATTCGCGGTCTCACCCAGGCTTCCACTAACGCAGAAGACGGTATTTCCATGATTCAGACCGCTGAGGGCGCATTAAACGAATCCCACAGTATTTTACAGAGAATGCGTCAGCTGGCTGTACAGGCTGCCAACGGCACCGAAACAGACAACGACCGTGACAATATTCAGGACGAAATCGAGCAGTTACAGGATGAACTGGACCGTATCGCAGAGACCACCGAGTTCAATACCATGAAGCTCCTTGACGGTACTTTCGACGGAACCAATACTTCCACCACCACTGCCGGTCCGAAGTACGGCGATTACAACGGAACTTTGGGCGCTTTTATTACTTCCGACATCAAAGAGGTTCAGATTACCACCACCACCAGTGCTACCACCGGTGGAGAGTCCGCAATCTGGAGCGGTGACGGTAAAGTCTTAACCATCAGCCTTGCCAACAACAAGACTTATACGCAGGCCGACATCGACGGCTTAATCAAGAACGCAAAGCAGGAAGACTCCGATGCTTCCAATACCCCGGCAAACGTAACCGTACAGTTCGCTACCGGTGTTTATACCGCTTCCGCAAATACGGTAACCACCACCGACGGCACCACCGCAGGTGCTAAGTCCACCACCGGTGAAGTAGAGATTTTAACCGACAATTTCGTTGGTGCAAATACCATCAAGATCACTTCTAACAAATACGGTGCCGATTACGATATCGACCTTCGCTTTATGTTTGATGCAGATGCCGGCAAAGAAGAGGTAGAGCTTTCCACTTCCCCGGTTTACAATATGGCAGGAACTTCCATTACCGAAGCTGTGGAGACTCCGGCCGGTTATGAGATTCACTTACAGTCCGGTAAAGAATATACCGCAGAAGATATTGAAGACCTTCTTGCAACGGTAGGTCTCAGCGTGAGCGTTGAGTTAAGCGGAGCGGACGCTCCGGGTACCGATGAGCCGAATACGCTCTTTGTTACCAACTCCGAAACCGATGTGGTTGTTTCTCTTGCTGACGGTGCCGGACTCGGTGACGACGATGCGTTCCTGACCCAGAACAACTACGACAGCGTTGCATCCTTCGGAGGAATGATTTTACAGGTCGGTGCAAACGAAGGACAGACCATGAGCTTTAACATCGGTGATATGAGCGCCTCCGCTCTCGGTGTCAGCGGCAACAACGTCCGTGTAGACACCCAGGACCGTGCATCCTCCGCAATTACCGTTATCGATAACGCAATCGAAAAGGTTTCCAAGCAGCGTTCCACTTTGGGTGCTGTACAGAACCGTTTGGAACATACCATCGCAAACCTGGATACTTCCGCAGAGAACTTACAACAGGCAGAATCCCGTATCCGCGATGTGGACATGGCAGCAGAGATGGTGGAATACAGCAAGTACAACATCCTCTCTCAGGCATCCCAGTCTATGCTGGCACAGGCAAACCAGTCCACACAGGGTGTTCTTTCCCTCTTACAGGGCTAATAAATCTTATAATAGATGTAATTACCTTCTCCTTCCAGAGAATGTCGCTTCCGATTTTGCGAAGCGACATTCTCTTTTTATCTCACATCTTCCGTTTTTCAAAATATCTGTTTTTCATCATTGTTTCTGAAAAAAATATTTTTTTTGACAAAAACACTGTTTTTTTATGGAAATTCCCACTAATCTATGATAGAATAATGTTTAGGGGTAAAACTATATTATAATTCGGAGGTTATTTATGGAATACGATGAGTCCTATTTCAAAAAACAAGCCAATAAGAACACTCTCTTAATGTGGACCACTCTAAATGTTATTTTCACCGTCCTATACATTCTGGAAATGTTTAAGGGCGGGCGTACCCCGCAGTATCTTGCGGTTTTCCTGTCCATCTGCTGGATTCCTTACTTCATCGGACTCCTGGTTCTGAAATTCAAAGGGTTCGACACCCCGATTTACTGCGAGATTGTTTCCGCGGGTTACGGAATCCTTTACTTTTTCGTATTGATGACCACAAAAACCAATGTTACATACGGTTACATTTTCCCGGTAGCCAGCCTTTTGGTTCTGTATAAAAAACGAAAACTTCTGATTCGATGGGGAATCCTGAATGTGCTTATTCTTTTGGCTTATCTGGCCAAAAACGGATTCCAAAACATTACGGATGCGGAAATTCAAATCGGTGTTACCGTATTGTGTTATGTTGCTTACGATATTGCAATCCGCCATATGACAAAAACCGAAAATGCCATGCTGAATTCCGTAAAAGCTGACCTTGCTCGCGTAGTTCTTACCATTCAGCAGGTTAAAAGCGCCAGCCACTCCATTGTGGACGGCGTTACCGTAGTTAGTGAGCTTTCCGAAGAAAATCAGGACAGCGCAGACCTGGTTGTAAAAGACATGGAGCAGCTTTCAGAGGATAACCGGATTTTACAGGAAAAGACCCGCTCCTCTTTAGATATGACAAACCAAATCAGCACTCAGGTAGAAAACGTAGCGGCCATGGTCCAGGAAATGGTGGCATTGGTAGAAGAATCCGTGTCCCACTCTCAGACCAGTTCCGAACAACTTGCCGATGTGGTATCCTCTACACAACAAATGGCATTGCTTTCCACAGAGGTGGAACAGATTTTGCAGGAGTTCAAAACCGAATTTGATATGGTGAAAGCTGAAACCGGTACCATCGAAAAGATTTCCGGCCAGACAAACCTGCTGGCATTAAACGCTTCCATCGAGGCTGCCAGAGCCGGAGAAGCAGGCAAAGGTTTTGCTGTCGTCGCGGACGAAATCCGTGACTTAAGTACCGGCACAAAAACTTCCTCCACCAGCATCATGAATGCTCTGGCTAATTTGGAGGTTACTGCCGAACGAATGACGGATTCCATTACAAAGACGCTTCAGCTGATTAACGCCACCTTGGACAAAATCACTTTGGTGGATACCAGCGTAGCCCGCATTGCTACCGATGCTTCCCGCTTAGGCGACAACGTTCAGGTGATCGATACCGCCATGCAGGAAGTGGAATCTTCCAACCGTAACATGGTGGATAACATGAACCAGGTTACCTCAGTTATGGGAGCCATGACTGCCAGCATTGCGGACGCAGACAACAGCACCCGTATCATGCGTAGCAAATATGCGGAGACTTCCGCAAACGTCATGACCATGGGCAATATTGTCGGTCAACTCATGGGCGAACTGGGAGCCGGCGGCTTTATGACAACAGAAGACATCAAAACCGGGATGTACTTTACTTTGGAAGAAGTCGGAGATACCGTAAAAGAATACAAACAACGTGTAGCAGATGTAAAAGGAACCACCATTCTTGCCAAAGTACCGAGCGGCATGAGTTTTGTTTCCTCTTCTGCAACTTACCGTCTCTCTGTTATCGTAGACAACCGTATTTACCGTTGGACATCGGTTAATGCCTCGCTCAAGGACAATGTACTTTCCCTTACCGTAAACGGTAATCCGGAAGTATTTAACCGCAGAAAATACCGTCGCAGTCCATTATTCAACCATTGTCACTTCACCATCGAAGGTTCGGCCATTCCGTATATCGGTACCATGGTAAATATCAGCGCCGGCGGATACTCCTTCTTCTCTGATGCGGAAGAGTTAAAGGATGCCAAAGGCAAACTCATCGAATTAATTGTGGACGATTTCCCGCTCTTGGACAACGAAGAACTGGAAGGCACCGCAATCCGTGTTACCGATAACAACGGAGTATATATTGTCGGTTGTCGTATGTTCTCGGATCACACCGAAATTGACCGTTTCATCGAAACCAAAGCCACTGAATAATGTCAAATACAAAAGGTGCTATGCGGAATCAAGTCCGCATAGCACCTTTTCGTTCTCTCAATTTCTACTTTATCACTCAAAAATTCTAACCTTGTCTTTTTCCAGCTTTTCCGCAATAGAAACCAGGTCCTCAAAATCCCTCAAAAGCTTTTTGGATATATCCTCCGAACGCTTCAAGAACTCTCTTGCCGTATCCGTATTACCGCTCTTTAAGGCCGTAATGGCCTTATCACCGTTTGCATGGAACTCCTTATGCTGGTCCCTGATTTCTCTCCAAACTGTTAAGATCTCCGGATTCTTCGGCTGTACCGCATAATAGAAATGTCCGAAGGCACAACGGTGATCGTTCGTCTGCAACGGCTCGGACTTTCCTGCATCAATCATATGCTCCAGCTTCTCAAGCCATCCTCTGTGTGCATCGATTGCATTCCTCACACTCTCGATAAACACACGGTTGCTCGGCATATAGAAGGCATCCAACGCCATTTTACCAAGCTCACGGTTGGTATCTTTTAAGCACTCCTCAATGGTAATCATCGGCTTTACCACATCGCCGACACTCGCACTGACTTCCTTTAAGACACCAACATCTCTCGTCACCTCGGAAACCTTTTCGTCCAACTGTGCCGCCTGATTCTCCACTTCATTCATGGAACTGCTGATTTCCTCACTGGTGGCAGCAATATTTGTCAGACTCTCATTAATGTCCTGCAAACGTTTTCTGTTCTCAATATTGCCGTCTACAATAACGGAGAGATTCTGATTAATTTGATTTAATGCACCTACCGTAGTCTCCACACTTTCCGCACTCTGTTGGGATGCCGTACGAATATTGGTAACAAACTCGGACATGTTACTGGTCAACGCTCTGGTCTCATCTGCCAGCTGACGAATCTCGTCCGCAACAACCGCAAAGCCCTTTCCGGCTTCTCCCGCTCTTGCAGCTTCGATGGACGCATTTAACGCAAGTAAGTTCGTCTGACCGGAAATCGCATTAATGGAACCGATTACTTCCTGCATCTGCGCAATTACCTTAAGAAGTGCCGACATATCGTTCTGCATCTTCTTGGAATCCGCTTCCGCTTCCTTAGACAATCGTTCGATACTGAGCACATTCTCTTCACTTCTCTCAATTGCCTGTAAACAATCCATGGTATTTCCCGAAATCTCGGTAATAGACTGTGCCAAAAGATCATGTGCCGCTGCCACCTGCTTTGTTACCAGCGCTGCCTCTGCGGAGATGTGATTCAAATCCGAGGCAGAATCAAGCAAACTTTCGCTGAGACCGTTCAATTCCTCCACGCGGTCACTGACTTGCAAATCCAGGTTACTGATATTCATAGCCGATGTCATAGTATTGGCCAAAACCCCTTCAAATGCCGCTCTTCCCTTTAACAAACGGGTATGTATATTTACCAGTTCCGGATTCCCCCCGGTATTATCCGCTTCCTTCAGGCATGTGATTGCCTCAATTATTTTTTTGTCTTTACTTTTTCCTAACATAACCGACTCCTCCTTTGTTTCCGCTTCGGTTCTGCACCTAGCGGTTTCCATGCATACATTATACCACTTTTTCCTTAAAATGTACAGCATCTTCTGTTTTTTTTCTCAATCAACAGACTCTTTAAAATAATGCACGCAAATTGGAAGATTATAACATTCCGTTATCTTAATACAAAGAAAATGCGGCACACAGCTTTATTCTGTGTGCCGCTATATTTTACTTATTTTGTTCCATACGACGCTACGTCGTTCCTACAAAAACTTACATGTATACCAATGCAAACTTAAGTACAAACAAAAGCGCAATAATCGTAACCACGATATCCTTCTTCTTATACTTTCCGGTGCAAAGAGCAATCAATACATAAGAGATTGCACCGATACCGATACCGTTGGAGATGGAGTAGGTAAGCGGCATCATAACAAGCGTCAGGAACGCCGGAACCGCAGAAAGCATATCCTCCATATCAACCTTTGCAAAATTCTTAAGCATAAGAACACCTACAAAGATCAATGCCGGAGCGGTTGCGCAACCCGGAACAATACTTGCCACCGGACTAAGGAAGAGACAAACCGCAAAGCACGCAGAAACAACCACGCCGGTAAGACCGGTTCTTCCGCCTTCCGCAACACCGGAAGCAGACTCAACGAAGGTAGTTACGGTACTGGTACCGAAAATAGAACCTGCCACAGTACCCACGGAATCGGCCGTCATTGCTTTATCCACGCGAATCGGATCACCGTTCTCATCCAACATTCCCGCCTGTGCACTCGCACCGTAAAGAGTACCTACGGTATCGAACATATCAACAAGACAGAAGGTAATAATCAACATGATTGCATTGAACAAGCTTCCGATATGTGCTCCGTTAAATGCCTTTGCCCATGCTTCTCCGTCTAAAAGACCGCTGATTCCTACCGCACCGAAATCCTTGAATGCCTGTCCCACACCGGAGATGTCAAAGTTCGGTGTCTGCAGGGTAAATACATAATAGAGAACGGTAGATGCCGCAATACCGATGATAATGTTGCCCTTTACCTTTAACTTGTTAAGGATTGCGATGATAATAAAACCGATAAATGCTACAAGTGCCGGTGCAACCTGTGTGTTCCAGTCGCCGTCCTTAATGTTAACAAACTGTACCAAGGTATACTGATTGGTCTGGATCAAACCGGCATTCTGCATACCAAGGAATGCAATAAACAAACCGATACCTGCCGGAATCGCCTTCTTCAGACAGTCAGGCATCGCCTTTGCAATATACTCTCTCAACCCCGTAATACTGAGAATCAGGAAAATAATACCGGACAGGAAAATTACAACAAGGCCGGAGTGATAGCCGGTCATCACGTCTTCTCCCGCAAAGAACGCACCGGAAACGAAACAGGTACAGAAAAACGCGTTTAATCCCATACCGCACGCCAATGCATACGGAAGCTTCGCATAAAGCGCCATCATTAATGTACCCACAATTGCACCGAGAATGGATGCAATATAAACCGCGTTCCAAATCTGTCCCAGTTTGGAACCGTCTGCACCAAGACCGGCAAGCCAGCCGTTTGCGCCTTCCGCCGCCACCTGATTCGGATTAACAAATACGATGTACGCCATGGCAAAGAACGTTGTCAAACCTGCCATAATTTCGGTACGTACCGTGGTATTGTTTTCCTTGAGTTTGAAAAACTTCTCCATTTTTTCAAAACCTCCTCTTCAAGAAATAGTTTTCGAGCTACATACTAATTTTACCACCTTTTGTAAAAAAAGTCTATTTTATTTTTCCGCTCATTTGGAGTTATTTTGAACATTTACACAAAGCGGAGCCTCGCGTTCCTTCGGCTCGCTCGGTCGCTTCGCTCCTTCGTCCCCTCACAAAGCGGAGCCTCGCGTCCCTTCGGCTCGCTCGGTCGCTTCGCTCCTTCAGAGAATAGAAAAACCCATGTACTTACAAGCAAGCTTGCAGTACATGGGTTTTTTATTCTCTTACTCCGCTTTGTACGGATATTCCGCTTTGTACGGAACTTAGTCAAGAGTGTACGGCATGAGTGCAACGTGACGAGCGCGCTTTACAGCAACGGTCAATGCTCTCTGATGCTTTGCACAGTTTCCGGTAATTCTTCTCGGAAGAATCTTACCTCTTTCGGAAACGTATCTCTTTAACTTATTTACATCCTTATAATCGATGCCTGCGTTAGTCTTGTCTGCGCAGAAAGCACAAACCTTCTTTCTTCTGCGAACTACGCGTCTCTTAGCACCGAGATCTGCCTTATCCGGTCTTTCCATTTGGTTCTACCTCCTTATTCAAATCGTGCGGCTTAGGCCGCTTCTTATAGTTTGCTTCCTAGTTAAACGGAAGCTCTTCGTCGATACCGTCAGGGATATTCATGAATCCGTCACCTGCCGCAGACGGCTCCGGTCTTGCGCTCGGACGATACTCCGAACCTTCACCGGCCGCATTTCTGCTCTCGGCAAACTCTAATTCATCTACCATAATACGTGTGCTGTATACCTTCTGGCCTTCTTTGTTTGTGTAGTTGTCGTTCTGGACTCTGCCCACAACAACCATCTTTGTTCCCTTCTTCAGGTAACGCTCTACAAACTCTGCCTGCTTTCCGAAAGCAGTACAGTTAAAGAAATCTGCATCAGGCTCGCCTTCACGCTTAAAACGTCTGTCTACCGCGATACTGAACGTACCGACAGCGGTGGAACTGGCACCTGTCGAATATCTGATTTCCGGGTCTCTGGTTAATCTACCGATTAAAATGACTTTGTTCATTAAGGAATTCCTCCTTTACTCCTCGTCCCGTCTAATGCATAAGAATCTGAGCACATTGTCCATAATACGAAGTCTGGATTCGATCTCCGCCGGAACAGTTGCTTCAGCATCGAACTGAATGAAGAAATAGTAACCTTCCTTCATCTTCTGGATTTCGTATGCGAGTCTCTTCTTGCCTGCGTCTTCAACGTTGGTAACATTACCGCCGAATCTTGCAATGAGCTCCTTTGCTGCCTCTACAACAGCATTCTTTACGTCATCCTCGACTTTTGCATTTACAACTAAGGCTAATTCATACTGATTCATAGTTGCGTGCACCTCCTTCTGGTCTCCGGCCCTTCCCGTCACGAAAGAGCAAGGAATAATAATGTGTTTTGCATATCACAGTTTTTCATTCTAGCATAATTTTCCGTTTTATGCAAGTACTTTTTTATGTTTTTATGCGGCTTGGCGCCTTTTTTTGCCCTTTCCTCTGTTTTCTATTGTTTCTCTTTAAACATTTCCGGTTCCGGTCTCCACGCCGCGGTCACATAATCAAGATAAGTATCTTCCCCCTTCGGCAAAAACTTGCTAATGATACTCTTACGCACAATGTGCTCCGTTCCGTCCTCGGTATAGGTATCGCAATTATGAAAAATCCGGGGACTTCCCTCCTTCTCTCCCATATAAATCATTACATGTCCCGGCATATGTAACACCGCACCCACTCCCAGCAAGCGAATTTGTCCTGCCTTATCTTCCGAAGACTTCCCTGTTAAATCCACGTACTTTGTTTTTCCCGTTACCGCCCCTTGTTCTCCGTATCTTTGTTGCATTTCGGAGTTTCTCGGTAAAGTGATTCCGAAACAGGCGTAAAAAGCCCGAACCGTAGAAGAGCAATCCAGCCCGTCCAACCGCTCATCTCCCCAGCTGTAGGGAATCTCCGTCATTCGTTCCGCCTGAAGCCGAAGCTGCCGCTCCGTAAAAGGTAAATAACTCCGCACAAATATCGGACCGCCATCCTGTTCCGTGCCTTCCGGTTCGTTGTCAAATACAGGCAGCACCGTACCCACCCGGAAATACTGTCCGTCCCTGCATCGTCCCGATTTTAACACAACCTGATATTCCCTCCCCAATAGCTTCCGGTACCTTTCGTAGTGCCGTTGCGTACAAACAAAGACGCCTTCTTCTCTCATATACCCTTCCGTAGCCTCGGAAATGACATAGCACCAGCCGCCCTCCAACCTCTGCAGTCGCACCGCCTCTCCCACATTCAACCGGCTCTCCTGCCGTCTGTCCCACACATCTCCCCGATACTTCCGTAAAGGTTCCATGGTCGGTTCCGTCCTCACACACACGTTCCGAATCGTAATCCCGTACAGCATTGCCATAAATAAAAACGATACCAAGTCGGACTTTCCCTGTCCGATTCGGTATCGCTCCTTCCTTTTTCTATTAGGTTATGTACAAAATCCTCCGGATATGCCCAAAGCCACTGTCAGGGTACTCTCTCCTACTGTTCCGCAATATCGACTCCGTGTTTGGTAAACAACGCTTTCACCTCGTCCCAGGCTTTCGTTGCCGCATAATTATTTACCAGTACAAAAGAAGTTTCTTTTGCATCCTCTGCGGTAAGCAACGCTTCGATATCCGTCAGACTCTTTTCTTCACCGTCAATAAAATACTGTCCCTGCTTTACTTCGATGGACAGTGTTACCGTGTCCTTTTCCTCCGGAAGCTCCTCCTGCGGATTCTCTACCGGATCCTTCACTTCCTCCTGCGGATTTTTCGCATCGGAATTTACGTTAGTGTCTTTTCCGAGTCCTGCGCCGCCTCCGCCGCCCAGTCCGAATTTTCCTCCGAGCAGTGCCAGCACCGCAAGTATCGCCACAACACCTACGCCGCCCGCAACTTTCCCTTTTTTGCTCTTTTTCTTATCCTTTGCCATATAGCTGCCTCCTTAGTAAATTTTTATCTTCTCCATAAAACAGGTCTTTGAAAAACTGCGTTCCAAATTCCTGATTGATTCACCGATTACCTCCAAATCCGACTGGGAAAAATTCTCGTCATCATATGCGTACTGTACGGTACACCAAACCACTTTTTCTTCGCTTTCCCGCAGTGCCCCGGACAAAGCCTTGGTCAGCTCCGTCACCTGCCGGGCCGTAAGCTTTGCACGTTCCTCCTTTGACAGAGAAAAATCATGCATAAACTCCACCGAATCCACATAAGTCTTTTCCTCTTCTGTCCCGCCGGACCGGTATATCCCAACCCGAACCACCGGCAATCCCGTCGCCTCATCCGTTCCGGTTTCGCACAAAAGAAGCACCTTTGTCATCCGCCTAATAACCTCAGCGTACGCCGTGGTATCACTTGCATCAAAGTCCGTTATGATTTTTAAATAATCATACTCTTCCAGAAGTGCTTTATGATTCTCCAAAAGTACCTGAAGTTCCAGTTCCAAGTCGGCATTGTTCTGTTTTATTTCTTCCAGTTCTTTCAGCTTCTCCGTAAGTTCCGCAATCTCTTCCGCAGCTTCTTCTCCCTGCAATTGTTCCGCAGTCAGCGCCTGCTTTGCCGCCTCTGCTTCTTCCTTCGCAGCCGCATTGGCATTCGCCGACACAAGACTCATATTACTGATCACCACAAACAGAAGAATCATAATAACATCCAACAGAGAAGTGAAATCCAGTATCAACTCTCTCTTTTTCATTCAACCTTCTCCTGTCCGTCCCGTTTGTTCGGGTTTAACAAATATTCCATATGTTTTTCGTTATCTTCGATTTTGTAAGACAAAAAGGAATCCAAAAACTTAAAAACCAGTGCGGCCACAATACCCCAGAAAGTAGAGGTCAGTGCCGCAAAAAACGCTCCTGTCGTTTCGGTCCCGATTAAATTTACCATCGGAATCAAAGAAATGACGGTTCCCAGCATTCCCAACAGCGGAAACATAGTGGTAAAGTTACAGTAAAACGCATAGCTGCGATTCATCTGCTCTCTGTACTCCAACAATTCGTTTACCGTCAATTTTTTTCGCTCTGCCTTTGTATTTCCTTTTATGGCATTCTTCACATCCTCCGGCAGATTTACCAGTTTGTCCTGGGCATTAAAATGGTAATACACCCTGTTTGTTTTATTCCGCGTATTCAGATACGCAAACACATTACATAGCGCCGCCAACAAAATCAGCCCGTCAAATCCCAGTAAATTGTCCAGAAAAATACGCAATACCTCGCCCACGATGAATCCTCCCGTCTCATTGGTAAACCGACTCCTCCCCATTACATTATTATACCATATAACTATAGGTTCTGGCAAATAAAACACATTTTCCGGCATAGAAAAAGCAGGGCGTTTTCAAACACCCTGCCGAATTCCTCTGTTAATTTCCGAAATATTCCTCATACCAGATGCCGAAACAATACAGACACCACAGTTTTCTGGAATAATCCTTTTTCCCCGCGTAATGCGCATCCAAAAGCGCCAGCATTTCCTTCTCTTTAAAGAGCTTGGTCATGTACGGGCGAAGCAATACGTCCTTCACGCGGTTATAATACGGTTCCTCCCGAAGCCATACACGAATCGGCACCGGGAAGCCCAGCTTTTTACGTTCGGTAGACGCCTTCGGTGTATTCTTAAGTGCTGCCAGACGGAGCGCCTTTTTCGTAGTATTCTTATCCACCTTCAAAGAAAGCGGAAGCGTCCCCGCCACCTTCATTACTTCATAGTCCAGGAACGGTACCCGAAGTTCCAACGAATGGGCCATACTCATACGGTCCGCCTTACGAAGGATATCACCTCTTAACCAGAACTTCATATCAATGTACTGCATCTTCTGAACATCATCCAAATCCCTGGCACGTTCATAATACGGCGCTGTCAGTTCCGACGTCTTTATTCTGCCTGTCGGTTTTACAAGCAAACGGTCGATTTCCTTTTCCCGGAAAATATACGCATTCCCGATATAACGCTCAGAAAGCGGAGTCCCGGTACGAATCAAATACTCTTTTCCTTTAAACCGGAACGGAATACACTTCATTACTTTTGCCACGGCAGAACGCAACGGCTTCGGCAGCCAGTCCATTGCCCGGTTCGCAATCACCGTCTGGTAAACGTTATAACCGCCGAACAACTCATCCGCACCCTCACCGGAACATACTACCTTTACATATTTGCTTGCCAGCTGACTCACGAAAAACAGTGCTACCGCAGACGGGTCCGCCACCGGCTCGTCCATATGATACTGTACCTTCGGAATTGCCTCCCAGTATTCTTCCGGCGTAATCACCTTACTGTGATTCTCCACACCGAGAATCTCCGCCAGTTCCTTGGCATAAGCAATCTCACTGTAACCGCCGTCGGAAAATCCCACGGTAAAGGTCTTCGGACACTTTGCGGTACTCACCACATAACTGGAATCGATGCCGCCGGAAAGAAAGCTTCCCACTTCCGTATCTGCCGTCAGATGTACCTTTACAGAGTCGTCAAACACGTCTTCGATACGCTTGACCGCTTCTTCTAATGTCAAATCCTTCTCTACATCAAACTTCGGATCCCAGTATTCCTTCACGCATACTCCTTCCTCCTTGGAATAGGTGAGGAAATGTCCCGGAGGAAGTTCAAATACCCCCTTAAAAAAGCTTTCGCTCCGGGCAGAGAACTGGAACGAAAGATAGCTGTAAATCGCCTCTTCATTCAATTCTTTCTTTACGGAAGAATGCTGCAAAATCGACTTAATCTCCGAACCGAATACCAGCTCGTCCCCGTTGGGCTCCGTATAATAGAACGGTTTAATACCGAATCCGTCTCTGGCCGCAAACATACACTTTTTCTTAATATCCCAGACAACAAAGCAATACATACCGCGAAGCTTCTTAAGTATATCCTGCCCGTACTCTTCAAACCCGTGCAAAACAACTTCGGAATCACTGTCCGTGGTAAACACATGCCCCTTTGCGCGAAGCTCTTCCCGAATCCCCGCATAGTTATAAATCTCACCGTTAAACGTCAGCACCATACTGCCGTCTTCATTCAAAATCGGCTGCTGACCGTTTTCGATACCGATAATACTGAGGCGGCGGAATCCCAATCCAACCGCGTCGTCTTCATAATATCCCACCGAATCCGGTCCCCGATGAATAATCACTTCCGTCATCTTCCGCAATTCTTCTCTGTGAGCCTGTGCTCTTTTATAATCAACATATCCGGCGATTCCACACATTGTGTTGCCCTCCCTTATGGTTTTACCTGTATTACATCATATCAATTCTTCCCGTTTTTTTCAAGACTTAGCCGGATTTTCCAAAAAAATACTTTACAATAGCTTTTGACGGGGTGTATAATATATATGGGATAGTGTCGTTTTTATCAATTATTGTTTCAAACACCGGGGCAGGATGCCATGTGTTTCCTTCATACGACATATTCCGGACTGTTTTTAAACTAAGTGAGAAAGGAGGCTTGCTTATGTTGAATGTGTATAATTACTATATTCAGGATTACGTTTCCCGTAGTCCACGTTATTCTACCCACAAGAGGCGTGAGCTCCGCGATATTTACAAAAATATCGTCAAAATGTCTGCCTCCGAACCCCTTTACAAAATAGACCTTTCGGAACACAAGCAGGCCTGTGCTTTGTCCATCAAAGAAAGTGCTCTTGCTTTAAAAGATGCGAATCGTAAACTTCAGGATACTCCGTTGTTACACAATGCCG
This sequence comes from uncultured Clostridia bacterium, assembly GCA_937895705.1. Classification (GTDB taxonomy): domain Bacteria; phylum Bacillota; class Clostridia; order Lachnospirales; family Lachnospiraceae; genus SIG307. The sequence continues at coordinate 24,379 of CALBKM010000010.1, forward strand.
GCATCCATTCTGCGGATTCGAACACCGTCCATGCCTCTTTGCTTCACCGCATGGAATTGTCCGAGTTTCCCGAAAACGCCCGCTATGATATAGAAGTTCGTAATTTAGCCTCCGGTCAGCATAATGTAGGCACCCTTCTTGCCACGGACCGGACTCCTTTGCCGGAAGGAAGCTACAGTTTCGCCGTTTCCTTTCCGCAGGAACAATATTCCTTCCGCTTTAACGTTACGCCGGACGCTACCGTCTTCGATTTACAGAGCAAACTGGCGGATTTCATTAACAAAACCGGTATCGGTCTGGAAGCCCAGGTTGCCATTCACAGAGAATCCGGTGTGAGCCGTTTGGAATTAACGGCAAAACAGACCGGCATCTACGGGAAAAGCTGTTTTTCTTTGGAAGACACTCTAAAGCCGCTTAACGCCGAAGCCGGTCTGGTAGAAACCTTCGGATTGAATCACGAGGCTTCTCCGGCTCAAAATGCGCACTACTCCGTGAACGGGGAAGCTTTTGAAGCTCCCGAGAACACGGTTTCTTATAAGGACATGCTTCTGCTTTCCTTCCGTTCCGTCACCGACGCGCCGGTTTCCGTTCGACCGATTCCGGACCATAGTGCCGTTTACGATTCTTTGGAGGAATTTACCGTAAACTATAACCGCCTGGTACAGACCGGCAAATCCACCGTACAGGAAAATAAAAGTTCCGCCTATTTGTTGCGGGGACTTTCCCATCTGGTTGCCTCCCATTACTCGTCGCTCAGTTCCGTCGGCATTACGGCGGATGAAGACGGATATCTTACCCTTGATCCGGAAAAGGTGAGCGAAGCCTCTGTTTCCGGAGATGCGGAGCGCATTCTCAGAGCGGACTCTTCGTTCCTGAAAGCTTTGGATTCCCGGTTAGAAACCGTCATCTTAAATCCGATGCGGTATGTAGATAAAAAACTGGTTGCTTACCCGGACCCGAGCGCACCTGTCAGCGAGCGCACCAGCCCGTACACAACCTCCATCTACAGCGGCATGCTTTTTAACAATTATTGTTAAGTAAACTGTAATCTTTTTGCCACATAACTGCCACGTTCTCAAGTTAGTCTGTTAAGTGCGGTAAAATGATTTTAGAAAGAGGCAGGTTATGAGTACTTTATTAAAAAAACATCTCTACAAACTCATACCGGCACTGATTCTTTCGTTGTCGTTTCTGTTTGTATCAGGAACACAGCCCAAGGTCAGTGCTTTTTCTGCTGACTGCGAGTTAATTATTTTGTGGGAATCTTCGGTTTCCGAAAAGGAAGCATCCCGCCGCATATCCGGACTTTGCCCGGAGCTTTTTGTAACAGAACATTTCGAAGACTTCACAATCTGTGAAAGTCTTACTCCCGACCGTCTTTCCGAACAGTTACTTATTCTGAATAAAGACTCTTCCGTTCGTATCGCCGAGCCGAATCAGGATACTTTATTATGTAATTCCGTAAGTGACGTAAAATACGCCGACGCCCAGTGGGCTCTTCATAACACCGGCGAATACATCTATTATATAAACGAGATTCCGGTTCACCGTACCGCCGCACCGGATGTGGACATCAATCTTCCGGAGGCTTATGACTATTTAGCCCAGGCTCCGGCACGCCGTCCCGTTACGGTGGCCGTGATCGATACCGGTGTAGATATTACACATCCCGCATTGAAAGACCATATTTTCATAAACGATAGCGAAATTCCAAACAACGGTATCGACGATGACAACAACGGATATATCGATGATTTATTCGGATGGGATTTTTATAACGACGACAATACCGTATGCCATTACAGTGTTTCCGATTTAGGGGAGCTTAACGCATCCCCGGACGACAACGATAACCACGGCACTCATTGTGCGGGCATTATTGCGGCATCGGAAGGTGTCTTCGGAGTGGCCTCCGGCATAGATATCCGTATACTTCCGTTAAAGATTCACGGCGGAGAAAAAAACACCGGTTCCGTAGCAGATGCCGTAAAAGCCATTAAATATGCCCAGGTTGCGGGTGCCGATATTTGTAACATGAGTTGGGGAACCACTGTATACAGCGAAACTCTGGAAACGGTTATGCGTGAATCCGATATGCTCTTTGTTGTTGCTGCAGGTAATTCCGGCAACAATAACAATTCTTCCCCGCTTTATCCGGCATCCTATTTACTGAATAACATGATTTCGGTTGCGAATATTACCCAGTCCGGCGAACTGGCCTCCGATTCCAATTACGGCTTGTCTACCGTTGATATTGCCGCGCCGGGGCAGGATATTCTCAGTACAACCGTAGGAGGCAGTTACCATTACCTCTCCGGTACATCCATGGCAGCTCCCGTTGTCTCCGGAATCTCTGCCCTGCTGTATGCTTACGGAGAAGCCCCGTATCCGCAAAACATAAAAGAAATCCTGCTGCAGACCTTAAAACCGATGGATTCTCTTATCGGGTTTATCCGATATCCCGGCATCCCTGATACGGCTTTGGTCGTTTCCGCAACGGATTCCCTCGTAAACGATACGACTCCTCCGACGCTTCGTGTCGAAACCTCTTATCACGAAACCGAGTTTCTGATTTCGCTTGACACAGAGGATTTAGGCGGCAGCGGTGTCCGCGCTCTACGTTATGCCATGGGCAACTTAGACGCCTCTTATTTCCGAAACGGTACTTCGGGCCAAATCATCGCGGGTTCCTCGCTTTCTTTAAAACGTGCAGGTACCTATACTTTTTATGTTTGTGATTATGCCGGAAACGAATCCGTCTTTACCCACACGGTATCAGACGACACCGTTCCTCCTGTGCTATCCGCTTCCTATGCGGAAAATCCTGACGGTACCTTTACCGTTACCGTCAACGCCTCCGACTCGGAAAGCGGAATCAAACGACTTCGTTACATGGAAGGAATGCATCCCGAGTCGTATTTTCTTGCCGCAGGGCAAGACCTTTCCCCGGAAACGGGCTATACCTTTATTACAGAACCCGATTCTACTTATACCGTTTATGCTGCGGATTACCGAGGAAACAAAACAACATACGTTCTTGATGTTATCCGGATTCCGGCCGAACTTTTGGCTTTAAATGTTACGGAACGGACTCTTCATACAGGAGATTCGTTCCGGCTGATTCCTCTGGCCCTTCCGTTCGAAACAACGGATTCTCTGGCCTATGCGGTAAGCGATGAAACCTTGCTCTACGCATCCCCGGACGGTGTCCTGACAGCCCTTGCACCCGGAATGGTTCAAGTCACCGTCATCACTTCCAGCGGTTTGTTGAAAGATTGTATAGTTCATATTCCGGAACCGATACCAATGTCGCCTCACGAGACCTACTCCGAACCGACGGCAGAATAGGAAAACTATAAAACAAAAAATGCTGCTGTACCCATTCCGGGTACAACAGCATTTCTTTTTACAATTCATCCGGCGAAATCGGCGGCTTGTTCCGCGTAATTTCCAACTCAGACTCTATAATCGTAATACTCAATTCTTTCATCATATCCAGTTCAAACGGCGTAATCTCGTTCCCCTCCGGGTCCTGTATTACACGAACAAACGGACGCAACGGCATACTGCGGTTTTGTTCCGCAACAATTCCGAGATACTGATTGGACAACCGTACAAGAGAACCGTTCGGATATACGGCAAGCTGCTGTGTAAACAAACCCACCAGCTCCGGATCGAATTCTTTTCCGCTTCTCTCCATCAGAAAATCCATCGCCTTATTGGCCGGCCACTTTTTCCTATAGCAGCGGTCCGTTGTCAATGCATCATATACATCCGCAATCGACACAATTCGAATATACTCGTTCAGTTCATCTCCCTTTAAGCCCTGCGGATAACCGCTCCCGTCCAGTCTTTCATGATGCATATACGCAATCAGTCGAACCTGCTCCGGCACGGTAGTAATCCGGCGCATCGCCTGATATCCGTATAAGGAATGCATCTTTACATACTCATACTCTTTCTTAGTCAGCTCACCTTCTTTAAACATTACCTCACGGTCGATGAGCATCTTCCCGATATCATGAAGCAATGTCCCCATACCGAGAGCTGCCAGCTTCTGCTCGTTATAATTCAGTTTTCTTGCAATCATCAACGCATATACCATAGTACTTACCGAATGGGTATAGGTATACTCATCCGTGGACGCAATATCATTCAAGCTGACCTGAACATCCCGTGTCCTCAAAATATCGGAGATAACACTGCCCACGCAATCTTCCAGGCCTTTTGTTTCCAACTTATCCGTAATGGAAAACTGTTGAATTGCATTTTGCAACAGCTGCTTACAACTGTTTCTTGTACGCTCCGCAATCGCATCCGGAATTTCGATTCCTTCACTCTTGTCATCTTCTACATACACGTACTCAATACCCATGTTGCGCAGATTATTTATATATCTCGAGACATTGGAACGTCCCTCCGGAAGAATCAAAGCGCCTTGATTATATACCGCTCTGGCGATTTTCATATCCGGTTTTAACATGTCAATAGAAACAAGTCGCATTGTCTTCCTCCTTTTGTGTACTTAACAAAAATATACCATATTTTCGCTAAATACGCAAGATTTCGAAGGAAGTTTCTTAATATTCTCCGCCGTATCCCCTCGGCATCAATTTTTTCTGTGGTGTCCGGGAAGCGGCAATACCCTTTCTGCACTCTGCTGTCGTCCGGACGCAAAGTGCCCGGAAGTAATGCCCGCTCCCTGTAACCACATTTTATCCGCAATCTTTCTACCCCACCAGATTCCCACGAATATTACATGTTATATTCTATCACTCAATTTTGAACTTTTCATTATAGAAATTCTTAATATTTGATTAAATATTGTTACTTGTGATTTAAAAAATTAGTTTTCCGTCACCTTGTCCTTTACTTGATTTTTCCGCCGTAATTGTGTATAATTATATTATAAAATAATCTATTTTCGTGTAATTTCACGTATCCGAAAGGAGGGGCCCTTTATGAATAAAGTAATCACCATCAGCAGACAGTTCGGAAGCGGCGGAAGAGAAATCGGAGCCAAGCTCGCAGAGAAGCTTAACATCCCGTTTTACGACAATGAATTAATTACTCGTGCGGCTCAGGAAAGCGGATTTGCGGAGGCGGTTTTTGCTAATGCCGAAAAAAAAGCCACCAACAGCCTTCTCTATTCCATCGCAATGGGTATGAGTTCCTACGGTAGCCAGGACCTTGGTTTTTCCAATCTTTCTTTGGATGACCGCATTTACCTGGCTCAGTCCAATGTCATCCGTAAAGTAGCGGAAGAAGGACCTTGTGTTATTATCGGTCGCTGTTCCCACTACGTATTAAAAGATTTGGAAAATGCGGTACACCTCTTTATCCACGCAAACATGCCGTTCCGTATCGAACGCGCCATTCGTGTGGAAGGCGTGGACCCGGCTCACGCCGAAGAAATCGTCCTTAAAAACGATAAACGCCGCGCCAACTACTATAATTATCATTCCGGCGAGAAGTGGGGGATTGCTTCCAACTATCACCTTTCCGTTGACAGCAGCCTTTTTGGTATCGATCATGCCGTAGACTGTATCTACAGTTTTGTAAAAGATTTATAAGAACACAAATACAGAAACTCGCTTGTTTTCTATACAACAAAAGAGACCCGCTACGCTATGTAACGGGTCGTTTTTTGTCGAATCTGTTATGCAGCAGGAGGAACATCATTCATATTCCTCAAACCCCGCGAGAAAATCTTCCAAAAGTCCCCACTCATCGTTTGTCCAGTCAAACAACACTTCACTCAGCTCTTCCCATTCCTCGGCCTCCAGATGGATTGTATCCTCTCCCCATCCCTCAATCCAGTCCAACAGCTCCTCTACATAACCGGAAAACTGCCGTTCGGTCAACTCGTAGGACTTCTCTATAGTATCTTCTACCAGATAATCATAAAAATCTAAAAACTCATATGCGGTTTCTACCTGTTCCAAAAGGTCTGCCAAAGCCACGATTTCCGCATCGAACTTTCCTTTCTTCTCTACTACGCTTACCCTCAGCCTGCTGCTCTTTCCGCTTCCGTCCTTTGCTTCCACCGTAATAATGGACGTACCCGTTTTCATGGCTGTTAACGTACCGCGCTCCGACACGGATACAATCTGCGGTCTGGAGGAGGAATACGTTACTTCTTTATTGGTAGCGGTATGGGGCAAAATCACCGGGTCAAGGGAATAACTGCGTCCCACACGAAGCGTAAGACTCTCTTCCTCAAACATCAGGGATTCCACATATACCAACGGTGTAACATCCGCTATAATGTAAGTACCCGGTTGGAAAATTTTGAATTCGTAATTTCCGTCCTTTAAAAATTCTCCGTTCATCTCCGCCATAATCGTTTTTCTGTTCGGTGTATAGAACACCGCAAAATTCTCTTTATCGTATCCCGCCGGGACGGAAACTTTCATGGTCATCGGAAGAAATACATCCATTTCCGGATCGTCGAAGGATACTTCAAATGCCATATATTTATCGGTCTGCACAAGACGTCGCATCGCCTTCTTTACAAGCTTTGTATCAATCTTTTCGATATGCACCTTTTTCGGGTCCGCTTTCTGCCCTACCGCAAGAACGACTTTGGAGGAAACTTTGTTTTCCTTTATGAGTGCCTGAGCGCTGTTATCGTAATCGATAATCTCCGCTTCCACGCCCCGCACATTGATATACGCCGTTGCTCCGTCGCAAAAAACAGTAATCAGATTATCCCCGATTTGATAGACTACAGAGCCGGAAAGCGTGAAATTTGTCACCGTATCTTTTGTTCCGTCATTAAAGGTTGCGGTTACTATGATATCTTCCGTTGCCAACGCCTTACCGATTACTACCGGAAATCCCACATACTCTGCGGTTATACTTTCCACCGTTTTGGCAAGTCCTATCACCGTCACCTCTTCAGACAGATTTCCCACGGACACAACCATTGTATTCTTTCCTTCTTTTTGCACAACGGAAGGCGCAAGTTCGAATGCGGTAATCTCCTCCATTGTATTGTCATTGTATACGACACTTACATAAAAATCACTGCGTTTCGGTGCATTTCCGGCGATCACGGAAGGCCCGATGTAGGTTGCGTACAACTCAACCGGCTTCCTCTCCTGCACCCCCATAATGTAAAATTTGGCAGATGCATTTTCGTAACTGACAGTGATTACATTCTGCCCCAATGTCCTTATCACCGTATGGGATAACACATAATCCGTCACCTTCTCGTCGGAGCCGTCACTGTAATACGCATTCACCGTCAGTTTATTGCGGTCAATATGCTCCCCTACGGTAATACGCTGAGACTCATAGTAGGCATCTAAATACACTACTTTTTTTCCTTGCACCGTGAAATAGGTACTGACATCATCATAGGTCACGCGAATTCTGTTATTTCCTTCTCTCTCCACAATATAAGAAGACAGGGTGTAATCTGTCAGCTTTTCGTAACTGCCGTCCGTAAACAAGCCCATTACCGTCAGCTTCTCCGCCTCTATAGGATAACCCACCTTCACCGCATCACCGGTATAAACCGCTGTAATATCCGACACACTCTTTGTCTTTGCATCCGCATATTTCCCCGGAAGCACTGCCGTCACAACAAACATGATGCATAAAATCATCCATATTCCGTATGTATAGTTTCTTTTATTTTTCATACCGCACCTCCTATAAGGCATACTCCACCATATATTATATCGGCAACCGAGGCCGGAAACATAACAGCCAAACCACACTTTATTGCAGGAAATCATAAAAAGAACCCTACCGTTTTCCGATAGGGTTCTACATCTATACTTAAGCAGTCGGAATTCCTTGTACTTTCTCATGCTCGCGCAACATACTTCCGGTAAAATATACCGACTGCATATTTTATACAGAACTATGTATTACGCATCGAAGAACTCCGACCTCCGGGAACGGCCTCATTGCCGTTCCCCGTATATCTTACTTTATGAGATTCTGCTTGACTTTGTTCCTTTTTTATTACTGTAAAAACAACATCGGATTGACTGCTTCACCGTTTTCCAATACCTGAATATATACACCGCTTCCGTCTTCCGCATAATATCTGGTTGGCTCCGCAACCGTTGCGAATACGGTACCGGCGTTTACAAGATCGCCTTCTTTTACCGTAACATCGGACAGCATACCGTAAACAATCTCGTAATCCGCTGCCACTTTCATCGTTACGGTAGTGCCTGTTTTCAACTCTTCCTTGATTGCCGTCACTACACCGTCTGCCGCTGCGGTTACATGTTCACCGACTTCACCGCCTAATAAGACATAATTGCTGGTACGATACGAATCTAAGGTTTTATGGTATATTGCATGGTCCGGACTGAAAGAAATCAGAGCTTCCCCGGTCACCGGCCAAAGCATTCCTGTTTCCGCAGAAAAATTCAATCCTTTTATTACACCGTCCGGATTGAGTACTGCTGCATCTTCCGGTACACTAACTTCTGCATCCTGTGTTCCGTCCGCAGTCTGTACCGGCGGGTTCTGCTGCTCCCTTTGTCCGTCCTGTTGCTCCCGATTTTCCTTCGGCGTCGTCGTCGGAGCCGGAGTTATCTTTTTCTCCGTATCCTGCTTTGCCACATCCGCTTTTCCCTGTATCTCCGGCGTAGGCGTTGCATTTAAGTCAATTTTCTTCGGCACATCCCTTCCTCCCGGATTTATTAATCCGACCGCCAATGCTCCCAATGCAACAAGTGTTACCGTACCAAAAGTTGCAACCAGGTACAACCCTTTTTTCTTTGTCTGGTCTTCCGTCTTTTTCTTCATCTCTTCCACGCCTTCCTTTCCAACTATCAGCAAGGAAGCCTTCGCCACCCCGCAATTTCTTTCTTCGCAAGTATAGTTTCACCTGATTTACACAAAATATACACCGCAAAAAGAAAAAGCAGAGCTACCCTTTTTCTCGGATAGACTCTACTTTCGTTCGGAAAACACGCAACCGCAGTAGTTCTGGCGATACAATCCGTATTGCGCAGACAACTCCGTGGAACGTTTATACCCGTTTTTCTTTTTAAAATCGGAAAACAAATACGCAACACCGTATTCCTCCGCCAACGCTTTGCCGATGGAATTCAACCGCTCGGCGTCCTTTAACGGACTGATGGAAAGGGTTGTGGTAAAATAATCGAAACCGCCTTCCTTGGCCTTTTTCGCCGCTTCCCGAAGACGCAGTTCATAGCAAACCGTACAACGAGCCCCACCTTCCGGGCAGGTTTCCAAGCCCTTCACCGCAGAATAGAACTCCTCCGGCCGATACTCTCCCGCAAGAAACGACACCGGATACTTCGTAGGAAGCTCGAAAATCAAACGTTCCTGTTCCGCCACTCTGGCATTGTATTCCTTTTCGGGAGAAATATTCGGATTATAGTACAGAACCGTAATTCGGAAAAACTCCGAAAGGTATTCCAATACATAACTACTGCAAGGAGCGCAGCAACTGTGAAGCAAAAGCGTCGGCACTCTGCCTTCCTTCTGTTCCTTTACAATCAGTTCCTCCAGCTTTTTCTGGTAATTTATTTTTTGCACCTGCATGTAACGCACTCCGTTTCTATTTCCCCAGATACTCCTTCAGCACGGCAACTACCCGATCCATCTGGGCGTCCGTACCGATGGTGATTCGTAAATAATTATCAATGCGCGGCGTCTTAAAATAGCGGACAAAAATTCGTTTTTCCCGCAACATCTCAAATATTTCTACCGCCGGAACACTTTCGTGGGTGGCGAACAGGAAGTTCGTTTTGGAATCCGGGAAGGAAAAACCGAGTTCAGCCAGCTCTTTCTTCATCCGCTCTCTCGTCGCAATCACCTTTGCCGTACATTCTTTAAAATATTCCACGTCTTTTAAAGCTTCCGTGCCGCACAGAATGGACGGATAGTTCATGGTATAAGAATTGTAAGAGTTACGCACCGCATAAATGGCCGAAATCACACGCTCGCTACCGAAAGCATAGCCGATACGCATCCCCGCCATGGAACGGGACTTGGAAAATGTCTGTACCACCAACAGATTCTCATACTTATCAAGCAACGGAAATGCAGACTCTCCTCCGAAATCGATATATGCCTCATCCACCACTACAATGGAATCTTGATTGTTCTTTACAATATCCTCAATAAAATCCAGCCCCACCGCTATGGATGTCGGAGCATTCGGGTTGGCAAGAATAATACCTCCGTTTTCACCTAGATAGTCTTCTTTCCTGATACAGAAGTTCTCATCCAACGGCATTCTCTTATACGGCACACGAAACAAATCCGCCCATACATCATAGAAGGAATACGTAATGTCCGGGAACAAAACCGGCTTGTCCGAACAAAAACACGTCATAAAAATCATACCGAGTACGTCATCGGAACCGACACCTACAAAAACTCGCTCCGGCGCAATATTGTACTGCTTTGCCAATTCATCCACCAATGGCTTTGCACTCGGATTCGGATAAAGCGTCAGCTTTTTCATATCCATCTCTTTTAACAACTTCGCAACCCCCGGTGCCGGCGGATACGGATTCTCATTCGTATTTATCTTAATCATATCCGGAAAATCAGGCTGTTCCCCCGGAACATACGGAGTAATCTCTCTTAAATTCTTTTCCCAGTTTTTCATTTATTTATCCTCGCTTTTTGATTCATCGTTTTTTGTCAGGGCCGCACCGCATTTGTCACAGTAGGACAATCCGGAAAGAGTTGTCTCGTAACACGTCGGACATTGTATTCTGGTAGGCGGAATTTCCCTTAACAACACCGGATGCTCGCAATCCGCAGTTTGTTTTGCCAACACCGAAATCCGATCCCTGACATCAAAATACTCATCCGGAATTCCTTCCAACTCCTTGCTTGTCTGCCCGATTTGAATCTGTTTTTTCGGCAACAGCTTCCAAAGTGTTTTTCGAAACGACATAGGACGCCCCCTTCCGCAATATTGATTCTATTGTAGACTCCTTTTCCCCAAAAAGCAAGTAGTAATTCGCGGAAACACTACGTTACCACTCTAATAAGAGAAAATTTTTACATAAGTTTCTATTGACATTTCCTCTGTTTTTCTTTATTCTTAATACCGGAACAATTTAGAACGTTTAGATTTCTAACAGGAGATTGCATGCAGATCATTTTAGTGGACGACGATTTAGCCTCTTTACGGCTCATTACCAGATTTTGTACAATGATTCCGGACATTACGGTGGCCGGAAGTTTTTCCGATGCGGAAGAAGCTTTTCTTTTTGCCCAAAACAATCCTGTGGATGCGGCAATTCTGGATATCATTATGCCGGTGCAGGACGGAATAACCTTAGCCGATCGTTTATACGAGACCAATCCGGATATGTTGATCTTTTTTGCCACCGCCAGTGAGCAATTTGCCTTGTCGGCCTTTCGCAGACGTGCGGTCTCCTATATTACAAAGCCGTACAGCTTTTCCGACATCTACGAGGCCGTGGAACGTGCAAAACGACTCTGCTCCGAGAAAAAGATACATATCAAAGTGCGCACCTTCGGGCATTTCGATATTTTTGTCAATGATACGCTACTTAAATTTCCCCGTCAAAAATGCAAGGAGCTGCTGGCTTTTTTTGTAGACCGCAGAGGCGGTGCCGTAACTGCGGAACAAATTATTGATTCCCTTTGGGAAGAACGTTACGACGAATCGGTAAAAGCTTACTTCCATGTAATTTTAAGGGATTTGAAAAAGACCTTGAAACAGGCCGGTATCGAAAATCTGCTTGTCTGTAACCGCAACCAAAACGCCATTAATCCGTCCATGCTGGACTGCGATTACTATCGTTTTCTGGACGGAGACATTTCTGCCATACAGGAGTTCAACGACGAATATATGATAGATTACAGCTGGGCGGAACCGACCGTAGCCACCTTAATGCATAAAAAAAATAAATTTGTCCAATAATTGTTAGAACACCGTCATATAATAACAGCATAAACCATGTACAGGAGGATGCTGCTATGTCGTTAGCATATGCATTAGATGCCGTAACCTATGAATATCGTTCTTTTACTCACATTTTAAATACCGAGGACAACATATCTTACCTCGCTTACGGTATCGAAGTCTATCGTCATGATTTCACCGGTTTCGAAAAGGTGGATTGCATTCATGGTATCTCCACCCGTATCGAAAAGGTGAATCGTCTTTTAGATCGTTTAAATCATGCCCAGGTATCCCCTTGTCATTTTCGTGATGTTGTAGAGGATTTTCTTTCTTAGTTACCAGCAGAACTCCGTGCATTTTTACCTCTTCTCTCGTATTTCGGATAGAGTCTTTCTAATTACTTCGGTAAGATGTATGAATGAGTGACGCAACCGTCCTAATGCGGCATCCATGCCTTATGGCGGACTCGCCCGGACCTCCTGTCCGAGCGTTGCTGAAAAACAATCGAAGTAATAAGAAAGTCTACTATCCTACATAAAGTTCAAAGAGCTAAAAATGCACGGAGTTCTGCTTGCCTAAAATAAAGAAAAAAGAACACTCCGATGCTACCATACATAGGTATATACGGATATCTCTATGTCAAAGTCCTTCCCGGCGTACGAACAAACACTCCGTATACGTCCAATTTCCCAAATCCCCATTCCCGGTTCGGATACTCTCTTCTGTCCCTCTCTGCGGACGCAGTAAACAGCCGTTTCATCACAAGTGTATCTAAAATCACATACGCCTCTTCCCGGATTGCCTCTTCAAATATCAACACCGCGCATCCGGCTCCGAAGGCCGTTGCCATGCCGGTTCCCTCGTAAAGGACTTCTCCTTTCGGTGCCGCTAGATCCGGCTTTATTCTGTTGTCCGCCGTATATCCGTAGGACGCCCCCGTATACAAACTCCCGCTAATCACATCATAGGCCGTAAAAGTCAGCACTTCCCTTGCCGCCCCCGGATCGCAGATCTGCACATAAGGGTCCGGACGTAAAAATGCAGTCTCTTCCCGTAAAAACGGCCTTACCGGAAGCCACATGTGAAACGCTTTCGAAAATTCTCCTTCCGCATACACGCGGATTCTCCACACTCCCGCTGCCGGTCCCTCAAACCGAATCCAGATTCCCTGAGTTCCCACCGACTGATCGTACAGATTGGACTGAATCCAGATTGTTCCTCCCTCAAAATACAGGCGATACTGCCGGTTAAAGGTAGGTCTTCCCTGAATTCGCGGAATCACCTCCCCTGCCGGAGAAATAATCTCTACGGTGAACAAATCCGGATCTACCGCCCAAAGTTCCGTGGAAAACCCCGCTTCCCCTTCCGCCACATTAATCTCCACTTCCTCATAGCCGTCGCCCTGTACCCTTCCAAAAAGATGATGTCCCGTACCGCCCTCGTTTCCCGCTGCCGTACAGACACACACACCCGGAATCCGTGCTACGTCGTCCAAATAACGAGACAACACCGTCTGACCGGTATGATTTCCCTGATTACTGCCGAGAGCAATACAAAGTACCAGCGGCATATTCTCTCTTCTTGCCACCGCAAGGAGCCATTCCACCCCGTAAATAATATCCTCTTCTGCCGCACAAAATGCATTGTCCGGAATTTGCCAAAAGCTCCGGAGGTAGGGCTTCGCCTTTTTTAGCTTTACCATGGCAATGGTAGCCAGAGGCGCTACGCCGCCGTAGGGATTATCAAGTGTTTCACTCCCCGCTGCCGCCCGCACCAGAGCGGTCCCGTGACCATTTTCATCCCCGGAAAGACGTCCCTCATAAGGATCTTCTGCTTGCAGAGCCACGTTAATTTCTTCCTCGGCAAATTCTCTGCCGTAAAAGGCAAAGTCAGCGGTGGTTCTGCCCTCCGCGCCATTCATCTGCCCGGTTTGCTCCGCTCCGCTCCGGTCATCCGTCTCCCCTTCCCTGACAGTCTCCAGTGTCTGATCCCACAGTCCCACCAATCTTGTACTTCCGTCCGTATTTCGAAAGGCCGTCTCCGCAAAATCAATTCCGGTATCCACAAATCCCAACAAAACTCCGCTCCCCCGCAAATTTGTCAGAGGCCCTTCTCGTATCTGCAGTACTCCCGATGCCGCCAGTTCCTCTTCCGACAACAGTCCGTAACACTTCTGCATAGTGCCAAACGGAAACTCCCGTCCACCGAGTTCCGGTTCCGGATAATAAAAATATACAAATGCCAGATTGTCTGTCACTCGTCGTACACAATCCGCTCCCAACAAGCGTGTCAGTTCTTCCTCACTCCCCCGGTTCGGAAGACCGAAACCTTTGTAATCATTGGAAATTACCGCTTCCCTGCAAACTGCCATGAAACGCCTCCTGATTTAGGTTCTATAGGCAAGGTATGCATAAACAGAGGAGATGTGACTTTATATAAAGTACGTCTCCTCTGTTATTTCACCATTTTCTCGATTATGTTTCTTTCTACTTCAGCTGTCGGTATATCATCTTTTTTTCTGTCTCGGATACGACCGTCTGTCCTGCTCCACTTCACACCGCACTTCAATCCGAAGTTCCTCTGCCCGTTCCATATAGGTCCGACCCAAAGGTCTTGCGGTCACCAATACTTTTTTCGCATACTTTCCTCCGAAACGCCGTGTTACGGTCTCCAGCTCGTACAACGCATGTAATGTCTGATGAGATCCCAGCTTTCCCCCCTTACATGAAATAAAGGTCGGCACATTACCTGTGATGGTCAGCACGTCAATTTCATTCAGCACATCCATACCTTTCGATTGCACCACACCGTCCCAGTCCAGATGCACACCCACACGGCAGTCGGTACTGCGTTCACGTTCCTTCTTGTAAGTATATAACTCCAAAATACTGCCACCGTCCATCAGACAGCTCTTTACCGTCTCATTCTTAAAAGTAAAACGGTACCGGTCCCCCTTGTGATCTACATTTTTCAAAATACCGACCTGCTTAAAATCGTCTATGATGCCGTTTAATTCCGACATTTTTCGAATTCCGGAGTACGGTGCATTCAATGCCTTATGCACCTTATTCATAGGCATGTCCACCTGCAAACTGTAAGCCTCCACCATATTCTTTCCCAGAAAATTCGAGAATTGGTTCCAGTTGTCCCAATGACGTTTCGCCACTTGCCAGATTTTGTCTACATCCTCGGAAAAATCTTTATTCTTAATCGCCTTTACATCCTTATGAAGAGAATGATTTACCACTCCGCCTTTCAGTTCGATAAAACTATCCAGAGTAAACACGATATTCTGTTTCGGTACATCACGGCTGATTCTCCTACCGGACCCCTCATCCAGTTCGATTAATCTGTCCTCACGGACATTGAACTGATGCATCGGAGTATCGTACTCGCCTGCCAGCATACCGAACGCCACCAAAATCAGATTCTCACCGCCGGTAATATCAAAAAACGTTTCATTCCCGCGATTCTTCTCTGTCTCAATGGCTTGCCGCATAATTCCCAGCATTTCCTGCAAACCGCCCCTCGGCAGAGAATGAAACACTACTTCCTTCACTCTGCATCGTTTCCGAAGAAATTTCTCGGTTCTCGTTTTTTTCGCATTCACCATTTCCGGGTAGCCGAAATACACCACCTTATCCACCTTATAGTGCATACAGGTAATGACGTTTTCCACCGATTCCATTCCGAGGAATTCAAAGTTTACAACCATGGGAATCCTCCTCTCTCGCAAGGTCGTTTTACCATTATCATATCACACCAAAATTCGGTTTTCAATTAACAATCTCTAAACTTTCCCAATCAAAACGCTTCTCTGAGCTCTCCCAACCAAAAAGGAGTCTCCTCAGATACATTCCCCGGGAAACTCCTTTTCACATCCAATCAATATTTTCTATGTCTCTTCACAAAACTCTCCATACGATTCAGTGCTTCCTTTAACTGCTCAATAGAGTATGCGTAAGAAATACGCAGGAATCCTTCGCCACAGTCACCGAATGCGGTACCCGGCACAATTGCCAGCTTCTCTTCTTCCAAAAGCTTTGTTGCAAACTCCTCTGAGGTCATACCGAAGCCCTTGATGCAAGGGAATACATAGAACGCACCGTACGGTTCAAAGCACTCCAATCCGATTTCACGAAGTCTTGCCACCAAAAACTTTCTACGCTTGTCGTACGCATCCCGCATCAGTTCCACGTCCGGATCACCGTTTTTCAGAGCTTCCACAGCCGCATACTGGCTGGTGGTCGGTGCGCACATGATAGCAAACTGGTGGATTTTAATCATCTGGGTAATGATTTCTTCCGGTCCCACCGCGTAACCAAGACGCCATCCGGTCATTGCGTAAGACTTAGAGAAACCGTTAATCACAATGGTACGTTCCTTCATGCCCGGCATAGAAGCGATGGAAACATGATTCCTTCCGTAGGTTAACTCGGAATAAATCTCGTCAGAAATAACAAACAAGTCCTTTTCCACCACAACCTCTGCAATTTCCCGCAAATCCTTCTCCTCCATAATGGCACCGGTCGGATTGTTCGGGAACGGCATAATGAGAATCTTCGTCTTATCGGTAATGGCATCTAAAAGCTCCTGCTTGGTCAAACGGAACTCGTTCTCAGCCTTCAGTTCAATGGTTACCGGCACACCGTCTGCCAATGCCACGCACGGCACGTAGGAAACGTAACACGGCTCCGGAATGAGCACCTCGTCTCCCGGGTCTACCATAGCACGAAGGGCTGCATCGATTGCTTCACTGCCGCCGATGGTTACCAGCACATTTTTGTCCGGATATTCCAGATTATAACGGCGCTTCAAATAGTTGCAAACCTCTACCTTAAGCTCCTTAAGACCTGCATTGGAGGTATATACGGTTCTTCCCTTCTCTAAGGAGTAAATTGCCTCTTCTCTGATGTGCCACGGAGTCTCGAAATCCGGCTCGCCCACACCGAGGGAAATAGCATCTTTCATCTCGCTTACAATATCAAAAAACTTACGAATGCCCGAAGGCTTCATTACCTGAACTTTATTATTTAACGGGTTTCTCATGGGGTCACCAACATCCTTTCATCCACGCCACCTTCGGAAACAAGCGGAAGGCCGTGCTCTTTATATTTTTTCAAAACAAAATGGGTTCCGGTGGAAAGTACCGCTTCCATCGGCGCCAGCTTCTGGGATACGAAGTTTGCCACCTCGCGCATACTCTTGCCCTCGATAATGACGGTCAAATCAAAACCGCCGGACATCAAATACACCGATTCTACCTCATCATAACGATAAATACGCTCTGCAATCTTATCAAAACCCTGTCCGCGCTGCGGGGTCACCTTTACCTCGATCAACGCCGTCACACGCTCCTCGGTGGTAGCGTCCCAGTTAATGAGGGTCGGATAACCGCAAATCACATGCTCCGCCTCTAACTTCTTAATCTCCGCATGGACCTCTTCTTCGGTCATGCCTAACATCTTGGCCAAATCGCTTTCCGCGACCTTGCTGTTTTTATCCAATGTCTTTAAAATTTCTTCACGCATGGTAGTATCCTCCTTTTTTATTCTTCGCTCTATTTCTGTTTTATTCGTTGTTTTGCATCCTGCTTACCGTCTATGGCATCATTCGCGCTTATTTCTCGTTTCCGTTTCTCTTCTGTGCCATGACCCGTTCGTACTCTTCCACGCGGTTCGGCTCCAGATATCTGACTTCTTCGCCGTTTCGCACTGCCCGGTCAAGTCCCGGTACGGTCTTTCCGATGACTGCCGCCGATATACCTTTCTCCGCTAATGCTTCGCAAAGCCGTCCTCCATGCTCCGTCAGAATCAAGAACACTCCCTCTGTCCGCAGTTGGTAAGGGTTCACATCAAAGTACTCACAAATTTCCACGGTTTCCTGCAAAATCGGAATCGCCGGCAAATCAATTTCCAGTCCGCACTGTACATATTCCGCCAGTTCCCAAAGAGCACCGAAGACACCGCCTTCTGCTGCCGCATGGACATAGGCCGCACCGTCCTCCACCGCAAAATAGCCTTCCGCGTTTTCTTCCGTTTCGGCAAGAAACTCCGCCGCCCGCTCGATAAACCGTCGCGGGTATCTCGTTGCCAGCTCATCGGTAAAATGTCCTGCCAAAAGAGCCGTACCGCCGAGGCCGCAGGTTTTCGTCATCACAATATCAAGGCCGAGGAAAGCATTAGGATTATCTGTAGCTTCCGCTCCACTTCTCCCGGCTTTTTCCTCTTCACAGCCGACGCCCAACATCTGCACCGAAACCACCGGCCCCGTCACCACCGCGCTCACCGCCGTGTGACCGCCTACAATCTCTATGTTATGCTTCTGCAAGTAGTCGCAGTATCGTTCGTGCATCTTTCGCAAGTCCCGCTCATCCATGGACTCCGGCACCGTAATGGCAATGGATGCCACTTGCGGGATTGCTCCCTTGGCCGCCAGGCTGTTTGCCGCCCGCACCGCCGCCAGATAGGCAGTGGCAAGACCCTCTCCGGACACCGTCTGCATAGAGGCTCGTGCCAGTCCTCCGGACACATGGCAATTCGGGACAATGCCTGCGCCTCCTCCCACCGTCGGCGAAAGGGTTCCCTGATTCACTTTTTGTACTTCCTTTAGAATGGACCGCCTAAGCGCGGTGTCCGAAACCTTTCCGCTTTTCATAGTGCCTCCTTGAACGACTTACCCTTGTAATCCGTTTGCCTGTCTAATCATATCTTCCACTACAATATCATATATTTCACCGATAGAACTGCAATACTCTAAAAGCTTCCACGGCTCATTTGTATGAAAATGGATTTTTACTAAATCTTCATCTCCTGCAGCAATCAGACTATTTCCTTCAAAATGCTCCGTAATATAGTCCGCAATTGCATCCTCATCCAGGTCCTCATCTCTTCTGTCGATTAACAACTGTGTGTCATAACGATATGCAAACTGATCGTCTTCTGCATCGATTGAGCTAATACCCATGTTTTTACCTCCTAAAATGTCATATTTACGTGTAGGCACGCACCTCCGTGCACCCCAACCTCGTGGCTTTGCCTACACGCAAAAAAGCCCTAAGTCGATAGAAACCTATCAACTTAGGGCGAACAATCTGTCCGTGTTACCACCTAACTTCAGGGAAAACCCTGCACTCTGCCGATACACGCTGATGCGAATACCGTTTCCCTGTAACGGAGGAACTCCGTTGAAGCCTACTAAGCCATGCCGTTCGGTTCAAAGCTCCGGAACTGCTTCACTATCCTTCCCGTAAAGACTTGCACCACCGTCTTCTCTCTGTACCGTTTCGGATAACTACTCTTTTCCTTCACTGCCTTTTCACTGATTAGTGATATATTACCATAGATTCGCCGCTAAAGTCAACAAGAAGCGTAAAAAAAGTAACTATTCGTTTTAGAAACTTACGATACAAGCTTTACACTTGACAGCGTAACATTGTTATGCTATTCTTTACTCATATCGAAAAAATGTATAAGGAGGGTTACACCATGTATCAGTTTCCGAAGGATTTGTACACTGATGTGCGAATCGAAGAAACCTATGAATCCGGCTATGCCGTACAAAACGATGACATTATTTCCGATTCCTCCAGTACCGTCATCGGTGCAATGATCCGCGTTTTTGACGGCACCATGTGGTATACCGCCAGCACCAACGATATCGACGGAATTCAGGCCGAAATCGACAATTTAGCCACTCTGGCCACCCCGAACCCGGATATATTAAACCATCCGGTCGTCGCAGCATACGAAACCAATACGGATACCGTGTTACGGTACACCGGAGACAAGGATATCCGGAACATTTCCCGAGAAGATCGCATTGCTCTTGTCAATCACTACATCTCCTCCTGTGTGGACAAGTCTATTCCGGAACAAAATGTATACTTCAGCAAGCTTTTTGTGACCCACAGAAAGAAACAGTTCTACTCCAGCAAGGGGGCTGCACTTACCCACGACCAGCAATATGCCCTTCTCTATATGCTGTTCCTGTTTACAGTGGACGGTATTACAAATGCCGGCTACTCTGTTTTTACGAAAAATGATTTTCATGATTTATACGGATTGGAAACAGAAATCATTACTGCCCGCGACAGAGATCTTGACTATGCCCGTCATGCGGTTGCCGTAACTCCGGGGGATTATACCTGCGTTCTTTCTCCGAATGTATCCTCCTTCTTTACCCACGAAAGCTTCGGCCACAAAAGTGAATCCGATTATATGTTAAACGACAAGACCTTACAAGCGGAATGGGTATTAGGCAAACAAGTAGGAAACAAAAAAGTTTCCATCTCGGACACCGGGAACATCACCGGACACGGCTATTTTCCCTACGATGACGAAGGTACGAAAACCAAAGAAACCTTTCTCATCAAAAACGGTACCCTTACCGGCAGACTTCATGACGCAAAATCCGCTGTGACCCTGCAAGAGCCGTTAACGGGCAATTCCCGGGCACAGAATTATATGTACTCTCCAGCGGTCCGTATGACCAACACATATTTACTGGGCGGTTCGGACAATCCGGAGGAGATCATTAAAGAAGTAAAGGACGGCATCTATGTTGCCCGTGTGGACAGCGGCAGCGGTATGGCCACCTTTACGCTGAACCCGGACCTTTGCTATCGCATTCGCGACGGTAAACTTTGTGAACCGCTTCGTGTGAATGTGATCACCGGCAACGTTTTTCAAACGTTATTTGACATTGATGCCGTAGGAACTGATTTTACGGTAAACGATTGTCTGGATTGCGGAAAAAAAGGCCAATGGCTCTGGGTTTCCGCCGGCGGTCCGACTATACGCGTAAAATCGTTAAACGTAAATTAAGGAGGGAACCATGAAAGAAAAATTTACATATACCGAATGCTGTTCCACCGTGGAATTTGAAGAAAATAAAATCATATCTTTTCATAAAAACGACTCGGCAGTCTACTCGTTCCGCGTATTAAAAGACGGAAAACTCGGAATCCATTTTCAAAAAGGCGAAATGGACGACGCCACCGGCTACGCACTGGCAGAGGCCAATCTGGCTCTGAACCGTCCGTATCCTTATGAATTGGAAACCGGTTGTCGTAAGCGCACCAAAATCGAGCGCACCTATTCCGATAAGGAATTATTATCCATTGCAAAGGAAGCACTTTCCCGCATCACGGAAAAATACCCGCAGTTCACATTACGGGGCACCTTCTCGTTGCAAACCGATTGTTTTAAGCAAACCAATGACAAAGGATTGGATTACGAAAACAACGACAGCCATATTCAGGTCACTGTCGTCTATAAACATAAAGACAGCAAAGATATCGAAAACGGTGAGTTTACCATCGGCCAGCGTGACTTTTCCTTTGAAAAGCTTT
Source organism: uncultured Clostridia bacterium (assembly GCA_937895705.1). Classification (GTDB taxonomy): domain Bacteria; phylum Bacillota; class Clostridia; order Lachnospirales; family Lachnospiraceae; genus SIG307. Next base: position 45,621 of record CALBKM010000010.1, read on the forward strand.
ACGAAATGGCGGATAACTACTTGGGAAACTATGAAAAACAGGCCGAGTTCCCGGAAGAAGCCATCCTGCAGTCCCAGTATTACAACTTTGTCGGCGCCCTCGTAAGTCAGCTGAACGCAGAACAACTGGCTCTGGGTACCTCTCTGTTGTGCGGAAAACTGGGAAAAAAGGTATTCTCGGAAAACTTCACCCTAATCGATGACGATTCCGACGAGACCTGCTGGCATGCCCCGTTCTGGGACGGTGAAGGCTGCGTCAAAGAAAAGGACATGCGTACCTTTATTAAAAACGGTGTTCCGCTTCTCGGATATTCCGACAAGCGTATCGCAGAAAAATATAAGGTACCTCATACCGGAAATGCCTCCCGGAACTACGACGACATTCCGGATAACGGACGTACCAATATGATTATCAAACGCAGTGACAAAACCGTAAAGGAGTTGCTTGCCGGAAGATACTCCATTGTCATCGACCTGGCCGACGGCGGCGGCTTCAACGAAGCCGGAGATTACGTACTTCCGGTGTTTCACTCCTTCCTTTGCGACGGAGAGAAGTTCCTCGGCTCCCTGCCGCCGTTTACCCTTACTTCCAACTTGTTTGACCTGTTCGGAAAGGATTTCATCGGTGTCGGCTCCGACCAGCCGGTATTTAACGATAAACAAATACTGATAAAGGTCAACATCTCTCAGAATTCATAATATTTCTACAAAAAGACCGATTTCCGGCAATATTTCCCCGCCAAATCGGTCTTTCTTTTTGCGGTTTTTCTTGATATTTTCCGACAAATATAGTATAATATATGCAAGTATTCTCACTTTTTGTTTACACATGTTTCGGGAACACTCTACAGTTAGGACGGTGACATATTATGATAGGAGACAAGAAAAATATCGGTGTATGCATTGCGGGCATTCATAACAGTACCCGGATTTCATATCTGAATCAATTGCACAGCTATGCTCAAAAAAACGGTTATAGGCTTCTGGTGTTCAACAGCTTTGCGGATTCCGAGAGTTCCGGTTCCTTCCATAACGACTCCGGTGCCGTCTACCATCTGATCAATTTTGAGCAACTCGACGCGCTTGTAATTCATTCACAAAGCATTTCCGACCCTGCGATGGCGGATTATCTCCATAAGCAAGCGGAACTATATAATGTTCCGCTCCTTTCGGAGGAGCTCTTCTTATCGGATACAGTTCAGTCCGAAACGGCCCAAACCGATTCTGTCAATACACTCTCGGATTCTGTCTTTGACTTGCGTTATGCCATAAAAGACTCCATGCTTCACGAGGATTTTATGTACGAATGGCTCTCAAAAACGCTTACCGTTCGTGACATAAACGACCTTTTCTCTCTTCTTTCCGAAGGGATTCTCTACGGTTCTTATGTGTGTCTCAACCAGAATTTTATTGATTTTTTAATAAAGAGCGATACCTCGGACAAAAAGCCGTTTTCCGACAAACTCGTTGTAATCAACTCCCGTCCGTCCGAATCGGATAACAGTCAAAGAACCGATTTCAGACTTTCCGAGCTGATTCCCGACAACAACAACAATACGACAGACGATACTGTCTCCTATATCCTCAGTACCATTCATGCCGATCAAAAAATATACGGGTACTATGTTTTCCCGACAACAAATATTCCGGCCATGGCACAACCGTTAAAACGTGTTGTATCCGTACTGAATTTGGCATTTCGCATGCTATCGAATCAATTCCGTCACACCGACATGAGTTTCAGTATCAAACAGGCTGTTATGGCTGATTCCGACCGCCATCTGCCGCTTAATCTGCTGATTGAAAAGAATCTGTTCTTTTACCATTTTCAGCCTATCATTAATGCCCATGACGGTTCCGTTTTTGCTTACGAAGCTCTGATGCGCACAGACCCTGTCATTTACATGTCTCCGCTTGAAGTCATAGATGCAGCGTCCACCTACGGGCGCTTGTACGACATCGAAAAAGCAACCATGTGGAATACTCTTTCTTACATCAGTGAACACGAAGAATTCTTTTCCGAATGTAAACTGTTTGTAAATTCAATTCCTGCTTATATGCTAAACACAGAAGATTGGAATTCTCTCGTAAACAAGTACGGACATTTGATGGATAGACTCGTTATTGAAATGACAGAACAAACCGAGATGGATAACAATCGTATTTCAATTATCAGGAATCGCTTAAAACAGAATAACATTTCACTTGCGATAGACGACTACGGCACCGGTTTCTCCAACATTTCAAACCTAATACGCTACAGTCCGAACTATGTTAAAATCGATCGTTCCCTTGTCGAGCACATTCAGGAAAAACCACGTATTCAAAAGCTCGTCGCCGGCATTATCGAATTTGTACACGAAAACGGTTATTTTGCGCTGGCAGAAGGTGTCGAAACCCGCGAAGAACTTAAAACTATGATTTCCCTGGGGTCTGACTTGATTCAGGGATACTATCTCGCAAAACCGACCTCATACTTACTCCTTGAACTCCCGGAGAATCTCCGCAACGAGGTTGTGGAATTCAATCGAATGCGTTCCGAATATGAAGTTCGTGTATATTGTCCGAAGGAGGACGAAGTTGTGGATCTTGCCCACATTACTGCAGAACACTATAATGCCCTCCTTATTGAAACCGAACATGTTACCATTCAAGGCGTACCGGACACCTCCATTAACTGTTCGATTTCTATTCGAGACGGATTGCATACCCATATTACCTTAAAAGATGTTCACATCACCACAGAAAAAGAAGTTCCGCTCATTGACCTTGGGAACTTCACAAACGCAACCATTGTACTGGAGGGTGACAATGAAATCATCAACCGAGGCATCCGCGTACCGCAAAGTTCGGATTTGCATTTAACCGGCGAAGGTTCCCTGCATATCCACTGTGAAATGTTGAATTCTTACGGTATCGGAAACGACCGCGACAACGGCTACGGTAACATTTTGATTGATTTTGTCGGCATGCTTCATATCGACATTAGCGGTGAAAACTCCGTGGGTATCGGCGGCGGAAAAAACGATGCCGGCTCCATCATATCCATCCGGCAAACCAAGATTCAATTAGAATGCTCCGGAAACAATTGTGTGGGTATCGGCAACTTTGACGGCAACTGTATCCTGGATATCAAAAAGAGCAAGGACATCCTGAATGTCTCCGGCGCAAATGCAGTGGGTATCGGTTGTGTAACCGGTAACGCCAACATTTTAATCGAACACCACAAAATATCCATTGTTGAATCCGGTATCGGTCTTTGCGGAATCGGCGTTCTAAACGGAGGGAAGGGACGCTTGATTGCCTCCCACGGTTCCATTTCCTGTGACCTCCGGGGCCGAAATATCGTATGCTTCGGAACCGACGGCGGTTCCCTTGATTGCAGTACGTTCCTTACCTCTACGGATTTCTACTGCGAAGGCAACTCCGTCACCGGAATCGGTGATATCAACGGCAGCGGCAACATCAATCTCCGGGATTCCAATCTCACCATGAGAATTCTTGCCAGAGACAACCTTGATATCGGCAGCAAATACGGAAGCCTTGAGACCATTAATATCCGCAAGGAAATTAAAGTAAACGAATAATACAGAAACACGTATTACCTATAACCGAACAAAGGGGTTCGCCTGCGAAACTCTCTCGCCGCTTTTGCGTCGCATCTATGCGACATTTTCCTATAGAGCAAAAAAGGCGTGTGCACATTGCACACGCCTCTTCTTTTACTCCTGCATAATCTTCACTTCAACCTTAGGAACACCGACCGAAGCACTCTTACTGCACGAAATCGATTGCCTTACCGATATCGTTTCTCTTATACTTATTGGCAAAGGAAATCCACTCCGTTGCCGCATAGGCATTGGCACGAGCGCCCTTTAAGTCGTCTCCTACCGCAACTACACCCAGCACACGACCTCCGTTGGTGACTATCTTGCCGTTATCAAACTTCGTACCGGCATGGAATACATAATAACCGTCCTTTGTCTTAAAAGTATCAAGTCCCTCAATCGGGAAGCCCTTCTCGTAATGCTCCGGATAACCGTCAGACGCAAGTACCACACATACTGCCGCATTGTCTGCAAACTTAAGATCAATGGTGTCAAGCTTTCCGTCAATACAAGCTTCAAATACGTCTACAATGTCGTTTTCCATACGCGGAAGCACTACCTGTGTCTCCGGATCGCCAAAACGTGCGTTGTACTCCAGTACTCTCGGACCGTTCGGGGTCAGCATCAAACCTACGAAAAGCACACCGACAAAAGGTCTGCCCTCTGCCTTCATGGCATCCATGGTCGGCTGATAAATGTACTTCTTACAGAACTCGTCCACCTCTGGAGTATAGAACGGAGTCGGGGAGAAGGTACCCATACCGCCGGTATTCAGACCCTGGTCGCCGTCCTTTGCACGCTTATGGTCCTGCGCACTGGTCATGGTCTTAATGATATTACCGTCGCAGAATGCCAACACGGAAACTTCCGGACCCGTCATAAACTCTTCAATAACCAGCTTATCGCCCGCAGAACCGAACTGCTTATCTTCCATGATTGCCTTAACGCCCGCAACTGCCTCGTCATAGTTATTGCAAATCAACACACCCTTACCGAGAGCCAAACCGTCTGCCTTTAATACGGTCGGGTACGGGCTTGTCTTTAAGTACTCGATAGCTGCTGCCGCATCGGTAAATACTTCATAAGCCGCGGTCGGAATGTTGTACTTTTTCATCAAATCCTTGGAGAACGCCTTGGAGCCTTCGATGATTGCCGCATTCTTTCTCGGTCCGAATACGCGAAGCCCCTTTGCCTCAAACGCATCCACCACTCCCGCACCGAGGGAATCGTCCGGTCCGATAATGGTCAAATCAATCTTTTCCTGTGCCGCAAACTCAGCCAGCTTCTCAGTCTCCATAACGCCGATATTCACACACTCGGCAAGTTCTGCAATACCTGCATTGCCCGGTGCGCAATACATCTTGTCAACCTTCTTACTCTGAGCTACCTTCCACGCAATGGCGTGCTCTCTTCCGCCGCCGCCTACGATTAAAACCTTCATTCTGTCTTCCTCCGTTTTTCATTCTATCACAATACCCTCACCGGTTGCTTTCCGACCGGCAACGGTGTCCTACTTCTATGCTCACTCCGCAACAAATGCCTTGCCATCCTGCCAGATTACCTTCCCGTTAGCAATGGCATTAATTGCTGCCGGGAGAATCTCCCATTCTGCCTCTTCCATCACACGACGTTGCAACACCTCCGGGGTATCCCCGCACTTTACCGCAACTGCCTTCTGCATGAGAATCGGTCCGGTATCCGTACCTTCGTCTACAAAGTGCACCGTGGCACCGGTTACTTTATTGCCTCGTGCCAGTACCGCCTCATGAACGTGCAATCCGTAAAAACCGCCGCCGCAAAAGGACGGAATGAGAGACGGGTGAATATTTAAAATCTTCTGCGGGTATGCCTGAATGAGGCATGCCGGCAAAATCACAAGATAGCCTGCCAGTACAATCAAATCCGGCTCGTACTTCTGTACACCCGCCAACAATGCTTTGTTAAACTCGACACGGGATGCAAAGCTCTTCGGAGAAATACACTCCGCCGCAATACCCTTATTCCTTGCACGCTCCAGTGCGTAGGCATCTGCCTTGTTACTGATAACGGCCACGATTTCCGCATTGGTAATGGCACCGCTGTCCATCTTGTCCATAATCGCCTGCAAATTCGTTCCGCCTCCGGAAACCAAAACTACGATTTTCGTCATAGGGACCTCCTTTATAAGTTTACGTTCATGTTGGCGTGCTTCGCATTTCATCGCCGATTGCAAGTACGCTTACATCGTCGCCTCAACTCTCTTAACCAACACGCAAAAAGGCGCGTACCATGTCGGCCCCAGGGCCGGACACCGCACACGCCATAATTTATGTATTACAGAATATCAATACCCTTTTCACCGTTTACAGCCTCACCGAGGATATAAGCTTCTTCACCGGCTGCCTTTAAGGTAGCAAGAGCCTTGTCAGCGTCAGCCTTATCCACAGCGATTACCATACCGATACCCATGTTGTAGGTATTGTACATCATCTGCTCTTCGATGTTACCGTCCTTTGCAAGCATCTTAAAGATTGCCGGTACTTCGTACGCATTCTTCTTAACCTGTGCACGGATGCCATCCGGAAGCATTCTCGGAATGTTCTCGTAGAAACCGCCACCGGTTACGTGGCTGCAAGCCTTTACAACGATACCGTTGGTCTTTAAAGAAGAAAGTGCCTTCACATAAATCTTGGTTGGGGTCAAAAGCTTCTCACCGAGGGTCATACCCAAGGACTCATAATAAACATCTAACGGCTTACGCTCCATCGGGAATACCTTACGAACCAAGGAATAACCGTTACTGTGAATACCGGAGGAAGCGATACCGATTAACACATCGCCGTCCTTCATATTCTCGCCGGTAATCATCTCCGCACGGTCTACGATACCAACCGCAAAACCTGCAAGGTCGTACTCATCTTCCGGATAGAAGCCCGGCATCTCCGCGGTCTCACCACCGATGAGAGCTGCACCTGCCTGCTTACATCCCTCTGCCACACCGCTAACGATGGTAGCAATCTTCTCCGGAATGTTCTTACCGCATGCTACGTAGTCAAGGAAGAATAACGGCTCACCGCCTGCACATGCTACGTCGTTTACACACATTGCAACACAGTCGATACCGATGGTATCATGCTTGTCCAAAATAAAAGCAAGCTTCAGCTTCGTACCTACACCATCCGTACCGGAAAGTAAGGTCGGCTGCTTCATTGTCATAAAACGATCCAATGCAAACGCACCGGAAAAACCTCCGAGACCGTTCAAAACCTCCGGACGCATCGTACCCTTTACATGCTCCTTCATCAATTCCACTGCCTTGTAACCAGCCTCAATATCCACTCCGGCTTTCTTGTAATCCATCGTCATATCCTCCTGTCTGCTTTGTGCCCCTCACCTGCCGAGGGGAAGTTACCTTTATCATAGCATACTTTTCGCGCTTTTCCTAGTAGGAATGTTACGAAAAATATTCATGTGATTCATAAGTATTACTTATGGAGTTATAAGTAAATCTATTTTCGTCGCATCACACCGATAACTCTGCTATAATCTCGTACAAATTCTTATCTACATTCTCCTTAAACACAATACTCTCTCTGTTTTCCAAAAACCAGGCAAAAGACTTCTTAAGCCCCTCTTCAAAACAGTTTTCCTTACTGATAATCCCATTGATTTTCGAAACCTCCAGAACATTATCATAATCAAAAAACGGATAAAAGTCCCTTATATTTTTGCCTAGCCCCTCATAGTCGACTTCCAGAATCTCCGGCGCTTTCCCGACAACCTTCGCACAGGCCTCCACCCATTCTCTCGAAGTAACTGCATCCCTGTTTCCTACGTTAAATACGTTCTCTTTCCCTGTTTCACTCTTTAACAAGCACTCCACGATTGCCGCCAAATCCTCCATATAAATGAACTGGAGCTTCGGGTCGGACTTCGGAATCACCACAGGCTTATCCTCCAGTAACTGTCTGAAAATCAGACTTTCTCTCTGAGCGTAATTGTATTCCCCGTAAATATATGGCGGACGAACCGTCACAAGCTCCGTCTTTTTGTCCTTTAAAAACTCGGAATAATACTTTTCCGCATCAATCTTACCTTTGCCGTAAAAAGTCCAATACTTATTCTCCGCCAAAGCATCGGTCTCTACAAACGGAATCTGCAAATGCTCCACATCATACACCGCACTGGAGCTGATAAACACCAGCTTCTTTACCGGATCAAAATCGAGCGCATTACAAAGTTTCTCCACCCAGGACACATCCTGCCAGCTCACATCAATCACGTAATCATATGATTTTCCGGAAAGTGCCGCTTTCATGCCTTCCCCGTCGTTCCGGTCACAGCAAATCTGTTGTACCCCTTCTATAGAAAGAAGCCTAGTCCCACGGTTCAACACCGTCACCGCATATCCGTGTCCCGCCAGAAACTCCACCAGTTTTCTGCCCACAAAATAACTGCCGCCTAAAATCAAGACCTTATCTGCCATGTTTCGTTTTCTCCTCTATTCTTCTATATTTTGAACCCAAAGCTCTACTTCCTCTTGAATCAAAACAATCTCCTCATTCTCCTCTTCGTAAGAAACCGCCACTCCCAAACTATGCATAACTCCATTTTCCGTCTCCTTCACATTCCCTTCGCTCACCTCAAGCTTCGTTACCATACATCTACCGGCCTCCACGTCCGCATACCAGAACTCATCGGAATACCAACTTTCCCATTCGCTCCAGGAATCCCCCAAAAAACCGTCACACACAAATCGCAACATTTTCTCCGCTTTATTTTCGAAATATACAGTAACAACCGAATCTCCATACACTGTCTCCACATCGGTAACCACCACCCGGCATTCCTCCGTGTCGAATACAGTAATATCATCCTCTTCCGGAACGAACTCATACGACTTTACCACATCCTCGCCCAACGGATACAGTGTGAACGGTTCATCCCAAACCGCATACTGAAGTCCTTCCTCACTCCAGACAGCAACAGAAAAACAAAGTTCCGTAATCTCCTGAATACGAAATGCATCCCAAACATAGTAACCTAAATCAAACTCTTCATAGGCGCAACGATTTGCTCCCAACGTATAGGTTCGATAACGCCATGGTTCCAATTGAAATCCGTTAATAAACACATCATCTAAATGAACCGTTATCGGATACTCCAGTTTGTTTTCAAAATAAGCCTCCAGAACATAACCCCAGGTTTCATCATAATGAACATCGGTAACAATCATTTTGAAGCCTTCATCCTCACCAATGAATACATCTCCCTCCTCCATGACATGTTGATACGGAACATACGCATTCTCTCCCTGTGGGTAGCAATAAACATTACACGTCCCTATCAGGCAGTATGGAATCGAGCTTCTGTCCTGTACCTCCAATTCAAACATTATACCTGTAATGTCCGCGACAGAACATCTCGCCAGGTCTTCATATTCATAAACAAACTCTTCCGTCACATACTCTCCCGGTTCCACCTCCGAACGAGCCCACGGGCAAATCACATCCACTCCGTTTACTACATGATTTTCTGTACAAAAGCAAAATCTCCGGTCCGATTTGTTCTCAAACCGTACGCAAAGTACATACTCAGACTGCTCATTCTCCTCCAAAGAAACAATCTTTACACTGTACCATTCATTATCTACTACAACACCATTCTCGTCCGCAACAAACGTTCCCTCAAGCTTCGGAAGCTCCTCCGACATCGGTTCCGGCGTTGTACTCGGATCCGGTTCTATCGGAGCAACCGTTACCACAGATTCCTGTGTTACCCTCGGAATCCCGGTTGGATTATCATCAAAAAACTCCTCTCTCTTCGGTACGTATGTAGGCTCAACCGTCATCGTCGGCTCTGTCGTCGGCGCAACCGTTGCTACCGGATATTCCGTCGGTACATTTGTCGTTTCCGGAACTCCCGTTCCCTCCTGCCGCATTCCACACGCTCCAAACAAAAACACCAGTCCTAACACCAACGCAAAAAATCTCTTTCCTCTGTACATCTCATAACCTCCCCTCTCATAAAACCACTTCCATTTTATCATGCCACACTTCGAAGCACAAGAAAAAGAGCCTTATAACACCCTCTCATTTCTCATACCTCCCCTCTTGTTTTTTGAAGGAACTCTCCATAAGCGTGCCCTTCGTTTCTTTTATTTGCCCACAGTCCAGAAGGAAAGCCCGGTACAACATAGGTGTTCGAATCATTGTGCAGGATATTAGACTTTCTTATTACTCCGCACCTCTGTCAGCAACGCTCAGACAAGGATGTCTGAGCGAGGTCGCCACGCAACAAGGACGTTGCGTCAGACCGGTTGCGTCCCTTTAGGTATAATTCTCATCGGAGTAATTAGAAAGACTTATATCCGTAACAGTGAGAGCACCTATGTTGTACCGGGCTTTCCTTATGCCTAGGGCCCAAAACAACGAAGGGGCCACCACCTTACGGTGACCCCTTCAAAAATCAAGTATCTAACTATTATTCAGCAACAGAAGCGTACATAAAGTACTTGAATCCAAGCGGGCTTGCGAAGAAGCCGTCAATCTTGTCGCTGCACATGAAAATATCGGTGTAGTAGTAGATCGGGCAGATTGCACCGGACTCCATAAGGATATCCTCTGCATCATGCATAAGCTCAAAACGCTTGTTAGAATCGCTGGAAGACTTAACCTCAGCGATGATTGCGTCGTAGCTCTCGCCCCAGGTCTTTCCGTCATAACCGTTGTAGGAAGCGTGCTCGCCCTTACCGAACTGACAGTCGTTGTTACCGGAACCGGAAACCCACATGTCAAGGAAGGAAATCGGGTCATTGTAATCGCCTAACCAACCGTTACGAGCGATGGAGTAGTTGCCTTCCTTACGGGTGTTGAGGAAGGTAGCCCATTCCTGAACCTCTACCTTAATATCAAAGCCGTAGTTGCCCCATACCTGCTGGAGGTAAGCTGCAATTGCCTCATGACCGGAACCGTCATTGGTAATGTAGGTAAGAGTCGGGAAACCAACTACCTTATTACCATCTACAGTAAACTTACCGGAGGTGGAAGCAACATCCTTTAAAAGTGCAACAGCCGCATCACAGTTTGCGGTATAATCCGCATCTGCAACACTGTAGTAACCTGCACCGTCACGATCCGGGCCGTTCTTTGCAATATACTCCTTGCCATCCGGCTCGGTAAGGCCCATTGCTACGAAACCTGCCGCCGGAACCTGACCCGCCTGGCCGATTTCTTCACAGATATAGTTACGGTCGATCATAAGACCGAGAGCCTGACGAATCTTAGCCTTTTCCACTTCGGTAAAGCCGTCTAACGCTTCATCGTTTACATTAAAAGATACATAGTAAGTACCAAGCTGACCGGTTACATAGAACTCGTCCTTATACTCACCCTCCTGAAGAGACTTAATCTCATCGTTCGGAACAGAATCAATGAACAGGTAGGAACCGTTCTGGAAGTTGGTCAACAGGGAAGCATCATCAGAGTTGAACGCGAAAATAAGCTTATCGGTTACAACCTTGTCTGCGTTGTAGAAATGCTCATTCTTCTCAAGAACCATCTGGGTCTGGGTAAACTCGGTTACCTTGTAAGCACCGTTACCGATAAAGGTATCCGGGGAAGTAGCCCATGCATCACCGTTTGCTTCGATGATATCCTGGCGTACCGGCATGTAAGCCGGGAATGCACAAAGCTCATGGAAATACGGAACATCAACCGGAAGCACAACGGTAAGCTCGGTACCGTCTGCGGAAGCGGTCACATTTAACTTGCCGTTTCCTTCCATTAACTCGTTATATCCGTCAATTACCTCAAACATGTAACCGTAGTCTGCTGCGGTAGCCGGGTCTGCTGCTCTGTTCCATGCATAAACGAAATCGTTTGCATCAAGAGCAGTTCCGTCACTCCACTTTAAGCCCTCACGAAGCTTAAAGGTGTAAGAAGTCTTACCGTCCTCCATCTTTACCGGTGCCGGAAGCTCGGTAGCGCACTCCGGGGTAAGAACCAACTTACCGCTGGCATCCTGTTCGAATCCGACAAGACCCGTGAAAGTGTGAACAATATAGGTTGCACCGTCAACTGCAGAGTTGAGAGCCGGGTCAACCGTGTCCGGGTAAGCACCAACGTTTAACGTCATAGCGCCTGCATCGGACTTGGAACCGCCGCATCCGGCAAATGCCATGCAGCCGAGTACCATTGCTAATGCAAGTGATACACTCAGAAGTTTTTTCATCTTCATTCTTTTTTCCTCCTTAAAAACATCTATTATAACCGCCGAAACGATTATAAACATACATGAAGCCCCAACACTCCCTGTATTATTTTACACCTTCTCCATGGTGTATTTTCTTATACGTGATGGCACGCCACCTTATGTCCCGGTGCCATTTCCTTAAGCTCCGGCATTACCTCCGCACATTTCTCCGTCGCACGCGGGCAACGGGTACGGAACGGACATCCGCTCGGCATATGCAGCGGGCTCGGTACATCGCCGGACAGGTGAATACGCTCGCTGGCTCTTGCAATCTTCGGGTCCGGAATCGGAACTGCAGACAGAAGAGACTGGGTATACGGATGAATCGGGTGATGATATAACTCATTGGAAGGTCCGATTTCAATCATCTTTCCGAGATACATTACCGCGATTCTGGTAGAAATGTGTTTAACTACCAAAAGGTCATGTGCAATGAACAAATAGGTCAGACCCAACTGCTCCTGCAAATCTTCAAACATATTGACAACCTGCGCCTGAATGGAAACGTCAAGGGCAGATACCGGCTCGTCACAAACAATGAACTTCGGTTCTACCGCAAGAGCTCTCGCGATACCGATTCTCTGACGCTGTCCGCCGGAGAATTCATGAGCATAACGGGTTGCATGCTCACTGTTAAGTCCAACCAGCCCCATCAGGTGAAGAATCTTCTCTTCTCTTTCCTTCTTACTGCCGTACATCTTATGAACATCTAACGGTTCTCCGATAATGTCGCTGACAGTCATACGCGGGTCCAGGGACGAATACGGGTCCTGGAACACCATCTGCGCCTGCTTGCGGAACTCCTGAATGGACTTCTTGCTCTGGATGAGCTTTCCGTCAAACCAAACCTCACCGGCCGTCGGCTTGTACAGCTGCAAAATCGTACGCCCCACCGTAGTCTTACCGCATCCGGACTCACCTACAAGACCCAGAGTCTCGCCTTCTTTAATTTCAAATGTTACATCGTCCACGGCCTTTAACTTCAAGGACTTCATAAAGCCGTTCGGGACATCAAAGTGTTGCTTGAGGTGCTTTACCTCGAGAAGATTTTTGGATTCACTCATCTGTACATCTCCTCCACTTCTTTTTCAGTCATTCTGCCTTCCGCGATGGCATCCTTAAAATTGAACCAACAGCTTGCGGCATGATTCTCGTTAATACCGATTTCCTTTGCCTTGTGGGACAGACAAACCTTCATGGCTCTGTCACAACGCGGAGCAAACGGACAACCGTCCGGCATGTTGAGCAAATCTACCGGGGTACCTCCGATCGGCTCCAAGCGGCGGTCTTCATCGCTTACCATCGGAATGGAACGCATCAGTCCCTTGGTGTACTCATGCTTCGGATTATAGAAAATCTCGTCTGCGGTACCGCGCTCGCACACTTCTCCCGCATACATAACAATCACTTCGTCACACATCTCCGCCACAACACCCAGGTCATGGGTGATGAGAATTACGGACATGCCAAGCTGCTTCTGCAAATCTTTAATCAGGTCAAGAATCTGGGCCTGAATCGTAACGTCAAGCGCCGTGGTCGGCTCGTCCGCAATGAGGATATCCGGCTCACAAGCCAGTGCCATTGCAATCATAACACGCTGACGCATACCGCCGGAAAACTCATGCGGATACTGCTTAATACGCTTCTCCGGCTCGTTTACGCCTACGAGACGAAGCATCTCGATGGCACGTTCCTTTGCCTGCTCCTTGTTACGGTCGGTGTGGAGCATAATTGCTTCCATCAACTGGTTTCCGATGGTAAATACCGGGTTTAAGCTGGTCATCGGGTCCTGGAAAATAATACTGATTTTATTACCGCGAATCTTTCCCATAGCCTCCTTGGAAGCCCCAACCAGTTCTTCGCCTCTATACTTAATGCTGCCGGATACAATCTTACCGGAGCTTGCCAGAATCTGCAAAACGGAATATGCCGTTACGCTCTTACCGGATCCGGACTCTCCTACGATACCCAGTACCTTTCCCTCATCAAGGGAAAAGGAAAGTCCGTTTACTGCCTTTACCTCGCCGGCCGGAGTGAAAAAGGAGGTGTGTAAATCGGTTACTTGTAACAGTTTCATAATAGCCTCCTCCTTACTTCTTTAACTTCGGGTCAAACGCATCACGAAGACCGTCACCCAACAGATTTAACGAAAGAACAATTAAACAAATCATTACCGCCGGAATAATCAAACGGTAGGAATAGGAATATACACCGCTCAAAGCCTCGGATGCAAGGGAACCCAGACTCGGCATCGGCATGGATACACCCAGTCCCAAGAAGGACAGGTAACTCTCGGTGAAAATCGCCGACGGAATCTGAAGTGCGGTGGAAATAATGATTACGCTGATACAGTTCGGTAACATATGGCGGCGAATGATGTGGCTGCCCTTTGCACCGATGGAACGCGCATTGAGTACATAATCCTGCTGCTTAATGGTAAGAATCTGACCACGAATCAAACGAGCCATACCTACCCAGTAAAGTAATGCGAACACGATAAAGATACTGATCATACCCGTACCCAGCTTCGCCAGCGCCGTACCTTCCAGGGCAGGCTCCAGAGTTTGCTTCAATACCGTCGCAAACAGAATAATCATAAGCAAATCCGGCAACGAGTATATAATATCGACAATACGCATCATTACCAGGTCAACCTTTCCGCCGTAATATCCGGATACGGAACCGTAAATCGCACCGATAATCAATACGATGATACTAGCAAAGAAACCTACCAACAAAGAAATACGGGTACCGTAAATTACGCGGATGGCGTAGTCACGACCGTGGGCATCCGTACCGAAAATGTGCGGGAAAATAAACTCTCCGTCCTCGATACGCTGCTGCTCCGTCTCGCCGTACTCAAACGGCTTTAAGTTGTTGTAGGAGGCATCCGTCTTCTGACCTGCGGTTACACCCAGCTGGTTATCGTAGCTGTACGGATAGAACAACGGAACAAATGCTGCAATAAATACAATCACAAGAATAATGCAAAGACAGGTCATTGCGATCTTGTTCTTCTTAAGACGTCTCATACCGTCTTTAAAGAAAGTGGTACTCTCACGCATACGCTGCTGGCGGAACTTCTCTTCCTCCGTTGCCGGCTCGAAGCTCTGCAGGTTCAGCTGCAGGCTTAAGGGATTTTTCTTCGGCATTTCGTTTACACTCTTTTTCACTGTCAAGCCCTCCCCTAAGACAAATCGACACGCGGGTCGAAAATTTTATAGCAAATATCGGAAATCAATGTCATAATAACCATGATAGTCGCCAGGAAAATGGTGGTACCCATTACCATCGGATAGTCACGGTTAATAATACTGGAGAAGAAGAACTTACCGATGCCCGGTACTACGAAAATCTGCTCCACTACGAGACTACCGGTCAGGATGTAAGCAATCATCGGACCCACATAAGTAATAACCGGAGTCACCGCATTCTTTAAAGAATGCTTAAAAATCACCTTCACCTGAGACACACCTTTCGCTCTGGCGGTACGGATGTAATCCTGACCGAGAACATCCAACATACTGGAACGGGTCAAACGGGTAATATACGCCATCGGATACAGGCTCAGTGCAATAACCGGCAACACCAGACCGCCGGCTGTGGAACCGTTGGACGGGAATATCGGAATCTTTACACAAAAGGCCAATAGCAATATCGTCGCTATAACAAAGGACGGCATGGCCACACTGGCGGTGGACAAAACCATAATAACCTTATCCAACACTTTATCATGAAATACTGCGGCAAGGGCACCCAGAGTCAAACCGAATGCAATCGCAAGCATAGCCGCAATAATACCCAGCTTACCGCTGGTCTTAAAACCTTCCAAAATCAAATCGGTAACATTACGTCCGCGGTTCTTGATAGACGGACCGAAATCGAAATGAAGTACATCCTTCAAATACGTGGTATACTGCTCAAAAACAGGCTTGTCCAAACCATACTTTGCCTCAAGCTGCGCCGTAACCGCCGGGCTCGGAGCCTTCTCGCTTAAGAAAGGGCCACCCGGAATTGCCTTCATAACAAAAAACGTAATTGTGATGACAAGAAATACCGTAAATAAAGCAAGCAGTACACGCTTTACGATATAGAATGCCAATTTTGAATCCAAACTGCTCAACTCCTTCTCTGATTTTACTGATACACATTCTTTTAAACTATACCATCTTTTCGTCGGTTTTACAAGCGTTTTCGACAAAATGAACATATTTCCTCTAAACTTACTTTGGTGATTTATTACCGTTTTATTACTGCGTTGCGATGCTGTGTCTGTAAAAAATAAAAAGTCCTGCTATCATCGGGATAACAGGACTTCTCCGCACACTCTATCACAATATTATTCTTCGCAATATTCCAATTTACTTACGGATACTTCATAAGCAATCCTTTTTTCAAATTCCGTCTCGGATAACTTTTTCTGATACTCACGGCTCTGGATTCGTCCCCACAGCTGAATATGTCCACCCACCGTAAAACCGTCCGCAAAACGGGCATTTCTTCCCCAACAAATACACGGAATATAATCGGACTTTCCGTACGGACGATTCACTGCCAAAAGAACATCCGCGATTTCCCTTCCCAGAGGTGTCTTACGATAAATCGGCGGTTTACATACATAGCCGTCGAGGAAAATAAAGTTAGGCTTTACGTTCTCATCCGGTTCATCCTCCAGACGAATTTCTCTGGCAAATACCGAAAGCACCAAACGGTTTCTGGTTTCCTCATGTCGATTATAGGAACGAAATTGTCCCTGAATATGTGCATACTGTCCCACATAGTTCTTCGTCACATCCAACAAACGCTCGGATACCATTACCGGAATCACGTCATTGGAATCGCTTAAACGATTTACGGAAAGCTCTACCATATAGAAACTCTCCCCGAACACCTCATGACTGTACACAAATTCACTGATAACCTCTCCCACAATACTCACCTGGTTATTTTCAAATACCTTATCTGTCATTTCCTATGACTCCCTTCTTTTTCTCCTGTTTTTTACCGGCGGCGGTTCTTTCCGCTCAGTTTAAATTTATGACTCCTGTTCCCTGTTTAGAAGCTTTTCCGCTGCTCCTATTTGGGATTTTTTTACAATTCCGAATCACAGAACGAAGTTTACCATATTTTCCCAATTCTTGCAATAGTCTTTAAGATATCTTTATAATTTCTTAATGTCCTTTTTCGACATTTTTCGTTTTCCCTTCCCCTCACCGCATTCTCCCTCCTTTGATTTTCTTTTCCCTCATGCATTTTTTTCTTGCCAAACGGAAAAATTATGCTATACTTAGGAAAGTAATGCCATAAAACCATGGCAAATGTAGGATTTTCCGCAAAAAGCGGAACTCCCTTTTATCAGGAAGGAATTCGGTATGATTACAAAGAGCGAAAACATACGAAACATTGCGATTATCGCACACGTTGACCACGGCAAAACCACCCTGGTTGACGAACTGTTAAAGCAAAGCGGTGTATTCCGCCAAAATCAAGCGGTACAGGACCGTGTCATGGACTCCGGCGACATCGAGCGCGAACGCGGTATTACCATTTTATCCAAGAATACCGCAGTTTATTACAAAGATACCAAAATAAATATTATCGACACCCCGGGCCATGCGGACTTCGGCGGCGAAGTAGAGCGCGTTCTTAAAATGGTAAACGGCGTTATTCTTGTGGTAGACGCCTTTGAAGGTGCCATGCCGCAAACCAAGTTCGTATTAAAGAAAGCTTTGGAGCTGGAGCTTCCGGTCATTGTCTGCATCAACAAAATCGACCGTCCGGAAGCACGCCCGAAGGAAGTAATCGATGAAGTTTTGGAGCTTTTTATCGATTTGGATGCTTCCGACGAACAGCTTGACTGCCCGTTCGTTTTTGCTTCCGCAAAGACCGGCGTTGCCATCTTAGAACTTGACGAGAAACCGGAAAGCATGCAGCCGCTGTTTGAAACGATTTTAGAGTATATCCCGGCACCGGAAGGCGACCCGGAGGCAGGTACCCAGCTTTTAATCAGCACCATCGACTACAACGAATATGTAGGCCGTATCGGCGTAGGCAAAGTTGAAAACGGTATCGTTCGTGTAAATCAGGACGTGGTGGTAGTAAATGCCCACGACCCGGAGAAATGCAAAAAGGTAAAAATCAGCAAGCTGTACGAGTTTGACGGCTTAAAGAAAGTAGAAGTAACCGAAGCCGGCGTAGGTTCCATCGTAGCAATTTCCGGTATTACCGACATTCACATCGGCGACACCCTTTGCTCTCCGGAGAATCCGCAACCGATTCCGTTCCAGAAGATTTCCGAGCCGACCCTTGCCATGCATTTTATCGTAAACGATTCTCCGTTTGCGGGCCAGGAAGGAAAATATGTCACTTCCCGTCACCTGCGCGACAGACTGTTCCGCGAGTTAAACACCGATGTCAGCCTCCGTGTAGAAGAAACCGACACTACCGAAAGCTTTAAGGTATCCGGTCGCGGTGAGCTTCACCTGTCCGTATTAATCGAGAACATGCGCCGGGAAGGCTATGAATTTGCGGTGAGTAAGCCGGAAGTTCTTTATAAGGAAGAAGACGGTAAGAAGACAGAGCCGATGGAGCGCGCCATCGTAGACGTACCGGAAGAATTCTCCGGTACCGTAATCGAAAAATTAAGTTCCCGTAAGGGTGAACTCCTCGGCATGTCCACCGCCAGCGGCGGATACACCCGCTTGGAGTTTTCCATTCCGTCCCGAGGACTTATCGGCTATCGCGGCGAGTTTATGACCGATACCAAGGGCAACGGCATTTTAAATACCCTGTTTGACGGCTATGCACCGTACAAAGGCGATATCCAGTACCGCAAGCAGGGTAGCCTCATTGCATTTGAAACCGGCGAAGCCATCACCTACGGTTTGTACAATGCCCAGGAGCGCGGTACCTTATTCCTCGGTGCCGGTGAAAAGGTATATGCCGGCATGGTCATCGGCCAGACCGGTAAGACAGAGGACATCGAGGTAAATGTCTGCAAGAAGAAGCAGCTCACCAACACCCGTTCCTCCTCTGCGGACGACGCACTGCGTCTGACTCCGCCGCGTATTTTAAGTCTGGAACAGTCTATTGAGTTTATCGATACGGATGAACTTTTGGAAGTTACTCCCAAGACGCTGAGAATACGTAAGAAGATCTTGGACCCGACCTTAAGAAAAAGGGCCGCTATGCGCAAGAACTAGGGCTTTGAACCAGTCAGGGGCACATAGATATTCCACAAGAACCCGCTCTCGCTCATGCAGAAACGCAGCAGTACTAAACTCGACAATACCTCGTTAAGTACTGGCGTTTCCTTATGGTTCTTTTAGGAATACCTATTTGCCCCTGACTTTTTTCTACTCTTCTTTAGTATCTTGCGCATAGCTGCTAATGCATAATCGGCATACTTCATGCATTCCTTTGGTTTCTCTTGCACAATACACCAAACAGCATAATAGAATACGATGCCTCCGCCTATTTTACCAACTTTACTACCGCCAACGCCACCACCAATACAGTCAAAATCCCCAGTGCCATCCAGAGCTGTACGTTCTTTCTCTTTGCATTTGGGTGTTTTTTCAAATAGAAATAGGTCGGTGTCGCAACTATGACTTCTACTACCAACATTCTCCCAAACATGGACAAAGCCTCTCTGAGCGTCCCGATATTAAAGGACCCAAAGATCCACTCCAACAAACACCACCCAAAACAGAATCCCAAAGTTGTAGCTGCTATTTTTATAAGAGCCTTTGGGAAGCCATCCAGCATCTTCCCGTCACTGTGCTCTATACCAAAACGTTCCATCAACGTCACTTTCTCGAATTCCACCACATCCTTCGCAATATCTAAGAAGCGGTTTCCCTTCCGTTCTTCCTCTTCCACCGCATTCCAGTATTGTTCCGCATCGAAGGTTTCGATTTGTTCTCCGTTTTCCTGCATTCTTTTGCAAAGGCTCATGGCTCCTTGCAGCTCCTGCATCTGGCGAGTCAGGTTCTCCATGTTGCTTTCCAGTGCTTCGGACATGGGCTTTGCTCCGTCCAGTACATCCTCAATATCCGATACCGCAAAGCCAAGTTTCCGAAGAATGATAATTTTCTTTAAAAGAACTACATCCTCGTCGCTGTATTCCCGATACCCGTTGTCATTCCGCGTCGGGCTGAACAACCCTTCCTTTTCGTAAAACCGGACCGTTGCTCTCGGCACCCCGAGGCATTGTTCCACTTCTTTGATTGTCATATCAATCCCTCCTGTTTTCCTTGTGATAGCCTCACTGTACGGTATCAACAAGGTTTACAGTCAAGTACTTTTTCAAATTTTTTCAAAAAAATAGCTGTAAAGTTTCTTCATCCTATCGTTTTCGTCCTATCTCTTTCGTCCTCGGCCCGTCCGCTCCGCAAAGTAAAGGTTGAATTCTTCCGGGCGGGTAATTTTATAACCTTGTACCACCTTCTTGAAGAATCCGCCGATGGCGGCATTTTTTATTTTCTTTCCTCCGCCTTCCATACGGCTGACGCGGAGGTATTTTCGTTCCCCCGAAATAATATGCTCCAATTCCGCCGGGCCGTACCATAAAAGCATACGGTAGGCCGCATCCAGAAATGCTTCCTCTTCTTCCGTAAACAACCCTTCGGCAAAAAAACGATGACATGTGCCGTTTTGTCTCAACTGCTCATAATGATATGCATACGGAACCCCCGCAGAGGACAAATCACACTCTTCCCAAAACAGCGCCTTGTCGGTCAGCCCCAGCGAAAACGCCTGGGCATAATACAGCGTCACCACAACCCGCATCGGCGAAATATCGCCCTTTGCCCGTTCGATGATATACTGTACTCCACACCATAATTTTGACGATGTCAAATAGGAAATCACCGCATTTTTACTCTTTTTATACGCAACCGGCGTAATCCGTTCTTTATTATTTTCCAACACATCGAGATAAAAGAGCGGTTCTTCGTACAACTTTTTCAAATGAGAACCGTATTCACCCGCCGGACATATTCCATCCGCATAACGGAGCACCGTGGTTGCCCCCCAGCCCAAAAGCGCCGCCAGAGGCTTTTTCCCGATGGCATACCGAGAAAGCAGTTCATTCAGTTCGTCAACGGAAATTACATCCCGATCCGCCATAGTTTTCGCCTCCTCTTTGTTTCTGAAACACAGCAAAAGCGCAGGACTTCTCCCGTCTGCGCTCTCACCACTCTTTGTTATCTAATATTTCCGATACTCATTAATACTCTTTGCCAGAATCTTAAACCCTCGAATCAACCGGTCAAAGATGCCTACCCGATAGAAATTCACAAGAATCATGCCCACCGGAATCCCGATAATCATACCGAGAATTCCGCCGAACCGGTAACCCACAAACATAAAGAATAAGGTCAGGAGCGGATTCAGGCCGATACTGTCGCCTACCATTTTCGGCTGCAACAGCTGCTTTGTAAACTGACAAACCAGATACAACACCGTCAACACGATTGCTTCGATATACTTTCCGGTAATAATGTCCACCACAACCCACGGACCGATAATCGTTCCCGTGCCGAACACCGGAAGCAAATCAAGGAACGCCGTAAGCAACGCCAGTAAAAAGGAGTAATTGACCCGCAACGCCTCGAAGCCGATAAACAAAATCACGATAATGATCAACATGATTTTGAACTGCGCCTTAAAATATCCGCCGATAGCAGACTTGATATTGTTCATAACCAGACTGTAATATTCCTGGAACGAATTCGGAACAATTTTCTTAATTCCTTCCACTAATTTATCTCTGTCCGCAATAAAGAAATACGCCGCAAGAATGGTAATAATACCGATTAAAATGCCCTCGATAAGACTTCCCACATAGTTGCCGGCCGCACTGATAGACGGCATTTCAAAATCGTTAATGGCCTTATCCAGCCAGGATTCCAAACTGTTTCCGACACTTCCGATGCCGTTTTGTATTCCCTCCGGAAGCTTTTCATAAAGTCCGTAGAGCTTATCCGACAGCTCGTTTAACAAATTCTGCGCCTCCGTCATAAGCTTCGGAAGATCCGCAATCAAATCCACCAGTTCATGTACCAGAATATAGCCGACCAAATAAATCACACCGACTACAGCAGCCAAAACAAGTACAATAATAATCGCCGAACCGTACTTACGCTTCACTTTCATCTTTTTTTCCAAAAAACGTACCATCGGATTCGCAATCGCCGCAATGAAAAAGCCGATTACAAACGGCAGGAAAAAGCGCAACAAATCCCCCAAAAACAGCGCGCAGAGAACCACAGCAACCAACGTCACCAAAAAGTTCACCAAAATCCGTTTGTAAATCTCTTTGTCCTTCATACTCAGTACCTCCCATTTGTAAAACTATAAAAACGCTTTCAAAGCGAACTTATCTTATCTCTCGAACACAAACCGAACTGTCCTTTTATGACCGAAACAACGGTCTTGCCAAAAAAGTTGCCGTAAAGAATACCGCCGCCACAATAACGATGGTCGGTCCCACCGCCGCATTCAGATAATACGCAAGCACCAGTCCGATGAGGCCCGATGCCACGGAAAGAATCACGGAAAACAAATGATACTCCCGCATGTTTGAAGAAATATTGGAAGCCGCGGCGGTCGGCAAAATCAACAGCGCATTAATAATCAATATGCCCACCCACTTAATGGAAAGCATGACAATCACCGCAATCAGCACCGCAAACAAATCCTCAATCAATCGTACCGGAATCCCTTTGCTCTTAGCAAGGCTTTTATTCACACTGCATGTATGCAACTTGTTAAAACAAACCAGCCAGAACCCAAGCGTCAGCACCAGTACCCCCAACAGACACAAAATCTCCTTGGCGGTAATACTCAAAATATCACCGACTAAAAGTGCGGAATACTTGGAGAAATTTCCTCCTCTGGACAATACCACAAGACCCACCGCCGTTCCCAGGGAGGAAAATACCGATATAATCGTATCGGTGGATGCCGAACTCTTTCGTTTCATATGATTTAATACCAGCGCAAAGAAAAGTGCGAACAACAGCATGGGAACCTCCGTCCCCGCAATTCCCAAAAGCACACCGATAGCCATGCCTGTAAGCGCCGAATGCCCCAGCGCATCGGAAAAAAACGCCATCCGGTTGTTTACAATCATCGTTCCGAGAATACCGAACAACGGCGTAATAATGCAAATCGCAAGTAACGCATTACGCATAAACCCGTAACTCAAAAACTCCATATTACGCCTCCTTATCCGAAAATCTCGTGGAATTCCGGGCTCTCCATCACTTCTTCCGGAGCCCCCTCCTTTAACACCGTCTTGTCCAGCAAAATCACGGAATCCGCATACTCCTTCACTAATGTCAGATCATGGGACACCAGAATCACAGACAAATCATACTTCTCCTTTAAATTATGAATTGTCCGGTAAAACAATTCCATTCCCTTGCGGTCCACACCGGACACCGGCTCGTCGAGAAGAAGCAAATTCGGTACCGGAGTACAGGCAATGGAAAGCAACACTCTCTGCAGCTCACCTCCGGACAGGTCGCCCAATCGCTTGTCAATCAGATTCTCCGCCTCAAACAGTGCCAAACGATTTAAAATTTCGTTATACAAAGTCTTTTTCCGGTACAAAAACACCGGTACATTACTGATACAACCGGCAAACAGATCATACACGCTGACCGGAGCATCCTTTTTTATATTCAAATGCTGCGGCACATAACCGATTTTTAATTTTCTGACTTTATTTTCCTTCATATCACGGAATTCAATGGTGCCCTCGTGAGCCACTTCTCCGAGAATCGCCTTGATTAATGTGGACTTTCCGGCACCGTTCCGACCGATTACCGCCGTCAGTTTCCCGCAGTGAATATGTACATTCACATGCTCGATAATCGGCGTTTTCCCCGCGTATACCCCGATATCCTCCATCTTGATACAATGCAGCCCGCAAGCGGCACGTTCCGACAAATGTCCGGCACGCTTCCGTAATTCTTTATTCCGTTTTTTCTGTTCCGAATTGCCGAACATATATCCTCCTTACCGCAAACCGTAGGCCTGCATGATGCACTCCAGATTTTTTCTCATACTATCACAGTACAAGGAAATCCCCCTTTGGGACCGGCTTGTGCCCTCTGTCGTGTTACTTGTTACCGGGTCTAACGCCACCACTTCACAACGAAGCTCCCGTCCAAAGGTATCCAAAACCGTCTCTCTGTACTCGTTTTCCGCAAACAAAACCGTAATCCCATGAAGCCTGCATTCTTCGATAATCTCCGCCGCTTCTCCTGCCGCAATCTGCGTGTCCGAATCCATCGCGAGGCAATGTACCGTCTCGACTCCCAACATATGAAACAAATATACAAAGCCCTCGTGAAACACCACTGTTTCCTTTCCGGAAAGAAGCTCTTTCGCCTCCGCATACTCTTCTTTCAGTTTCGTAAGTTCCTCGCGACAAACCTCCGCATTCTTCCGATACAAGGCCTCCTGTGCCGGATCTGCCGCCACAAAAGCCTCCTCCACCCGGGAAAGCTGCAACAAATACCCGTCAATATCCATCCAAATGTGGGCATTTATTGCATGGGAATGACCGGCATGATCCTCTTCCGCTACCGCATGCTCCTCATGGCCATGGTCATGGGTCGGATTTGTGCAGGTCTCCGCTTCCTCATGCT
The DNA here is from genome assembly GCA_937895705.1 of uncultured Clostridia bacterium. GTDB lineage: Bacteria > Bacillota > Clostridia > Lachnospirales > Lachnospiraceae > SIG307. Next base: position 70,122 of record CALBKM010000010.1, read on the forward strand.
CATGGTAATCATGGTTCTCATCATCACCGGAAAATTCCGCCTCATGGTCGTGACTGTGCTCCACACCTTCGAAAAAAGCGTATCCTTCCGAGGTATCCACAATTTCCAAATCCTTATATTCTGTCGCTGCTTTTTCTAAAAACAGCTCCATTTCACCGCCATTAATCAAAAACAGCTCTGCCTCTGACAACAGACGCATATCCTGTGTCGTCAGGGTATAATCGTGAATACAACCGGAATGACTCTCTGTCAAATTCCTCACCGTCACGCCTTCGGCACCTTCCGCCACCGACTCCGCAAGAAGCTGTACCGGATAGAAGGAGGTCACACAAAGGAGTTCCCCGGTCTTTTCCTTCTTCTCTTCTCTTTCCGCCAACACCGCCACCAGCGCCGTCAATCCGAACGCCACCGACAGCAGACAAATCATAAATAATGCTTTTCTCTTCGCCATCTTACTCTCTTCCCATCAAATAAGCCACCACAAAACCCGCAGCAAAAGTTACAATGCTTCCAATCACCGCACCGATACCAACGGTTGCAGCTCCTCCCATGGCTTTTAGAAACACCGTAATCGGGGAGGCGCATACCAGGCCCAAAATGCCGCAATAGGTCAGTCTCTCGTGCTTTTTAAGCAGCCACTCGATTAACTTTGCCACAAAGAAAATCCCCAATAACACGCCGATACCGAACGGGAACAGAATCAAAAATTTGTCCCACGCCGCGGCAATATCCAAATCAACCACCGCAGAAATAAAATCCGTCACCGCACCGGTCACTGCATTATAATAACCGAACGCCAACAATAACAAAGAACCGCTGACACCCGGAATGACCATAGCCGCAGCCGCCAGCATACCCATTACAATCATAATGAGCACCGTACTTACGGAAAACGTCACCGCACGGTCCGCACCGTTTCCTAAAAACTCCATCCCGACAATCAATGCAAAGAAAAGAACAAAAACAAGGATGCAAAAAGCAATATGAGGCTTCTTGATCGTAATCGGACTTTCTGCCTTGGCATTTCCCGATACGTTCTCAGCCACACCTTCTGTTGCTTCGCACTCCGTTGCCTTCTTATTCCCGGCCTGTACTACCTTTTTCACCAGTACCGGTACACCACCCACAATCAATCCGATAAACGCAAAGGCCGTCGGAAGCGGAAACCTCGGAAGAAGCAACTTCGTCAATAAAAACGCAAAAGCGCCGATGCCCACCACCATACCGATAATATACGGAAACAATGTCTTAATACTCTTTTTAAAACTCTTTACAATCCCGGTAATGGACCCGATTAACTTATCGTAAATGCCCATGGTCACCATCATGGTGCCGCCGCTGACACCCGGAATAATATTGGCGATGCCGATTACCGCACCGCGGATGATATCTAAAATAAACTTCATTGGTATGTACTCCTTACTTCTATTACTTTTCCACAGGAAATAACTTCCCATATATCATTATACACAAATCTCTGCAGAGTTCAAGCAATTCCACATAATTGAAGCATACAAAAAAGAAACACCTTGAACTAATCTGTTTGTTCAAGGTGTTGGTAATTGTTAATTCTACTTTGTTGCAGCAGCCAGTAACGCATTCAGTCGGGTGATTTCCGCATCTTTTTTGACAAGGCCTCGTCCTTCTCAGCAAGCGCCTCTGCCTCTTCTACATTTTCCGTACAGAAGAAAGAAAGCCAGCCCACCAGTCGTTCCTTCGAATCTCTATATTTAGCATACTCGCTTTTCCGAAATACGTCAAGGGCAATCAGGTAGAATTCCTGCAAAAAGTTTAACTCCAGTCCACTATCACAGATCATTCGTGCATGATGAGTACAATTCTCCGGGTATTCTTTAAACGATTCGATACTCTGCTCATAAAAAATGATCGTATACACCTTCTGATTAAGCAGAGAGGAAATACAATCTTCTAACCGTTCCGGATTCGTATCCGGATTCATCAGCTTCTTAAACACCGTATCATAAAGCACCGGCAAGGTTTTCTTTCCCATACAAAAGGCCATAAAACGGTTTCTTAGTTCCTCATTTCACCCTTGATACATACGGTAGGCTCCCGCTATCTCCTTCAGTTCTCGAAGCACTTCTTCCTCACTTCTTTGCACAAAAATCCTTTGTTTCATTAAATTCTCCTCCGTTTTTACTCATACGCTAATTTCCGTTTCCTTTGTTACATTTCTTCTCATTCCATGGAATTACCGGCGAGACTCCGCCGAAGATACAGATAAAAAAGATTTTGCCCCAACACGTGATATTTACCAAAGATTTTGCTGAAATTTGGCGATATTGCACACAAAGAACGAGCACAAAAAAAGCCTTGAAACTCTCTGTTTTCAAGGCTTTTAATATATTTTCTTTCTACAATCAAATCTTTCCCAACAATTCCTTCACTTCCTCATCCTCCGGAAGCATCACTGCCAATTCGGAAAGAATCGCCTTTGCTTCTTCGGTTTTGCCTTCCGCGAGCTGTGTCTGTGCCATCGCCTTCAGTTGTTTCGCCAGAGCGCGTACTTCTCTCTCCTCCAACAGCGCCCGGATTGCCGGCAACATCGTCGGATGATACTTCAGAGCCTCTTTTACTCCCGCGGCAAATACCGCCCCGTCCTCTTCCTCTAAAATACGTTCCATCGTATGAGCAAAGCCCAGTTCGCCCGGTACTCCGGACACTCCCGCCTCAGCACCCGAATTCTCCTTCATCCAAAACTCCGGACCGTATCCCGCCTCCGCATAAGTCCTGGCACAAGAAATGTATTCCTTAAAAGCCCCGGTGATATATCCCATCTTCTTCTGCTCACTGTACTGTAGCAGCTTTTTTTCGGCCTTTCCGAGTAATAGCAGGGCTACCTCTTCATCATACTTCCGGTCGCTCTTTTCGTAATAGTCTCTGATGTCCTGCTCCGTCGTAGTTCCCTTCTTTTCCGTATAGAGTAGGTGGAAGAACGGGAAATTGCCGGAAGAAAGCTTTAAACTTTCCAAATCCTCTAGTAGTAGCATACTCTTTACTTCGTCCTGCTGATGCTTTTCGTAAAGAGAATGCACTGTCCCGTATACTTGCTGCTCCAGTTCCGGAAGATGCAGAACAATCGGAAGATGCTTGGATAACAAGCGTATATTGCCAGTCTCCTCATAGCACCGGAACAAGCCTGCCAACATATCCTTCGGCTTTGCATTCTTCTCCCAGTCGATATAAGAAAACACTTCCTCCGCATACGAAAATGCCTCCCCGCAAATGAGATTGGTAATCGCACACTCTACCGCTCTTTGTTGGAACAACTCGGACTGGTACTGAGCGAAGTCCATCACCGGGTACTCCACGGGAGCTCCTACCTTCGGGAGAACATAAAATTCTTTTAAATACTGCAAAAAAGCTTTTATAGCATCTTCCTCTTGCTTCATGCTTCCATACGTCATTGCGCGTTCATAGAAAAGTCCCAGTTTTGTCTGATGCAACAGTTTATGTTCCGTTTCCAGACGAGCATAGGCATCCAACGCGGCTTCATTATCCCCCTGGCCCTTGTATAATCTTGGAATCGTCAGTCTTAAATACTGTACAAAAGAATTGTCATCCGTTTGTTTTGTTCTCTCTAATGTTGTTTTCGCAAGCTTCAAAGCATCCTCAAATCGTCTTGCTACCCAATACTCCTGCACAAGCTGACAACACATACGAATATCGTCCGGATTTTCCTGTACTGCAGCTTCTTCCAACGTCAAATTCCGTTCCAAATGCTTCTGCTTATCTTCCTCATTTTTAAACACATATCCGTAATGATGCACATATGCCGTTGTCTTCTTAATCATTTTCGGTAACGGTTCCAACCATTCATGAATCTTTCCGCAAAACCTTGTCTCCGGTGACATTTTGACACACCGTCCCACATACGTGTCTGTGTAGCTTGTCCCCTCCGGATCAGTATAATTTCTCTGTATGTACCATAACGTGTCACACTTCTTCCGTTCCTCGCTTTTGAAAAACGTAATCAACTCCGACACATCTTCAAACCACTCGTCATCATCAAGATACAAAAACCATTCACCGGTACATTCAAAAAGCCCGGCATTTCGTGCCGCGGAAAAATCCTTGCACCAAGTGAACTGAACTACCTTATCCGCATATTTCCTCGCAATATCTACCGAACCGTCCGTGCAGCCCGTATCCACAATAACGAGTTCACTGGTCACCGCCTGCATCAGCGGCACCAGTGACTCCATACACTTTTCTATCGTATCTCTCCGGTTGTTGGAAACCAACATAGAGATGCTTAATACCGGTCTTTTCTTCTCCATAGAATCCCCCTTTTGAGCATACTTCGCCATGTTCTATATATCGACAAAAGGCAGGGAAATGTTTAGCCATTTCTCCGGGTTTGTGTGCAGACCTCATGCTTCACGCTACACCCACGCACAAAAGGAGGGGTCCCACTCCTAGGTGCGGAACCCCTCCGAAAAAATCAATTATGTGTAGGTTACTTACCTGCGAGGCTATTAGCCAAGTAAGGAAAGAACGCCCTGGTTAGACTGGTTAGCCTGAGCCAGCATGGACTGGGAAGCCTGAGACAGAATGTTGTTCTTGCTGTACTCAACCATCTCTTCAGCCATGTCAACGTCACGGATTCTGGACTCTGCGGTCTGCAGGTTCTCAGCTGCAACGTCGAGGTTTGCAATGGTGTGCTCAAGACGGTTCTGGATAGCACCAAGTGCGGAACGCTGCTTGGAAACCTTCTCGATAGCGCCGTCGATAGCACTGATGGAGCCAGCTGCCTTATCCTGATCGTCAACGCGTACGTTGGTACCGTTTACACCAAGGGAAAGAGCGCTCATATCGTTGATGTTGAAGCTGATGGTCTGACCTTCGTTAGCACCAACCTGTAAAGTCATACCGCCGGTTGCTGCGGAAGTGTCATAGTTAGCCTGGTTGAGGAACGCATCCTCATCACCAAGACCGGTACCACCTGCCAAGGTAAGAGTTACTGCAGTTGCATCCTTATTGGTTACCATTAAGGTATTCGGAGCATCCGGATGATTCTTTACACCGCTTAATTCAACATCGATGTCAAGACCTGCTTCTGCAAGAATCTTCTCGATATCTTCTGCGGTATATTCCTTACCAGACTGAAGCTTTAAGTCGTAAGTTGCAGTATTGGTAATTGCATCACCAATACTGGTGACAGCAGTATTCACATTCGTATCATACTTTGCAGCACCGTCGGTTGCTACCTTAGCCTCTTCCTTCCCTGCCTCTGCATCGAAGGTAAGGTTAATGGTGATGTTCATATCAGCACCGTACTTGTTAGCAGTAAGTTTCATGGTGTCTGCACCAACGAACTCGCCCGTCGGAACAACCGTAGTCTCTACGGAAGCCTTAGCGCCCGCTACGGTTCCACCGGTAGTAACTTCTTCGTTTGCGGTGTATACACCGTTTGCAAACTTAACGGTTACATTTGCCGGAGTCTGGGTTGCGGTAGAATCTTCCTGCTTTGCATTCTCAATGAGAGAATCAATCTCTTCCTGAGAATAAGTCTTGCTTGCTGCAAGATTTAAAGTCAACTCGGTACCGTCAGCATTCCAAACAGCGGACTCACCGCCTACGGTTGCAGTGGTATTTGCAGTAATCTGAACACCTACTACATCAGAAGTAATGAAAGCACCTAAAGTACCGTTGTAGTCACCGTACTTCGGACCTGCTGCGGTGGAACCTGCGGTACCACCACTGAAGGAACCGTCAAGTAACTTCATGGTGTTGAACTCGGTGGTCTCAGCGATACGATCTAACTCGTCCTGAAGCTGCTTAACCTCGTCCTGAAGATTGGAACGGTCTTCATCGGTCTCAGTACCGTTGGCTGCCTGTACAGCAAGCTGTCTCATTCTCTGAAGAATGGAGTGGGACTCATTAAGAGCACCTTCAGCGGTCTGGATGAGGGAGATACCGTCCTGTGCGTTGGTGGAAGCCTGGTTCAAACCTCTGATCTGGCTTCTCATCTTCTCGGAAATAGCCAAGCCTGCTGCATCATCTGCTGCACGGTTGATTCTGAATCCGGAAGAAAGCTTCTCAGTAGACTTTCCTACTGCGTTGGATGCGATTCCTAACTGTCTGTTGGCATTGATTGCCTGCATGTTGTGTTGAACTACCATACTCATAATATTACCTCCTTATAATGGTTCCATCCTCTCACTATGAGGGATGAAGTCCCCCGAATCCTTTCGGGTCACTTTTGTTTAATTGGGTTTGTTCGGCAGCCTATCCACCTAGGATTTGGACGTCTGCCTACGGGAATGTCACTGACTTCCCGTGCGGACAATGTCTTTGTCCTTACACTAACTATATCGACAGTGCCGAGAAAAAACTTTAGAGCTTTTTTAAAACTTTTTTCAGAAAATTTTAGGGCATCGAATTCAGTTCAATTAGCTCTTTATCTCCCGGCAAAATCTGTAGCCATTCCTCCAAATCCCGTCTTGCCCGTTCCGACTGGTTGTTTTCCATGCACCATCGAATCAATTGCTTTGAAAAATACACATACTTTACATCCTCATTCCGTAAGGAAGCCAACATCTGTCCCAGTACAAACGGATAGTCAACCGCAAGATCAGCCTCTCGTTCCTTTGCCAGATAAATAAGCAAATGATTGACTCCATGCTCATATTCTCCCAGAGCCACATTCCGTACAACGATCGGAAGGTTCTTTATATACCATCCAAGCTGCTCCGTTGGAATCAATTCGGAAAAGCTTACATTAAACACCTTACATATATCTGCCGCATCCGATAGCGCCGTATCCGGAACATCCTGTGCCAATTCTATTACAGTACACACCACTTCCGTCAACAGCCTCGTTTTCTCATCCTGTGTTACGTTTCCTTCTTCCCGAAAAGTTTGCTTTGTAATCGGATGTTCAAAAATTCCCTTCAAAATTTCTATCTTTCGTTCTGCAGGCAGGTCGGATTTGAACAATACACGAAGCGTATCTTTCAGCGCATTGAACTGGACCGCATAGAGGAAATTCAAGTTTCGCGGAGATACATGACCGCATTTATGGAGTAAAAGTTCCTGGGCTTTTTCAAAAAGAGTGAAGTCACATAGTTCTCTCCCATCACGCCACTCATAAGATATTGACCCTTGAGACACCAAGTAGGAATGCATACACTTTCCATACACTCCGATACGATTACTCGCCATCACACAAGTATATACATTAACGGTATCTCCTCCGTATGCTCTTGGAAACCACTCCGGCAATTCAATCTCATAGCGTACTCGTGCTGCCTTTGCTTTATACAACTTTCCCCACGCCTGTCGCAAATTCCAATGCATCACCGGGAACTCTGCCTCAAAACTTTGCCCATCAAACGCTACATAGTTTCGTTCTAGAACCCTTTCTCCCATTACATTTCCCGTCTTGCTGTCAACGAATCGCGACCCGCATGCCGCCATATCCAATTCGTTTTCTTTCATAAATGCTAACATTTCTTCTAAAAAAGTCATATCATAAGAATCATCTGCATCTAAAATGCAAAAAAAATCCTCTTCTTTCATATTTTTCGTTAATAACCAAAAATCCGGATTTTCCTCCAAGACACGATTCTTTTTATTATAAAACGGGACTACTCTTTTATCTTTCTTAGCATATTCTGTAATAATCTCTCCCGTTGTATCAGTTGATCCGTTATCCAGAATATAATAAACAAAGTCTCCATAAGATTGATTCAAAACACTTTCTATTGCTTCCCTTATCGTCTTTTCTGCATTATATGCACATGTACGCACGTAAACCATCGGTACCTCCCTTCTAAAAAACAACTGTACCCTCTCTGATTTTGATTATTCCTTATTTAAAAATCACATCAATCTTTTCTCCCGGCTTCAATTGAACGGCAGGCGGAACTTCTTTTCCGCAATACCCTCTACCATAACAAAACTTACATAATTCCGGAAAACTCTTTTTATTCAAAAGATCAAATATCTTTTCATCTATATTTTTATCTGTTCTACATGTCAAATCCACGTAATCCTTTTCCGGAGAAACAAAAAAGCCCAAATTATGCAAATTTCCCTGTATCGGGCAATAAAACAATCTGCCACTGATAAAATAAGGTCCGCCGTTTCCTTCCGGTTGCGTTTTACAACATGTGTCTACAACTCTTTTTACCTCGGACGGTGTTCTTACTTCCGAGGACAAGCTTGCAAATTCATACCATTTTTGAAGCACAACCGAATGTCTTATCCCATGTTTAGTAAATAATTCTACCAAGTCATCCGTTTTCGTATAACCCTCATAGTAAGAAATCCGAACCAAAACCTTCTCTTTCTTCAATGCTTTCAAAAGTCTTTCATTCGGAATAATCGTTCCGTTTGTATATAAATAAATATTTAAAAGATTCGGCATAGAATCAAGATATTCTATAAACTCCGGCAAATGCTTCCAAACAAAGGCTTCCCCGCCCTCCACATTGAAGTGATGAAATACTCTGCCTTTTGTAATCGTCTCCACATAATATATCATTTCCTCTAATGTCGGTGACTTCGGTTTATCATAACAAGGCATCAAGCTTTGGCAATCTCTGCATCTCAAATTGCACGCTTCCGTTACAGAGATATCCGCAGAATATAACTTTTCTTCAGATAAAACATTATGACATGCCCTCATAAACAAATCAATATGATAATCTCCGCTTCCCGGCTGATACCAATCCGGCAGTTCCGATAACTTATCAAACTCCTCGAAATCAAACTCTAAAAAAAGAGAAAACGGCGTTACAACAGACTCGTACCCAAGTTCTTCCTTCACATAACGGTATGCAGGCGCAAGACTGTACGGGGTCACAATCACCGTAGCATCCGGATACCTCTCCTTCATTTTCTCCGGAGCGTACACTGGGAGATTGTAATATGTTGTCCCCTGTTTTCTTACATCCATATCGCAGAAACAAAGCACCTTTATCCCCTGCTTGTCCAAAAGATGCGCCGCTAAAAGCCCCTGAAATCCGGCACCGTAAATACAAATATTGCCGCTCAGTTTTGCAAAATCCGTTCTTTCAATTCCATCAAAAAAATGCTCGTATCTGTATTTGTAATGCATACTTTTCTCCTTTTCGCTCTCATTTTCCTACATTTCACCAAACATCTCTTCCGCAACAGAATAAACACGTCTCACACACTCCGGAACTTTTTGTCTCAACGCTTCTCGAATAATTTCTCTGTCCTCCGTCAAACTTCGGAAGCTTTTCCACAACAGGTTCCCGTCTATTTCATTAATATCTATCAGATACTTCTCTTGTCCGAGATCCTTGGTAATTCCGCACGCTTTTGTACTATATCCCACCGCAATGGTCGGCACGCACGATGACCACGCGGCAATCGTCGCATGAGTCCGGGACGCAATACAAAACTCGGCATTCCCTATGATATATTTCAACTCCGCCGCAGATAACCCTACCGGCACCCGAAACACTCTTTGCTCCGGAATCTCAAGCATCGCAAGTGCTTCATAATCGTTATCCACCGACACTTCCACATGCGGGACCAGGGCGATTGTATATTCCGTATTTCGAACCACCTCACTCGCCAACTGTTGATATGCCTTCAGCACTTCCGGGTTTTTCCTGATTACCAACGGACTCAGATTCATTACAACATACTTTTCTTCCGGCAAAACAGTCTTCTCCGGTTCCAGTAAAAAGGCAACGTCCGGCATCCGTATTATATTCCTTAACCCTTGCGCTTCCAATGCATCTGCGGATACACTTTCTCTCACCACAATCGCATCATGTGTTCTGAAAGCCGAAAGCATTTCTTCGTCAAACATTTTCGGTTCCAAAGAACAGCTCCATAAAATGCTTTTTGCTCCCTTTTCGATTGCGGCATTATGTACGGTTGCATATCGTTGCCAGTTCGGATAACAATACACATCTCCTCCCACACTCAGACAAACCGTTTCAGATGTTATTTTATCAATAGTTTCTCTGTATATCTCCTCGTTCGTTTTCCCGGACATGTTTCGTCCGATAATTTCATCCGCATCAAGCCCATACTGTATGTCCTGTTCCGGGAAATGAGACGACAATGTTATTTTACATCCGGGAGAAAGCTTTCGCAGCAAGGCAATATCACACTTTACGGATGCCTCCGAACCATGATTATATGCACCTCCATGGGCATATAACAGATAATGCTTCATAACATTCACGCTCCGTTCATCGTATATATTTTTCCATCCACTCTCTTTCGAAATCACACAATTCCGGAGAATCCAGAAACTCTTCTCTGTTTAGTTTCAAAGCGGTCATCATACTGTCAAGCTGCTGTTCACAACCTTTTATGTTCAAACGATTTATCTTTTCCACCATAGAAATCATAAACGACCACTCAAAATAGCGAAACTCACCGGCGCACTCCGGAAACCTCTCCGACAACCATTCCGTACGAGTCCTGTAACTTTCAAGGTACTCCTCCAATATTGTCGCATTCAGTAAAGAATGATTTGTGGTCCATGCCGAATTGTTACTTTCATGCCTGTAAAACGTGTATTTCGGCAAACCGTAATACACTACACGATTCGCATAGGCAAGCAGTTTATACATTAACGCAATATCATCAAACGCTCCGTCCTTTGGAAATCTCAGCTCATCCGACATATCACGGCGAAACAACTTCGTCGGGAAAGCCGCATTATATCTCTTTCTTCGAAAAAGTTCCAACACCGCCTCTTCCGCAGTCATAATCTTCTTTTCATCGAATTCTTTTCCGAACGCCCCGCATATGGAAACATCCGCATCGTTCTCCACCACCTGAGTAAGCAAAAAATCGAGAAAATCCGATTCTACCCAGTCATCATCATCAATAAACGTCACATACTCTCCTTTTGCCGCATCCAGTCCTGCATTTCGCCCGGTACCGATGTTGCTCTTCGGGATATGAAGTACCCGGATGCGGGTGTCCTTCTTGGCATACTCCTCCGCGATTTCACCGCTCCGATCCGTAGATCCGTTGTCCACGATGATGTACTCAAAGTCCTCCATGGTCTGGGCCAGAATTGATTCGATGGCCCGTCCCACCAGTGCCTCTCTGTTATAAGTCAGCATAATGACACTTACTTTTACCATTTGATCCACGGAGCCTCACCTCTCTCCAGCATTCTTTCCAAAAACTGCTTGTCTCTCTGGGTATCCATACACTGCCAGAATCCGTCGTATTTATACGCCACCAGCTCTCCCATGGAGGCCAGTGTTTCAAAAGGCTTCCGCTCCAGAATGGTGGAGTCCTCGTCTATCATGTCAAACACCTCCGGGCCCAGAACCATGAACCCGGCATTGATCCAGCCGCCTTCTTCTTTGCCCTTTTCCGTAAATTTCTGAATCACCTGGTTTTCTCCGATGTCCAGCACACCGAATTTATTACCCGGCTGTACCGCCGTGATGGTGGCGATTTTTCCGTGGGTTTTGTGGAATTCCACCAGCTTATTTATATCCACATCCGACACGCCGTCACCGTAGGTACAAAGGAACGGCTCGTCCCCGATGTAGTCGCGGATACGTTTGATACGTCCGCCGGTCTGGGTATGAAGGCCGGTGTCCACCAGAGTTACCTTCCACGGTTCCGCCACGTTGTTGTGCACAATCATATCGTTGCCCTTGGTAAAGTCAAAGGTGATATCGGAGCGGTGCAGATAGTAATCCGCAAAATACTCCTTAATGATATGCCCCTTATAACCACAGCATATAACAAATTCGTTAAATCCGTAGTGGGAATAGCCTTTCATAATGTGCCAGAGAATCGGCGCATCTCCGATGGCAATCATCGGTTTCGGCTTTAAATGACTTTCTTCACTGATACGGGTACCTAAGCCACCCGCCAAGATAACAACCTTCATACCTTCTCCCTCTTTCTTATGTATTTCATACTGCCTCAAAAGTCCCTTTTGAGGCATCCTTTTTCTGATATACCTGTGTAGATATATATCGGCAAAAGAGGGGGAAAGCTTTAGGAATCTTTATGAACTTTCCTTTACCCGGTAAGCATCCTCGCTCACCTTCTCCCTTTTCTCTTCTCCCTTCTCTCCCTTCTCTATCCGGTACACCTCCACCGTAACCGTCTCCTCGTCTTTCGACTTTATGACACTTTCAAAGTGCACAATTCCCCTCTTCGCTTCACCTTCGCCATACACCGCCACCTTCACCTCTGTTCCGGTCGCTTCACACAGCACCAGCACCGGTGCTTTTGTAGTGTTCTTAAATTTCAAATCCTTATAATCTCCCGCAATGGCCGCATCCTGTCCCAACGAAACATAGCCCACCGGCATGGAATGGGAATACCGCTCGGTAATTTCAAGTTTCGTTTGCAACAACGCATTGTACAGGGTGGTGGACAACTGGCACACCCCGCCTCCGATGCTTTCCGACAACTGCCCGTCGATATAAGTACCTCCCTCCGCATATCCGTTGTCCTCCGTAAAAGGCATCAGTGTCGCCGCCACGGAAAAGCTCTCCCCGGGCAATACTACCGTGCCGTGAAGTTTTGCCGCCCCGGCTTTTATATTTTGCGCCCTTCCGCTTCCCGCACCGGTGTAGGACGTAGAAAACTCCCCGATTACCGTATCGCATTTATTTGCCTGCTCCGTGGTGAGTCTCGGCATTATCGCTGTTCCGTTCACATAAAACCGCAGCACCAGCCCTTCAGCCGGCCCCATTTGCAGACTCTCGATTGCTGACTGCGCCACCGCTTCCGCCTCCTGCCACAGTTCCTCCGTCATCAATCGAAGTCCCCGTCCGCTCTCCGTCACCTTTACTTGTCCCTGTTCCCAGCTTACCGTTGCCTCCTTCCTTTCCTGCTCCGTCGCTTCGCAAAGCAACACAGCGTAATCCTCAAAGTGTTCCCGCTCCCATACAAATGCCGCTTTTACCGTTCTGACCCGGAACGGCCGCCCGGTAATTGCAGCATATAACCATTCCCATGCTTTCACCTCACGGTTTACTTCCTCCACCGTCTGCATCGTATCCTCCGCATTCATCCGAAGCATCGGAGTTTCTGCGGTTAAACATACTTCGTTTTCCGATACGATCAGATGTACCTCCGGTTGCCCTTCTTTGTTCAACTTCCTTACCTTATCTTCCGTTTCCTTCCTCGTCTCCGGCAAATAACGGCATCGTAGTTCCGTTACCGTCTCCGGCAAAAAGTCTTTCATCAATCGTTCCGCTTCCTCCGGTGTCATCCCGGACAGTTCCCGCCCGCAAAGCATGACGCCCGGTGCAATTCTTCCTTCATTCGCCTTTTTTACTGCAAAACACGCCACGGTCATGACCATGAAAAGTGCCAGCACCCCCATTAAACTATATACAACCGCCCGTTTTAACATCCTGTCCGCCTTCCGAAGATATCCGTTATTTATACCCTTATAAAACTACTATATGATTCCTATCTCTCGTTATTCACAATGCATTCCATCAACAGACCGTACTGTTTGACGGAAATTCCGGAAGAATTTGCCCAAAACGCAAAAACCGACGGTTGACACCGTCGGTTTTGTCGGATATAGTAATAGTAATGCGGTTGCTTATCGGATTGCTGCAACAAGCAGCGGAATAATCATACACAGGACCAAAACGCCTGCCACGATTGACGCAATCAGCTTTCTTGTTTTTTTGTTGTACACAGTATCCACCTCTTTTCCCTGAAAGGTTGTGACTTATGCCTATATTAATCGGCTTATCGCTTATTATAATTGTTTTTATTCAATTTAGCAAGTCCCGTGAAAAAAATGCCAAGCGGAATTCCGAAGAGTTTTGGAAAAAAGAGAGAGAATCCAAGTTTGTTCCGAGAAAGGATCTTTCCTCTCTGGACTATATCACGATTCCTTATGAATCTCTCCCGTTCCGCTACTACATGCCGGGGCACGGAACTCCGGTTCGCATCTTCGGAAACACCCCTGCCTCTTTTTCAGGTGCACCCGAATTGCTTTCCGCAACATCGGAAAAGACCGATGCACAACTTGCGGTAGATACTCTTTTGTCGGAAATTGCTTCGGAAGAAGCCCCTGCCGCAGAAAGCCCGTATGTCCGTTCCCCGGAGCATACCGCTCCTCTTTCGGAGGAACTGGCCAACGTGGAACAGGAGCTGTGTGCGTTAGCCGACAGCCGCATTGTAAACCTTACAGGTGTTTCCAATACAGAGCTTCGCCTGACCTACGGAACGGCAAATCTGGAACTGTTAACATCCTATGACCAAAACTTCACCGTCCTGATTCGCTCTCTGCAAAAATGGGGCAATCTGCTGACCTCCGCGGACAGACCGGACGATGCCATTACGGTCCTCTCCTATGCCGTTTCCATCGGTTCCGACATTGCGGGTACCTATGCGGTTCTTGCCCGGCTTTATAAAACCAAAGGAGAGTTTTCCAAAATCGAGGAGTTAAAAGCCTCCGCCGAAACCCTTACTACGTTAATGAAGCCCTCCATTTTACGGGACTTGGAGCAACTTACTTCCCAGTCCTTGTAAGCTTTGCGCCTATACGCTCCGTCCGTATTTTGCCAACAGGTTATCAATCAGTCGCGACGCTTCACTTTTTGTCAGCGTCGTATAATCCGGTGTCAAATCCAGTCCGTGCATTGCAATAAGTCCCTGCAAATAGCTGATCTGGCGTTTTGTCACCGGTTCTGTTTTTTTCGGCTTATAAAATAGCGGGCTCGGCTGAAAACAGTCCTTTTTTTCTTCACCGAACCGCTTCGCCATCAAAAAGAACAACTGTGCCGCCGCGCAGGCATCCTCGTAAGCACGATGTGCGTGCTCGTTTGTAATTCCGTAGGCCTCACACATGGCAGCCAAAGTCTTACTCGGCAGCTCCGGATGGCACTGTCTCGCAATCACCAGTGTATCCAGCCCCCGGTATTCAAACGTTTTTCCCTGTCGGCTCGCTGCCACCTTCAAAAAGCTGAAATCAAAGGGAATATTATGCCCAAGCAGGACATCTTCCCCCTCCAAAAACCGCAAAAGAGATCCTATGGCTTCTCCTTCTCCCGGAGCATCCTTTACCATCTCGTTCGTAATTCCCGTTAATTCCGTGATTCGTGTCGGAATTCCCGCAGTCTGCGGATGAATCAAAGTGGAAAACACTTCCTTCTGTACTCCGTCTTCGTATTTTACCGCACCGATTTCTATGATTTTTTCCTTCTCCGGGCCAAGACCCGTAGTTTCGATATCAATTGCCGTAAAACGCATCGGTTTCTCCTTTCGTAAAGCCTGTATTATACCTGTACCGGTTATACCCTCTGCAACAAACCTTCTCCTGACGATTCGCCCCCTGCCCGGTTAGTTCTTACAACCGGACGGGCATATTTCCTTCAAAAAGCACTCTCCGCATTTCGGAGAACGGGCTGTACAAACGGTTCGTCCCAGTTGAATAATGTGAATGTTATACATAATCCAATATTCTTCCGGAAGTATCTTCATAAGCTCAAACTCTATCTTTTCCGGGTCCTCTTTCTTCGTAAGACCCAACTTTTTCGATATGCGCTTTACATGCGTATCCACCACGATACTGGGCTGATGATAAATATTTCCCCGGATAACATTGGCGGTTTTTCGTCCCACTCCGGGCAACTGTATCAGCTCCTCTATGGTATCCGGCACTTCGCCCCCGTGTTTCTCCAAAAGCATCCTTGCGCATCCGATTAGGTTCTTTGCCTTATTATGATAAAATCCGGTCGGCCGGATATCTTCTTCCAGTTCTCCAAGGTCCGCACATGCAAACGCTTCCACATCAGGGTATTTCCGGAACAAATCCTCCGTCACGATATTGACTCTGGCATCGGTGCACTGGGCACTCAGAATCGTCGCAAACAACAGCTGCCATGCGTTCTCATGATTTAAATAGCAACGGTATTCCGTGGTATATTCCCGTATCAACAACTCCGCCACATTCCGCGCATGTTCTTTCAACTGTTCCGTTTTCTTTCCTCCCGTTTTTCGTTCCATACAGACTCCTTTCCGAGGCCTTTTCTCGTTGTTTTATCACATCTTAAGACTTTCTTAATCTTTATCTTCCATTTTTCGACATAATCTGTTATAATATAGACAAACTAATTTTAGGAGGTTGTTTCCATGATTAATAAGTTAATGTCCACGAAAACCGTTAAGGATTTAATTATCCGTATTGTGATTTTTCTCCTTATCGGCGTTGTATTAGGTGTTGTATCTGCTCTCCTTGGCTGGATTCCGGTACTTGGATGGCTCATTCGCATCGTATGTTGGATTATCGATGTTCTTTGCTTCGTAGGCCTTATCCTTTGCATTGTAGGCTTTGTAAAAAACAACGCATAACCTCATTTTGAAAGAGTGCCGCTCCGATTACCGGAGCGGCCTCTTTATTTCTTCACAGTCTGTTATTTGAAATTATGTCCGTAACTTTCTTTATCCCTGCGGTTTTCCGGCGGCAAAAGATTTTTCCACACAAAAGAGCTCTCCGGTGGCAACATCACCCGCAGCATTCCGTTCTCTGCATGGACAAACTCCGCCTCCAAGGAAAACCCTTCCCTTCCGGTTTTTATCAAGGATACCATCGGCGCCCCTTCCGGCACACCCAACTCCCACACAGGAAGCTCCGCATAACACTCCGCTTCTCCGCGATTTACCGCCACCGCCAAAACATCTCTGTCGTCAAAACGACCGAACACAATTACATCCTGTGCTTGATAAATCAATTTCACCGAACCGGTTTTTAACGCCGGGTAAGACTTGTGAATTCGTATTAACTCCCGGTGCAATTCAATCAGTTCTTTATCCTCTCTGCCCCACGGATAGGTTCTCCGGTTATCCGGGTCCGTAAACCCGCATACTCCGGCCTCATCGCCGTAGTACACCGTCGGAGCACCCACCCAGGTCATCTGCAAAGTAACTGCCGCCATAAATAAGGAGCGGCGTACCCCTTCGGATGCCGCATCGGCTCCCAGCGTTGCCAGACGTCCCACTTTTCCGTTGGTTCTGGTTAAAAAGCGGGAATGGTCATGATTGGAAAGCTCATTCATGGCCGCTTGCAGGGAATTTGTCTGAAACTGCGCCATGTGATGATTCATAGCATCCGCAAATGCTGCCGCATTTCCCACCATATCCCCGCGGTAGGCATCACTATGCTTCTCCATACCGGTCAAAAACCAGGTTACCGGTTCCATAAAGGCGTCATAATTCATCACGGAATCCCACTCGTTTCCTGCAAGCCAGGCCTTTGCGCTTCCGTAATGCTCCGCCAAAATCAGAGCCTCCGGATTTGCCTCCTTTACAGCCTCCCGAAATCTCTGCCAAAACTTATGATTAAACTCCTCCGAATGGCCCAGATCCGCTGCCACATCCAAACGCCAGCCGTCCGCACAATACGGCGGAGAGACCCATTTCTTCGCAACCCGCAATATATAGTCGCAAAGCTCCTCAGAGCCTTCGTAATTCAGTTTCGGAAGCGTGGCATGGTCCCACCAGCCCGCATAGTGCGGATTATACGGCCACTCTTCTCTGCGGAAGTCAAAGAACCTGCGATACGGACTGTTTTCCGCCACATAAGCTCCCGGTGCATAGCCCGGCGCGTGTTCATAAATCCGCTCCCGATCCAGCCATTTGTGAAAAGATCCGCAGTGATTAAACACACCGTCCATAATTACACGCATTCCTCGGTTGTGAATTTCCTCCACCAACATTGCAAAAAACGCATTACTTGCATCCAGATTTTCCTGTCGGCTGACACGATTGATATAAAGAGTCGCATGAGAATTGTCCGTATCTCCCTCATGCAAACACGTTCCTTCTTCTCTTACGATTACGCCGTAATGAGGATCGATATAGTCATAATCCTGACTGTCGTATTTGTGATTGGACGGCGATACAAACAAAGGATTGAAGTAGATTACTTCTACTCCCAGTCCCTGTAAATAGTCCAGCTTCTGCCGAACGCCTTCCAGGTCGCCTCCGTAAAAACATCCCACATCCATGCTTTGCGGCGGACGATTCCAGTCTTCCACCGCCTTCACCGGCTGTTCGATATAAATATACTCATTGGACTTTACGTCGTTTTTTGCGGTCCCGTTACAAAACCGGTCAGTAAAAATCTGATACATCACCGCGCCCTTTGCCCACTCCGGCACAGAAAATCCCGGCGTGATACGAAAGGCATAGTCTTCTCTCGGTTCATACACCGCACCGCGACGGTCATAAAAGCGGCGTCCCTCTGCCAGTTCCGCTTCAAAATAGTAGGAAAGCGGCGTCTCCCCTACCGTATACTCGGCGCTGTAGTAAGTAAAACAGCCCGCCTCCCGTTCCGGCACCATCGTTTTCCGTTCTCCGGCAATACACAGCACCACCTCGCCGACGCTTCCGGTTAATGCGCGAAAACGAAGCCTCACTGCATCTCCCGCCTTCGGCTCCGTCGGATATCGATATTCTTTTGTTCCGTCTGAAAACAGTGCCTTTACTGCTCTTTCCATAATGACCTCTTTCTATATTTTCCTTATCTCTTAGGCGGTACTTTCCGCCACACGTGAAAAGCCCGATGACATCGTCATCGGGCTTTTCGGAGAAGGTATTTTGTTACTTATGGGGTGTAGCAAAAACTATATAATGTATTGGGGTTTACGAGTGTTATTATAGCATCACTTTCTACAGAAGTGTGCACAAACATTACCCCATTTTAAAAATTTTTTTGTGACTTTTGACCTATAACATCATGTGTCATCCCATAATCCATACAAAACTGTCCAAAAAAGCCCTCCAAACACCTATTGTTTTTGACTAAAGGAAGCACTGCCTAAATCAGTGCTTCTTTTGACGCCTCCGGCGGATCGCACGAATTTGCAATGGAAGCAGCGGCTTCGCTGCGCAAATTCGGCGCAGGAAACGCTTTAATCAGCGTTTCCTTAAATAAAAAGTGCCTCAAATTCCTCACGATTAATACGTTCTTTCTCAATCAGAAGCTCTGCACAAGCATGCAATACGTTCTCATTCTCCGTCAAAATACGCTTTGCTTCCTCATAGCACTCATCAATAATACGGCGAACCTCCTCATCAATGGCATTGGCAACCCCTTCACTGTAGGAACGGGTATGCGCAAGATCGCGACCGATAAATACCTCGTCATCGTCATTTTCACAATTCACCATACCGATGGCATCGGAGAAACCGTAACGTGTTACCATACTGCGTGCCACTGCGGTTGCATGCTTAATATCCTGGGAAGCACCCGTGGTAACATCATCCAAAATCAGCTCTTCCGCAATACGGCCGCCGAGGCTTACGATAATATCCTGACGCATTCTTCCCTTTGTCATAAACATCTCATCACGCTCCGGAAGCGGCATGGTATAACCTGCTGCACCGTTGCCCGTCGGAATTACGGACACCGCATATACCGGGCCCACATCCGGCAGAACATGGAACAAAATCGCGTGGCCCGCTTCGTGATAAGCGGTAATCTTCTTTTCCTTGTCGGAAATAATACGGCTCTTCTTCTCCGTACCGATACCGACTTTAATAAACGCTTTCTTTACATCCTCTTCCACAATAAAACTTCTGCCATCCTTTGCCGCACCGATGGCTGCCTCGTTTAACAGATTTTCCAAATCCGCACCGGTGAGGCCCGCAGTAGTCTGCGCCAACTGGGAAAGATTCACATCATCCGCCAGCGGCTTGCCCTTTGCGTGTACCTTTAAAATCTCTTCACGACCGCGCACATCCGGTCTGCCCACCAATACCTTACGGTCAAAACGCCCCGGACGTAAAATCGCAGGGTCCAGAATATCTACACGGTTGGTTGCGGCCATCACGATAATTCCTTCGTTAACACCGAAACCGTCCATCTCGACTAACATCTGGTTCAAGGTCTGCTCACGCTCGTCGTGACCGCCGCCCATACCGGTACCTCGGCGTCTTGCCACAGCGTCTATCTCATCGATAAATACGATACACGGCGCATTCTTCTTCGCATCTGCAAACAAATCACGGACACGGGAAGCACCCACACCGACAAACATCTCTACGAAATCGGAACCGGAAATGGAGAAAAACGGTACTTTTGCCTCTCCCGCTACAGCTTTTGCCAGTAAGGTTTTACCGGTTCCCGGAGGGCCCTCAAGCAAAATACCCTTCGGAATACGTGCACCTACCTTTGTATACTTGGCCGGATCCGCCAGAAAATCCACAACTTCTCTCAATTCTTCCTTTTCCTCGATCAGACCTGCTACATCCTTAAACGTCGTAGTTCCGTTCATGGTCATCCGTGCACGGCTTTTGCCGAAGTTCATCATCTTATTATTTCCGCCGGAGGACTGATTCGTAAAGAACGAAAACATCAGAAAAATCGCCGCAAAGCCCAAAATGTACGGGAGCACTCCGGTCAAAAACCAATTCGGCTTCTGTATTTCGTTCACGTAAACCTCTAAGCCCTTTTCCAGTGCGGCCGTTTCAACCACTGTAACATCCGTAACATGAAACACTCTCACATTGCTGCCGTTGCTGCCGCTTTTCAGGACCACCTGAACCTCACCGGTCGGAATCTCCTCATTCGGATAAATGGACACTCCTACAACCTCGCCCGCATCCAAATCCGCATAATAATCCTTCATCCCGTACTTCTCTTCATTCGCTTTCAGTGCATCCGAAATATAGGTCACCAAAAACAAAATCATAAAAATACTGATAATATAAAAACCGAAACCTTTCATGGAAACCTTCAAAACAAATCCTCACTTTCTTACTCTTATGATAGAAACGCACCGTAACATGCGTAATATTCCTTTTTAATCTTCCACATCCACAACTCCGATATACGGAAGATTGCGATAATGCTGTGCATAATCCAGACCGTAACCCACCACAAACAAATCCGGAATTTCAAAGCCCACATAATCCACCGGCACGTCAATCACACGGCGATCCGGCTTGTCAAGCAATGTACAAAGCTTCAGACTCTTCGGATTTCTCGTCTGTAGCAACGCCAGCAAATGATGCAGGGTTCTTCCCGTATCCAGAATATCTTCTACGATAAGAACGTCCTTTCCTTCGATGGAGTCATCCAAATCCTTTATCAGTTTAATTCTGCCGGTACTCACCGTTCCGTCCCCGTAACTGGATACGGACATAAAGTCATGGGTCACCGGCACCGTAATATGTTTTACCAATTCACACATAAAAAATACGCCGCCTTTTAAAATGCAGACCACATGCAGTTCCTTCCCCGCATAGTCGGCATTAATCTTTTCGGCAATCCCGCGAATCTTCTCTTTTACCTCTTCTTCGGAAATAAGAACCTTAACATTCACTTCCATCTTCTTTTCCTCCGTTTCTATGTACCTCTAAAACAGTCTTTGTCCCTTCGTCTACGCGGTAATTGTCGCAACACCGCACTCCGGGAATCCAAAGCACCTGCTTATCATCCGCCAAAAGTACCTGTTTCATTCTTCGGTCCATCGGTACCTTTTTCTCCGTCCATAGGGATTTCACCGTCTT
>CALBKM010000011.1 GCA_937895705.1 uncultured Clostridia bacterium
GAGGAAGCAGCCCGAAAGGCGGAGGAAGAGCGTATCCGTAAGGAAGAAGAGGCTCGTCTTGCAGTGGAGGAAGCAGCCCGGAAGGCTGAGGAAGAGCGTTTGCGTAAGGAAGAAGAAGCCCGTTTGGCAGAAGAAGAGCGTATCCGTAAGGAAGAAGAAGCCCGCCTGGCAGCAGAAGAAGAAGCCCGTCGTGCGGCAGAAGAGGAAAAGAGAATGGAAGCCGAAGCAAAGCGTGAGGCAGCACAGAAAGTGGCGGATGCCGAGCGTGCGGCGGAGCTTGCGGAAGCAAATCTGAGAGAAGAAGAGGCGGCATTGCAGACGGCTAAGCTTGCGGCGGAAAGAGCCGAAATAGAGGCATCGACATTAAAAGCACAGGCGGAAGCGGAAGCGGCCCGAGTGGCTAAAGCAGAGGGTGCCGCAAAGCTGGAAAAGATGAAAAAGGCTACGGATAAAGCCACAAAGAAAGCAAAGAAGAAGAGAAGACGCAGAGTTCATTCTTTCAGCGGCGGAAAGTTTTTCGCATGGTTGTTTGTGATTCTTGCGGTAGTTGTGTTGCTGTATGTGTTTGCAACCCCGATTTCCAAGGGATTCTTCACCGGAAAAGATGCGGTGGATACGTTCCTTGCGGATAAGTTCCCGAAGGTGGCCTCCTTCTTAAAGGTAAAGGGAAACGGAGATTCGGTTCCGATCTTTAAGGATTCGTCTTCGGTTGCATATTTTGCGGAAGATGCGGAAACCATGGTTTCTGAGACCAAGTGGCCGCAGGGTTATCAGGCAAGTGTGGAACGTTTAAACGGTAAACAATATATCTGCATCGAAGGAAACGGTCTGAAGGCTTACTATGTGAACGAGGCCGGGGAAAACGAAAGCAAGCACGTATATCTGGAAAAGGGAGATCAAAAGGCGTTGTATTTCTGGGATTATACCTTTGAAAAGCCGGAGGAGCTTTGCCCGGTAAGCGGTGTGTATAATTCCGAAGGTGCGGAGCAGTATGTGATTTATACCAATACCGCAGAGGATAACGTACACATTCTGGATGCGGCTACCTTAGAAGAATGTAAGGTAATCGCAGACAAGGAAGCAATGAAAGAAATACTGGTTGTAGAGGATTATATTTCCGAAGAGCAGAGGGTTCGGATTAATCTGAAGGCGGGGGAGGTTTCCTACTCCTTCCTGGTGCCGAAAAAGGTAGGCCTTGCGATTCCGGAAGATTATGAAATTACTCTGGACAACTTTACGTATGCGTTGGAAGACGGAGGTCTGGTATTCGAGGCGTCTGTGATGTCGACGGATGTTTATCTCGGGAAAATAGCCGGAAAGACGGAGTATGTGAACAGAGCCTACGCGGTAACGGAGACAGAGTTCCTGGCTTATGCAGAGGAGAACTTCGGCGAGGGCGAAGAGAACGGAATTCCGGCAGTAAGTCTGGAAAATGCGCAAAAAGAACGTATTAAGGTATTAGGAGACGCGGGAGAACAACTTTTGGTTCCGGTCCGAGGTGATGTAAAGCGTTACGAATACAAAGCGGAAGATTTTCTGGCGGAGAAGGACGGAGAAGTACGTTATATCCGTGACGGAAAGACGGTTTCCGCAAAGGGAATTACCGTATCCAGACTGAGCGGGAATATTGACTGGGAAAAGGTAGCGGCATCCGGAGTGGAATACGCGATGATTCGTCTCGGTGTAAGAGGAGATGAAACCGGCGGAAAATGCCAGTTGGACGGTAACTTTAAGAAAAATATCAAAGGTGCTTCGGATGCGGGGTTGGAAATCGGTGTATATTTTGAATCCCGTGCAACATCCGTGGAAGAGGCGAAGCAGGAAGCAAAGTTTGTGGCGGACAGCCTGCAGGGATACAATGTTACCTGGCCGGTGGCGCTTACCACGATGGAAGAGGTAGGAGCGTCCGCAACCCGCGCAAGCTCCCTTTCGAAGGAAAAGCGTACGGAATATGCCAAGGTGTTTATGGAGGATATTAAGATGGCCGGCTATGACACCGTGCTGTATGCGGATGCCCGCTGGGCGGTGTTAAAGTATGACCTGGGTCAGTTGGGTGCCTACGACCTGTGGCATGCGGCAAGCGACGAGAACGAGAAGTATCCGTACCACTACACCATGTGGCAGTACAGAAACGGTGAGGTTCCGGGTGTAAGCGGAACCGTGGATATTAATCTCGGTTTTAAGAATTACGGTGAGAGTAAAAAGCAGGAGCAATAGTTTGGAAAAGCAGAGCGAAGTAATTGAATTGTATGCGGAAACGGTTCCCTACCTGTTACACTGGTATGAGTATAACCGGCGCATTTTACCGTGGCGTGAGGATCCGACACCCTATCATATCTGGGTGTCGGAAATCATGTTACAACAAACAAGAGTCGAGGCGGTCAAGGGATACTATGACCGCTTTTTGGCTTGTCTGCCGGATATTACGTCCCTGGCGGAGGCAGAGGAAGAGATTCTGTTAAAGCTGTGGGAAGGACTGGGGTATTATAATCGTGTCCGGAATATGCAGAAAGCGGCAAAGATATTGGTAGAACGTTATAACGGGCAAATGCCGGCGGATTACGAGAAAATCCGTGCGTTACCGGGAATCGGAGACTACACCGCAGGAGCCGTATCTTCCATTGCCTTCGGGCTTCCTTATCCCGCAGTGGACGGCAACGTGCTCCGGGTTATGAGCAGAATTTCCTGCAGTGAAGAAGACATTGCAAAGGAAAGTACGAAAAAGAAACTGAAACAGGATCTGACACAAATTATGCCGGCGGAAAGCGGAGACTTTAACCAGTCTTTGATGGAACTGGGTGCAACGGTATGTCTTCCCAACGGAAAACCACTATGTGATCGGTGCCCGGTGATGCATTTGTGCAAAGCCTTTCATGCGGGAAGAGAGACGGAACTTCCGGTGAAAGCCGGAAAGAAGGAACGGCGCATTGAAAAACGGATGGTATATCTCATATTTTCGAGGGAGAAGGTATTGCTGCATCGCAGGGAGAAAAAAGGACTGTTGGCGGGGCTGTGGGAGTTTCCGAATGTGCAAAGGGACGAAAACAATCCGGATTTGACACCGGAGCAGGCATCGAAGCGGCTTGATATATTATGGCCGGAGGATGAGGAATTCTCCGCAAATGCCGGAGCGAAAGTAAAAAAAGGAAAAAAGGCAAAACACATCTTCTCGCATGTGGAATGGCACATGGAAGGAACCGTAATAGAGACGGAAGCCGGCGACAGTGCGACAAAGAACCGGCTGATACAGGAAGCGGGAAAGTTGACAGGGACGGAACCGACGGCGGAGGACTGGGCCTTTGTTACTCCCCGGGAACTACGGGAAACTTATGCGGTCCCGTCGGCCTTTGAGGCGTATGTGAAAGAAGTAATGGGCGAACGGGATGACGGAGCACGTACGAAGCGATAGATGAGATAACGTGTGAAACGGAAAAGGAGGCAACTATGCGAATCGGAACAGGATATGATGTACACCGTTTGGTGGAAAACAGAGCACTGATTATGGGCGGAGTGGCAATTCCGTACGAAAAAGGATTACTGGGACATTCGGATGCGGATGTGCTCTTGCATGCAATTATGGATGCTCTTTTGGGAGCGGCTGCGCTGGGAGACATCGGAAAGCATTTTCCGGACAAAGACCCGGCATACGCCGGAATCTCCAGCATGGTACTGTTAAAAAAGGTGGCCGACCTTTTGGCGGAGGAGCACTATCTTGTGGGAAACATCGACGCCACCATCATTGCACAGCAGCCGAAATTTGCGCCGTATTTGTCCGATATGCGGGAAAATATCGCAGGTGCACTGGGGATTGCAAAAAGTCAGGTAAACATTAAGGCGACCACGGAAGAGGGTCTCGGTTTTACCGGAAGCGGCGAAGGAATCGCTGCCCAGGCGGTATGTCTTCTGGATTCCGTGGGTGACTATTTGCGAGGCGGCGGGGGCGTGGAAATCTATGCCTTTGACGAGGACGGAAACCGGGAAAACCGCGGCTGCGGAGGCTGTGGCGGATGTATGAGGGGGAGTGAATAAGGGGCGGTGGTGTGGTCTGACACCGGTTGCGGAACCAAAGGTTTCCAAACGGCAGATTATACTTGCTATTTAAGAGGTATCGTGATAAGATACAAAGAGGTGATTTTCGACAAAAGTATATCTAAGAATACATCGGTTGTTCGAGATAAAAGGGCGAGAAAGGGACGCAAGATGAAGGGTAAACGATTTCACGACAAAGAATTGATTTTACGCCAGTGCCTTCTGATGGTGCTGGATGCGGCTGCGGTGGTGTTTTCCTCGGTGATGGCACTGTTGTTGCGCTTTAATCTGAGTTTTGAAGAAATCCAGGAACCGTATCTGGAAAATATATGGCAGTTCATGATTCCGAATGTGTTGACGGTGTTGGTGGTATTTTGGTTTTTCCGCCTTTATCACAGCGTATGGCGATACGCCGGAATGTATGAGCTGCAACAGATTGTACTTGCATCCGTTACGGTAACGTTGATTCAGTTGTTGGGAACGACTCTTGCAGGAATTCGTATGCCGCGCAGTTACTGGTTTTTGTATGCGGGCGTGCTTGTTTGTGCGACGGTGATTACGCGTTTTTCCTACCGTTTTACAAGACGTCTGAAAAAGCGCTTTATTGACGGACGGCGGGGGACGGATATTTCCAGAGTTATGGTGGTGGGTGCCGGCGCAGCTGCGGATGTTTTGATTCGTGAGCTTAAAACCAGTGACCATCTGCATAAGCATGTGGAATGCGTCATCGACGACAATGCGGCGTTAAAAGGACGAACCATTCAGGGGTGTCAGATTATCGGCGGAAGAGAATTGATTGTGGAAGCGGCGGCAAAGTACCAGATTGACGAGATTATTATTGCCATGCCGTCCATGCCGAGAAAGACGATTGCAGAGATTGCAAAGATTTGTAACGAGACCGGTTGCGAGCTTAAGACACTTCCGGGTGTGTATCAGCTGGTAAACAAAGAGGTGCGCATCAGCCAGCTTCGTCACGTAGATATCGAGGATTTGTTGGGAAGAGAGCCGGTGACGGTGGATTTGTCCGCAATTACCGGGTATTTGGGAGACCAGGTGGTACTTGTAACGGGTGGTGGCGGTTCCATCGGCAGCGAGCTTTGCCGGCAGATTGCGGCTTCAAAACCGAAGCAGCTCATTATTGTGGATATTTACGAGAATAATGCGTATGAAATACAGCAGGAGTTAAAGAGGAAGTACCCGAAGCTTAATTTGGTGGTACTCATTGCATCGGTGCGGAATACGAACCGTATGAACGCGATTTTTGAGTCCTATCTTCCGAATATTGTATTTCACGCGGCAGCCCATAAACACGTTCCGTTGATGGAAGACAGCCCGAACGAAGCGATTAAAAACAATGTGTTCGGTACGCTAAAAACCGTGCAGGCTGCAGACCGCTACGGTGTGGAACGCTTTGTACTTATTTCCACCGATAAGGCGGTGAATCCGACCAATATTATGGGCGCCAGCAAGCGTATTTGCGAGATGATTGTGCAGGCTTACAGCCGTCGCTCGCAGACGGAGTTTGTGGCGGTCCGGTTTGGGAATGTACTGGGAAGTAACGGCAGTGTGATTCCGCTGTTTAAACAGCAGATAAAAGAAGGAGGTCCGGTGACCGTAACACATCCGGATATCATCCGTTACTTTATGACGATACCGGAAGCGGTTTCCCTGGTGTTACAGGCAGGAGCCTTCGCCCACGGCGGAGAAATCTTTGTGCTTGATATGGGCGAACCGGTGAAAATTGTGGATTTGGCAAAGAATCTCATCCGTCTGTCCGGTTATACGCCGAACGAGGACATTATGATCGAATACACCGGGCTCCGTCCGGGAGAAAAGCTCTACGAGGAGCGGCTGATGGAAGAGGAAGGTTTGGCGAAAACCGCCAACGACCGTATCTCTGTGGCTCAACCGATAGAGATGGAAGATGAACTCTTCTTCGGAAAACTGGATGTGCTGAAGGATGCCGTGTACGAAGAAACCGGCGAGGTACGGCAGATGGTACGGGACATTGTGCCGACCTATAAAATGCCGAAGGGAAAAGAATAAGAGAAAGAAAACAGCGGGTCCGGCGCAGTGAATGCGCGGGCCCGCTGTTTTGGTTCCGCAACGATTTTGTGGTGTTCCGCAAGTCGTAAGAACTTGTCCCGGTTACTCCTCCAGAGCCTTTTCAATTCGTTCATTGTCCTTTTCCAGATACTCCAGTGCTTTGGCATTGTCTCCGTTTTTTATTGCTTCGATAATCAGGTCGTTCAGGAACTTGTCCTTTCTTAAACCGTCTTTGTATTGCATGTCAGTTGGCATATATTCCATTCCTTTCACCGTCCTTCTTATAGAGTGTTTCTTGTCTATAATTATAAAACGGATTTTATGATGTGTAAAGTGTTTTTGTTTGGCACATCTACCAAAAAAACAGTAGAAATTTGTGCGGGATGTACAAAGATTTTGTGGGTGAAAACGTGAGAAAACTGTCTAAAATCAAGGGTTTGCGGGGAAAACTGATATCGGTAAAGTGACAAGTTTTGCGAAAATCGACCTTGTGAAGACGGAGAAACCGTGCTATACTAAATTTATAAGAAAGTCTTGCTTTTTCGATACATCACGAGTGTCGGGGCATATCTGAAGCTTTGTTCTTTTCGGCGAAATCCGCCGGTTGTTCACAGATTTAACGCAGATGGGA
Organism: uncultured Clostridia bacterium; assembly: GCA_937895705.1. Lineage (GTDB taxonomy): Bacteria > Bacillota > Clostridia > Lachnospirales > Lachnospiraceae > SIG307. The sequence goes on from CALBKM010000011.1 coordinate 6,707, forward strand.
GAAACATTTCTTTTGCCTTGCTTTTTTTGCCTGTAGCCCCTATAATAAAGGCAAAGAAAGACGCACTTCTTTCTGCGGGATATGAGTAGGAAGGAGTACGGATGAAAGAAAACACATACATTTCCGATACGTTGGAAGGGAATGACTGTAAGGACCGACTGGATACCGAGGTCAAAAAGGTGTTGAGTGATAAGACGGTACTGGCGTGGATTTTAAAGTATACCACCGCCGAATTCGAGCAATACTCAATTGGCAAGATAAAAACATGCATTGAAGGGACCCCGGAAGTAGGAACACATTCGGTAAATCCAAGGTCAAATCGAAAGACCCAAAATACAAACAGGAGACAAGGTGATAACAAGGCTGATAAAACTCCGGAGGCAATTACCGGCAGTGATACGGTAGACAAGGTTCCGGGCGAGGGCCAAATCACCTACGATATTCGTTTTTATGCCATCACTCCCACGAAGGAGCGTATTAAGCTGATACTGAATGTAGAAGCACAGAAGACGTTTAATCTTAAGTACGACCTTGTCACACGAGGCATCTTCTATGCGGCACGTATGATTTCAGCCCAAAAGGGAACGGAATTCAAAGGAAGTAACTATAACGACATTAAAAAGGTGTATTCCATCTGGATTTGTATGGAAGTTCCGAAAAGTATGGAGTACACCGTTACATCCTATGGGATGAACAAAAAGGTGCTTTTCGGCAATCCGAAGAAGCAATTTCGTTATGATCTGCTGGAAGTGGTTATGATATGTCTCGGTAAAGAAGAAAATGCTGTCAACGGGAATCGTCTGCACGGTATGTTGAGCACGCTGCTTTCACAGAAACTTGCGCCGAATGAAAAGGAAATGCATTTATCCAATGAGTACGGATTTGAAACATCCATTGAGCTGGAAGGAGGACTAAAACAGATGTGTAATTATAGTGAGTTGATTGAAGAGAGAGGAATAGAAAAAGGCGTTGCATTAGGAATAGAACAAGGGGAACGCCTGCGTCTGCTGTCGCAAATCCAAAAGAAACTGGCCAAAGGTAAGTCTTTGGAGCAAATTGCGGATGAGTTGGAAGAAACGGTAGAGACCATCCTTCCGCTGTATGAGCAAGTACGGGCAGAAATGAAGGTACAGTAACCTAACTCACATCAATAACAAAACGCATAGAGCGGGCATCCCTACGGTTCACGAGGGGTGCCCTCTCGAATTTTGTTTTGTAAAACAGCAAAATTTTTGATAAAGCCTAGCTTCCATTCATTCCCACTGAAATCACGCATTCTTGCCTTGCGTTCCTATGTGAAATGTGGTATGATAAAAGTTGGGGTATTATGCCCTTTTATGGAGAAAAATGACGGAGGATGTTATGAACGAGCAGGAGAAAGAGATTAACTTAAAACGTTTATTTTATAAAGCGCTGAGAAGCTGGAGAAAGGCGGCGTTGGCGGCTGTAATTGCGGCTGTGGCTGTGGGCGGTACGAAGTGCGGCGTGGAACTGGCGAAGATTTCCGATACGGAGGTTGTAGAGGAGCGTCAGAGAAAGTACGAAGGCGAAATGGCAAAGTACCAGCAGGAGGGCGACCTGATTCTGAAGGAGATGGACGATTTGGAGGCCTCTCTGCGGAAGCAGACGGATTACAATGAGCATTCCGTGCTGATGGAGATTGACCCGTACAACGAGTGGAGAGGCTCCATCGACTTTTACGTAGAGACGGACTGGCAGGTGTTGCCGGAACAGGCCATCCAGGCCCAGAACCCGGCGAACCAGATTGTCCGGGTGTACAGTACTTATATCACCAACGGTGAGTTGTATCAGTATGTATTGGACCGCATGGGTTCCGATATGGAGATCCGTTACCTGCGAGAGGTTCTCGGAGGGTCTGCGGACGCGACCAACTACCTGATTCACTTTACGGTACGCGGGGTGTCTCAGGCGGAATGTCAGGAAATCCTCGGCTATATCGAAGAGGGAATGAAGGCAAAGCAGAGCGAGATTATTGCAAGCGTAGGCGAGTTTAAGCTTCTCACCACTAACAGCGCTACGTACAGCCAGATTAATTACGACCTGGAGAAGACGCAGAAGGACAACCGGCAGTCCATTACAGAGATGAATACGGCCCTTTCCGCGAAGCAGTTTGAGCTGATGGAGTGGGAAAAGGATGAAGCAAAAATCGAGGTGCCGGTAGTGAGCAAATTGGACGCCCTTAAGGAAGGTATTAAGATGTTCATTCTCACGGCGCTGATTGTAGGCGTGGTATTTGTAATGATTTACGGTGTGAGTTATATCTTGTCCAAGTTTGTTCAGGACAGAGATGAATTTGACGGGTGGGATGTCTATGTGGCAGAGTTGCCACGTTCTTACAAAAAGAGAGCATTCTTCTGGCTGGACAGATTGTTCGGACAGTGGTTTTTGAGTAATGTATATGCAAACGAATACGAGGCACGCCTGGCGGCAGCGGCAAAGCAGATGGGTGAGGCGGCAAAGCTGGCTTTTGATAAGGCTGAGCCGAAGCTGGCGCTTATCAGCGATATGCCGCAGGAGGAGCTTGCGGCTCTTTCCGAGACCATGGGAAAGGTAAAGGGAGTATCCGGCGTGCGATTTACGGTGGCAGGTAATCCGCTCCTGACCTCGGATGCAATCGATGAAGTTCTTTCCGCAGACGGTGTGGTACTGGTGGCAAAGCAGGAGTGCACGAAGAGGGAGTCCGTTTACCAGATGAAGGCGCAGCTTAGTGAACTTAAGAAGGAGCTGGCAGCTGTGGTTGTGACGAATACGGACGGGATTGTGTAAGAAAAAAGACAGACAAGAAAAGCAGGAGATGGAACGATGAAAATCGTGGCATCTCCTGCGAATGATTTTTTATGAAAGAGAAGAAATGAAATTTGGTTTTGGCATAATTGAAAGGTTGTAGGAGAAGGACAGAATGGGAAAAAGCAAGAAGATAATTATTCAAGCGTTGATTTGCGTAGGGTTAATATGTGTGATTTGGGCGGGATATTTCCTTGCAATGCATTTTGGTGCGGAAAGGGGTTTGGATATAAAAGAAGATAACTTCTCTTGGGTATATCAAGTGGATTCTGTAAAGACAGAAGGACAAGATTTTGTGCTTCGAGGTTTTGCTTTTAAACTTGGGGAGGATGCAGCAGAAGGCGGATTTGAAATTGTATTACGAGATATTGAGTCTGGGAAAAAAACTTTTTCAAAGATGGAATATTTTGAACGTAAGGATGTAAATGAGTACTTTTTATGTGAGTATGATTATATGCAATCTGGTTTTTCTGCTACCATAGCTTTGAAAAAATTAGATTTGGAAAAAAGAGGCTATGAAGTTCTTTTGAGAGAAAAGGGAAAACAACAGACATATCAGACGGGGGTATATGTTTCCGGGGGTGAACTTGTGTATGCAAATCCATTAAACTATGTGCCGCTTGATGTTGAGGGAACGGGCTTAGAAGAAGTTGTTAATGAAGGAATATTGCGGGTATATCGTCCGGATTATGGAGTGTATATTTATCAGTATGAGGGAGATTTGTATTGGATTGTAGAAAAAACATATAATTTCGATAACTCAGGTGATATGTATATGGAATATCAATTAGCTACAACACAAATAGATAGGTTGCCAGAGTATCGTTTGAAAAACAAATGGTATTGGGATAATGTTGGCTTTATGTTTGCAGACAAAGAAGTGGAGGAACTGGAGACAGAAAAATATCGTGTTTCTCGAAAAGGTCTTCCAACGGAATATTCTATTGAAAAAATATGGACTGGCGAGAATAATGGCGAGTGGATTTGGACACAGACATTTAGACCATATTACAGAATGAAATAGAAAAGGTTTTAAAAAGGTCAAAATTTTCGCAGAGATTATTAATAAGGCAGTGTGAGGGAGCTGATAAAATGTATAGGCGTTTTATAAAGAGAATAATTGATATTGTGTTGTCGAGTATAGGATTGCTTTTTTTAGCAATACCAATGATGATTGTAGCAATCATTATTAAAATAGATGATCCGGGTCCTGCTTTATTTAAACAGAAGCGTGTTGGTGAGAATAAGAGTTTTTTTGTTTTATATAAGTTTCGTTCTATGAAGTTGTCTACCCCACATGACACACCAACACACTTGCTTATAAATCCTGATCAATATTTTTTGAGATGCGGAAAGTTTATTAGAAAATTTAGTATTGATGAATTACCGCAGCTTATTAATATTTTAAAGGGAGATATGTCAATTATAGGACCTCGTCCTGCTTTGTGGAATCAAGATGACTTAGTTGCAGAGAGAGATAAATATGGCGCAAATAATGTGAAACCAGGCCTTACTGGTTGGGCGCAAATAAACGGCAGAGATGAACTTGAGATTCCAGTGAAGGCAAAGCTTGATGGAGAGTATGTGGAAAAATTGAGTTTTATAATGGATTTAAGGTGTTTCTTTGGAACATTCGCAAAAGTATTAAAAAGTGACGGCGTTGTTGAAGGTGGAAGTGTAGAAAAAAGAAATGATTAGTGAAGAGCATGAGTAAAGAAAGGATGTTTTTTGTGTGGATGATTCGATAAGAGGGAAAAGAGTACTGTTCTTTGGATTAGAAACAATGGGATATGAAAAAAAAATTCTCCGAAAAATGACAGAACTAGGAGCAGTGGTTGATTATTATAGTGAGCGTCCTGCTTCTAGTACAGTTGGAAAGATAATTATCAAGTTTTTTCCAGCGTTGTTAAGAAAAAAGACAGAGAAATATTATTTAAGAGTTATTCAAGAATGTAAGGATGAGATTTATGATATTATTTTTATAATGAAGTGTGACTCTCCTACAAGAAAGATTTTGACAGAACTGAAAAATACTTTTCCGGATGCTCAATTACGATTGCATATGTGGGATTCAATGGCAAATATTATTGGAATAGAGGAAAAGCTTGATTTATTTGACAGAATAACTTCATTTGATAGACAGGATTGTTTAAAACATCCGGAGTTTTGTTTTAGACCTTTGTTTTATGCAGACGAGTTTACTTGCAAAAATACAGAGATTGTATATGATATTAGTTTTTGTGGAACGATTCATACGGACAGATATAGTATTTTAGAAAATATTAGAAGGCAATGCGAAGAAAACGGAATGAAATTTTATGGTTATTATTATTTGCAAAGTTGGATTGTATACTATTTTTTGAAATTTACAAACAAAGATTATCGACATGTTAAGAAATCAGAGTTTAAATACGAATCAATCGGAAGTGACGAGGTTAATAAGCTTTTTCAAACATCTGTAGCTATTGTAGACATTCAGCATCCTCGGCAATCAGGATTAACCATGAGGACGATTGAGACTATTGGTGCGGGGAAAAAGCTGATAACTACAAACCGCGATATTGTAAATTATGATTTTTTTAACCCGAGTAATATCTGTGTTATAGATAGGTCTGCCCCCAAAATCCCAAAGGAGTTTTTTACGGCACAATATGAAGAGTTATCAGCAAGTGTTAAAGAAAAATACACATTGGAGAGATGGGTTATTGATGTGCTGACCATGTGAGGCAAAGGAGAAAAGATGAAAATTTTAGTTACGGGGGCAAATGGGTATCTCGGGTCTGGTGTTGTTAAGCAACTTTGTTGTGATGGTATTAACGTTGTGGCGACAGATTATGAGGCAGGAGAGATTGATACGAGGGCAGAGGTTAAGACCTGTGATTTGTTTGATGTTGAAAACCCATATGAATACTTTGGAAAACCAGATGTTCTAGTGCATATGGCATGGAGAAACGGATTTGTTCACAATGATATTTCACATGTTAATGATATACCTAAACACTATATGTTTATAAAGAGCATGGTAGATGGAGGCTGTAAGCATATTGCTATGATGGGAACCATGCACGAGGTGGGATTTCATGAAGGTAGTATAAATGAATATACACCAACGCATCCGGAATGTCTATATGGAATTAGTAAAGATGCGCTTAGAAATATGGTGGATTTTCTTTGTAAGCATGCAGGGGCGACATATCAGTGGCTTCGAGGATATTATATTGTGGGAAATTCAGAAAAAGGGGCATCGATTTTTAGTAAAATAACTGCTGCAGAGAAAATCGGGCAGGAAAAGTTTCCGTTTACGATGGGGATGAATCAATGTGATTTTATTGATTATGACGAGTTTTGTAAACAAGTTTCTGCCACAGTGGTGCAAGATAAAATCAATGGTGTAATTAATATATGTTATGGCAGACCGGAAAAACTGTCAGATAGAGTGGAAAGGTTTATAGAGGAGAATGGGTATAAGATTAAGCTGGAGTATGGAAAATTTCCGGACAGACCATATGATAGCAAGGCAGTTTGGGGAGATGACAAGAAGATAAGAGAGATATTAAAGGAGTATAGATGTGATGCAGAATAAGTATAGTTTCTCCGAAATTGTTTCGACCGGATATGCCTTTATTTTAACTAAACTTTATTATAGGGGAGCTCGGCTTATTAGAAGACCCGTATATATTCGTGGGAGAAAAGGATTGAAATACGGGGAGAGGTTCACCACTGGACATGGGTGCCGATTTGATTTGTTATCAACGCCATATACTCTTTGTATTGGAAGCGGATGTGAGTTTGGAGATTATACGCACATTGTAGCACATGAAAATGTTACTATTGGTGATAATGTGCTCATGGCTTCGAAAGTATTTATTAGTGACACTAATCATGGTAGATATAAAGGCAAGAACCAAGATTCTCCATATTCTGAGCCAAATAGTAGAGCGTTAGTTTCTGCTCCTGTAATGATTGGAAATAATGTATGGGTAGGAGAGAATGTTGTGATTCTTCCAGGAACAAGAATAGGGAATGGTTGTGTTATAGGAGCGAATACAGTGGTAAGTGGTATATTTGAAGATAATATAATGATTGCAGGCATACCAGCGCGAATAATAAAAAAATGGAATGAGGAGAAACAAGAATGGGAGAAACAGTTCTAGGAAACGAGGGTACTGTTTTAGTGTATTTTTTGTGGGAAATATTACTTGAATAATGTTTTAGGACGTATATTTGAAAAAAGTGACTCATTAAGAGTGGATAGATAGGATTTATAATAGTTATATTCTAGAGTTTTATAATTTATCGAACTTGTATTTGTGGAGATCTGGCCAGGCAGTGATAAGTTAGAAAAGAATTAGAATATTGAATTGGCAATTGTTGAAAAGATAATAATTGGAATGTGGAAAGAAATAACGGGAGGTCGATTTTGAAAGTACTGATTATTAATTTAAGAATTGGGAGTGGTAGTGTTGGACGTATAGTAAGTGATCTATATCGAGGTGTTATTTTATCAGGAAATGAGTGTAAAGTAGCATATGCGCGAGGTGGGATTGCAGATATTCCGGAGGAAGACACATACAAGATATGTAGTAAACAAGAAGTCGTACTTCATGCAGGGTTGACTAGAGCGATTGGAAATACGGCGTTTTTCTTTGGGAAAAGTACGCAAAAGTTTTGTGATTGGATAAAAGAATATAACCCAGATGTTATCCATTTGCATGGAGTATACGGGTACTACTTAAATATGGAAGTTTTATTTAAGAATCTAGCAATTATGGAGGCAACAGTAATATCGACACTTCATAGTTGTTGGGATTTTACGGGCCATTGTTGCTATTTTGATTACTCGGGATGTGAACAATGGAAGACAGGGTGTAAAAAGTGTAGTTGTAAGTCTTCTTATCCGGCAAGTAGTATACTAGACAATACAGCGAAAAATTACCGTAAGAAAAGGGAAGCTTATGGATGTTTAGAGAGAGGTGTTATAGTAGCACCTTCAAGGTGGATGGCGCAATATGTTAAGCAGTCTTTTTTAGGAAGTATGGAAACGCACGTTATTCATAATGGGATAGATTTAAACACTTTTAAACCAACGTTAACGAGTTCATCCATGATTGACATGAGCAAGCCGTCAATTCTATGTGTGGCTAATATCTGGGAGAGACGAAAGGGGTGGAAGGATGTTGTGGAGTTGTCATATTTGCTCGATGACTCTGTTCAGTTAGTAGTGGTGGGCGTAAGCGAAAAACAAAAAAAGGAGTTATCTGATAAGACGATTTCAATAACAAGAACAGAGAGCAAAGAAGAATTAGCCGAGTTGTATTCAACTGCAACTGTTTTTTTTAATCCGACATATGAAGATAATTACCCTACAGTAAATTTAGAGGCCGCAGCGTGTCATACTCCAATTGTGACTTACAATACAGGGGGGAGTCCAGAAGTCTTTGATTATGGAGAATGGGGGATGGTTCTTAGTAAAAGAGACTATGACACATTGGTGGAATATACAAAGAAAGTTCATTCGGGTGAAATTGTATTTGATTTTAATGAAACAGAGTCTATTTCGAGAGAATGGATGGTAGAGAAATACTTGGAGTTATATAAATCGAAGACAAAAAATGTAATATACGAATAAAAAGACGAGTGCTTTGAGTGAAATTTTTATGGTAGGTATGCAGTTGATCGGAGAGTTATATGGAAAAGAACAATGAAGTTAAAGTGAGTGTGATTATTCCTACTTATAGGCGCGAAGAGGAGATAGAAAGGGCAATTAGAAGTGTTATTTCTCAGAGTTTGAATGCAATTGAAGTAATTGTTGTGGATGATAATATACCGAATTCAAAAGAAAGAGAATTAACAAAAAGAAGAGTTGAAATGTTGATGCAGGAGGATGAGCGTATAATTTATATAGAGCATCCTGCCAATTTAAACGGGTCCGCAGCGCGAAATACAGGCTTGAGCGTTGCAAGAGGAGAAATCATTTCTTTTCTTGATGATGATGATGTGTATTGTTCGGATAAGCTGGAAGAACAATATTCATTATTGAAGTCGCTTTCAGATGAGTACGGAGGTGTAATATCCAATTGTTACATTATGAGGTCAGGGGAAATAGTAAAGGTTCTTGATGTAGACGAGCAGGAGAAAGCCTTGTGTGAGGTTTTAGCGTGTGAATATAATATGGGATCTGGAAGTAACTTATTTATAAGACGGGAGGTTGTTGATAAAATAGGTGGGTTTGATGAGGGACTGCAACGGCATCAAGATTACGATTTTCTTGTTAGGTTCTTTGAAAAGTATAAAATGTTTAAACTTTCAAAACCTCTGTTTTATATTGAGCAAAGAAGTTCTCATTTAAATACGCCTAATTTAGAGCGAATGGAACAAACAAAAAGAATATACCTGGAAAAATACGAGAAGTTGATAAGTCAACAAGGAGAAGCACAACAAAAACGAATATACAGTAGCCAATATTGTTCCCTTTGTGAAACGGCAATTCGCGGAAAAAGATTAAAGATTGCAAAAGAGTATTATAGAAAAGCAAAAAGATACGGAGTAATTGATAGAAGAAAAAAGGTAAGATTGTGTCTTTTGATCATATATTCGTATATGCCAATGTTTTTCAAAAAGAGGGTAAAGTTTGCGAAATAAGAAGGATGAGAAGCTATGGTATTGATTGAGAAAGAAAGTAATATTGATTTGAGAAAAGTGTTAGAGGGACTTGGTTTGCTTGATAAGTTCTGTATGGCAAAAACAATCGCAATAAAGCCTAATTTTGCTTCAGGAACATACATTTCTGCAGATTCACATGTGGTTACAAATTTAGGAAGAATTGCAATGCTTATAACAGCTATTGCTAGATTGAATGCAGATGTTAAGATTTTGCTTTGTGAAAGCGATAGCACGGGGTATGGTTTTGCGTATGAAAAGTTTAGACATTTTAATTTGCCGGAATCATTGAATTTGGAGGAAGGTATATTGAAACGTCTAGAATTAGTTGATATGACAAGGGATGAGTTGATTTTAGTAGAAAATGAAAGCTTTAGATATTTTAAGGGAGAGTCTAGAAAACTTTATTTGTCAAAAAAGTTCATGGAGGCAGACATACGTATATCGTTTGCAAATTTAAAGACACATTCGGTTACTAAATATACAGGAGCATGTAAGAATCTGTTTGGATGTCTTCCTGATTTTGAGAAGTCTCACTATCACCCATATTTAAGCAATGTAATTCATGATTTAGTAATAGGTATTTGCCCGGATATGTCTATAGTAGATGGCTTTTATGCTATGGAACAGAATGGACCATGCAATGGGATACCGGTAGATCTTGGGCGTATTGTTTATGCGGATAGTGCTGTTGAAGCGGATATATATGCGTCTTGCATAAGTGGATTTAAAGTGAGAGAAATAGGTTATTTAAAAAGAATAATAAAGACAAAAAAAGACTGTATAGAGATTGATAATAAGACGGTGCCTATTGTAAAAAAAGTTGTCAGACCACAGATGTTTTTAAGAATTATGAATGCAGTAGGTTTGTTTATACAACGAGTTGGACAATCGATTGCAAGTCTTGGACATAGAATTCATACATGCAACTCATTTATAATTCTTATTACTACTTTGATACGACCGATTCTTTTAAAAGTTTTTGGGATAGACAAATTACGTGAAATGAAAAGGCGGATAATAAAATGACATCTATACAAGAATTGAAGATGAAAGAAATGTTAAAAAGGGTGAAAGAACATGTTGATGATATTTTTAGAACAAATGAGGAAGGCGGGTATATAATTGACCCCAATGATGGGAAATCAATAGAAGGGCATTATGCTGCATCACATGCAGCGGTTGCTTATTTATTGTATGGACAGATGATAGGAGAGGAAAGATTAATACAGAAAGCAAATTTATTGGTAGAAGGAATAATGTCTAGATGGGATTTGATTAGGAAGGAGAAAGACTTTCATGCGGATTTCAATTTATTTGCATTATGCTTGTACTATGATTATGCCAATGCGATGTCGGATAAAAAAATATTAGTACGAATACGAGATATTGTATTGTCTACGGAAGACAGCCCGCATGAAACAGTAAATTGGTTACCAATGCGAATTTATGTGAATAAGTGTAGATTTGATTGGACAAGCGAGAAGAAGTATTTAAAGAAGATAGCCGATATAAAGAAAACACTTAGTAAGGTGACATATTCAGACTATTACATTGATGATAGAGCGCCAATCGGCATCAGTTTTAATGTTCAGTATGACATTGCTACTGTAGCAAACTTGTATTTACTTGAAAAGAAAGAGATGCATTTGTATAATAAGCGGATGTTGGATGCTGTTTTAGACATTGTTCTCCCAGATGGAGATGTCAATTATCTTGGTAGAGGGTGTAATCAGATATTTGCATGGGGGCCGTGGTTATACTTATTATGCCAAGAAGAACGTGAATCGGACTTGGAACTGGCCCTTGATTTTTTTGACGATAAAATAGAAAATGCTTTGAAGAATAATAACCTACTATTAAACCTTTATGCCGGTGATAGGAGATGGCTGTGGTGGGACTACCATCATTATTCAGTTTATGTGTGTCACTTGTTTATGTGGCTCTCTTTAGCATTAAAGAGAGAGAATTATGATAAGAGGATATTGAAAGAAAGTTGTGAACTGGACTCAAATGGCTTGAAATCAGGGATAGATGTTTTTAAGAATGAGAATTGCATGGTAGTAAGTTTTGGCGGAAGAAGAGAGTATTTAGCTGAGACCGGACCTGCGATTTATGCTATATGGATACGGAATATTGGCGTCATTTGCAAAGGGGCTTTTGCACCTTGGTTTGGTGTGTTTGGAAATAAATATACTAATCCAATCGTCGCAATATGTAATTATTTTGGGTTGTTAGAGGTTTCTCATGATGTATCGTACATTAATAATAAGATTACACGAAGATTTAATATAGTTGAAAAATGTAATGCAAAGATGGAAGTAAAGCCTATATATTCAGTTCCGGCTGTTACATGTGATGACAAGACATTAACTATAGAAATTTTTAATGAGAAAAGGAAAAAATGTATTTTAAATATTCCTGCGTTGCGTAATATTGAAGAGTTTATAACTATACATGTTGATGGAGTGAAAATACCTTGCTACGATTCGTTTACAATTAATAATCAATACGGAGAATGTACGGTATATGAAACAGGGCTGAGTACAGGAGTAAAATGGTCAATTAGTTTTAATTTTGGAGGAATAGATGAATAATATTTCGATTCTAGCGCATGAGAAATGTACAGGGTGTCTATTGTGTGTTGAAGTCTGCCCATTAAAATGCATAGAGATGGAAAGAGATTCCCTTGGTTTTATTTATCCTAAAATAGATGAAGAGAAATGTATTAATTGTGGGATGTGTGTGAAAAAGTGTCCAGAACTTGCATATGTTTCCAAGAGGCTTCCTAAAGATATAGTAGCAGCATGCTGTACAGACAGACAAGATTTATTGGGGAGTTCTTCAGGCGGGCTTGCGACCATGTTGGCAAGGGGTGTTGTAGAGATGGGCGGCATATACTATGGCGCGGTAGGAGCTGAAAACGGACAGGTTGTGTATAGTCGTATTGCTGAGGTGGAGAAAATTAATGAGACAAAGGGAAGTAAGTATGTTCAAAGTGATTTGAAGGTTGTCTATGAAAATATACGAGAGGACATAATGAAAAGGAAAGTTCTTTTTGTGGGGACTCCGTGTCAATGTGCAGCCATAGAAAATCTATGCGAGGAACAAAAAGATAATTTAATAATTGCTAGTTTTCCATGCGGTGGTTGGACATCAACGAAGGTTTTACAATCTGAAATCATGCTGCATACGGGAGATGTTATTTGTGATAAGGTTATTATGCGTGACCGACATAGGGTATTTGTGGATATTTATAAGAGCGGGAAAAAAATATCTTCATGTAAACCAAATGATTCATATTTTATGACCGCATTAGATTACAAGTTATCCGTAAGAGAATCCTGTTGGAATTGCACATACAGTTGTAAAGAGAGAGTTGGCGATATTGTGTTGGGAGATTTTTGGGGATATGAGCCTACAGAGGTTTTTGGGGAGAAAGAGATTAAAGATGGAATTTCTTTTGTTGGTTGTCTTTCTGAAAAGGGGACAGCATTAATGAATGCAATATCAGGTTGCTTGATAACAGAGCATACCACCTATGGAAATGTTGTGAAAGCAAATCCGCGATTGTTGCGGAAAGTAATTGAAGAAAAGCATTTTTCTTTATCTAAGAGAAATAGGTTTGTAAGAAATTACGAAAAAAGAGGTTTAAAAAAAGCTGTTCTGAGAGTGGCAGCAGGAGAACATTTACGAAGAAAAATACGTGGCATAATCAAATATAAGATTATGCGAAGAGAGGAATAGAGTAGTGAAAAAAAATGTCCCTTTTATTAAGAATAAGATAATAAGATGTTTAATTCCCGTCGTATTGTTATTACTACTTTTATACTTCATTGTTATATATTCTTCAACAATGGCGTCACGGATAGCGCAGATAGGATCGTTGCTTTTTGCGGTATACTTGATTATTAGAGGATTAAGAGAACCTTTTATCTTTAATCCTTATTTCCTCTTTGCGGTATGTCCGCTAACACTTGCTCTTTATTTTCCTGTCATAAGTGAGTATTATTTACTAGAGTTGTCGGATACAACCTATGTTTATGCATTAGTAAATATGATTTGTTTTTATATTGGGCTGGAGATAATAAGGAATAAGAAAATTAGGATGGAACATGGTGTCCTAGGTGGGGAAAATCATTGGCCGAATGAATGCGAAGAGAAAACAGTACGAAATTGGGCCATTGTTTTTTCTGTTGTTGGTATGATACCTGCGGTATATGCGCTATTGGTTGGGCATATTTCGGAATGGAATAGAATGAAAGATCTGGCGTCGAGTTTTCCGATATATGCTGTGCTTGCATATTTCCCGTATATAGGGATTTATTTGGCAATGCAAACTAAAAAAAAGGTCTGTATTATTATTTGTTTGGTGCTGGGTGGGGTTGCAACCCTTGTTTCACTCACAAAAACAATGGTACTATGCTATTTAATGGCGATATTAGCAGCGTATGAGAAAAAACATTCATCTGTAAGAATAAAGAGACTGATATTACTTGGGATAATATCTTTATTTGTGTTTTCGTATTTAGACGGTGTATATAATCAAATGAGAGGGGCAACAAAATTTGAAGAATTATGGTTATCTAGGTCCAGTTCACTTCTTTCGGTATCACAACTAAAAACATATCTTTATTTTGAAACTCCATGGGCGAATTTAGAATATGTTTTGGGGACCGTTAAGGAACATACTTATGGGCTGTGGTCTGTCAAACCGATATTGACACTGTTTAGAATTGAGGGATTATTTACAGAGAGTTATTCGATGATGGAATCTTATACGACATTCAATGCAATGGGATATCTTGCATATTTATATAATGATTTCGGAGTAATAGGTTCGTGTGTAGCAGTGATGCCGATTGGTATGTTTGTTTCATATGTATATGAAAGAGGAAAAAGAAATTTAAATCCGTTTTGGGGTGTAATAGTATTATTTACTCTTCGTGCTGTTTTGATGATGTTTTTTAATTTGCATTTTAGTACTGAAATATACATTTTAACTACACTAATTATAATGTGTATTGTAAATTATTTCTCAAATAAAGGAAAGAAATTAAAAAGATATTGGGAGTGATAAGAGTATGAAGATAAAAAAATTATTATCTAAATTTGTAGTGCTTTTTGCTGTTTTGGTACGACCTTTTAGTCAACGCACATATGATAGAATTAATACGAAGCGTTTAAAGTGGTTAGGAGTAGATATCTCATCAAAAACAGGTGAGTACAGCTTTATTTCACCTTCTGTTTTTGTGGATGGATCGGATTATAGGCTGATTCATATTGGAAAAAAAACAGTTATTTCTAATGATGTTATTCTCCTGACGCATGATGCGTCAATAAAGCAAGGCCTTCGGAGTATAGGAAAAGATATCCCTTTAGGAACACAAATAACTTTTTTAAAAGATATATATATAGGTGATAACTGTTTTATTGGTATAAGATCAGTTATATTACCTGGAGCAAAGTTGGGAAAAAACACAATTGTTGCAGCAGGTGCGGTTGTTTCCGGAAAAGAGTATCCGGATGATGTAATTCTGGCAGGCGTACCGGCGCAGGTCATTGGAAATACTAAGGAATGGGCTAATCTGCATTTGCAAAAAAAGGATTACGTTGGCGCAGAAAGGGGAAAAGATGCAGAGCAAATATAAAAAGTTACTATCAAATTCTTTTTTGTTTTTGGCTGCTCAGTTTGGTAGTAAGGTAATGATGTTGCTAGTGGTTCCTCTTTATACATACATCCTTACTACAAGTGAGTATGGAGCAATAGAGGTTTCAACTGCTACGTTAACAATAGCGGCACCTTGTTACATGTTGTTGATATATGATGCAGTTCTTCGTTTCAACATGTCTGAGGATACAAACAAAAAGTGTGTGCTGACAAGTGCCTTGAAGGTTTTTCTTGGGGGGAGCGTTGTTGCATTAACAATAATACCGATTTTGCAAATAAGTAATTCGACCAGACAGTATGCGGGATATGTTTATTTATTGATTGTATCATATAGCTTATTCTATATTTTCTCTCAGTTTGTAAAAGGCTTGAACTCGAAAGTTTTTTTGATGGGTGGGATTATCTATACATTTATTTTCTTGACAAGTAATGTGTATTTGATTGCATTTTTGAAAAGGGGTGTAGAAGGGTATTTATTATCTCAGATAGTAGCTTACTTTCTTGCAACTCTGTATTGCGTTGTAAGAATGCGGGCATGGAGGTTTGTTGATTTTCGACTGAAGACCAAAAACATATCAAAACAGATGTTGAAATACTCTGTTTTACTTATACCAAATGCGCTTGTGTGGTGGGTTATTGCGTCTGCTAATAGATATTTTATTGAGGCTATAATCAGTGATGAGGCAAATGGAATATATGGAGTCGCAGCAAAAATACCAAATATTATTACTATGGTGGGAACTATTTTTATACAAGCTTGGCAGTTGTCAGCAATTGAGGAGAAAGAAAGTAATGAAGATTTAGTAAGTAGAAAAAAATTTTTTACTAGCGTTTTTGATTTATATTCAGCGGTGTTAGTT
Source organism: uncultured Clostridia bacterium (assembly GCA_937895705.1). Taxonomy (GTDB): domain Bacteria; phylum Bacillota; class Clostridia; order Lachnospirales; family Lachnospiraceae; genus SIG307. The sequence goes on from CALBKM010000011.1 coordinate 22,703, forward strand.
ATAGGCTCATCTATCCTTATTATGTTTTGTAAGCCGCTACTGTCAGTGTTGTCTACTGAGTTTTATGATGCGTGGAAGTATGTTCCTGTACTACTGTTAGCGTCGATATATATGATGTATGCACAGTATTGGAGTAGTTTGTTTGTTGCGGAAAAGAGTTCAAAGGAGCTTTCAAGTTCTTCAGTTATAGCGGGAATTACAAGTTTAATACTTAATTTTTGGCTTATTCCTCAATTCGGTTTGCTTGGTGCGACAATTGCATGCTTTATTAGTTGTTTTATTATGTGGGTTATTCGGATATATGCTGCACGAAAGTATAATATGATTAATGTTTCCTTCATCAGAGAATTGGTAGTTCTTGTTATCTTAATTATTCAATGTGTTTTGGTTTTATTGTTAGCAAATCGGCTTGAAGTTTATGTAGTTAATATACTCCTTTTTGGAGTGATAATAATCATATATAGAAGGCAGATGATAGCATCATGTCGTATGGTGAAGAGTGTTTTAGGAAAAATAAACAGAAGAAAAAAATATGAGCTGAATGATTAGTGAGGGAAAAGGTATTAGCAAATAGGAGGATATTGTTAACATGACAAAAGTATTGATTACCGGAGGTGCCGGTTTTATAGGTAGTACCATTGTTAATCAATTGTCGGGTATGGGAGAATATGAGATTACGGTCTTAGACAGTATGAGTTCACAGATTCACGGAGAAGACTGGGAAAGTTCGTACCTGTACCAGAGTATCAAGGATAAATGTAGATTTATTCTGGGAGATGTGCGAAACTTTGCGGATGTGGAAAAAGCAATAAATGATAACGAGATTATCGTACATCTGGCGGCAGAAACAGGAACGGGTCAGTCGATGTATCAGATTAATCGGTATAATGAAGTAAATGTAATGGGAACATCTAATTTATTTCAGGCATTGGTTTCAAATAAAAAAAACAAAGTAAAGAAGATGATATTGTCTTCTTCCAGGTCGGTATATGGAGAAGGGAAATACTATTGCAGTGAATGTGGGGAGGTCTATCCAAAGGGAAGATGTAGAGAGGCGATGCTGCTGAAAGATTTTTCAATGTATTGTCCGAAATGCGGTACGGAAGTTGCGGTTGTTCCGACAACGGAAGACAGTCCGCTTCAGCCGAGTTCCTTGTATGCTTTTACTAAAGTTGCTCAAGAGAAAATGTTTGAGACGATGTGTCCGGCGTTAAATATTGAGTATACAATTTTTCGTTTTCAGAATGTCTATGGAGCAGGGCAATCGTTAAAAAATCCGTACACGGGCATTTTGTCGGTGTTTTCATCATTGATGTTAGATAATAAATCGGTAAATATTTTTGAAAATGGTCTGGAAAGCAGGGACTTTATTCATGTGAGCGATATTGCGAGAGGTGTAATAGGTGCATTTGACAGTAAAGCAAGTAGCGGAGAAATTATTAACCTTGGAAGCGGTAAGGGTACTTCGGTTTTGGAGATAGCAAACTTTTTGAAAGAAAGATATGAGAGTTCAAGTGAATTAAATGTTACCGGGGACTTTAGAGTGGGAGACATTGCACACAATATAGCAGATATTTCAAATGCTCGAAAGTCATTGATGTTTAATCCGAAAATTTCTTTACAGGAAGGTTTGTCAGAATTTTGTGACTGGGTACTTCAACAGGAAACGGATAACAGTGGTTACAATGCATCGTTAGATGAAATGGAGAAAACAGGTATGTTTATTAGGAATCATCTAACGGAGCAAACCAGGTAAAATTTCGCATGATGGAAGATGCGGGAGGGAGATACGTATGAAAGGCATTATTCTCGCCGGAGGAGCCGGCACAAGACTGTATCCGTTAACAATGGTAACATCGAAGCAATTGCTTCCGATTTATGATAAGCCGATGATATATTATCCGCTCTCGACATTAATGCTTGCGGGAATCAAGGATATTCTTATTATTTCCACCCCGACTGATTTGCCGAATTTTGAACGCCTTCTTGGGAACGGAAGTCAATACGGTATTAAATTGTCCTACAAGGTGCAACCGTCGCCGGATGGACTTGCGCAAGCGTTTTTGTTGGGAGAGGAGTTTATCGGGAACGATGCCTGCGCAATGGTGCTTGGTGACAATATTTTTTATGGAAACGGCTTCGGAAAAACGTTACGTGCAGCGGCTGAAAATGCCGAAAAGAATAATCGTGCGACAGTGTTTGGATACTATGTAAATGATCCGGAGCGCTTTGGCGTGGTGGAATTTGATGCAAACGGACAAGCAATTTCCATTGAAGAGAAACCAAAGAGTCCGAAGAGCAATTATGCTGTAACCGGCTTATACTTTTATCCGGCAGGTGTTAGTGCAAAGGCAAAGGAAGTGAGACCGTCTGCCAGAGGCGAACTGGAGATTACAACATTGAACGAGATGTACCTCAATGGGAAAGCTTTGGATGTACAACTGTTGGGACGCGGATTTGCGTGGCTGGATACAGGAACTATGGACAGTCTTGCAGAGGCGACGGATTTTGTGCGAATGGTGCAGAACCGTCAGGGAATTCAGATTTCCGCACTGGAAGAGATTGCGTATAAGAACGGGTGGATTACAAAGAACGAGCTGATGATGTCTGCGGAGCGTTACGGCAAGTCACCGTACGGAGAGCATCTGAAGAAGGTTGCGGAAGGGAAGATACATTATTAGGGTTATTATGCGAGGAGACCAGCTATGAGTAAAACAATTCTTGTAACCGGCGGAGCCGGATTTATCGGTTCAAATTTTATATATCTTCTTTTGGAGGAGCGGCCGGAGTGGAAGGTAGTGTGTGTGGATGCTTTGACTTACGCGGCCAATATACATACGTTGAACGATGCAATGAAGAATCCTAACTTTGTGTTCTACAAGGAAGATATTCGTAATCGTGAAGGAATTTTCGAAATTTTTGAGAAGGAACATCCGGACTTTGTGGTGAATTTTGCTGCAGAGTCTCACGTGGATAGAAGTATTGAAAATCCGGGGGTTTTCCTTGAAACTAATATTCTCGGAACACAGGTGATGATGGATGCTTGTCGCAAGTATGGCGTAGAGCGTTTTCATCAGGTTGGTACGGACGAAGTATACGGTGATTTACCTTTGGATCGACCGGATTTGTTCTTTCATGAGGATACACCGATTCATACGTCTTCGCCGTATTCCACTTCTAAGGCGGCAGCGGACTTGCTTACAATGGCATACCACAGGACCTATGGTTTGCCGGTGACGATTTCTCGTTGCAGTAACAATTACGGTCCGTATCAGTTCCCGGAGAAGTTGATTCCGCTTATGATTAATAATGCGTCTCAGAATAAGCCCCTTCCGGTGTACGGAGAAGGACTAAATGTCCGTGACTGGCTTTATGTAAAGGACCACTGCTATGGTATTCTTGCGGTACTCGAGAAAGGCAAGGTTGGCGAAATTTACAACCTTGGCGGCCATAATGAAAAGGCGAATATTGAGATTGTAAAGATTATTCTTGCAGAACTGGGAAAGCCGGAGAGTTTGATTACATATGTTGCTGATCGGAAAGGGCATGACCAGCGCTATGCAATCGACCCGTCTAAGGCAAATGCTGAGCTTGGTTGGGGACCGACCACCAAGTTCGCAGACGGTATCAAGTTGACGATTCAGTGGTATAAGGACCACATGGATTGGATGGAAGAGTGTACCTCGGGAGAATATGTGAAGTATTATGAGGAAATGTATGGGAAGAGGTAGTTTGTAGAGGGGATAAGCAGTTCTATCAAGTTTAATCAGCTGATTTTAGCCGACCTTCCCGGTCGGCTTTTTTATTTGCATTTCTCTCTAAAAAATGCTATGATATGAATGGAGTAGTGTGCAAAAGACCGGAAGGATGAGATGCTATGGATAAGCAGAAGTTTAAGCATAGATTGTGGCTGCGGATTGCAGTGTTGGTGAATTTTATATTGTTGACGGTTCCCTTTGCGGTTTGCTGGTACGGGTATTATGCCGGTCGTATTACGATGGCGTATTATCGTTGGGGAAATGTCCTGGTGGTTGTTTTGTTTGCAGCGCTGTTTGTTATGTTCGGTCATACTTATGACGCTTTTTCCGTGTCATACAATCAGATTCCCGAGATGGTCTACAGTCAAGGGATGGCAGTACTGTTTGCGGATACGGTTATGTATATCGTAATTTCGTTGTTGAGCTTGGGATTTGTGAACGTGGTACCGTTACTGCTGGCGTTGGTTGCTCAGTTGTTGTTTGCGGTTTTATGGGCAGTATTAACCAGACGATTGTATTTTGCCACTTTTCCGCCGGAAAAGACTGCGGTAATTTATGAGGATGCGCAGGATATCGAAACTTTGATACGAAAGTCGGGCCTTGAAAAGAAGTTCGAAATCGTAAAGGCAGTTACGGCGACGGAATGTGTAAGCTACGGTATGGATACGTTAAAGGATATTGAGACTGTATTTGTATGTGGTGTAGACAGCCGGACCCGCAATACAATTTTGAAGTTTTGTGTGGAACAGGATATCCGGATGTTTGTGTTGCCGAGAATCGGGGATGTGATTATGAGCGGAGCAAAGAAGCTTCATATGTTCCGTATGCCGTTTTTGCAGGTGGAACGCTATAATCCTCCGGTGGAATATTTGTTGTTTAAGCGTGCGTTTGATATTGTAGCGGCCGGAGTCGGGGTGATTGTATTCTCCCCGGTGATGCTGTTGACAGCGCTTGCGGTAAAGCTTTGTGACGGTGGGCGGGTATTTTATAAACAGCGTCGTTTAACAAAGGACGGAAAAGAGTTCATGATATTAAAATTCCGCAGTATGCGGGCAGATGCGGAGAAGGAAAGCGGCGCAAGATTGTCCAGCGGAGATGCGGATGAGCGAGTGACTGCCGTGGGCCGGTTTATTCGTAAAGTAAGGATAGATGAATTGCCGCAGTTGTTTAATGTTTTAAAGGGTGACATGTCGATTGTCGGTCCGAGACCGGAACGACCGGAGCTTGCTGCGCAGTATATGGAGACTTTGCCGGAGTTTAAATTACGACTGCAGGCAAAGGCAGGACTGACCGGATATGCGCAGGTGTATGGGAAGTATAATACGACGCCCTATGATAAGTTACAGATGGATTTGATGTATATTTCCAATCCGAACATTATTGAAGATTTGCGAATTATTATGGCGACGATAAAGATTTTGTTTTTGCCGGAAAGTACGGAAGGTGTTGAGGAAGAAGTAATCGCGACAAAGGAAGAAGATGCCGTAGCAAAGGAAGCGGAAAAAAAGGAACCGTAGAGGTGTAAGGTTATGGAGAAGGATAACAGAAAACAGGCCATCGTACTGGGATATGTTCATACGATTCTGCATACGGTAATCGGTATCGTATATGTGCCGATTTTGTTGGGCTGTCTCGGAGAAAGTGCATACGGCTTGTATCAGATGGCATCCTCGGTGATAGCGTATTTGACGATTATCGAATCCACCCTGTCCGCTTCTGTGTTGCGCCAGTATACTTTGTATTTGGTCAAGGGAGACATGGACGGAACGGAACATGTACTTTATCTTTCACGTAAGATGTACCGCATTTTGTCGGGACTGATTGTCGGAGTCGCAATGGTGCTTGCAATAGGAATGTATTTCTTTTACAGAAACTCGTTGACGGCGCCGGAGTTAAGGGAGTTTTTCCTGATATACGGTATTCTGGTAATCAATATTTTGGTTTCTGTAAATAATTATACCTATCTGGCGTGTATCAATGCCCATCAGCGGTTTGTGTTTTTGAAGGTATTAAGTTTGATTGTTCTGATACTGCAGCCCCTCGGAGTTCTTGCATTGCTGCAGATTGTGCCGTATGCCACGGTGATTGTGGCAGTGGAGCTTTGTTTGAATGTGATTGTAGCCGTTGTGAGATATCGTTACGCAAAAACAGAACTGAAGATAAAGGTGAGGAAGCACCCGGAGTACGGAGATGCTTTAATGAAGTCTATGTTGGTGTTTTCTGTCGGCACATTTTTGACTGTGGTAGCAGACCAGATATTTTGGAAAACGGATCAGATTATTTTGGGCAAAATGCAGGGTACCTCCGCAGTAGCGGTGTATTCGGTGGGAGTGCAGGTGTTTTACGCATTTATGGCACTTTCTTCCGGTGTCGGTGGCGTGTTATTGCCGACGATAGTGTCAAAGATAGAAAAGGAAGGTATGGCAGAGGTTGACGCGTTTTTTCGAAAGGTGGGCCGAATTCAGGGGTATATATTGGGCCTTATGTTAACCGGTTTTACTGTATTAGGCAGAAAGTTCATGTTGCTTTGGGTCGGAGAAGGTTATGAAGAAGCATATGTTGTTGCTGTTATGTTGATGTTCGCATATGCAATTGATATCATTCAGGGAACGGTAGGGATTTCAGTGTTGCAGGTGTTAAATAAGTATTCGTTCCGGGCAAAGTGTATGTTTACGATTGCGCTTATTAATATTGCTCTTACGGTAGCGGCAGTAAAGGTTTGGGGACTTGTGGGTGCGGCTGCGGCAACGGCAGTATCGATGTTGATCGGTTCCGGGCTGATTATGAATGTGTATTATCACAAAGTGATCGGATTGAAGATCGGGCTGTTTTGGAAGGATATGGTAAAAATATTTTTGCTTTGGGGGATATGTATCGGGATAGGATACGGCGTTTCGTTCCTTTCCTTGAATCATCTGTGGATTGACTTTTTGTTACAAGGGATTCTCTTTGTGGTGATTTATGCGGGACTGGCGTATTTCTTTGTGATGAATGAAAACGAGAAAGACCGGGTACATGCACTGGTACGAAGGTTGAAGTGTAAGAAGTAGAGTGGTTGTATTTCGGAGACCGCAATGTGTGAGGAGTACAAAAGGATGAAAAAGGTTTTATTTGTTGCAACGGTAGTTAAGACACATATAATGGAGTTTCATGTACCGTATTTGCGGATGTTGAAGGAGATGGGCTGGGAAACGGCAGTAGCGGCCCGGAATGATTATGAGAATCCGGAAGATTGTGTGATCCCGTATTGTGATGTATTTTATAATATTCCCTTTGAACGTTCTCCGTTACATACAAGCAATCGAAAGGCGTATAAGGAGTTGAAGAACGTTATTGAGGACGGCGAATACGATTTGATTCACTGTCATACGCCGGTAGGTGCTATGCTGGCACGATTGGCGGCGAGAAGGAGTCGTAAAAGAGGAACCAAGGTTATTTATACGGCGCACGGGTTTCATTTTTTTCAAGGGGCGCCTTTAAAAAATTGGTTGTTGTATTATCCGGCGGAACGCTTTTTAGCAAGGTATACGGATGTTCTTGTGACCATTAATCGAGAGGATTTTGAGCGGGCAAAGAGGTTCCGAACCGGGAAAACGGTTTATATTCCGGGAGTGGGTATTGATACCCGGCGTTTTTCTGTTTCAGAGGAGCGCGGAAGAGAGAAACGCAAAGAACTCGGAATAAAAAAAGAGGAGTTTGTGCTTCTTTCGGTAGGAGAGTTGAACGAGAATAAAAATCATATGCTTATATTGCAAGCACTGAAGCACCTTAAGGAACAAGGAGTACTTGAGGGAATACGGTATTTGCTTTGCGGTAGCGGAGGCTCGGAGGCGCAATTAAAGGACATGGTGATGAGGTCGGGACTTTCGGAGTGTGTAACGTTTTTGGGGTATCGGTCAGATATTCCCGAGATTTGCGGTGCCGGTGATTTGTTTTTGTTTATGTCCCTACGAGAGGGGCTTCCGGTGGCGTTGATGGAAGCCATGGCCGGCGGACTTCCTGTGGTATGTTCCGACATACGAGGGAACCGGGATTTGGTGGAAAACGGTGTGAACGGCTTTTTTGCGGAAATGAATGCGGAAGATGTGGCAACAATGATTTGTAAGCTACGGGAAAACGAGTCGTTGCGGAAGTCATTGGGAAGTAATGCAAAACAGCAGATAAAGCAGTTTGAGTTATGTAACGTGTTGGAAATGATGAAAGAGATTTATGTGAACGAAGCAACTTGAATTAGGGAGAACGGTATGCGTATAGTGATGATTCGGTCAAATCCGGTGCGTCCGGATTCGCGTGTAGAAAAAGAAGCTGTTTCGCTGGTGGCGGGAGGTCACAAGGTGACGATTCTTTGTTGGGACAGAGACAGTAATCATAAAGCGACGTACGAAACCATAGAGGTAACCGGGATAGAGATACCGATTGTGCGTATCGGCTATAAGGCGGAATTCGGTGCGGGGAAAAAGAGCCTTGTTCCTTTTATCAAATATCAGATGGCAATGATAGGTTGGTTAATAAAGAATCGAAAACAATATGATGTGATACATGCGTGTGATTTTGATATGGCTTGCTTTTCTTCTGTTGTGGCAAGGGTTTATAAGAAAAAATTCGTGTTTGATATTTTTGACTTTGTGGCAGGAGAGCCGAAAAATGTGTTTCAGCGTTTGGTTAAAAAAAGACAGTTTCGAATTATCAATAAAGCAGACGGAACTATTATTTGTACTGAGGACAGGAAACGTCAGATCGCAGGTGCAAAACCGCGAAGGTTGGAAGTGATTCACAACGCCCCGTTTGAAGAACAGATGAAACGGGAACGCAAGCCGTTTCGTAAGAACGCAGATAAAATAGCGGTGGCTTATGTCGGAATTTTGCAGGATTACAGACTGCTGAAGGAAATCGGAGCTTATTTTGAAAAACATCCTGAGTATGAATGGCATGTGGGAGGCTTCGGAAAGTACCGCGAATATTTTGAGGACTTAGATAAAAAGAATGATAATATATTCTTTTACGGGCGAATTCCTTATGAAGATACTTTGGCATTGGAAGCAGAGTGCGATATTATGCTTGCCGTGTATGACCCGGCTATTGAAAACCACAGGTTTGCGGCACCGAATAAGTTTTATGAGGCGTTGATGCTGGGAAAGCCGGTAATGATGGTAAAGGGGACGGGGATGTCGGAAGTTGTTGAGAAAGAAGGAATCGGTTGCCTGATTGAGTACAGTGAAAACGGGTTTTCCGAAGGTCTGCATGATTTGGTAAGAGAAAGAGAACGATGGAACGAGATGAAGAAAAAAATGCAATCGTTGTATCGGGCAGAATATAGCTGGGACCGAATGAAAGGACGTCTGTTAAAGTTGTATGATGAAATAGAAGAATAAAGTGTGTGATGGCGGAGGTTGCAATGAAAAAACTGCTTATTGTTAATGATAATCTGGAATTGGGCGGGATACAAAAAGCGTTAATCAATCTGCTGAAAGCCATGAATAAGGAGTATGAAATTACGCTTCTTTTGCTGCATAGTAGCGGGGCGTTGCTTGCAGAGGTTCCGGAAAATGTTCAGGTACTTTCTGCTAATAGATGGTTAGGTGTTTTGGGGGCCCACCGCAGCAGATTAAAGAGAAAGAAAATTGAATATTTGTGGAAGGGATTTCTTTGTGTCCTGGCAAAAATTGTATCAAAGAGTTTCGCTGTAAAGGTTGCGGGGCTGTTCCAAAGAAAGATTACCGGATATGATACGGCTATTTCCTTCTCGCATGCCAGCTGTGAACCGATGCTTACCAGTTGTTGCGCAGAGTTTGTTTTGGGAAAGGTTGATGCAAAGACAAAGATTTGTTTTATACATTGCGATTATTCTTATGAAAGCAATCATAGCCAATATACAAATCGCTTGTATTCAAGGTTTAGCAGAATTGCGTGCTGCTCGGAGTCGGTTAGGAGACGGTTTTTGGAAGTGATTCCGCATATGGAAGGAAAAACCTATGCGGTTCGGAATTTTTTTGATAGATCATTCGGTGATGATGAAAGCAGTTATGAATACGATCAGGATTTTATTAATATAGTTTCCGTTGCCCGGATGACAGAAGAAAAGGGACTGGAACGTGCGGTACAAGCTGTGGCATCCTGCGGAAGAAGTGATATTCGTTATTATATTGTGGGAGACGGACCGGAAAGAGAGAATATTGAGAATGCGATTAAGAAAGGCGGAGTGCAGGAAAGCGTTTTTTTGCTTGGTAGCTCCGATGTGCCCGCGAGATATATGAAAAAGGCGGATTATTTGTTTGTGCCTTCTTTTCACGAGGCGGCACCGATGGTTTTCGATGAGGCTAAATTGTTGGGAACTTGTGTGCTGACAACGGATACAACTTCTGCGAAGGAGATGATAGCAAGGGAGGATGGTTTTATTTGTGAAAACAGTAATGAGGGACTGGTACAGATGTTGCGTAGGATAGAAAAAGCAGATAAGAAAGCGAAAACAGAAGTTACGAATGACTTACAAAGAAAACAGTTTATCAAGTTATTGGAGGAAAAATGATACCTAAGGTGATTCATTATTGTTGGTTTGGGAAGAATCCGTTACCCAAAATGGCGCAGAAGTGTATAAAGAGTTGGAAAAAGTACTGCCCGGATTATGAAATTGTTGAGTGGAATGAGGACAATTTCGATATTAATTGTTGTGCTTATGTGAAAGAGGCTTATGAGGAAAAAAAGTGGGCATTTGTAAGTGATGTTGCAAGGTTGTATGTGCTTGTTAAGCATGGAGGGGTTTACATGGATACAGATGTTGAATTACTAAAATCCATCGATCCGTTTCTTTCATATGAGGCATTTTCCGGATTTGAATCTTCGGGGCAGATACCTACCGGAATTATGGCTTCGGAGAAAGAGCAAGTATTGTTTCGGGAACTTTTACAAGATTATGACGGGATACATTTTCGGAAGGATGACGGAACGCTGGATTTAACAACTAATGTGCATAGAATAACAAATACTTGTCTGAAGTACGGGTTGACTTTGGATAATGAAAAACAGACAGTACAAGGATTTACTTTTTTTCCGATGGATTTCTTCTGCCCTAAAGATGCAACAACACGCGAATTGAACCTTACAAAGAATTCTGTGGCCATTCATCATTTTGACGGAAGCTGGATGACATCAGACAGGAAATTGGTTAAGAATATTACGGAGATGTTTGGTTATCGTTTTACAAGTTTGTTAATAAAGATAAAGCATATATTTAAGAGGGGGAAATAATGAAGCTGCTAACGGTGTTTACACCTACATACAACAGAGGCTATTGCTTAAGAAATCTGTATGAGAGCTTAAAAAGACAAACCAGTAATAATTTCTTATGGTTAGTGATAGATGACGGTTCAAACGACAATACAAAAGAGTTGTGTCTTGAGTTTCAAAAAGAAAATAGGGTAGAGATGGTGTATTACTACCAACAGAACGGCGGAAAACATGTGGCGCATAATAAGGCGGTAGAGATTTGCCAAACAGAGTTATTTTTGTGTGTTGACTCGGATGACATATTATCGGACCAAGCGGTTGAAACGATAGAAAAAGCATATAAAACAATAGAGACCGAGCACATTTTAGGCATGTATATGAGAAAAGAATTAAAAAACGGCGAAAATGTAGCGAAAGCTTATCCGGACGGCATTAGCCGTGTCGGAATAACGGATTTGTATCATAGCTACGATTTTCAAGGTGATACGGCGATTGTACTAAGGACTTCATTGATAAAGAATTATTCTTTTCCGGTATATCAAGAAGAACGTTTTGTTTCGGAAATTGTATTTTACAATCAATTGAATTCCATAGCTCCGATGGTGTTGTTTGAGAACCCGATATATATCTGTGAATATTTGGAAGACGGTTATACTTATAATACGGAAAGATTGATGATCAGGAACCCATATGGGTCTGCAACCGCGAATCTTTCAGAGGCGGTATATGGGAAAAAAATAGTATACAGAATAAAGAACTATGCACAGTATTTAGCATTTATTCGGTTGTTTCAAATGGATAGAGCCAGGATAGATATCGGAAAAATTCCTAATGCCTTTATTCGTATTGCTGCATACGGTATCAGAAAGCATTATGTCAGATTATTTGAAAGGATACGGAGTAAATATGAAAACGATAATGTTGGTATTCGGCACAAGACCTGAAGCAATTAAAATGTGTCCGCTTGTAAATGAATTAAAATCAAGGGATGGAATTTGTACGGTTGTTTGTGTAACAGGTCAGCATCGTCAGATGTTGGATCAGGTATTGGATGCATTCGGGGTTGTTCCGGATTATGATTTGTCCATTATGAAGGACAAGCAGACCTTGTTCGATATTACCACAAGTATTTTAAACGGTATCGGAACTGTATTGGATGAAGTAAAGCCGGATGTGGTTTTGGTTCATGGAGATACGTCTACGACGTTTGTGACCGCGCTTGCATGCTTTTATAAGCAGATTCCGGTTGGCCATGTAGAGGCAGGTCTTCGTACATACAATATTTACAGCCCATATCCGGAGGAGTTTAATCGTCAGGCGGTTTCGATTATTTCTAAGTATAATTTTGCTCCGACGGAGCTTTCTAAGGAGAATCTGCTTCGTGAGGGAAAGGAAAAAAGCAGTATTTTTGTTACCGGTAATACTGCAATCGATGCACTTAAAACAACGGTACGTGAGACTTACAGTCATCCGGAGCTTGTGTGGGCAGAAGGAAGTCGTCTTATTTTGATTACGGCGCATCGTCGCGAAAATCTTGGCGTGCCGATGCATAATATGTTCCGTGCAATTCGTCGTGTGATGGAAGAACATCCGGATGTTAAGGCAATTTATCCGATTCATATGAATCCGATAGTGCGTGCAGCCGCGGAGGAAGAGCTGGGCGATTGTGAAAGAATCCATATTATTGAACCTTTGGAGGTTTTGGATTTTCATAACTTTCTGGCGCGTAGTTTTTTGATTTTGACAGACAGTGGCGGAATTCAAGAGGAGGCCCCTTCCCTGGGTAAACCGGTGCTTGTGATGAGGGATACAACAGAGCGTCCGGAGGGAGTTGCTGCAGGGACGTTAATACTTGTAGGAACAGAAGAAGCATCGATTTATCAGAATTTCAAGAGTTTATTGGAAGATAAGAAGCTTTATGAAAAAATGGCTAAGGCAAGCAATCCTTACGGGGATGGATCGGCAAGTAAACGGATTGCGGATATTTTGGAACAAGAGATAGATGAGGAGGACATATCATGACCATTTTAGTCACCGGCGGTGCCGGCTATATCGGGTCCCACACCTGTGTGGAACTACTTAATGCGGGACATTCCGTGGTTGTGCTGGACAACCTTGCAAATTCCAGTGAGAAGTCCTTGGAGCGGGTGCGGCAGATTACCGGAAAGGAGCTTGCGTTTTACAAAGCGGATTTGCTTAATAAGGCTGCGGTGGATGCTGTGTTTGAGGCGCATTCGGTGGATGCGGTGATTCATTTTGCGGGACTGAAGGCTGTGGCGGAGTCGGTGGAAAAGCCCCTGGAGTATTATCATAATAATTTGACAGGCACCTTGAATCTTTGTGCCGCCATGCGGGAGCATGGCGTAAAGAATCTGATTTTCAGCTCCTCGGCTACGGTGTACGGCGAGTCGGAGACGGTTCCGGTAACGGAGCGGTGTGAGAAGAAGCGTCCCACCAATCCTTACGGCATGACCAAGTGGATGTTAGAGGAGATTCTCATTGATTTGCATACCGGGGACCCGGAATGGAATGTGATTTTGCTCCGCTACTTTAATCCTATCGGTGCCCATGAGAGCGGTCTGATCGGAGAGGATCCCAACGGTATTCCGAATAATCTGATGCCGTATATCGCCCAGGTGGCCATCGGAAAACGTCCGCAGTTAAATGTGTTCGGCAATGATTATGATACGCCGGACGGCACCTGTATCCGGGATTATATTCATGTGGCGGATCTGGCTTCGGGGCATGTAAAGGCCCTCGCAAAGCTTCGGGAAAACTGTGGTGTGAAGATTTATAATCTGGGCACAGGGAAAGGGTACAGTGTACTGGAGGTGCTTCATGCGTTTGAAGAAGCATGTGGAAAGAAGCTGCCTTATGTGTTTGCGGCTCGCAGAGCAGGAGATTTGGCAGTAAGCTTTTCGGACCCGGCGCTGGCGAAGGAAGAACTCGGCTGGGAGGCAAAGCGGGATATTTCCGCTATGTGCAGGGATTCTTGGCGCTGGCAGAGCATGAATCCGAATGGGTATCGGGAAAAGTAAACACTATCCGGGAAGCGGACAACGAACGCAATCTGCGGGAAAGCTAATGCAAACTGCGGGATTGTTTTCCCTTGACGGATGTGGTATAGTAACTTGTGGAATTAAGTACGGATAGTTTTTTATTATATATACAAAGGGGAATTGCTATGAGAAGTTACAAAATTGCGGTAGCCGGTACCGGTTATGTAGGCCTTTCCATCGCTACGCTTTTAGCACAGCACAACGACGTGGTTGCGGTGGATATTGTACCGGAAAAGGTCGAGATGATTAATAACAGAAAGTCGCCGATTCAGGACGACTATATCGAGCAGTATCTGGCGGAGAAGGAGCTTTGCCTGAGGGCAACGTTGGATGCCAAGGCGGCGTATTCGGGTGCGGAGTTTGTGGTGATTGCGGCGCCGACCAATTACGATTCCCAGAAGAACTATTTTGATACCTCTGCGGTGGAGGCGGTGATTCGTCTGGTTATGGAGTACAATCCGGAAGCAATCATGGTCATTAAGTCTACGATTCCGGTTGGGTATACGGAGAGCATCAGAGAGAAGACCGGAAGTAAAAATATTTTGTTCAGTCCGGAGTTTTTGCGTGAGTCCAAGGCTCTTTACGATAATTTGTACCCGAGCCGAATTATTGTCGGTACGGATATGAATGACGCACGTCTTACCGAGGCTGCTAAGGTGTTTGCGGAACTTTTACAGCAGGGTGCCCTGAAAGAAGATATCGATACATTGTTTATGGGCTTTACGGAGGCGGAAGCGGTGAAGCTGTTTGCCAATACCTATCTGGCCCTTCGTGTGTCTTATTTTAACGAATTGGATACCTATGCGGAGATGAAGGGACTGGATACGCAGCAGATTATTAACGGCGTATGTCTCGATCCGCGTATCGGAGCCCACTACAACAATCCGTCCTTTGGTTACGGCGGATACTGCCTCCCGAAGGATACGAAGCAGCTCCTTGCAAATTACGCCGAGGTACCGCAGAATATGATGACGGCCATCGTGGAGTCCAACCGTACCCGTAAGGATTTTATTGCGGACCGTGTGTTGGAGAAAGCGGGATACTACAGTTATTCCGGCAATAATTCCTGGAATGCGGCACAGGAGAAGGAGGTTGTGGTCGGTGTGTACCGTCTGACCATGAAGGCCAACTCTGATAATTTCCGTCAATCTTCCATTCAGGGTGTTATGAAGCGAATTAAGGCCAAAGGTGCAAAAGTAGTAATTTACGAACCGACGTTAGAGGACGGAACCACCTTCTTCGGAAGCAAGGTGGTAAACGATTTGGAGGCATTTAAGTCTCAGAGTGATGCGATTATCGCAAACCGTTACGATTCTTGTCTGGATGATGTGCAGGAGAAGGTATATACGAGGGACCTGTTCCGGAGAGATTAGGAGATCGAATCCTTTGAGGAAAATAATTAAGATGACGTTTGTGGCCCGGAAGTGTTTCCGGGCCTCTTTTTTGCCTTGCGTAACGCTTTGAAAAAGAGTATAATGACCCTAGGTGTTTCCGCAATTTTGTAATCGTTTGCCGAAATCGCGGAAAACATAGTTCCGTTTCGGCGGGAATATACTATGATAGTGTAATTGATATTATGTATGTGAATGGTAAAGAGGACAGTGTATGGATTTTTTTTCTTTAAGAGAACAGTACAAGGAGTTTGTTTATAAAGGTTTTTGTTACGGAACGGAGGACGGTTTTTACAAGGCGACCTTTTCTTATGAGATTCCGGGATTGTCGGAGTTTGAGACGGTGTGGAAGTTTCCGGATGCGGGGAGAACGGTGGATGAGACGATTTTGCACCGGCTGTTGTTCGAACTTGGTATGGCGGAGGCCATCAGTTACTGGAAGGTGACTTGTGCGCCGGTACTTCGTGTGGCGTGCGGAACGCTTACGGAGTGGCAGAATAAATGGTGGCGGAAGCTGTTTTACAACGGTCTCGGAGAGTTTATGTATATAAATGGGATCGAGGTGTCGGAAGAGGAACTTCTGACCATTGTGTGCGGACCGGTAGGCGGCGGAAACGGCGATGGCGCAGACTGTAAAGCCGGCACGAAGCCGGAAGCTGCTTTTACCGTTAAGCTTATTGATCGTGCATCATACACCGGCTGTCTTGTACCGGTGGGCGGCGGAAAGGATTCCGTGGTTTCCATGGAAGTGCTTCGGAACGAGGATGTGACGATTTATCGTATTAATAAGGATGCTACGGTGGAGAATGTATTGGCTGCAGCGGGACGGGAGTATAAGACCTGCTTTGTAAACCGCAGACTGGACCCGCGGATTCTGGAGATGAACAAGCGGGGATTTTTAAACGGCCATATTCCGTTTTCCGCGGTGGTGGCGTTTTCTACTTTTGTTTCCGCATACTTGCAGGGGATTCGGTATATTGCGTTGTCTAATGAGTCCAGTGCCAACGAGTCTACGGTGGCGGATTCTTTCGTGAATCATCAGTATTCCAAGAGCTATGAGTTCGAGCGGGATTTTATGGAGTACATCGGCAGTTTCCTTACCACGGACATCCGGTATTTCAGTCTGCTGAGACCGCTTTCGGAGTTGCAGATTGCGTTTTTGTTTTCTAAGTATACAAAGTATCACAAGGCGTTCCGCAGCTGTAATGCGGGTAGCAAGCAGGGAATCTGGTGTTGTAATTGTCCGAAGTGTTTGTTTGTGTATATTATTTTGTCTTCCTTCCTGTCGGAGGAGGCCCTGACGGAGATTTTCGGAGAAAACCTTCTCGATGCGGAAAAGAGCGAGAAGTATTTCAGGGAGCTGACGGGACTTGATGAAAATAAGCCGTTCGAATGTGTGGGAACGAGAAGCGAAGTGGTGATGTCCTTAAAGAAGTATTTGGAAAAGGGCGGTACGGCGCTGTTGCCGGTGAAGTATGCCGCCTGGATTGCCGAACAGCCGGGAAATGTGGATGAGGCGCTTCTTGAGTGGAACGCCTTACACAATGTGCCGGAGGAGCTGTTGGCTGTACTGAAAGAAGAGTTAGTGTAATGGCATGTATGGGGAATTGGTTGAAAGATATGCTGTCCGGGGGGCGGCGGATTGGAGATTCGGATGAATATTGTACAATATCTGAACGGAAAGAGAATACTGATTTGGGGCTACGGCAGGGAAGGAAAGTCTACAGAGAGTTTTCTTGAGACTTACTGCGCACCGGCCTCGGTGGAAATATATGAAGGGGACAAAGCCGGTATTGATGAGGCAAAGTATGATTTGATTATCAAGAGCCCTGGGATTCCGATGCTTGAATATCATCCGAAGTATACGTCTCAGACGGAGTTGTTTTTGGGACAGTTTAAAAACAGAGTCATCGGTGTGACCGGAACCAAGGGAAAGAGTACCACTGCCACAATGCTGCACCATGTGCTTGATACGTGTTCGGGGCATAAGACGTTGCTTCTTGGTAATATCGGTAAGCCATGCCTGGATTATTACGGCGAGATGGAAGGGGATACCCTGGCGGTGTTTGAGCTTTCCTGCCATCAGCTGTTTCATACAAAGGTATCACCACACGTGGCGGTGCTTTTAAATATTTTTGAGGAGCATTTGGACTACTACAAGACCATGGAAAACTATGTGGCATCAAAGCATGCCATTGCAAAATATCAGGAGCCCGCGGACTTTCTGTATTGCGGTGCCGGTGTGGATTTGACCGGTATTGCGGCAGCGGGAAAGCGGACGGTGATTGCGCCGGTTACGGAAAAAAAGTATGCGCTTCGGATTTTGGGCGAACAGAATCAATACAATGCGGAGTTCGTGTACCGGATTGCTACGGAGGTGTACGGCTGTGACGGAGAGGCGGTAAAGGCGGCACTCGGGGAAGTGGGCAATCTTCCGCATCGCTTGGAGTTCATCGGAGAGAAGAACGGCGTACGGTATTACGACGATTCCATAGCTACCATTCCGGAGGCGGTGATTTGTGCTGTGGCGGCCATCGAGAATGTGCAGACGGTGATTATCGGCGGCATGGACAGGGGAATTGATTACAGTGTGCTGGAGACGTTTGTGAAGGAGAATCCGCAGTATACCTATATTTTTATGTATGCTACCGGAAAACGGATTTATGGTGCACTGACAAGCGCTGAGAGCGATTTGGTTGCAGCGGACGGTACGAGTAAACCCATGTATGGAAAGGATAAGAATTGTTTCCTTGTGGAGACTTTGGAGGAAGCGGTAGCTCTGGCAAAGAAGGTCACGGTACCGGGGAAGGCTTGTGTGATGTCTCCGGCGGCACCGTCTTACGGGGTGTTCAAAAACTTTGAAGAACGCGGGGAAAAGTTTAAAGAGTATGTGATGAGATAGAAAACGCCTATGTCGCATCAGAGCGGCATAGGCGTTTTTTTGTGTGATAGAATGATGTTGTAGGCAGAACATCATACTTAGAGGCTGCGCTTACATTTTTGATGTGGCCGGAGAAGTAGTCGGTACCGGCCCCGGGGTATCGGTGTTGTCCGGCTGCGGGGGCGTCGTGTTTTCTTTTACATGCTGCCGGCCCTCATGGTCCATCTCATAATTTTCCTTATGTATCAGTTCCGAAATCGGTACCAGTTCATAGCCTTTTTCTTTTAATCCCAGAATGACAGCTTCCAATGCCGCCGGAGTATACTTTGCACCGTTGTGCATGAGGATGATGGAGCCGTTGCTCAAATGCTTATGCTCCAGAACCTTTTTAATAATAGCGTCGGAGCCGTAGTCTTTCCAGTCAAGGCTGTCAATGTCCCATTGCACGCAATGATAACCCATGTCCTGACATACTTCGATGAGCGTGTTGTTATAATCTCCGTAAGGCGGTCGGAACAGATTCATCTCCACACCGGTCAATTCCTTGATACGATCATGAGCTTTTTGTAGCTCTGTACGGCATTGTTCTGCGGAAAGTTGGGACATCTGTTTGTGGTTTTCGCTGTGATTGCCCAGGTCGTGGCCATCCGCCAAGATGGCTTTTACGTCATCCGGATACTTATTCATCCACTCGCCGGTCATGAAAAAGGTGACTTTGACGTTGTGTTTCTTGAGGATGGCCAGGAGGTTGCGGGTGTCTTCATTCCCCCACGCCGCATCAAAGCTGAGCGACACTTTTTTCTCCTCCGTATCTACACAGTAGATCGGGAGCTTCTTTGCCTTGCCTGCGGTAGGGATGGTATCGTTTAAAAGTTTACTGCCCGCGAAAAGGAAAAAGGCGATGGAGAAAAGAAAGAGGGAGTATTTTACGATGCGGTAGACTTTGGTTGGGTTTTCGTCTGGATTCATGGTTTGCCTCGTAAGATGTGCTTCGTATAGTGTATGGAAGAAATGTGGAAATAATGCTTGATAAAAGGGAAAAAGTATCGTATCATGGAAATAGAAGAAAGTTGTGAATACAGGTGTTTTACATTTATCTGACGTGCTTGGCGGCGAGAAGGGACACGTCGAAGGAGGAAGAATGAGTAATTTACTGTCGGGGTTAGAAGAATTGGGACTCGGTGGCGTAAGTGATATGGAAGTTTACGATGATACGGAGACGAAATCCAGACGAAAAAAAGCGGAGGCCGTTGAGGCGGAGCATCACGAGAAAACGGAGATTGATTATCTGTTTGATAAGACCCATAATTGTCCGGTGTGTGACGAGGAGTTTAAGAGTAGTGCGGTGCGGACCGGTAAGGCGAAGTTGATCGGTACCGATACGGATTTGCGTCCGCGTTATCAGGGTGTGGACCCGCTTAAGTACGACGCCATTGTGTGTCCGCGTTGCGGCTATGCAGGTGTGAATCGGTTCTTTACCGCAATTACGACACCGCAGGCAAAGCTTGTGTTGGAGCAGATTTCCAAAAAGTTTCATGCAACGTTGAAGTTGGACGGAGTATATTCCTATGATGACGCAATTTTGTTTCATCGTCTGGCGCTGGCCAGCGCAGTGGTGAAACGTTCCAAACTAAGCGAACGGGCGTATACCTGTCTGAAGACCGCGTGGCTTCTTCGGGCCAAGCAGGAGGATCCTGCCACCGAGGAGAAGGAGAAGCCTGCTTTGCAGGAGCAGGAATTGGAGTTTTTAAGCAGTGCCTATGACGGATTTTCCGAAGCCATGAGCAAGGAGAATTATCCGATTTGCGGCATGGATGAAAACACCATGTTTTGCATGTTGGCGGACATCGGAAGAAGGGTAGGTCATTATGACGAGGCCGGAAGACTGATTTCCAGAGTAATCGTTTCAAGAAATGCACCGGAACGAATTAAAAACAAAGCCCGGGATATTAAGGAACTGATTGTGGAAGATATGGCAAAGGCAAATCAAGCGCAATAAGAAACTGACAGTGCCGGTTCACCGGAAAGGTGATCCGGCATCTTTTTCCGTGCAGGCAAAGTGAGCATGCAAGCAACCGGCGAGAGCTTGCTCTCAGCCGGTAGAGCAGTCATGCGAACGCGCCCACGACCGAGCGGCTATGCAGCGAGGTTGGGAGGCAGGCGCGTAGCGCAAGCCTGCATGGAACTACATCAGAAAGGAGAAGCAATATGAAAGAACAGTTATATACGATACCGGTAAGCGAGGCACTGGAAAAGGAATGCGAGTGCCCGGTGTGCGCCATGCGCCGGGAATTGGAGAAGGCGTCCTTAGAGTATACTTTGGGACCGAGTTACATGGAAGATGATGTACGGATGGTGACGGATAAGGCGGGCTTTTGTCCGGTTCATGCAAAAGAGCTTTATCGCCAGCAGAATCGCCTCGGACTGGCGCTCATTTTAAAGACTCACATGGACCGTACTATTAAGGATGTGGAGCGGCTTTCCAAAGGCCCGGTCATGGGGGGCGGACTGTTTAAGAAAAAGTCCGATGCCCCGGTTGTAGAATATATGAAGAAGCTGGATTGCTCCTGTTTTGTATGCGAACGGGTAGAGAATGTGTTTGAGCGGTATATTGCGACGATTTTCTATTTATACGAAAGGGAAAGTGATTTCAGAGAAAAGCTTTCAAAGAGCAAGGGCTTTTGTAACGGGCACTATGCTCTTTTATACGAACAGGCGCCGCTTTATTTGTCCGGAAGCGATTTGACGGATTTTGTGGAGATGCTGAACGATGTGTATCTTTCCAATCTGAAACGTGTGCGGGATGATCTGGAGTGGTTTACCGACAAGTTTGATTATCGGAATGCGGATGCCCCGTGGAAGAACTCCAAGGATGCCTTGCCGCGGACGCTTCTTAAGACCAACGGAATTTGGGTGGAGTAGCAGAAAAAACGAGGGCGGGATTCTCGTTTCGAAACCTCAATCTCAGGACAGTTTCAGAGAATGATTGAGTAAAACTTAGAATAATCGAGCATATTAGAGTATATGTTAGAAAATGTGCAAATTGATTTGAACTGCCCGAAGGGAAAAACTTGCAACTTTTTTCCGTAGTATGTAATATATGGATATCGGTTAGCACTCGGAAGGGAAGAGTGCTAACAAAAAACGACAGAAAGCGGTGAGGACCGCGCGAAATAGAAGGAGGAATTATCATGAAGTTAGTACCGTTAGGCGATAAGGTGGTATTAAAGCAGTTAGTAGCAGAGGAAACAACGAAGTCCGGTATCGTATTGCCGGGTCAGGCGAAGGAAAAGCCGCAGCAGGCTGAGGTTGTAGCGGTAGGACCGGGCGGAATGGTAGACGGTAAAGAAATTACCATGCAGGTAAAGGTAGGAGATCAGGTTATTTATTCCAAGTACGCAGGTACCGAAGTAAAGCTTGGTGAGGAAGAGTTTATCATCGTAAAGCAAAATGATATTGTTGCGATTGTTGAGGACTAAGTATAAGCAGTAACAAGAGGCCGGTGCGGGAGTGCGCCGGAGAAGAAGTGTTTAATTTTATGGAACGGAGGCTATTATCATGGCAAAGGAAATTAAGTATGGCGCAGAGGCTAGAACCGCGCTGGAGCAGGGCGTAAATAAGTTGGCAAATACCGTAAAGGTTACGTTGGGACCGAAGGGCAGAAACGTAGTTCTCGATAAGTCCTACGGCGCACCGCTTATTACCAACGACGGTGTTACCATTGCAAAGGAAATCGAGCTTGAGGATGCATTCGAGAACATGGGTGCTCAGCTTGTAAAGGAAGTTGCAACCAAGACCAATGATGTGGCAGGTGACGGCACCACCACCGCTACCGTATTGGCACAGGCAATGATTAACGAAGGTATGAAGAACCTGGCAGCAGGTGCAAACCCGATTATCTTAAGAAAGGGTATGAGAAAGGCTACCGAGTGTGCGGTAGAGGCAATCTCCAATATGAGTTCCGCTATTACCGGTAAAGAGCAGGTGGCTAAGGTTGCTGCGATTTCCGCAGGCGACGAGACCGTAGGTCAGATGGTAGCTGATGCGATGGAAAAGGTTTCCAAGGACGGTGTTATTACCATCGAGGAATCCAAGACCATGAAGACCGAATTGGATGTTGTAGAAGGTATGCAGTTTGACCGCGGTTACATTTCCGCATATATGGCTACAGATATGGATAAGATGGAAGCGGTTCTTGACAATCCGTACATCCTTATTACCGACAAGAAGATTTCCAATATTCAGGATATTCTGCCGGTACTTGAGCAGATTGTACAGTCCGGTCAGAGACTTCTCATCATTGCTGAGGATGTTGAGGGCGAAGCTCTTACTACCTTAGTTCTTAACAAGCTTCGCGGTACCTTTGTAGTGGCGGCTGTTAAGGCTCCGGGCTACGGTGACAGAAGAAAGGCAATGCTTCAGGATATCGCAATTTTGACCGGCGGTACGGTAATCACCGACGAGCTGGGTCTTGACTTAAAGGATACCACCATGGATCAGTTGGGTCGCGCGAAGTCCGTGAAGGTGCAGAAGGAGAATACTATCATTGTTGACGGTGAAGGCGATAAGGCTGAAATCACAGCAAGAGTGGCTCAGATCAAGGCACAGATTGAGGAGACTACCTCCGAGTTCGATAGAGAAAAGCTTCAGGAAAGACTTGCAAAGCTTGCGGGTGGTGTGGCTGTTATCCGCGTAGGTGCGGCAACCGAGACCGAAATGAAGGAGAATAAGTTGCGTATGGAGGATGCTCTTGCGGCTACCAAGGCAGCTGTGGAAGAGGGTATTATCGCAGGCGGCGGTTCCGCATATATCCACGCTTCCAAGGAAGTGGCTAAGCTTGCCGCATCTTTAGAGGGCGACGAGAGAACCGGTGCCAATATCATCCTTGCGGCTCTTGAGGCTCCGCTTCGTTGTATCGCAACCAATGCCGGTCTTGAGGGTTCCGTTATTGTTAACAAGGTAAAGGAAGAAAAGGTTGGTATCGGCTTCAATGCTCTGACCGAAGAGTATGTTGATATGGTGAAGGAAGGCATTCTGGACCCGGCAAAGGTTACCAGAAGTGCTCTTCAGAACGCAACCAGTGTTGCATCCACGTTCCTTACCACCGAATCCGCGGTGGCTAATATTAAGGAAGATATTCCGGCTATGCCGGCTGGCGGTGCCGGCGGCATGGGTATGATGTAAAACTCGATAAGATAAACGCCAGAACCTCGGAGGCATTTTTGCCGCCGGGGTATCTGCGTATTGTAAAGGAGAAGGAGATTTCAATGAACGATTTGTATACGGAGGCAAGTGTAAAGAAAAGAGTGACCGCAACGGACACTTTGATAAAAGTGGTGGTTGTTGTTGCGTTGGTGGCGATGATTCTTGCAGGTTTTTTATTTAACAAACTGATTACGATACTCGGAGTAGTGGGCATTTTTGTGGCGTACTATCTTTTACCGCAGTTGAATGTCATGTATGAGTATGTGTTCTGTGACGGCCAGCTGGATTTTGACAAGATTATGGCCGGTGAGAAGAGAAAGCATATGTATCGTCTGGATTTTGATCATGTGTTGATTATGGCACCGGCCAATTCTCATGCGCTTGACGGTTACAAAAGTAATCCGGCGGCAAAAAAGCTTGATTTTACTTCGTTGGAGAAGGACCGCAAGGTATATTGTATTGTAGAGTCCTCGGGAGACTTGCAGACGTTGGTGTATTTCGAGCCGAATGAAAAGATGATTTCTTATATCAAACAAAAGGCGCCGCGGAAGGTGTCCGAGTATTAATCAAACATTATTGGGGCTGTTGCAGAGATTGCGCAGCCCTTTTCTCACGTAATCCGGATATAAGTCTTTCTTAAAGTTCGAAAAGCCTTTACCGATTCGGAAGCTCTGTGTTAGTCTTAAAAGGCACAGAAAAGGGCGGCGTATTCGGTTTTGAAATGTGACAGTCCGTTTCGAATATATTTCTTCATATTTCTTTAATTAGCGCTTGACAAGTAAAATAAAACGAAGTAAAATACAAAGAATACAACCCCTAGTTATTTTCGGGATGTAAAAAATATTACTATAAAGAAAGAGAGGATTAGAAACATGGGCATGATTATCGGTGACGGTATTACCTTTGATGACGTGTTATTGGTACCGGCGTATTCGGAAGTGATTCCGAATCAGGTGGATTTGACTACTTATCTCACGAAGAAGATCAAGTTAAATATTCCGCTTATGAGTGCAGGTATGGACACCGTAACGGAACACCGCATGGCAATTGCAATGGCAAGACAGGGCGGTATCGGTGTAATTCACAAAAATATGAGTATTGAGGCGCAGGCTGAAGAGGTTGACAAGGTAAAACGTTCCGAGAATGGTGTTATTACAGACCCGTTTTCTTTATCCCCGGAACATACACTCCATGATGCGGACGAGTTGATGGCAAAGTACCGTATTTCCGGTGTGCCGGTTACGGAAGGCAAGAAGCTTGTCGGTATTATTACGAACCGCGACCTTAAGTTTGAGACCGATTTTTCCAAGAAGATTAAGGAGAGCATGACCTCCGAAGGCCTCGTGACTGCAAGAGAAGGCGTGACATTAGAAGAAGCAAAGAAGATTCTTGCACAGGCAAGAAAGGAAAAGCTTCCGATTGTGGACGCAGAAGGTAACTTAAAGGGCCTTATTACCATTAAGGATATCGAAAAGCAGATTAAGTATCCGCTTTCCGCTAAGGATTCTCAGGGAAGACTTCTTTGTGCGGCGGGTGTGGGTGTTACCGCTAACATCTTAGAGCGCGTGGAAGCTCTTGTAAAGGCAAAGGTAGATGCAATCGTTATCGACTCCGCACACGGCCATTCCGCAAACGTATTACGTTGCGTAGAGATGGTACACGGTGCATATCCGGATCTTCAGATTATTGCAGGTAATGTAGCGACCGCAGAGGCAACCGAAGACCTGATTAAGGCCGGCGTTGACTGTGTAAAGGTTGGTATCGGACCGGGTTCCATTTGTACCACCCGTGTGGTTGCAGGTATCGGCGTACCGCAGGTTACCGCTATTATGAACGCTTACGAAGCTGCTAAGAAGTATGACATCCCGATTATTGCAGACGGCGGTATCAAGTATTCCGGTGATTTGACCAAGGCTATCGCTGCCGGTGCTAATGTATGTATGATGGGTAGCATCTTTGCGGGCTGTGACGAGAGCCCGGGAACCTTCGAGCTTTATCAGGGACGTAAGTATAAAGTATACCGCGGTATGGGCTCCATTGCTGCAATGGAGAACGGCAGTAAGGACCGTTACTTCCAGGCTGATGCAAAGAAGCTTGTTCCGGAAGGCGTGGAAGGTCGTGTGGCATACAAGGGTCTTGCTGAGGATACCGTATTCCAGTTACTGGGCGGTCTTCGTTCCGGTATGGGATACTGTGGCGCGAAGGATATCGAGACCTTAAAGCAGACCGGTCGTTTTGTAAAGATTTCCGCTGCTTCCTTAAAGGAAAGTCATCCGCATGATATTCACATCACCAAGGAAGCACCGAATTACAGTATTGATGATAAGTAAGATTTGATTGTGATATGATGGAAGAGAGAACTGTGACGAATAAATCGTTGCAATTCTCTCTTTTTTGTGGCACTTTCAGTGGATTTTTGCGGAAAAATATTGAAAAATGAATTAAATTGTGGTAAAATAAAGGGTGGAGTGGGGGAATTATGTGTATAGAAGAGAAACGAGTAAATTATCTATGAGGAGAAGGGGGCAAAAATGGATTTGGATATCCTTGTGCTCGGCTTACAATATATATCGGTTCTGCTTTCTTTCTTTTTTATTGCCTTTGTGGCATATCAAAAAAGATCGGCGTTATGCAGTCACTTGTTAATGTTCTCTTTGGGAGTGTTGATGAACGGACTGGCATATACCTTTGAATTGCACAGCGGGGTAATTGAAGAAACGTTAATGGCCATCCGGTTCGAGTACATCGGACTTTGTACGGCCACGACTTGCGCGGTGCTGTTTGTCTGTGAATTATTCCATGTCAACTTGAAAAAATGGATTCGCGGAGTGATGGTTGGTTTCTTTGCTTTATCCTGTATTGTTATAACCACAAATGAGTATCATCATCTGCATTATAAAGAAGCTCATTTGGAGCTGCATGATTACATAGCGATATTCAGGATGACTCCGGGACCGTATTATGTGGTTCATTCCGTATTTACCCTGATTTCCCTGTCGGTTTGTGTGGGGGTAATTATCTATGCGTGGATCAGGGATTTGAAGTGGAGGGAAAATTACAAAAAGTATCTGTTCCTTGCGTTGGCGGCGGTGTTTCCGGTGGTGTGCTGGGCGCTTCGCCTGGTAGAAGGATTAAAGGCTTATGATTTGATTCCTTTCGGTCTGTTCTGGACCAATGCCTTTTTTATACTGATTTTGTACTATTTCCGTTACTTTGACGTGGCGGAAAGCGCGAAAAACGAGGTGCTGGAGACGTTAGAAGAGGGAATACTGGTTTGCGACGAAGACGGTAAGATTTTGTATACAAATGAAAGAATGGGGGAGATTTTACAGCGGAAAACGGTAACGACAGTTTCCGATGTGCTGGAAGAGCTTTCTCCTGCGGATGAAGGAGAATTCCGGATAAACGGTAAGTATTATGCGGTAATCGAGTCGGAAGTGTATGAAGGGGACCGGGTCAAAGGTAAGACTTGGTGTTTTATCGATATGACACAGACGAAGGAGAAGGAGCAGCAGTTGACGGAGCTTCATCAGGAAGCAATGGCAGCCAATAATGCAAAGAGCAATTTCCTTGCCAATATGTCTCATGAAATTCGTACCCCGATTAATACCATTCTCGGAATGGATGAACTGATTTTACGGGAAGCGCAGAATATTAATGTAATTGAATACGCGCAAAACATAAAGAGTGAAGGCAGAACATTGATGTCTTTGATTAACGACCTTCTGGATTTCTCCAAAATCGAATCCGGTAAGATGGAACTGGCAGAGACGGAATACCGGATGTCTTCCCTTCTTCATGATGTGGTTGCCATGTTTTCCATTAAGGCGGAAGAGAAGGGACTGGATTTTAACGTAGAGGTGGCAGAGAACATTCCGGCTGTGTTGTATGGGGATGAAATCCGTATTAAGCAGATTTTAAGCAATTTATTAAGCAATGCGGTGAAATATACGGAGCGGGGTGAAATCGGTCTTAAGGTGGAATGGGAATCCCGAGGAGGCAAAGATGTATTGTTGTCCATTAAGGTAAAGGATAGCGGCATCGGTATCCGTAAAGAAGATATGGGGACGATTTTTGATAAGTTCAAGCGTTTTGATGCGGTACGAAATAATAAAATCGAAGGTACCGGATTGGGCATGAACATCACGGCTCAGTTACTGCAGTTGATGCAGGGTGAGATTTTTGTGGAAAGCAAGTACGGCGTCGGTTCGGAATTCGAAGTGCGTATCCCGCAAGTGATTGTTGATGCGACACCGATGGGAAGTTATTCTTACAAAAAGCATACTACGGAGCATGACAGTGTAAGAGAAACGTTTACCGCACCGAAGGGAAAACTGCTTGTGGTAGACGACAATATAATGAATCGCGTGGTGGTAAAAGGACTGTTAAAGCAAACGCTGCTTCAGATCGATGAGGCGGAAAACGGGGAGGAGTGTCTGAAGAAAGTCCGGGACAATTATTATAATATCATTCTTATGGACCATATGATGCCGGGAATGGACGGAGTGGAAACATTGCAACGGTTGCGTAAACAGGAGGGACCGTGTCAAAAGACCGTTGTTATTGTGTTGACGGCAAATGCGGTGGTAGGAGTAAGAGACTTTTATCTGGAACAGGGATTTGACGATTACATGAGCAAGCCAATCAGCGGAAGGCTGTTGGAAGAGTTACTGTTAAAATATCTACCGGATGATTTGGTTGTAAAACGGGAAGTGTCCGGCGGTATTAATGTTATAAATGCGAAGCAGGAAGGATTCCGGCCGAAAGAAATCCGGAATGTGCTGGCGGTTGAGAAAATCGATCTGGACGGAGGTCTGGAGCGCATGAACGGCAGTAGGGATATGTACCGTCGATTGGCCCAACTGTTTGCCGATCGATGTGAAGACCGGTTGCGGTTGTTACACGAACATATCCGGAGCGAGGATTTGCCTGCATATGTAGCGCTGTTGCAATCACTAAAAAACGAAGCGGAATTGTTGGGAGCCACGGATCTTGCGGAACTTTCCAAAGAACAGGAGAAGATGGGGAAGAAAGGGGATTTGTCCTTTGTAAGAGACAAGTTTGTACTGCTTTCGGCAGAGTATCAGAGAGTTGCACAGTGCTTTAAAACCTTGTTTGATAACTTTAAAGAAGAAGGAGGTTGCTAGAAATGCTACAGTTCCTGACTGGATTCTGGTGCGGTTGTATAGCGGCCACACTTGTACTTTGTCTGACGTATTCCAACAAATTAAGGCAGATGAAAGAACGATTGGAAAAGGTCGAGTCTGCCGGGGGAACTACGGAGTCGAAAGAAAGTAAGAAGTTACCTGCGGATGTGCCAAGGGTTCTTTTGGTTGACGACAGTCGTTTGAGCAGAACGTTGATGAGGGGGATGTTAGAAAAAAAAGATTTGGAAATCATTGAAGCCGCAAACGGCGCGGAATGTCTGAAAATGGCCCAAAAGTACAGCGTTGATCTTATATTTCTGGATCAGAATATGCCGGGGTCGGACGGAGACGAGATACTACAGCTTTTATGGGATAAATGCGGCGTAAAGCATGAAGTACCGGTGGTGGCGGTAGGGTCTACGATTCGGAAAGCAAACGAAAAAGAATTTCGTCAAAAAGGATATGTGGCTTGTCTCGGAAAGCCGATACAGGAAAACCGTATGGATGAGATTCTTGAGCAGGTTCTGACCGGCAGAGAGGAAGAACAGAAGCCGGAGGGATTTTCTTACCGGAACGGTTTGGCGAATTTTGACGGCAATGAAGAGGTATATAGGGAAACGCTTGTCCTGTTTGCGGAGCTTTGGGCAGAAAGGAAGGAACAATTGCGACAATTTCTGGAAGAAGAAAATATGCCGGAATATGCAATCCTGATTCATGCTATAAAGGGAGACGCACGAACCCTCGGTGCAGATGTTCTGGGAGGAATTGCGTATGAACAGGAGTTAAAAGCAAAAGCAGGAAATTACGAAGCGGTGAAGGCGGACTTTGAACGGGTAATATTGACGGGAGATAAAACAGCGGAGTATTTTAGACGGATGTTTTCATAAAACACAGGAGGACAAAGGCATGATGAAGAAAAAGATACTTGCGATTGATGACAGTATAATTGCCCTGAAACAATTGCAAAACATTCTGGAAAAGAAGTTTGAGTTTGTAGGAGTCACCAGCGGACTGGCAGGATTGAAACGTCTGGACAGCGAGGAGTTTGATTTGGTGTTGCTGGATATTGAGATGCCGGTGATGGATGGGTTTGCCACATTGACTTCCATCAGGCAGAGAGAAAGCATCAAGGACATTCCGATTATTATTCTGACCGGTACGAGACATAAGCAGAAGGTGATTAAAGGAATCACCAGCGGTGTACACGGTTATGTTGTGAAACCGGCGGACTCCGAGTTGTTGATTGCCAAAATAGAGACCGCACTCGGGCTTAGATAAAGCCTAAGATGCTCTTTCACATTTTTTTCACAGTTATAACAAAAACTCTTCATGGTTGCATTGTAGAATAAGATGTGGTATGGTAGGAGAGAAGCAAAAAAAAGGAGGGCACAAAAGTGATTGAAGCCATTGGATTGGTGAAGGAGTACGGCGACCATGTTGCTGTGGATCACTTGAATTTCAAAGTAGAAAAGGGACAGATTCTCGGCTTTTTAGGACCGAACGGAGCCGGAAAGTCCACAACCATGAATATGTTAACCGGTTACATATCCGCAACGGAAGGTACGATTTTGGTAAACGGCTATGATATGCTGGAGGAGCCGGAGTATGCGAAGCGCAGCATCGGCTATTTGCCGGAGCAGCCGCCGGTGTACCCGGATATGACCGTAACGGAATATTTGCAGTTTGTTACCGAATTAAAGAAGGTGCCGCGCAAGGATCGTGAGAATGAGGTAAATCGTGTCATTGAAGTGACTCAGTTAGATGCTATGCGGGGCCGTTTGATTCAGCATCTTTCCAAGGGATATCGTCAGCGTGTAGGCATTGCGCAGGCGCTTGTGGGAAATCCCGAGGTGATTATTCTGGACGAGCCGACGGTAGGTCTGGACCCGAAGCAGATTATCGAAATTAGAGAGCTGATGAAGAGTCTGGCGAAAGAACATACTGTTCTGTTGAGTTCTCATATTATGCAGGAAATCAGTGCGGTGTGCGATCATATTATGATTATCAGCCATGGAAAACTGGTGCTTTCCGGTACTCCGGAGGAGTTACAGAGGCAGGCGAATCAAGGAGAAAATGTAGAGCTTGAAGTTCTCGGAACGAAGGATGCGGTGATGAAGGTGCTGAGTCCGCTTACCGGGAATTGTGAATTGGAAGAGATTTCTGCGGAATCCGCAAACGGATACGCAGTGAAGATAAAAGGAACCGAAGATATTCGTGAAAAACTGTTCTTTGCATTTGCAAAGGCAAACCTTCCGGTTGTGAAGCTGGTACGTAATACAAAGACCCTGGAAGATATTTTCTTAGAGGCGACGTCAGGTACCGGTACATGGGAGAAAACGGTTCCGGATGACCGGGAAACAGAGGAGAAGGAGGCAGTCAAATAATGTTAGCGATTTATAAAAAAGAATTACGCGCCTATTTCAATTCGATTGTCGGATGGCTGTTTCTGGCGTTTTTTCTGGCTTTTGTAGGGATTTATGTATATCTTTATAATCTGGTAAAAGGATATTCCTATATCGGATACGCATTGTCCAGTATTAACTTGATGTTCGTTCTCCTTATCCCGATGGTAACGATGCGAATTATGGCGGAGGAAAAACGACAGAAAACGGACCAGTTGCTTTTGACGGCTCCGATTCCGATTTGGAAGATTGTCCTGGGTAAGTATCTTGCGTTAGTAACTTTAACGGGAATTGCAATGCTGTTGATTTGTATTTATCCGTTGTTGTTTGCTCAGTTCGGTATTGTAAATTTCGGAATGTCTTATACTGCTGTTTTAGGCCTGTTTTTGCTTACTTGCGCTTACCTTGCAATCGGATTATTCATCTCCAGTCTGACGGAGTCTCAGGCCTTCGCTGCGGTAATGACGTTTATTGTGATTTTGGTTACCTGCCTTGCGGACGGTATTGCAAATCTGATTCCGCCGACAGCCAAGGCTGCGTGGATTACGTATTCCGTAATTTGGGCGTTGCTTGCAATCTGGATGTGGCGAGCTATGAAAAATGCGATTGTGGCATTGTCTGTTTTTGTAATAGGAGAGAGTGCACTGACGGTTTTGTATTTGTTGAAGGGAACGGTGCTGGAAGGTACTGTGGGACATGTGCTCGGGGCTCTTTCCATTATGTCGGTATGCGACAAGACCATATCGGGTGTGTTTGAGCTCAGAATGCCGGTGTACTATTTGAGTATTGCTTTTGTTTTTTGTTTCTTAACGTATCAGAATATACGGAAGAGACGATACAGTTAAGGAGGAGAAAAGAATGGAAAAGCAGAACGATAAGGGAAGTATGTCCCTGTTCAAAAAAATCGGTGTCTCCTTTAAAAGAAAGGGCTTTCGTTCCGGATTGTATGCTACGGTTACCAGTTTATTGGTGATTGTGGCGGTTGTAATCGTAAACCTGATTGCGTCCGCATCGGGAATTCAGAAGGATATGACAACGGGAGGAGAGAAGTCTCTGACTGCCGAAACGGAAACGTTACTTTCCGAATTGGAGGATGACCTTACGTTTTACTATTTGACAAAGGAAGGACAGGATCTTACCTGGCTTGCTCCGTCCTTTGACATGTATATGGAGCTGTACCGGAATGCCAGCGATAAAATCACATTTGAGACCATTGATTTGTTACTGACACCGAAGTTTGCTGAAAAATATACGGATAAAGCCGTGGTACAGCACAGTATTATTGTAGTTAATGAGGAAACCGGGTTAAGTAAATATATTTCGGTGCAGGATATGGTACTGACAGAGACCACGATGGACACCAACACATTTCAATATGTGAATGTTCCGGTTGGTGTTGATATCGAAGGTCGGATTAATGCTGCGATTCGTTATGTAACCAGCGGTCAGCAGACGAATTTCTATGCGGTTTCCGGTCATGGGGAAAAAACGCTGGAAACGGAAGCAAAGAACTTGCTCGGAAAAGCCAATATCAATTATAATGTTTTTGAGTCTATGACTGCGGACTGTGTTCCGGAGGATTGCGATGTTTTGTTTGTTACAGTGCCGGCCAACGATTACACGGATGCGGAACTGGCCATGTTCAAAGCTTATGCAGACAAAGGCGGAGATTTTCTGATTCTTGCGGAAAAGCAACCGGGTGCGGAGAACTATGACAAGTTGTTGGCGTATTGCGGTGTGCAGGTGGAGAATCGGGTGATTTTGGAAGGAGATTCCCAATACCATAATCCGGCAACCCAGTTGGAGCTTTACCCGGTAATCGAAACCGGTCACGAAATTACCGCAAATTTATCCGGCGGAAACTATTTGCCGATTCGTAATGCGTATGCGTTGACTGTGGTAAAAGATGCGGATCGTGAAATTAAGATGTCCAAGTTGTTGACGACGTCCGAATCGGCTTATGCAAAGAATGTGTCCGACGGTAAGATTACCCTGGCTAAGGAGGACGGAGACCCGGTGGGACCGTTCTATGTCGGTGTATATTTGAAGAATACGGAAACAAAGTCGGAAGCGGTGGTAATTTCCGGTGGTTATGCATTCAAGGATGATTACGTAAAATTGAGTAACTATGCCAACGGCGGTTTGTTAACCGACAGTGTGAATTATATGACGGAAGCTACATCGGTGTCTACGGTTCGTACGATTGCGTTTGAGTCCGAGGAGATGTTGACAATTAATGCTGCGCAGGCAAATTCCATAGCGGTAGTGCTGGTGATTGTAATTCCGGTGCTTTTAATCGGAACCGGCATTTTTGTGATGCTTCGCAGAAGAAATCGTTAACAGGGAGGGTACATGGAAGAGAGAGAAGAAAGACTGCAGCGTTTGAGACGTTTAAAACGCAAGAGAATCTATACAGTTGTAGGATTATGTGCGGCACTGTGCCTTTTGGTCGGAGGCTATTACGGTCTGACGCTTTATAACAAGAGGGTTGCAGCGGAAGAAGCACGAAAAGAAGAAGAGAGAAAAGCGGCTTCCTCAACGGAAACCGAAATAACGGGGTTTTCATTAACGGAAGTAAATGAGATTGAGTTTTCCACGGAGGAAGCATCGTATCACTTTGCATGGATAGAAGAAGATAAGTTCGGAAGCTGGGTCAGAATCGGCCAGGAGGATTTTCCGACCAATGAAGAGAAAGTACAGACAATCATTAACAGCTTTTGCGGTTTGAAGGGTACCTCTAAAATGGTATTGGAAGAAGTGGACCCGGCAGATTTCGGTCTGGAGGACACAAAACTGACCTCTAAACTTACATTGACCGACGGTACGGAGCATAAGTTCCGTTTGGGAGATGAAGCGCCGTATTCCTCGGGGTACTACTTGTTGTATGAAAATACCGGAGAAATATTTGTGGTGGCGTCCGTTGTTCATACACAGCTGACAACAAAGGAAATAAAGCTGGTGCAGGGAGAAACTTTTCCGAGTGCGGAAGCGGAATCCATTACGGAACTTCGGATTGAAGTAAGAGACGGGGAAACCGTTTCCTACGTTCCGGAAACGGCAGAGGACGGAACAGTGACTTACCCGCCGATTTTTTATGACAGTATGCGGTTCGTGGCATCCACCATACAGGAGTATAATTGTACCGACTTCGCAAAGTACGGTCTGGATGATCCATATGTTACCGTAACCATAGATTATGTGGGTTATGTGTTTACCGACCAGGGCTTGCTGACCAGAGAACCGTGTACCATGGTGTTAGAAATCGGTGACAAGACGGTAAGTGACAACTATTTTGTACGTGTGGACGGCAGTGATTTCGTTTATATCATGGTTGCGGCACAGGCAAAGAAATATCTTCCGAATCAGTAAAAAATAACAGGGACTGCGTTTGCAGTCCCTTTACGTTTGCCTGATTTTAATATCCCAATTCCTCTCCGACCAAAATGACTTTGATACGTCCCGGAACACGGGATTTTCTTGTGACAACGAATTCACAGCACATACAGTCCGGAGAGTAACAATCGTGGCACTTTCCGTATTTGGAACAAGGAGTGGAGAGACCAAGACGTACACCGTTCGGCGGTGCAGCCATATTGCGGACGCGGTCGAAACCGGATTTTACGTCAGGGACGATTTTATTCATTCCCACAATCAGGATTACGTTTTTCGGTCCGGTAATCAGGCAGGCAACCCGGTTGCCGTTACCGTCGATGTTCACCAGTTCTCCGTCCAGAGTAATTGCATTGCTGCTCATAAAATAGTAGTCTGCGGTAACCGTTTTTGCGTAAAGCTCCCGCTGTTCCTCGGGAGTTTTGGCAGTACTGCGGTCATACAGAATGCAGTCGGAGGTTTTGAGAGCGTCGAACAGACCGATTTCCGTACAGGACATGGAGCCGCCCCAGGAAACGGTACATCCCGGAGTCAGAAAACGAAGTGCGGTAGCCAGAGCTTCTTCTTTGTCGGTACAGTAGTAGCCTTCGATGCCGCGGCGGTTAAATGCTTCGATTAAGCTTTCGGCAAGATTTTCATAGGTTTGTTGCTTCGGTGTGGCCATATGGGGTACCCCTTTCTGTGTATAGTATCTTGTTTGTCATGTTATCTGTATTCAGTTTACCGCACTATGAAAAGAAGTGCAACGATATTTTTGAACAATGGTTGCAAAGTGGAAAGGAAATTGATAAAATAAGAATGAGAGAGTCTGTAAAGGAGGGCGACTGCTTGAAAAATACAGCGTTAAAAGTATTACTTGCCATGACGATTGTCAGCAGCCTGTTTTTGTGTCTGCTTTTGTTTTTATTGTTAAAACGCGGAACCGGCGACGGGAAAAACGTGTCGAAGCTGAAAGAGTTTCAGGAGCAGTACGAGGAGCATAACACGGATTCCAAAACAATTGCACCTTTTGTATATCAGGATTTTTCAAAAACAGATTCTGCAGAGGGGCTTTACGATACAGCAAGGCATACCGAGGTATATGAGCGCATCGAGTCCTTAAAGAGGGACAGCGGCTATACGCAGGAGAGCCCGCTTGTGATATATAATCCTTACGGAATAAATGCCCATTCGGTATACGTATATTTCAGAACACAGAATCCGATGAAGGCTTCCTATCGTGTCAGTGTACAGTCGGAAGGGATTCCGACATTTACCGCACCGTGTTACGCAGAAGAGTCTTATTCCACAGAGCATGAATATTTGCTGTTGGGTCTTACCGCAGAACAGAGCAACCGTATTTCCCTTGTGTTGGAGGATGAAGAAGGGAACCACTGTGTCCGGACCTTCTATGTGACGGCAGGAAGTCGTATGGGTATCGGAAAAGAGATGTTGGAGGTAGAGAGAGGAAGCAGCCGAGAGGCATTGTCCGACGGACTGTTTGCACATTTCGGGAATGTTAACGGAACAAAAGAAGCGATACAGCTTTATGATAATGAAGGAGTTTTGCGCAGCGAGTTCCCGTTGTTGTCCGGAAGCGGAAAACGTCTGCTGTTTTTCGAAAACCGGATGTATTATAACATTTCCGACACTCGGATTGCGGCGGTAAATCGCTTCGGACGTTCGGAACGGGTGTATTCCGTGGATGGGTATACCATCGGGGCGGATTATTGTCTGGATGAAGCACAAAAGAAGCTTTTGGTGATTGCAAGTAAAAAGGGAACGGGGGACGCCACGGCTTCCGTAAACGATATTTTACTTTCCGTGGATCTGATTTCCGGAGACGTAAAAGAGTTGCTGGATATGGGCGTTGTTTTAAGAGAGTACAAAGAGCTTTGTAAAAAGAACGAAGACGGGGTGCTTGACTGGCTCGGTTTGAATTCCGTGCAGATATGGAATGAAACGGGAGTGCTTTTGGGAGCAAGAGAGCCGTCGGCGGCGTTTAAGGTGAAGGATATTTACGGAATTCCGATGTTGGAGTATATAATCGGAGAAGAAGCAATGTTTACCCAGACGGGTTATGAAGGGAATCTGCTTACAAAAGAGGATGATTTTGAGCCTTTTGTAGGGGCGAATACCTTTACCTGTGTGAAAGAAGAACTGATGCCGTCGGGCGTATATGAGTTGTATTTATACGACAACCACGTGGCCGGAACGGAGAGTCGTCCGGAGTTTGACTACAATGGGATGGCGTCCGATTTGGGAAGTTCCATGAAAAAGGGAAAGAATTCTTTCTTTTGCCGGTATCTGGTGAATGAGACGGCAAGAACCTGGGAGTTGTTGGAGGCGACCCCGGTGGATTACTCGGGCTATTACGGAAGCGCACAGGTGACGGAGGACGGGCACTTGATTACGGATACGGCAGGCCGGTTTGCCTATAACGAGTTTGACGGTGAAAGGGTTTTGATTCGTAAGTTTACGGCCGCCGGGACGGAATATCTCGGACGTGTGTTTAAGTACGATTTCAAAGGATTTTTCTTTGCATCGGAGGAGGGCACAAAGCCGGCAGAAACAGAGAAAGAGTAGAGAGAAAGTGAGTCCGGGTTATGGGAAAAAGTTTATTTATTGCAGAAAAGCCGAGCGTGGCGCAGGAATTTGCGAAAGCACTTCCGTATCAGTTTTCACGCAAGGACGGATATATGGAAGCGTCGGAAGCGGTGGTAACCTGGTGTGTTGGGCACTTGGTCACCATGAGCTATCCGGAAAGCTATGACCCGGCACTCAGACAGTGGCGTTTGGAGACCATACCCTTTTTGCCGGAGGAATTCCGCTATGAGGTGATTCCGGCGGTGGCAAAGCAGTTTCAGATTGTAAAAGGCCTGCTTTGCAGAGCGGATGTAGAATGTATTTACGTCTGCACCGACTCCGGACGGGAGGGGGAATACATATACCGGCTGGTGGATCGTATGGCGGAGGTTCCTGCAGATAAGGAACGAAAGCGGGTTTGGATCGATTCCCAGACAGAGGAAGAGATTTTACGTGGAATAAAAGAGGCCAAGCCTCTTGCGGAATATGATGCCTTAAGCGATGCCGCATATTTGCGTGCCAAAGAAGATTATTTGATGGGAATCAATTTTTCACGGGTGCTGACGTTAAAGTACGGTACTGCAGTACGTAATTTCCTGCGTGCCGAGAAAAATCAGGCAATTTCCGTGGGAAGGGTTATGACCTGTGTGTTGGGAATGGTGGTGCGAAGAGAACGGGAAATCAGAGCATTTGTCAAAACCCCGTTTTATCGGGTGTTGTCGAAACTTTCTGCGGGGGAGGCAGTGTTTGAGGCCGAATTCCGGGCGGTGAAAGGGTCGAAGTACGAAGATTCCCCGAAGTTGTATAAAGAAAACGGATTTCGGAACAAAGAAGATGCCATGGCCCTTATAACGGAATTGAATGTTCCTGCGGGACCGGTTTTTGAGGAGATTACCGAGAAGGAAAAGCAGATTACCGTACAGCGTGCGGCGGACGGATCGGAAGCTGTGGTAGAGCAGATTGAGAAAAAGCAGGAAAAGAAGAATCCTCCGTTATTGTTTAATCTGGCAGAGCTTCAGAATGAATGTGCAAAGCTGTTTAAAATCAGTCCGGACGAGACGTTAAAAATCGTACAGGAGTTATACGAAAAGAAGCTGGTGTCGTATCCACGTACCGATGCCAGAGTACTTTCCACTGCAGTAGCGAAGGAAATCGCAAAGCATATCGGCGGGTTAAAGAATTATACACCGGCAGCGGGTTTCGCGGAACATATTTTACAAACCGGAAGCTATAAAGGCCTGGAAAAGACCCGGTATGTCAATGACAAGCAGATTACGGACCATTACGCTATTATTCCGACGGGGCAGGGCATTTCCGCATTGTCTTCCGTGTCAACCACGGCGAAACGGGTATATGCGACGATTGTAAAGCGTTTTTTAAGTATTTTTTATCCGGCGGCAGTGTACCGGAAGGTGGCGCTTACGGTAAA
Organism: uncultured Clostridia bacterium; assembly: GCA_937895705.1. Taxonomy (GTDB): domain Bacteria; phylum Bacillota; class Clostridia; order Lachnospirales; family Lachnospiraceae; genus SIG307. The sequence continues at coordinate 61,154 of CALBKM010000011.1, forward strand.
AATCGGAGAAGAGTCCTTCTTTGCAAGCTTTAAGGTTCTGGCAGAGGAAGGTTATCTTGTGTTGTATAAGAAGCCTGCGGAAAAGAAAGATGGAGAAGGCTCCGGAGGAGCAGGGAAACCGGAAGACGGAAAAGCGGAAGGCGAGAAGCCTGAAGATACGGACGGTGAGCTGACTTGCGGAGCGGAGATGCTGGAAGCTCTTAAGGATATGAAAAAGGGAAGCAAACTTCCGGTATCGTTATTTTCCATCAGGGAAGGAGAAACCGCAGCACCGAAACGCTATAATTCCGGTTCTTTGATTCTGGCGATGGAAAATGCGGGTCAGTTTATCGAGGACGAGGAACTGCGTGCCCAGATTAAGGGCAGCGGAATCGGTACCAGTGCGACCAGAGCGGAGATTTTAAATAAACTGGTAAAGATTGAATACCTGGCCCTCAATAAAAAGACGCAGATTATCACTCCGACATTATTGGGAGAAATCATTTTTGAGGTGGTAAATGCGTCAATCCGTTCCCTGCTGAATGCGGAATTGACCGCCAGCTGGGAAAAAGGACTTACCTATGTGGCGGAAGGAAGTATCGGAAGCGAGGAATACATGGGGAAGCTGGAAAGCTTTGTCAGACGCATGACGGACGGCGTAAAAGGCCTGAATAACCAAAGTGTATTGCACAGCCGTTTTTCGGAGGTTGCAGGGTATTACGGCAGTAAATAATTTTAAAGATAAAGGAAATAGTGTATGTATCAGTTTTGTGTATCGATTCAGTATGTAGGGATTATATTATGTTTGTTGGGCTTGGTGTACCTGCTGAAGCAGTGGCCGTCGAGACCGCAGTCTATTATGCTGTTTTTGGGAATGGCGATATTGGTGTATTCCATCGGATATTTGTTTGAAATAACCTCCGATTCTCTGGGAGAAGCTCTGATGGCAACCAAAATCAGCTATATGGGAAAAGTATATATCCCGCCGTTAGCGTTTTTGTTTGTGCTTTATTATTACAGAATCAATATTTCTAAAAAACTGGTGTTGGCGACCGTTGCTGCTCATACCATGTTGTTGGTGCTTATTTTGACATGTGAGCATCATGATTTCTTTTATACGAACATAGGTTTTGCCAAGGAGGGGCTTTTCCCGCACCTGGTACACTGGCATGGGGTAGGGTATGTTGCTTATATGGCGCTGGTGCTTTGCTATGGTGTGATTATGCTGATTGTTTGTATCCTGCAGTATTTACGGGCGAAGTCGAAAGAAAAAGAGAAAGCGTTGTATCTGCTAATCATGGTATTGTGTCCGGTGTTCGGACTGGTATTGTATTTGTCCGGAATTACACAAGGATATGATGTTACGGCAGTGGGCTATATTTTTTCCGGTGTGATTTTACTTGTTTCGATTTTTCGCTATGACTTTTTCGATACCGTTAATCTGGCGAAGAATTATGTGGTGGAAAACCTTGCGGACGGTCTGGTGGTGTTGGGAACGCAAGGGGAGTTTGTTTATGCCAATGCACCGGCGCTTGCGTTGTTTCCGGCTCTTGTAACAAAGGAGTACGAAGGGGCGGTAGAAGAGATAAGGGGATTTTGTACAAGCGGCAAACGGTTGCATACCAATCAAAAGGTGTACCGGGTATCGGAGCGTGAGATTTTAAAAGATAACAAACTGCGAGGTAAGATGTATTATCTTCAGGAGGTAACGGACAGTTATAATTATACGGTAAAACTGGAAGCGGAAGTAAGGGATAAGGCCTTGGAGTTATTTAATTCCCATCATTCCCTGATTGTCAGCCTTGCCAATATGGTAGAGGCGAGAGACGGTGTTACGGGTCAGCATGTCAAACATACCAGTCGCTATGTAGAGATTATGGCGCGTGCGTTAAAGAAAAGGGAAAAATATAAAGAGACGATGAGTAACTCATATATTTCCGTGCTATGCGAGGCGGCACCGCTTCATGATATCGGAAAGATTTCCATGAAGGACTCCATTCTCCGAAAGGAAGGTTCCCTGAATACGGAGGAATTGAAGTCGATTCAGACGCATCCGGCCATTGGTGCGCAGATTATTGATACCGTGCTGGAAGAGTCGGGGAACAGCGAATATTTGCTTGCTGCAAAGGAGATGGCATACTGTCATCATGAAAGATGGGACGGCAACGGATACCCGCAGGGGCTGAAGGGAGAGGAGATTCCGTTAAGTGCCAGAATTATGGCAATTGCCGATGTGTATGATGCGCTTCGTTCCGAGCGGAGCTATAAAACCGCATATTCCAAAGAAGTGGCAAAACAGATTATCTCCGATGAGTCGGGAAAGCAGTTTGATCCGGAACTGGTGCAGGTGTTTTTGGAGTGCCTGACGGAGATTGAAGCGGTACATTAGAAGGAGCAGAAGATAAATTACAAAAAATCTGAAAAAAGAAAAAATACTGCTTGACAAACCAAATATTATTTAATATAATATCAAACGTACCGTTCGAAAAGATTTGGTTCGGGGTCTTAGCTCAGCTGGGAGAGCATCTGCCTTACAAGCAGAGGGTCATAGGTTCGAGCCCTATAGGCCCCATTCCGAACGGACACACAACTTCATATGGCGGAATAGCTCAGTTGGCTAGAGCACACGGTTCATACCCGTGGTGTCGAGGGTTCAAATCCCCCTTCCGCTACTATCAAAAAAGGGAATCCGAAGGGATTCCTTTTTTGATAGTAAGGAAAGAGAAACAGACACGAGACACCACGGGTACCGTGGTTCGAGGGGTCCACAACGTCCGGTGGACGTTGGTTCTGGACCGACCGAAGCGAAGCGAAGACCAAATCCCCCTTCCGCTACTATCAAAAAAGGGAATCCGAAGGGATTCCTTTTTTGATAGTAAGGAAAGAGAAACAGACACGAGACACCACGGGTACCGTGGTTCGAGGGGTCCACAACGTCCGGTGGACGTTGGTTCTGGACCGACCGAAGCGAAGACCAAATCCCGAATAGCAGATGAAACGCTCGACACCACGCTTTTTCTTATGTTTGTCTTTTCAAAAGCGTAAAAGTGCGCTATAATGTAAGTACTAAAAGGACAACAACAGGAGGAGCGGTATGAGAGGACCGAAAGCGCCTAAGGATCCGGTGGCAAAGAGACCGGCGGTATATGTAATGGTGGATTCTGTTATCGACGGAAGCCCGAGAGACAACGGAAAATTTCAGGATATTTGTTATTTGAACGGAAGAATCGTACAAAAGATTTCCGTGCTCTGTAAAGAGATGCCGAAGGAGGTTTTGGAACTTGTGCCGGGAGGTGCGGGATTCCGGAAACTGGTACATAGTATCGGAGTGACTGTGGTGGCATTAAAAAAAGAGAAGCAGGAGGAATCCGTTGTTTTTGAACTGAATTGTCTTTCCGCAATGCCGGGTAAGGAAGCTACCTGTTATCGTGCGGAGGTTCCGTGCAACGGACAAGAGGTGAAGATTCATGTGGCGGATTATCCGGAAAATGAGGCAGACGGACTTCTTGGTTCTTTTGTCACTACTTTTTCTTCCCACGAGGCGGCAAAGCTTACGGTTTGCTTTTATTTGAATGACGGATTTTCGGCTCCGGAGATGGTGCCGGATGCCCCGGTGGATTTTGAATCGAAACGTTATCGTGAGATGATCGAACGTTCTTTGATACAGACGGGAAATTTGTATCGGGTGCAGAGGGCGATTCGGAAAGCAAGCCGGGGAGAAGAAGTGGTAATTGCATATTTGGGAGGTTCCATTACCCAGGGAGCCGGAGCAAAGCCGATTCATACGGAATGTTACGCTTACCGATCTTATCTTGCTTTTAAGAAACGTTTCGGAAAGGGAAACGGTGAGAATGTAAAGTTTATTAAGGCGGGAGCCGGCGGCACCTGCTCCGAACTGGGACTTACCCGGTATGATACGGATGTTCTGCGCAGAGGAACCGTGGTTCCGGACATTGTCTTTCTGGAGTACGCGGTAAATGATGCGGGAGACGAAACGGACGGAGTGTGCTTCGAGAGTCTTGTGCGGATGGTGCTGGACGGACCGGGAAATCCGGCGGTGGTTTTGCTGTTCTCCGTATTCATGGACGATTTCAATTTGCAGGAGCGCATGATTCCGGTAGGAGTTCGGTGTAAGACGGCGATGATCAGTTTGAAAAATGCGGTGACGCCGCAGTTTTACGAGGAAACACCGGTGATTACAAAACGACAGTACTTTTACGATTTGTTCCATCCGAGCAACGAAGGCCATCGTATCATGACGGATTGTATCGACTATTTCTGGGAACAGGCAGCTAAAGCACCGGAGGAAACGGCAGACGTGGTAATTGAAGAGGCACCGGCCATCGGGGAAAAGTATCGTTATTTGCAGACCTTTGATCGTAGTGATTATAAGAGCCATGAGACGGTCAGAAGTTTGGAAGAGGGGGCGTTTTCCGAAACGGATGAAGAGCTTCAATGTGTAGAAAAAGACGACAATCCGAAGGCAACCCCGGAATTTCCTTATAACTGGATGAAAGGGCCGGAAAGTGGAGCGGAGCCGTTCCGAATGAAGATTTTCTGTAAAGATTTGTTATTGGTATATAAAGACAGCGGAAGCACCACATTCGGAAAAGCAGGAGTGTGCGTGGACGGAAAGGAAACTCGTGTGATTGATCCGAAGGAAGTGGGATGGAACCATTGTACCGCGTATGTGGTGTTTGAAAGCGATGCGGCAGCGGAGCATGAAGTAGTGATTTTCATGAAGCCGGAAGATGAGGAGAAAAAGTTTACGATTTTGGGTTTCGGTTATACGCTGAAATAATAATAAGAGCCGGTGCAAAAGCACCGGCTCTTTTCATATGAGTTAAAACAGGAAGATAACGTATGTTAACGTTTTTTGCCCAGATGGAACAGAGCAACCGTACCCGGGCCGGAGTGAGAACCGATGGTCGGGCTGACATAGTCGATAAGGATGTTTTGAATGCCGAAACGCTCTTTCACCTGAGCGGCAACAAACTCGGCATCTTCCAAACAATCACCATGGCTGATAAATATGATATCGTTTTGATACCCTTCGATTTGCTCGCCCATATTATCTACTAGCTTAAGCAGTGCCTTCTTTCTTCCCCGCACATTGCATACGGAGGTCAGATGGCCTTCGTCATCTACATGAAGAACCGGTTTTACATTCATCAGAGTTCCTATGATGGCGGTGGCTTTGGATACACGGCCGCCGCGATGCAGATGGAACAAATCGTCTACGGTAAACTGATGACAAAGGTGTAATTTGTTTTGTTCCAGCCATTCCGCAACCTCTTCTATGGATTTGCCGTTCTCTTTCATGGTAACCGCATAGTGAACAAGAAGCCCCTGACCGAGCGATGCGCACAAGGAATCGACTTGAATGATTTTTCTGTCAGGATACTGCTCCGACAGTTCATTGATTGCGATACGTGCATTGTTATAGCTGGCGCTTAATCCGGAAGAAAAGCTGATGTGGAGAACATCATATCCTTCTTTTAAATAGGATTCGAAACTGTTTTGGGCTTCGTCCGGAATAACTGCATTGGTAGTAGGCATCTCGCCGTTACGCATGCGTTCGTAAAAGACATGAGGGTCCAACTGGTTGTTTAAACTGTAAACCGTATCTCCGAAAGCATAGGAAGAAAATTGAATGGCAATCCCATGCTCTTTCACATAGGAAGCCGGTAAATCGGCAGTGGAATCTGTTGAGATGATGTAGTTCATAGGGCCTCCTTATTTAAAACGACAAAATGTGGTATAAAAAGATGTCGCATATAGTTTTCAAAACTATTTTATAATAAAAAAAGGAAAAGTGCAAGTAAAAGATAAAAAAGTCTTTCTTTCAAGGCGTGTCTGTGGTATACTTAATGCTTAGGGGGCAGAAGCTCTAAAGGAAATTACGAAAAGAGGGAAATTATGAACCACAAAGTTAAAGGTTTCGGAAGATTGTTTGTTGCGCTTGCGGTATGTGCGGCGATTTTGTTTGTTGCGTTGTGCGGTGTGGGAGCAAACAAAAGGGGTAGCGCGGAAGGCATCCGGCTCGGATTGGATTTGGCCGGAGGTGTCAGCATTACCTATGAGACGGTAAAAGAAAACCCAACGGATGAAGAAATGAAAGATACAATTTACAAGCTTCGTAAGCGTGTGGACGACAGCGGACAGACGGAAGCGGACGTGTATCAGGAAGGCGACAACCGGATTAATGTAGATATTCCGGGGGCTACCGATGCGGAAGCAACCTTGAAGGAGCTTGGCCGTATGGGTGAAATTTACTTTATCCTCGGTACGGAAAACGTTGAGTTGGTAGGACAGGATGCGGAAACGGGAGCGCTTGTCTATACGTTTTTGAAACCGTGGGAAGCTATTGTAGAAGCCGGTGATGTGATTTTGGACGGCTCCGACATTCAGAATGCGGAGGCCGGCGGTTATACGGAGTACGGCAGAAATGAATACGTTGTTTCACTTACGCTTAATGAAAGCGGTACATCGAAGTTTGCAACGGCCACCAGAGCTCATGTGGGAGAGGCAATCGCAATTGTATATGACGGAGAGATTGTTAGTGCGCCGGTGGTGCAGCAGGCGCTGATCGACGGAAAGGCGCAGATTTCCGGCAATTTTACATGGGATGAGGCAAGTGCGCTGGCAACGACTATTCGTGTCGGTGCATTGCCGTTGGAGTTAAAGGAGCTTCGTTCCAATGTGGTAGGTGCGAGTCTTGGTGCAGAAGCGGTAAACACCAGTTTGATTGCAGCGGCAATCGGTGTTATACTTGTGTTCCTGTTTATGGCAATCCGGTATCGTGTGCCGGGCATTGCGGCTGACCTTGCATTGGCAATTTATATCGGCCTTATGGTGGTTTGCCTGAATCTTTTGGAGATTACACTGACCCTTCCGGGACTTGCGGGTATTATTTTGTCCATCGGTATGGCAGTGGATGCCAATGTTATTATTTTCTCACGTATTCAGGAAGAAATCGGTGTGGGCAAGACGGTCCGCTCCTCCATTAAGCTTGGATTTTCCAAGGCTTTTTCCGCAATTTTTGATGGTAACATTACTACGTTGATTGCAGCGGTTGTGTTATATATTCTCGGTTCCGGTACGGTAAAGGGCTTTGCCACCACCCTTGCACTGGGTATCGTGCTGTCCATGTTTACGGCACTGGCGGTGACGAGATTTATTTTATACGGATGCTACGATGCGGGCTTCGATAAAGAGGCGCATTACGGACAGGTAAAAGAATACAAGTCCTTTGATTTCGTAAAGCACGGAAAGAAGTTTGCACTGATTTCCGCGGCATTAATCCTTGTGGGCGTGATCGGCATGGTAGCGGGAAAAGTAAGCAGTGGCGAGGTTTTGGCCTACGGTCTGGATTTTAAGGGCGGTACCGCAATGACCGTAACGTTCCCGGAGGGAACGGAGCCGACGATCGGTGAATTGGAAAAGGCAGTGCAGACCTCCATCGGCAAGAATGCGGTAGTGAATCTTGTGGGAGACGCAAATGCGGCAACCATCAAGACCGAGGAATTGTCGGAGGAACAGAGAAATACTTTGACCAACTATTTAGAGAATAATTACGGTGTATCGGAAGCCGAAATCGAGATGCAAAGCATCAGCGGAACGGTCAGCGGCGAAATGAAGAGAGATGCAATACTGGCGGTTGCTGTGGCAACGGTATGTATGTTGATTTATATCTGGTTCCGTTTCTCCAACCTGGCATTTGCAACCAGTGCGGTTCTGGCGTTGGTGCATGATGTTTTGATTGTTCTGGCTGTATATGCCGTGGGACGTATTACTGTGGGCAACACCTTTATTGCCTGCATGCTTACGATTGTAGGATATTCCATTAATGCGACGATCGTTGTATTTGACCGTATCAGAGAAAATGTGAAGGATCGTCTGAAGAAAGAGTCCTATCTTGATATTGTAAATAAGAGTATTGTTCAGACGTTCTCCAGAAATATTTACACGTCCCTGACCACTTTCTTTATGGTGGTAGCGTTGGTTATATTCGGTGTGAATTCAATTCGTGAGTTTGCGATTCCGCTTGTTGCGGGTATTGTTTGCGGTGCATATTCCTCTATTTGTATCACGGGACTGTTGTGGTTGAAGCTTCGCGAGAAGTTCCCGCAGGAAGAAGACGAGAAAGCGTAATATTTTAGAGGAATTTCCTTAAATTTTATAAATTCTTTCTTTCTTTTGAGGAGAGGAAATGATATACTGTCTTCGTTATAGTACGAGACAGATGAGGTGACATATGGATCTATCGGAGAAAAAAACGGTATTGGACGATTCCGCTTCCATTTATCAGAAACGGGAAGAGAAAACGGATCGTGCAAAGTGGAAAGAACTTAAGGGGTTTAAGGCAAAGTGGGAGCATTTTCGTGCCTATTATTTGTTAAAGACCTTTATCTGGGTGTGTGTGATTGCATTTATCGGTTATGCCGTGTATGAGATTTTTGCGCCGGGAAAGGAACGGGTACTTTACGTGACCTTCTTGGATGCGGTAGTGCTTAACGATGAGATGGGGAATTTACGGTCCGGGTTCGAAGAGTATATTTCTTTTGATGAAAATAAGCAGGAGATGGTATTCGATAATACAACCATGGTATCCACTGCAAGTGATCCGACTTCCGCCCAGAAGTTTACGGCCCATGCGTTTGTGGGAGAGATTGACGTAATTATTGCACGGGAGTCTCTGTTGAAACAGTATGCAGGACATTATCTGCGTCCTTTATCGGATCAGCTTCCGGCGGATTTGTATGAGGAGGTTACGGATTTGTTTTGTTATGCAAGACCGCAGGATGAAGAAGGTAATTTCGGGGAAGAGCAGCCTTACGGGATTATCGTTTCGGATTTCATGGAACAAAATCCGTACCTTGAGGAACCGATTGCGTTGGCGATTTGCGGCAATTCCCAACGGGCGGAAAATGCGGAAGAGTTTGTGCGGTATTTGTTGAGCCGCAAACGTGAAAACTTACTCGAAAGCGTAAAGTAACAAAAGAATAAGAGAGTCTTTTTGTCGGTTTTTGATGAAAAGACTCTTTTTTGTTAGCAGAAACAGAAACCTTAACGACTATTTAACAGTAAATTATGGTATACTGTATGCGGTAAATTCCGATTTGCGATACGCTAGGATAAAGAGTGAGGAATGTAAGAATGAAAAGACAGAAAGGGAGCAAAACGGAAGCGTTAATAAAGCTGACTTGGAAAGACAGTCTGATTACGGTAGGAATATTGGCGATTGCTACTGTTGCCTGCTTTCTTTTGCATAGCGGAGAGCAGGCTGATAATCATGTGCCGTTGGTGTTTGTTCTGGCGATTCTTTTGATTTCCAGATTCACAAACAGTTATTTTTACGGTTTGATTGCGTCAGTAATTGCCGTAGTCGAGGTGAATTATATATTTACATATCCGTATTTTCATTTTAATTTTACGCTCAGTGGGTATCCTCTGACTTTTGTTGTTATGTTTTCCGTATCTATCGTTGTAAGCATGTTGACTACGCAGATTAAGCAACAGGAGAAAATTCGCACGGAAATCGAAAAAGAACAGATGCGCGGCAACTTACTCAGAGCTGTTTCACATGACATTCGTACGCCGCTTACCTCGATTGTAGGTGCGGTTTCCGCAGTGGTGGAAAACCACGACAAGTTGTCGGAAGAAAAGACATTATCCCTGCTCGGAGATGTAAAAGAAGAAGCTCAGTGGCTTGTAAGAGTAGTGGAAAATCTTTTGTTGGTTACGAGAATCGATGCGGATTCCGCCAAAGTAGCGAAAGAACCGGAAATGGTGGAAGAGATTCTGGGAGAGACTGTAGCAAAATTCAAAAAGCGTTTTCCGGGTGCACCCATAAAGATTGAGATGCCGGAGAAGATGTTGTTTGTGCCGATGGATGCCATGCTGATTGAACAGGTTCTTTGCAATTTGCTGGAGAATGCGATTTTGCATGGGGGAGTGGTCAGTGAAATATTGTTAAGTGTATCGAAGGAGGGAGACCAGGCGATATTTCACGTAGAGGATGACGGCGTGGGAATTGCCAAAGAAGTATTACCCAGGATTTTAAGTGAGAGTATTTATAGAGAAAGCGGAGAAAATGTAGACGGAAAACGAAACATGGGAATCGGCCTTACGGTGTGCAGCAGTATTATAAGAGCCCACGGAGGAACGGTAAAAGCGTACAATCGTAAAGAGGGGGGCGCTGTGTTTGAGTTTTCATTACCGATAAAGGAGGGATAACATGCCGGTAAAAAATAAAGTGCTGGTGGTTGAGGACGAAAAAAGCATCAGTAATTTTATTGTTGCAATTTTGAACGCAAACAATTATGATGTAGTTACGGCCAGAACCGGTCAGGAAGCGTACAGCCTGATTACTTCTGTCTGTCCGGATGTTGTCATTTTGGATTTGGGACTTCCGGATATGGATGGTATGGAAGTGTTAAAGGCGGTGCGTAAATGGTCTATTTTGCCGATTATCGTAGTGTCGGCGCGGACAAACGAAAGAGACAAGGTGGAAGCTTTGGATTTGGGAGCGGATGATTATATTACAAAGCCGTTCGGTACAGCGGAACTTTTGGCACGTATCCGTATGGCACTTCGTCATACAAGGACTGCGGGAACCAATAAGGATGTGGCGCAGAACGGAAAGTTTACGGCAGGAGAACTTACGATTGATTATGAGAAGTATCGTGTTTTTGTGGCAGGAAACGATGTGGGATTGACACAAAACGAATTTAAGATAGTCAGTCTTCTCGGCAAATATGCGGGAAAGGTTCTTACCTATGATTTCATTATTCGTGAGATATGGGGGCCGAATACAAGCGGAGATAATCAGATTTTACGTGTGAATATGGCAAACATCCGCAGAAAGATCGAAGAAAATCCGGCAGAGCCGAGGTATATCTTTACGGAGGTCGGCGTGGGCTATCGAATGATAGAAGGAGATTAAGAAAGAATGAGAAGAACCAAAATTGTATGTACGTTGGGACCGGCGTGCAACAATGAACAAACCCTGGCACAGATGTTAAAGAACGGAATGAATGTTGCCCGTTTGAATTTTTCCCACGGAACCCATGAATATCACAAGGCGAATATCGAAATGTTCCGCAAAGTCCGGGATGAGATGAAGGTACCTGCGGCTATTATGCTGGATACCAAGGGGCCGGAAATTCGCGTGGGGAATTTTAAAGACGGTGCGGTAACCGTAAAGAGCGGGGATTGCTTTACCTTTACTACCAGAGAAACGGAAGGAAATGAAAAAGAAGTCAGTATTTCGTATAAAGAGTTGCCGGCTCAGCTTGCACCGGGGAATGAGATTTTGGTGGATGACGGGAAGGTGTTACTTCGTGTGACGGCGGTAACGGATACGGATATTTCCTGTGAAGTGGTAACCGGCGGCAACATATCCAATCATAAGGGTGTGAATGTGCCGAATGTACATCTGGATTTTCCACATTTAAGCGAGCAGGATGAAGCGGATTTACGTTTCGGGGTGGAGCAGAATGTAGATTTTGTGGCGGCTTCTTTTGTACGTTCCAAGGAAGATGTAATCGGAATCCGCAATTGTCTGGATTATTACGGCGGATACGATATTAAGATTATTTCCAAGATTGAGAATATCGAGGGAGTGGAGCATTTTGACGAGATTCTGGAGCACTCGGACGGTATTATGGTAGCTCGCGGTGATATGGGCGTGGAAATCGAGTACGAGAAGCTTCCGGGTTTGCAGAAGAAGTTTATCAAGAAGTGTTATCAGGCCGGAAAGATGGTTATTACGGCTACTCAGATGCTTGAGTCCATGATACACAACACTACGCCGACCAGAGCGGAGATTACCGATGTTGCGAACGCAGTGTTTGACGGTACTTCGGCTATTATGTTGTCCGGAGAAACCGCAGCGGGAGAGCATCCGGCGTTGGTAGTGGAAGTGATGTCAAAGATTGCGGAGCAGGCAGAGCAGGATGCATTTGAAATGGATGTATATCGCGGAGTACAGTATGAGAATGATACCAATGATACTACCAATGCGATTTGTGATGCGGCATGTACCACTGCAAAGGATGTAAAGGCAACCGCTATTATTGCGGTCACTATGTCAGGTTATACCGCAAGGAGAATGTCAAAGTTCCGTCCGCGGCAGTTGATTATTGCAGCAACGCCGAACGAAAAGACATTCCACCAGCTGGCTCTTTCCTGGGGCGTATATCCGGTAACGGCACTGTATCAACCGGATGCCAACGTTTTGTTTGACCATGCGGTGGCCTGCGGAAAGCGTTACGGTCTCCTTTCGGAAAACGACAGAGTTGTAATTGCGGCGGGCGCAGAGGGAGTTACGGATGTGCTGAAGGTACAGACGGTAAAAAGCGACAGAATGTAAGAAACGGTAAAGATAAGAATGTGTGCATCGGTTTGCGGAAAAACGCAAGCGTGGGTGCACACTTTTTTTGGTTGTTCTCCATTGCGGAAAAAGGGAAAATATGATATACTTAAATGAAGTATGGTATATACAAATGGGAAGAATTCAGGAGGGATACGATGGCTACTCAAAACAGAAAAGCATCCTCCGGAAAAAGAGGCGGCACAACCCAGAGAAGGTCCTCTTCCGGAGCGGGAAATACAAACAAGCGGAATCAAAAAAATAATCAGGGACCGGATTTACTGACTATAATTGTTGTGCTTGTGGCAGTGGTTCTTGTACTTGTGCTGGTTTCCAAGTACAAAAAAGAAAAAGAGGGTGAGGTTACGCCGACTCCGACCGGAACGGTTTCCTTGACGGAGATTCCTGATGATCAGGGACAAGGTACGACGCCGGAGGCTCCGACCCCGACACCGGTTGCGACAAAGACGCCGGAAGCAGGCCCGACACAGGAAGCGCCGACTCCGACGGAAGAGCCTGTATTGTCTCAGGCGGAAGCCAGACAGATCGTGGAGAAAATTATCGAACTGGAAAAGTACAGTATCGAGTTGTTGGATGATCATCTGATGATTGACGGAGCGGAGTACTACTCTTTCTGTGTGAATGACGAAAACGGAGTGGGAATGGAGCCGCTGCTAATTGTAGAGAAGGAAACCGGAACATTGTATTGTTATGACTTATCGGGCGTGGTTGCTACTATAGAGAAGTTCCCGTTGGATAAGACCGAGACCGGAAACGAAGGCGTTAAGCTTCTTACGGCGGATGAGGCAAAGAAGGTGTTGTCCGGATATTCCGGGGAGCGCCTCGGTCTGGCAAAGGATCCGTCGGAATACGAGATGACGGTGGATGACTGGACAACCATGGCCGCAGGAACGGAGTGTTACGGGATTAACTTCTTTGAAACGGTGGGCGGAAAACAGCGGTTCCGCGGAACTTTTTACGTTGCTATGGACGGAAGTGCCGTTTACGGTAAGGATGATGTAACCGGAGATTTTATAAAGCGATAAAGAACAGTCACAGACAGGTGGTTAGACGTGAAGGATAAAGTAGAACGATTGGCAAAAGGAATTTTCGAATACGAACAGCCGGAAGTACTGGTTTCCGAAGAGATGATTTCGGTAGAAGTCTCTGCGGGAGAGGTATTTTGCGGCAAATTTTCCGTGCGAAATCGTGATATGCGCATGATGAAGGGTGTGCTTTATTCTTCCGACGAATTGTTTGTGTTAAACGAGCAGCAGTTTATCGGCACGGATAACGAGATTTCTTACACGGTGCACGGAGAGTATGCGACTCCGGGAGAGATACATAAAGGTAACATTACCGTGGTAAGTGAGTTCGGAGAGATTTTACTGCCTTTTGTAATAAAGATAGTACCGTTGGCCTGCAAATCCGATCAGGGCGAAGTGAGGGATTTGTTTCAGTTTGCCGGACTTGCGCAAAGCGACTGGTTTGAAGCAAAACGGGTGTTTTCGGAAGCGAGTTTTGCGGCCACCGTGTTGGGAGACCGGGAAGAAGAAACAACCGTGTACCGTCAGCTTCTTAAGAGTCGTTCTTTAGACAGAGCGTTGGAAGAGTTTTTGGTATATACGAAAAAGAAGAGTCCGATACAGATCAAGGCGGACAAGTCCGTGATTCGTTTCGAAACCGGTGACAAGGCGGTGATGGAGCGAATTACGATTTCCAGAGATACTTGGGGATATTCGGATGTTGAGGTGGAAACGGAAGGGGATTTCTTTCTGGTTTCCTCCAAGAAGCTTTTGTCGGAAAGTTTCAACGGAAATTGCTGTGCACTGGAAGTGGCGGTGGACGGAGCTGCCCTTTCGGAAGGAAACCACTACGGAAAGATTATGTTATTGACACCTCGTCAAAGCATACGAATCGATGTAATATGTATTTGTGAGCGGACCGCAAGAGAAGAGGAGAGAAAAAGGCGGGCATTCCGTGAAGCGGAAGCCAAGCTGTTCCGACGTTATTTCGATTTCCGGCAGGGAAAGATAAAGGCGGGAAGTTATATCGCGGAAGCGGAAAGTATCGTGGAGCTTTTGCTGCAACGCTTGCAGGATACGATTTTTTTGGATGAAGAAAGAAGCCGGAAAGAGCTTTTTTACCGGATGTACCGGGCGTATCTTGCGTTAATCGGTAAAAAAGAGAAGTTTGCGGAAAGCGAGATTAACCAGCTAAAGCTTCGTGTGGAACGGGAACGTACGGATGCGGAGCTTTTGGGCGCCATGCAGTATCTGGAGGCAATGCGCCAGAAGAGTGCGGAAGAGGTAAAGGGCTATGCCGCACGGATTAAACTGCTTTCCGAACAGTACAAGGACAGCGGATTGCTGCTGTGGTTTCGGGTGTATACGGATAAACGTAACGAGAATACGCGGAGTATTCTCTTGGAAGAACTGGAAGAGCGGTTTAAGAGAGGAAACCGAAGTCCGCTGTTGTATTTCGAAGCAGCGACTTTGTGGAATGAGATGCCGTCCCTGTTAAAGAAGCTGGGACTGTTTGAACTGCAGGTCCTTTTGTTTGCGCTAAAAAACGGGATGTTGCAAAAGGAAACGGTATTGCAGTTTTCCATTCTGGCATTGCAGGCGAAAGCTGCCGGGAAGCTTTTGCCGCGCTGTCTTTGTCTGGCGTATGAGCAGTACGGACAAAGAGATACGTTGCAGGCTCTGTGTACTTTTTTGATTGCAAACGGAATCAGAGACAAGAAGTATCACGTTTATTTTGCGGAAGCTTGTTCCTTGCAACTTCGGATTCCGATGCTGCAGGAATATTATATTTATACCTGTGACTGCAGTTTGCAGACGAAGATAGACCAGTCGGTACTGTTGTATTTTATATACGGAAACGAGCTGGAGGAGCCGTATTGTGCCTTTTTGTACGCATATATCGTACGGAATCAGGATTCTTTAAGTTCTTTTTACCGGACGTATTTGAAGCGGATGGAGCAATATGCGGTAAACAGTATAAAGAGCCGGAGAATTGATAAAAATCTTTCTACGGTGTACGGAGAAGTTTTGCGAAGTTCTTTGTTGGATGCAGAGTTGGCATCGGCGTTGCCACAGCTGATTTTCAGTTATTGCGTGGAATGCGACAATCCGAAGATGACGGCGGTTTCTGTGTTGCATAAAGAGGAAGAGCAGGAATGTGTCGTGCCGTTGGAAAACGGAAAGGCAACCGTTTGTATGTATACGGATGATGCAAAGCTTGTGCTTACGGATGAGGAAGGAAACCGATATCTGCCGACCGGGGATTGCAGGATTTCACGTTTGCTCCACGAGGAAGAGCTGATATACCGTTGTTACGAGCTGGCGGGAGAGAACCGCAGTTTATTGTTGAACTTGTTGGAGAAAGTTCACAACTACCGCACGGCTGATGTGGATTCCGTGGAACTGAGTAAGCGGGTAGTACATATTGACGGACTGTTGGAGACCTTCAAACAAAGAGAAATTCATTCTCTCATTCAATATTGTTACGACAATTACGAGGGAGAATTGATGGATGGATATTTGGCAAAGCTTAATCTGGATTATCTGAACAAAGATGACCGAAATCGTATGATTGAACTTCTGATTGTGAGAGGAAGGTACGATTTGGCACTGGATGCGCTTACCAAGTACGGCTTACAGGGCGTGGCATCCAAGCGGATTCTGCGTCTGTGCGAACGAATGCTGTTGCAGTGCGAAGGTGAACAGAACGATATGTTACTGTTACTTTGTAAGCAGGTGTTCTTTGAAGGAAAGTATAACGAGAATGTAGTGCAGTATCTGGAAAAATATTTTTACGGAACGACCGACGAGATGTACACGGTATGGAAGTGCGCCGTGGAGGCGGAATTGTCTACAGAGCTTTTGGAAGAGAGATTACTGGGGCAGATTTTGTTTGCCGGCAGTTTTGTGCCGGAGGCGTATCAGGTGTTCTTGAGCTACAGAAAGAAAAAGGGCAATCCCAAACTGGTGCGGGCTTATCTGTCCCAAACCGCATACCGATGCTTTTTGTTGGGCTGTGATTTGCCGGATGAGCTGATGGAGCAGATGATTTCGGAAGCGGAGGACGAAAATGAAATTTGTTGCCTCGCCATATTAAAAAGTTATGCAGAGAAAGAAAGCCTGACAGAGGCACAGACGGCGTTTGCGGAAACCGCCATGCGAAGGTTTGCGGAACGCGGAATGATTTTTCCGTTCTTTTCCGAATTCGAAGGAAAAGCAGAGCTCCCGCCGTCCATGGAAGATAAGATATATGTGGAGTATCACAGCAATCCGAAGAGCCGGGTGATGATTTCTTATTTGTATGACAGTGAAGGAGAGGGCCGGTTTGTAAAAGAAGAGATGCGCCATATCGGGTACGGTGTGTTTGTAAAGGAATTCATCCTGTTTTACGAAGAAGTTCTGCAGTATTACATTACGGAAGAGCAAGAGGGAGAAGCACAGATTACCGAAAGCTTTTTCAGAACGCTGGATGCCGAAAAAGTGCATGACGAAGCAACAAAGTACGGTCAGATCAACCTGATTCTGACCGCACAGGATATGAAGGATGAGAAGACAACGATAGATATGTTGGAAAACTATTATCGGATGGAGTATACCATCAATCGTTTGTTTGAACCGATAAAGGAGTAGCAGAATGCAGGAAACGGGCAAGCTTGTATTGGGAATCGACTTGTGTGATGACATAACGCAGGTGACTGTAATGCGCCCGCATGCGGCGGAACCGGATGCGGTCTGTTTTGATGCCCGTACAAGAAAAGAATTTTTACCGACACTGCTTTGTGTGGGAGCGAACGGAGACTGGAGTATCGGCGAGGTCATACAGCCGGGAATGAAGGTTCTGCCGGCGTTTTTCCATGCAGCGGTAAACGGAGAAACGGTAATGTGTGAAGGCGAGGTATATTCGGGGAAGGAGCTGCTTGCACAGTATGTGTCCTTGTTGATGAAAAAGATAAACGAGCGATTCGAGAGTCAGGAAATCGGCTTTCTGGCAATTACCTGTGAAGAAGCAGAACAAACCCGGAGTGCGCAGACTCTTTTGTATGAGGTGTTTGAACATCGGGAAGGGTTCCGCAACAAGTGCCTTGTACTAACCCATTTGGAGGCCTTTTTGCACTTCGTAATCCGGCAGGAGGAAAGTATCTGGCAAAACGGATCCGCTGTATTCGATTATACAACGGAAGGGCTTTTGTTCTACCGGATGCAGTGTCGTATGGCTGCCGGAAGAAGATTGCTGGTGGCGGATTTTAGGGACTATTCCGAAGTGATTCCGGCTGGATTTATCGGGACCGGGGATGGAGGACAAGGTGCCCTGGCATTTGAACGGCTTGCGGGAAGCGCATTGAAACAGTCGGCATCCTCTCTGTTTGTGACAGGAAGAGGCTTCGAAGGAGAATGGGTGTCGGATGTTTTGCGGTTGCTTTCCGGCGGAAGAAGAGTGTTCCGCGGACAAAACCTTTATACCCAGGGGGCCTGTTACGCGGGCGCGGAGATGTTCCGGGGTGAGAAGAATGCGGAGTTTTCGGTTCTTACTCCGGACCGGGTTACTGTGGATGTGTCGTTGATTGCGGAAAATACGGAGCAGGAGGACGGTGTACTTCTGATTAAAACCGGAGAACTGTATCGTGAGGTGGATGCAAGGGCAGAGGTGCTGCTGGATACCACCGATAAAATCTCCTTCAGAGTGTTGCCTGCGGGAGAAACCTCACCGAAGATGATTCGCGTAGCACCGAATATTCCGGAGCTGCGTGGAGACAGAACAAGTCGGTATCAGATACGATTGTTTTTTGCGAAGAGGGATTTGCTGGTGATTCAGTTAAAGGAGACTGGTTTTGGTGCGTTTTATCCTTCTTCCCACAGAATTTATGAGGAAATGATAGATTTTTCCCATTGGGAGTAAGAGACAAAGAACGGAAAGGAGGGGAATCATATGGCGAGAGTGGTACTATGTGCGGGGAAAAGAAGCAGGATTCCCCTTCGGTTACATAATATAAACAGGTATTTGTATTCTGCGGAAGAGATTTGCTTTTATTTATATCATCATCCGGCTACGGCGGAGGACTATATTACGGATGATGCTCTGGCCTCCTATTATGAAACAGAGCTCGGACTTCCGGCTGTGGCGGAGCGTCTGAGAATGTTAAAAGTCTCCGGGGCGGGGGTGAAGGACTACGTAGCGGTGGTATTTGGCGCAACGCTGATGTATACCCCGGAAGAAGTGGCGGAGTACATGCTGGAAATAGAACGGCTTCAGGATTTGAAGACGTGGCAGAAGCAAAAAGCCAAAGCGGATGTGTACCTGGACCATCGGAATTACCGGGATGCGTTGGTCTTGTATGAACAGATGTTGCGTAAGAGAAAAGAAAACGAGATGCCGGAGGTTACCACGGGAAACGTGTATCACAACCTGGCAATTTGTGAACTTCACATAACCGGAGCGGGAACCGCGGCGGGACATTTTGCCGAGGCTTATGAGAAAAACCGGAGTCCGGAATCGTTACGGTCTTATTTGCTTGCT
Source organism: uncultured Clostridia bacterium (assembly GCA_937895705.1). Classification (GTDB taxonomy): domain Bacteria; phylum Bacillota; class Clostridia; order Lachnospirales; family Lachnospiraceae; genus SIG307. The sequence goes on from CALBKM010000011.1 coordinate 80,049, forward strand.
CTCAGACTGGCGCAAAAGGATAACGAGTATTTAACCGCATTGGAAGAGTACGAGGTATCGGAGCTTATGCGGACTGAGATGGATGCTATGCTGTTTGAGTGTATGGTGGAGGCGGGAGAGTCTCCGGAGTATCAGGAAATGGTACGGATTAAGAAGTTGTTTTCCGATGGGCAGTTGGCAGAATACCGGGAAGCTACCGGAATGTTACTGGAACAGTTTAAACGGCAATACCGACAGGATAATATGTAAAGAAGAGACGAGGGATTACAATGGGCTTGTTTTCGTGGTTTAAGAAGAAAAAAGAAAAACAGAATCAGAAGACAGACGGGATACGTCAGGCCGGCATCAATGGGAATATCGAGGACCGGGCGGTGCGCCAGGCGTTTTATGATGAATGCAGTGAATTAATCGACGAGGCGATGCTTCAGAGTGAGCAGGCGAAGAATGAGTACGGTCTGGTTACGACGTATTTGTCCGATGTACAAAAAATCGAGACACTGACCGGCGAAGGAAAGGCAGAGGTGGAAGCGGCGGCCAACAGTCTGATTGCATTGGAAAAAGAAAAAGCCCGTATCCGCACAAAGGAGCCGTCCATTACCGAAGCACAGAAGGCGTTTCTGGCAATTCATGAGGATGAAATTCCGAAGAAAATTGAATGGCTCCGGGGAGAGGAAGAACGTCAAAGGGAAATCGAAGGAAAGATGAAATATCTGGCCGGAGAGAAGGCGGCTTATCAGATGGAACAGGAAGAATGTCAGGACCGGAACGAATTTTTGAAAAAGCTGATAATCGGCATCGGTGTAGGCGTTTTGGTGTTTCTCGGAGTGTTTCTTTACATGGGAGATAAGACGGGGACGGATTTGAGAATTCCGTTTTTACTTACGGTAATTGTGGCCCTTTTGTTTGCAATGTATATTGTGGTGGCTACCAGAAAAAACACTTACAATATGAAGGTAGCTGAAATCAAGCGAAACAAAGTAATTACCGTGGAAAACCGAATCAAACTGCGATATGTAAACTGTACCTGGGGAATCGAATATGCTTATGAAAAGTACCATACCACCGGTTCCAAACAGTTGCAAATGATGTGGAAGGAATATTTGCGAATCAGGGCTGAGGAGGAAGCAAACCGCAAGAACGAGCGGCAGCAGGAAGTGCACAGAAGTATTATTATCGGGCAGCTTCACCGCGTCGGTGTCATGGATACCGGTATCTGGGTAATGCAACCGCAGGCTTTGATTGATAAGAGTGAAATGGTGGAAGTGCGACACAGTTTGAACGTAAGGCGTCAGAAGTTAAGAGAACATATTGATTATAATACGAAGCAAAAGGAAAAGAACGAACAGGCACTGGTACAGTTTGTACAGAACCATCCGGAGTATGCGGAAGAAGCGGAAGTACTGATTGAACGTTATCACTTGTTACAGTTAATGTAAATTGAACCGAAAGGAGGCAGAGAAGATGGCAGACGAGCGAATAAAAACCGTACGACAGATTTGTGTTTCTGTCATGTTACTTTGTCTGGCTTTTTTCGGAGTATATACGGTACAGGAAAGGACGGAGGTCAGGGAAGCGAATGCGGAGACCGGACCGAGGGTGGTGCCGGAAGGCGGACAACTGATTCAGATGGGAGAGACGCATCTGCACAGCAGCGGGCATGCGGATACGGAAATTCAAAGTTCTGCATGGTCGAAGCTTTTCGGAACGAACTTGCCGGAAATTGTGAAACGTCAGGGAGATACCTGTGTTCTGGTAAAGAAGAACGGAGCGGAACTTGAGAGCATCGCAGAGGAAATGATTTACCGGAAGCTTACGTTAAAGTTTACCGGAACCGTACAGGAAGATGCGGTATACCGAGTGTCCGGCCAGAGTTTATACAAAGGAGTGCCGGATGTTCCGGAGGTGGTGATTCCGGAAGAATTAAAAAACGTACCGCTTGTCAGAGAACCGAAAACACCGGAGGAAGATATGCTTCTTTCCCTTGCGGTAACGGAAGAAAACGGAATGTCGGAGGTTGTGTTTGAGTTTAATTCCGTGTATGAAGTGACGGTGACGGAGGATGAAGAGTTTTTATACTTCAGTCTCATACGGCCTCATGAAAAGTATGATAAGATTTTGGTCATCGACCCGGGACACGGTGGAATCGATCCGGGAACCAGCGGCGGCGGATACACGGAAGCTTCTGTAAACCTGGCAGTGGTAAAGTACTTAAAAGAACTTTTGGATGAACAGGATGACTGGAAAGTGTATTACACGAGATTGAACAATACCCTTCCGAATTTGTCTACCCGTGTGGAGTTCGCCAACGCTTTGCACGCAGATATGTTAATCAGTGTACACTGTAATCATAATCCGGTCAGTGTGGTGAACGGTGTAGAGGCTTTGTACAGTAAAGTACAGGGGCCGGAGGATGCCTTTAATTCGAAGGTATTGGCGAAGCTTTGCAGTACTTATGTGACGGAAAAAACAGGATTGAAGGAACGTCCGTTGGTGGAACGTTCCAAGGACCTTCATATTATAAAATATTGTAATATGCCCATGACCATTGTGGAATTCGGGTACATGTCGAATCGGAAGGATTTAAGTATTATTACGAAGGAAAAAGCGCAGAGGGAATGCGCGGAAGGGCTGTATCGTGCCATTGAAGAGGCCTATGCCCTGTTGGAGAAGTAACGGAGAAAAGAACTACAGCATAAGGAGAGTAACATGCCGAGAATTATTTTTGCAACCGGAAATGCCGGGAAAATGAAAGAAATCAGAGAGATTTTAAGCGATTTGCCGTATGAGGTGGTTTCCATGAAGGAAGCCGGAGTGACAGCGGATATCGTAGAGGACGGAACTACCTTTGAAGAAAATGCCATGATTAAAGCCAAAACAATTGCGGAGCTGACGGGAGAGATTGCAATGGCGGACGATTCCGGGCTGGAAGTGGATTATCTTGACAAGGCTCCGGGCATTTATTCCGCACGCTTTTTGGGAGAAGATACTTCCTACGAGATAAAGAATAAGTATTTAATCGATCAGCTTGACGGCGTAGAAGGAAGCGACCGTTCCGCACGGTTCGTTTGTGCCATTGCCTGCGTATGGCCGGACGGAAAGAGCAAAGTGTGCCGTGCCACCATAGAAGGAGAACTGGCAAAGGCTCCGGCGGGGGAGAACGGTTTCGGTTACGACCCGATTTTTTATGTACCGCAGTTCGGAAAAACAACGGCAGAGCTTTCCATGGAAGAAAAGAATGAGATCAGCCATCGTGCAAAAGCATTGCGGGAGATGAAAAAGGAGTTTTAAGGTGAAAGCAGTTATTGTAAGCGATTCCCACGGAAGATTCGGTGGGATTCAGGAGATTATCGAACGGGAAGCTCCCTTTGATGTGTTTCTTCATGCAGGAGATATCCAGGGCGGAGCGGGACGCATCGAAGAATGGGCGGGCTGCCCGGTGTATGTGGTAAAAGGCAACTGTGACTGGACCGGAGATTATCCGCAGGAGATTATGGTACCCTTCGGCAGTCATCGCATTTTTTTGACCCACGGTCACCGGCATGCGGTAAAGGTAGAAAAGGAGACCCTGGCGCAGGCGGCACAAAGTCTGGGGGCGGATATTGCGGTTCACGGGCATTCCCATATCCCGTCGGCAGACGAACGATACGGGGTCATTCTTCTTTGTCCGGGCAGTGTTTCGGAGCCTCGTCAGCAAAACAGGAGACCTACTTATATTGTATTGGAAACGGCGCCGGGAGGTCGTGTAAAGTGGGAGATTAAGTACGTGGAATAATGTCGTATTTAGGAGAAATTTCGGGCTTTGCTTGTGGGACGGAAAAATCTTTCAATTTTTTAAAAAAGTTGTTGACAATTCAAGAATCGTCATATATAATATGTCTTGCGTCACGAAAAAGGAATCTCGGTTCCAAAAAAACTCTGACCGGGGTGTGGCTCAGTTTGGCTAGAGTGCTTGATTTGGGATCAAGAGGTCGCAGGTTCGAATCCTGTCACCCCGATTCCGTGACTTCATATATGGCATGCGGGTGTAGTTCAATGGTAGAACACTAGCCTTCCAAGCTAGATACGTGGGTTCGATTCCCATCACCCGCTTTTGAAAATCCCAGATTTTCAAAGGCGACAATCGCCTAATTTTTTTGCTTCCTTACGGAGTGCAAAATGTGTGTCAGTAGCTCAGTTGGATAGAGCAACGGCCTTCTAAGCCGTGGGTCGGGGGTTCGAATCCCTTCTGGCACATTCTGCTTAGGCAGACAATACTGCGGTGGATATAGCGCAGCTGGTTAGCGCGCCAGATTGTGGCTCTGGAGGCCCAGGGTTCGAATCCCTGTATCCACCTTGAAAGTCTATTGCGTGAGCATTAGACTTTTTTGTTCTATTTTGGGGTATCGCCAAGCGGTAAGGCACAGGGTTTTGATCCCTGCATCCGCTGGTTCGAATCCAGCTACCCCAGTTGACGGTTCTTATAAGAACTGTCTGTACCGATATATCGGTGATGGGCTACTAGCTCAGGCGGTAGAGCACTTGACTTTTAATCAAGGTGTCGCGGGTTCGAGTCCCGCGTGGCTCACGAAAAGTTTAATAAGCGGGTGTGGTGGAATTGGCAGACACGCCAGATTTAGGTTCTGGTGGGCGACCGTGCAGGTTCAAGTCCTGTCACCCGCATTAAGAAGAGGACCTTGGGCAAGATGCCCAGGGTCCTCTTCTTAATGCGGGCAGAGACCTTGAACCTGGGTTCAAGGTCTCCGCTTCGCTCCGGTCGGTCCAGTACCAACGTCCACCGGACGTTGTGGACCCTGTCACCCGCATGTAGGTAGCGACGATGTCGTGGAGGTTCAAGGTTATTGGGAAAATTTTAATTGAACCGTTGAAATCCTTAAAAATCTGTGATATGATAGGAAACGAGACTCTCCGACATGGCACGGAATACGCGCGAATACGCGCCTGAACCGGAAAAAGGTGCCCATGGAGAATAAAAGGAGGACATGTAATATGGAAAAGACAATGGATAAGATTATCGCTCTTGCAAAGTCCAGAGGTTTTGTGTATCCGGGTTCCGAGATTTACGGCGGCCTTGCAAATACCTGGGATTACGGTAATCTTGGTGTTGAGCTGAAGAACAACGTAAAGAAGGCTTGGTGGAAGAAGTTCGTTCAGGAAAATCCGTACAACGTAGGTGTTGACTGTGCAATCCTGATGAACCCGCAGACCTGGGTAGCTTCCGGTCACTTGGGCGGTTTCTCCGATCCGCTGATGGACTGTAAGGAGTGTAAGGAGCGTTTCCGCGCAGATAAGTTAATCGAGGATTACGCAGCTGAGAATAATATTACCTTCGACGGCGGAGTAGACGGCTGGAGCAACGAGCAGATGCAGGAGTACATTGCGGAGCACGGCATTTGCTGTCCGAGCTGCGGTAAGAAGAATTTTACCGATATTCGTCAGTTTAACCTGATGTTTAAGACCTTCCAGGGCGTTACCGAGGATGCAAGAAACACTGTTTACCTTCGTCCGGAGACCGCTCAGGGTATTTTCGTAAACTTTAAGAATGTACAGAGAACCTCCCGTAAGAAGATTCCGTTCGGTATCGGTCAGATCGGTAAGTCCTTCCGTAACGAGATTACGCCGGGTAACTTCACCTTCCGTACCAGAGAGTTCGAGCAGATGGAGCTGGAGTTCTTCTGTGAGCCGGGTACCGATATGGAGTGGTTCCACTACTGGAGACAGTTCTGTATCGATTGGTTAAAGTCCCTCGGTATGAAGGATGAGGAGATGCGTGCACGTGACCATTCTCCGGAGGAGCTTTGCTTCTATAGTAAGGGTACCACCGATATCGAGTTCCTGTTCCCGTTCGGATGGGGCGAGCTCTGGGGTATCGCTGACAGAACCGACTACGACCTGACCCAGCATCAGGATGTTTCCAAGCAGGATATGTCTTACTTTGATGATGAGAAGGGCGAGCGTTATATTCCGTACGTGGTTGAGCCGTCTCTCGGCGCAGACCGTGTAACCTTAGCATTCCTTTGCGCAGCATACGATGAGGAAGAAATCGGTGAGGGCGATGTAAGAACCGTGCTTCACTTCCATCCGGCACTTGCTCCGGTAAAGGTAGGTATCCTTCCGCTTTCCAAGAAGCTGAACGAGGGTGCCGAGAAGATTTATGCTGAACTTTCCAAGTACTACAACTGTGAGTACGATGACAGAGGTGCCATCGGTAAGCGTTACAGAAGACAGGACGAAATCGGTACTCCGTTCTGCGTAACCTACGATTTTGATTCCGAGACCGACGGTTGTGTTACCGTGCGTGACCGTGACACCATGGAGCAGGAGCGCGTAAAGATTTCCGATTTGAAGGCTTACTTCGAGGAGAAGTTGTACTTCTAAGAGACTGATGCACACATCGATTCTATCGGAATTTAACAGCGTTTGTGAAATTTTATACTTTTTTTGAAAAAAGTTGTTTTCAGAACGCGAACAATGTGGTATAATCACCATTAGTGACTGTTTTTAGTCAAATGAAAGATTATAAATTAATCACAGGAGGAAATTTACAATGGCAAAGAAATGGGTATACCTTTTCAAAGAAGGCGATGCTAGCATGCGTAACCTTCTCGGTGGTAAGGGTGCTAACCTTGCCGAGATGACCAGCTTAGGTCTTCCGGTACCGCAGGGCTTCACGATTACGACGGAAGCTTGTACACAGTATTACGAGGACGGCAGAGAGATTAATGCCGAGATTCAGGAGCAGATTAACGAATACATCGGTAAGATGGAAGAGATTACCGGTAAGAAGTTCGGTGATTTAGAGAATCCGTTACTTGTATCCGTACGTTCCGGTGCAAGAGCATCCATGCCGGGTATGATGGACACCATCTTAAACCTTGGTTTGAACGAAGACGTTGTTAACGTAATCGCAAAGAAGTCCGGTAACCCGCGTTGGGCTTGGGACTGCTACAGAAGATTCATCCAGATGTACTCTGACGTAGTTATGGAAGTTGGTAAGAAGTACTTCGAGGAATTAATCGATAAGATGAAGGAAGAGAAGGGTGTTACCTTCGACGTTGATCTTACCGCTGACGATCTTAAGGAGCTTGCTCATCAGTTCAAGGCTGAGTACAAGGCTAAGATCGGTTCCGATTTCCCGGATGACGCTAAGGAGCAGTTAATGGGCGCAGTTAAGGCTGTATTCCGTTCCTGGGACAACCCGCGTGCAAACGTATACCGTCGTGACAACGATATCCCGTACAGCTGGGGTACCGCTGTAAACGTACAGTCCATGGCATTCGGTAACATGGGTGATGACTGTGGTACCGGTGTTGCATTTACCCGTGACCCTGCAACCGGTGAGAAGAAGCTCATGGGTGAGTTCCTCATCAACGCACAGGGCGAGGACGTAGTAGCAGGCGTTCGTACTCCGATGCCGATCGCAAAGATGGCAGAAGAGTTCCCGGAAGCTTTCGCTGAGTTCCAGAAGGTTTGTGAGACCCTCGAGAAGCACTACAGAGATATGCAGGATATGGAGTTCACTGTTGAGAACAGAAAGCTCTATATGCTCCAGACCAGAAATGGTAAGAGAACCGCACAGGCAGCATTAAAGATTGCTTGTGATTTAGTAGATGAAGGTATGAGAACCGAGGAAGAGGCAGTTGCTATGATCGACCCTCGTAACCTCGATACCCTCCTTCACCCGCAGTTCGATGCTAAGGCATTAAAGTCCACCGAGCCGATCGCTAAGGCACTTGGCGCATCCCCGGGAGCAGCTTGCGGTAAGATCGTATTCACCGCTGACGACGCTGTAGAATGGGCTGCAAAGGGCGAGAAGGTTGTTCTCGTTCGTCTTGAGACCTCTCCGGAAGATATTACCGGTATGAAGGCTGCTCAGGGTATTTTAACCGTTCGTGGTGGTATGACCTCTCACGCAGCAGTAGTTGCTCGTGGTATGGGTACCTGCTGTGTATCCGGTTGTGGCGACATCAACATGGACGAAGAAAACAAGAAGTTCACGCTTGCTGGTAAGGAATACCACGAGGGCGATTGCATCTCCCTTGACGGTTCTACCGGTAAGATTTACGATGGTCTTATCCCGACCGTAGACGCTTCCATCGCCGGTGAGTTCGGTAGAATCATGGCATGGGCAGACAAGTTCCGTACCTTAAAGGTTCGTACCAATGCAGATACTCCGGCTGACGCTAAGAAGGCTCGTGAGCTTGGTGCAGAGGGTATCGGTCTTTGCCGTACCGAGCATATGTTCTTCGAGGAAGACAGAATTGCAGCATTCCGTGAGATGATCTGTTCTGATACCGTAGAAGAGAGAGAAGCAGCTCTTGAGAAGATTCTTCCGTATCAGCAGGGCGACTTCGAGGCTCTTTACGAGGCTCTTGAGGGCAACCCGGTAACCATCCGTTTCTTGGATCCGCCGCTTCATGAGTTCGTTCCGACCGAAGAAGCTGACATCGAGAAGCTTGCAAAGGCTCAGGGTAAGTCTGTTGAGGCTATCAAGGCTATCATCGCATCTCTTCATGAGTTCAACCCGATGATGGGTCACAGAGGATGCCGTCTTGCAGTTACCTATCCGGAAATTGCAAAGATGCAGACCAAGGCTGTTATCCGTGCAGCTATCAACGTTCAGAAGAAGCACTCCGATTGGACCGTTAAGCCGGAAATCATGATTCCGCTTGTATGTGAAATCAAGGAGTTAAAGGTTGTTAAGAAGATGGTAGTTGATACCGCTGATGCTGAAATCGCAGCAGCTGGTGTTGACCTTAAGTACGAAGTAGGTACCATGATCGAGATCCCGCGTGCAGCTCTTACCGCTGACGACATCGCGAAGGAAGCTGATTTCTTCTGCTTCGGTACCAACGACTTAACCCAGATGACCTACGGTTTCTCCCGTGACGACGCCGGTAAGTTCTTAGACGCATACTACGACAGCAAGATCTTCGAGAACGATCCGTTCGCAAAGCTTGACCAGACCGGTGTTGGTAAGCTTATGGAAATGTCCATTAAGCTCGGTAAGCCGGTTAACCCGAGCCTCCACATCGGTATCTGTGGTGAGCACGGTGGTGACCCGACCTCCGTTGAGTTCTGCCACAAGATCGGACTTGATTATGTATCTTGTTCTCCGTTCCGTGTGCCGATCGCTAGACTTGCTGCTGCACAGGCTGCTATTAATAATAAGTAGAGCTATCGCTTAACTAAAGGTTAAGGAAAATCAATAAAAACAACAAAACGCTTCAGAATCTGTAAAGGTTCTGAGGCGTTTTTTGCGTGGTGGGGAAAGTGGGAGAAAGGCATGTGAAGGATGGGAAAGGGGCGAAAAAGCAATCGGGAGGATGAGAATAAATATTGACGATATAGTTTCTTTGCGATAAACTATAAATGATAGGCAGTGTTTTAATATGAGTGATGTGTTGATTAATAGTGAACAACAGTGCTTATGGTGAAATATAAGTAGTATTCTTATGAAAAGAACTATCATGAGATTTAAATACATATGAGGAGGAAGAAACAATGGGGTTATCAATTATTCATTTCTCAGATATACATATAAAAGATGAGTATGATGCGTTGTTTTCCAAAAAGGATGAACTTATTAATGCATGTGCAAATACTGTGTCCAATAAGGATTCAGTAGCAATTGTTGTTTCTGGTGATATTGCTTTTTCGGGACAAAAATCACAATATGCATTGGCGAAAGAATTGTTTGATGAGCTAGCAACTAGCCTTTCTAAAAAGGGTGTACAAAATATTGATAAGGTATATGTCCCGGGTAATCACGATTGTGATTTTGGAATAAAATCATCTGTTAGGGATATACTTATAGAAAGCATAAGTTGTGACAAAGTTGATGAAGAGATTTATCGTGAGTTGAATTCTGTACAGGAGAATTATTTTGATTTTACTAAAAACGATGGATATTCTGATGAGATGATACAGCTACATGAAATCATTTTTGATGGCCATAAGTATGGATTTCTTCTGATAAATACTGCGTGGATGTCACAATTACATGAGGTGTACGGAAAAATAGTGATTCCAAAATCCTTTTTGAAAGAAGTTAACATATCGGAATATGAGATTCTATTTGGTATTTATCATCATCCTAGTAATTGGTTAAATGATGCGTGTAGAAATGATTTTCTTGAATACATTAATAGTGTCTGTGATATTATTTTAGTTGGTCATGAACACCACCGTTCTGAATATGAAATGGTGTCAACGGAATCCTCTGTGTGCTTTTATAAAGCTAAAGAATTACAGAATAGTGATAGTTCAGAGGATAGTGGCTTTAGTATTTTGACATTCGATAATGCTTTAACCTCAATTATATGTACGGAGTTTAATTGGGATGGAAGCACCTATGCTAGTTCAACAAAAATGAATGAATTTAGTAAAAATAAAGTAATTGAAAAACAGAGTTTTGTACCAAGTAAAGTGTTTAGAGATTGGTTATTAGACGTTGGATTTGTTATTAACCATTTTGCTAAGGAGAATGTTTCGCTTAGGGATGTGTTTGTATGGCCTGATATGATGAAAAGAATTCACCATAGTGATAAAAAGCAAAGTGTTAAGATGAAAAATGGGGTCTTAGAGGAATTAAGCGAAAATCCAATTAGCATTGTTTTTGGGCAGTCGTTATCAGGTAAAACCTCAGTAGCTAAGATGATGTATATGACGTGGGTAGATGCAGGCAAGGTTTGCGTATATCTAACTGGAAATGATTTTAAAACTTCTGAGCGTTCTGGGGTAGTTAAGGCTATTGAAAGGAGTTTTGAAGAACAGTATTCGAGAGATCTTTTAGACATATATCGTAATCTGCCAAAAGAACAGAAAGTAGTTATTGTTGATGAATTTGATGCCATTCTGATGGTGGGTAATCGAAGAAGTGAAATTGTTGATGTTCTATCGGACCTTTTTGCAAATGTTTTAATTGTTGTGTCATCAGAAGTTGAGATGGCAAGTTTTATGATGGCAGATTCTATTACTAAATTGGATAATATTTTGTCTTACGAGATTCGTCCGTTTGGTAATTCAAAGAGAAAAGAGTTAGTATCAAAGTGGTATTATCTTGCGGCGTTTGATAAAACAGAAGAGGAACTTGAACTGAAAATTGATAATGGGATAGAATTGATAAATAAGTTTCTAGGCAATGGAGCTGGGTTTGTGCCAGCCTATCCTATATATCTTATAAATGCATTGCAGAATATGGATGCCACCATTACAAACAATGCAAGCAGATATGGATTCCTATACGAGACAATGATTCAGAAAAGTTTGACCAAGGTATCAGATGAGTATAGGGATAGTGGTTCCTATAATATTGATGTTGCGCTAATTTCAACAGTAGCATTTAATATGCTTGAGAAGAGACAGTCGTTTATTTTGATAGAAGAGATGGAAAGCATAACAGAGATGTTCAATCGAAAGATGAAGCTAAAGATTTCAACCTCTTCTTTGTTAGAACGAATGAAGAAAGCAGATGTGATTGTTGAGGATTATGCTGAGGGGACTGAAGCGTATAGGTTTAGATATCCTTATATTTTCTATTTTTTTGCAGGACGATATATTGCATATAATATACAAGATAGCAATGTAAAGAATATGATTGATCTGATGAGTGGCAAGCTCTATATCGAAGCATATGGCAATATAATGATTTTTGTATGTCATTTTGCAAACAATACAGAGGTTATTGAAACTATTCTATTGAACGCATATGATACATTGGGGAAATATCCCGAATTTGATTACTACGAGAAGTATCCGGACGAATACGGAATAGAAGAAACGCTTGCTTTGTTAAAACGAGACACTGCGGGAACTAATGGAGATGTAAGGGAAAACAAAAATCGAAGGTTAGAGCACCTTGATGATATGGGATTGAATGATGGTTCTGTATCTCAAACTGGTTATGAAATTAGTGATGTTGGTGAAGAAGCTTCAGAATTGGAGAAAGATATGGCTTCCATTTCTGCCGCATTAAAAACAATGGATGTGTTAGGTCAAATAATTCAGAACTATCCTGGTGGTATTGATGGCGAATTAAAGACAGACATTATCAAAGAGATATACGGGCTTGGAATGCGATCTGTTGAAGCTATTTCGGAAAATATGAATGGTCTCAGAGATGAATTGGCTCATTTTGTATTTGAAAGAGCGCAGCATGAAAAAAAGACCATTGCTATGTCAGAATGTGTACAGATTGCAATAAAGATTTCTAATATGTTAACTTTTGGTATGGTGAGAGGAATGGTAAGTAAAATTGCTATATCCATAAATAGTAAACATTTAGGCGTGGCGGCAAAAGAAGCTTTAGAGGCAGAAGATTCTGTTTTTGCCAAGCTGGTTTTAGTTGATCTGTACTTGAATTGTTTTAAACAAGTGTCATATGATTTTGTCGATAAGATAAAGAAAAGCATCGAAACAGAGAAAACAACATCAGCATTAATTGCGTCAGGAGTATTACAAGAAATTGTAGTTAACTATTTAGACTATAACAAGTGTGATTTTAGGTTGAGACAGCGATTATGTGATTTGTTTAAGCTATCGGATAAGCACAAAAGGCCGATGATTGAATCAAAGCCAGTTTAGCTTTTTGATTTCTTAGAGGATAATTTGGTATGAACTAAAAAGCAGCAAAATGCTTCAGAATCTGTAAAGGTTCTGAAGCGTTTTTTGCGTGGTGGGGAAAGTGGGAGAAAGGCATGCGGGGGATTGGAAGAGGAGGAAAAAGCAATCGGTTTTGACGAGAAAATATTAGGATGAGAAACCGTAGATTATTGTGTCGGAATTTGTATAGGTGTGGTATAATGAGAGCAGGTGAACTTGATTTCGCACAAATGAATTCGGAGGGGAAGCAATGAAGCAACTCATAGTTATAGTAGGGCCAAATGCCGTAGGGAAAAGCACAACCGCAGAGAAAATAGTAGAACTGTGTCCTCAAAGTGCATTTATAGATTCCGATTGGTGTAGAGTGATGAATCCTTTTCTGTTAACGGATGTTACGAAGGAAACGGTGATAGAAAATATGTATTCTCTATTGCGTAATTATTTGGTTTGCGAGGAGATAAGTACCGTTGTCTTTGTATATAGTTGGCATGGTGAAAGAAAAGAAATGTATGATAGAGTTATTAAACAGCTACGGGACAATGAAATAGAGTTTCAAGAAAATATTGTTATCCTAAAATGTTCTGTGGCTGAAAATAGGAGACGTGCTATTGCTGATAATAGAGATGCGGAGAGAGTGGAAAGAGGAATTAGAAATACATCCTCATTCTATGATAAATATGATTATCCATGTGTTGACACAACGGACATGACTGTTATGGAAGCCGTGGAACGGGTATGTGAAGTAACAAAATTGAAGTTGGGGTGATATTATGAAGGTTATTTTAAGCAGGAAGGGATTTGATTCTGCCAATGGAGGCATTGTTAGTCCCATAATGGAAGATGGAACGTTAGTATCGTTTCCTATTCCGTCAAATGATAAGGATACATTTGACGATTTGGTATATTGTGACCAACCTTATTCCAAAATATTAGAAGATTTAAAGTATAAAGGAAGTCCTAATTGCCACATTGACCCGGATTTATCAATTGACAGAAGAAAAAACTCAATTGATGGTTGGTGCCCTATTTTTGGTCAGGTCAATTCTTCATCGGTTTATCTAATGAATAGCGTTGGTGTTGAAGCTGGGGATTTGTTTCTGTTTTTTGGGAACTATCATAAAGTCAAATTCGCAGACGGGAAATATCAATACATAAAGAAAACAGGTGATTTTTACAGTGATAACGATTTGCAGCTGATTTGGGGATATATGCAAGTTGGAAAAATAATTACCGATTCGGAAGAGCAAAGAAAGTATAGTTGGCATCCGCATTCCAACAGGGATATGGACAAAGTTCATTCCAATGTCATGTTTGTGGCGAGTGAAAAATTATCATTTAATGAAAATATGCCAGGAGCAGGAGTGCTAACGTACAGAGAAGATAGAGTATTGACCGCTAAAAGCTGCAATAAAGCCACATGGATAAAGCGTTCCATATATGATGTGGATGCTATTATCGGAAATAGAAAAAACGCTTCCAAAATTGATAATGGTATATACTACGCCGGTATTTGGCAAGAGTTGGGCTTGCGTGAAACTTTAGACTGTGAAGAATGGGCTAAGTCAATTGTTCAATAAATTCCAATCAGAGGAGGAAAACCCACTTATGAACCAAGACTATATATTTAACATCCGCATTACCGGGATTCTGATTGAAGATAATCAGATATTGTTGGTTCAGCAAAAGCTGAGTGATAAGAGAAATTGGTCACTGCCTGGAGGACGGTTAGAGCGAGGTGAGACCATATCCCAAGGTCTGATTAGGGAAATGAAGGAAGAGACCGGGCTTGATGTGGAGATTGTTCGGATGTTGTATTTATGTGATGTTGAGGCAAGTTCCAATACCATTTTACATATCACATTTTTGCTTAGAAGATTGGGTGGAGAGATTGAATTGCCGACCAATGAGTTTGACGCAAATCCGATTCACGATGTGAAGTTTGTGCCTATTTTGGAATTGGACCAATATGGTTTCTCGGATAAGTTTATTCAAGTGTTGGAAAGTGGTTTTCCTGATGCAGGGAACTATGTGGGAGACAAGGTTAATATCGGGTTGGGGATATAGCTGTTGATTACTAAAGAGTGGAAATATTTTTATGGAGGTGCCAAATGGCTAGAACTGAAGTCGTTACAATAACAAATATGTGTATGGTATACAATGGTACTAAGGTTTTAGTACAAGAAAAAGTTGACGATGATTATTGTGGAATAACATTCCCAGGAGGTCATGTCGAAAAAGGAGAGTCTTTTACCGATGCAGTAATACGTGAAGTGCGTGAAGAAACGGGGTTGAAGATTTCCTCGCCTGTATTATGCGGAATTAAAGATTGGTCAAATGATGATGGTTCAAGATATATGGTTTTATTCTACAGAACCAATAAGTTTGAGGGTCAATTATCCTCATCAGAGGAAGGAGAAGTTCATTGGATTGAACTGGACGAAATGAAAAAAGGGAATTTAGCAGACGGAATGGATAAAATGCTGGAGGTTTTCTTAGATGAGAGTATAAGCGAATATTTTTTCTATAAAGAAAATGGAGAATGGAGAGATGAATTGAAGTAAATAGTTTCAGTATGACAGGAGTGCAAAATGAAAAGTAATATAGATTTTACAACTATTACAGCCTGTGGGGAATGTTGCGTAGGGTGTAAGAAAAAGGAAGAGGGCATTTGTCAGGGCTGTATAGAGTCCGACGGTCATTGTGTGGAATGGACACAATCTAACGGGTGTCCGATACATAAGTGTGCACGAGAGCATAATGTGCAGTTCTGTGGATTGTGCAAAGAATTTCCATGTGAGTGGTTGGTTAAGAAAGTTGTTTGGAGACCGAATGTGGTGGAAGAGTTAACGGAGTTGGCGGAGTTGTACAATAAGCAGAATTAGGCAAGCTTCAAGGTGCAGGGATTTTGGCGACTTGACGTATATGTAAATGCTTCGGAAACAAAGGAGATACAGGGAATGAATTTGATATTAGATACAACACTGATAGATTGCATATTGAATCAGTGGAACAAGTCGACCTCCGATTTTGCTGAGGTACATAATCATCCGGTCTTTCAGCAGTTGTTGGCGCATGCAGAGGATTTTCAAAAAAGGGAAATCGGAGCAGAGCAATATTTATATGACCTGTTACATGTCGACAATATCGATATGCAACAGTACCAACGGGAGATTGAGCGGAATCTGACGATTCTGAAAGGAGTCGATTTTTCGAAGATTGCCAAGGAAGTAGAAGCTTTCTTGCCGAAGGATGTTTGCGAGCGGATGGAAAATATCTATGTGCATCCTGTAATCGGAATCGGTGGATTGTCCATCGGTGATTTCTTTGCGATTGACCCGGCACCGTGTCCTTGGTATCCTGCGGATGGTTCGGATGCGGAAAAGTATTTATCGGAGTTTATTTATCCGTTATTAAGACATGAGCCTCATCATTCGGGATACAGACAGATACGCCAGTGTGCAGACATTACGCAGATTCAGAGTCTGGGGGAACTGGCTGTTGATATGATTCGGCAAATACATATGGAGGGCGGTGCTGTTTTGTGCGAGAAGCAGTGCTTGGCAAGAATTCTTTCGAAGGATGAATTGGCAGAAGGGGCGGAGCGTTTCAGAAAGTGTGATGAAGTTATTCAGAACTGGCTGGAACAGGGAGATTATGAGATAAGTGAGGATGATTGGACGGCGTATTATACGCTTTGGGGTCCGGAGAAATTGGCATACCGTTTGGGAGAATATATTTGTTTGCTGTTGATTCAATGTGGAGCAGTATCGTCTGTTGGAGACTGTATGGCAATGGAACCGCTTGAGTTGTGGGAGTCGGTGAGAGAGGTAATTGCAGATTTGTAGATGTTGTGGTTGATGAGTATGGTCAATTGGGAACCTGAAAGGAGACGAAAGAGAAATGAACGTGATTAAAGGGAAGTGCGGAACGGATTGTAATACCTGTCAGTTCAAAGAAAAGTTTAACTGCGGCGGTTGCGTGGAGCAGGAAGGGAAGATATTCTGGGGCGAATGCGATATCTACAAATGTGCCGCTGCGAAAGGCTTTAAGCATTGCGGACAATGCAAAGAACTTCCCTGTCAGGAACTGACTACATTTATTGAGAACGGACATAATCCGGACCGGTTGAGTAATTTGAATAAGTGGAAGGAAGAGGAGTAAAATACATATTTACGGAGGAAGACCTACATGAAAAATTACACTCAAGTCTATGTAAAAAACAGCTTTGAAGCTGCGGAAGTATACTGTAAAGCCTTCGGAACAGAGATTACCCGTGAGTTTAAAAATGAGGCTGGAACAATATACGAACATTGCGAATTATCGGTAAACGGAGAAGGTTTTTTAGCATTGGCGGAAGCAAAGAATCCTTGTGATGTAGAACTGGTACATAAGATGAAGTGGGAAACCATGACATTTAATGTTTTTGAGATGGGAAGTGAAGAGGCAGTTCACAGAGCATTCGATGTATTAAGCGACGGCGGTGTTGTGCTGGAACCGATTGGCCAGTTGCCGTGGAGTTCATGTTGTGCAACGGTGATAGACAAGTTCGGGGTTTGTTGGTGGATTGCGATTTAATGATACACAAGGTTTCACTAGATAAGCAAAGACGAGAAAGGCTGGAAGTGTAGAAGAATGAGATTAAGTACAAGACCTCCGTTTGGAACAGAAGAGTTCTAGGCGGATTTTTTTTGAGTAGATAGTAAAAAGCTACTGAAGCGGTGGATGAATGATTATAGATATTGACGGAAGTGTTTCTTTGTGTTAAACTAAAAATGGTGTAATAACATTAATTCTGATTGAAATAAAACGAGAAGGTAAGTTGTAGGAAATGTGTGACAAGATTTTTCATTGTGAGAAATATGAGAAAAAATTTATAAGCGCATGATTACATATGGAGGAACTAGAATGGATATAGTAGATACTTATTTTCAACCAAGAACAACTGTGTCGCCTAATGCTGAGATGCAACATTACTTAGAGGTAGACGGGTTATGTCCTCTGTGTGGTGAACCATTAATGGTAGAAAAACGTGGTAAGCTCAATAAAAATTATCAAATAGCACATATATATCCTAATAGTCCTACAGAACATCAAAGAACTGTATTGAATGGTGTGGAAAGACTTGGTGCCTCTTGTGAGGATTTTGAAAATAAAATTGCTTTATGTAGAGATTGCCATGCTTTATATGATGCTAATACAACGAAGGAAGAGTATCTTAAAATCCTTAACATAAAGAAATCATTATTAGCTGCAGAAAGCACAAAAGTAAGTATTGCAACGAAAGATATTGAGGAAGAGTTAATCCTAATAATTGAAACGCTATCTTCAGCTACAGATGAAAAAATATTAGAGCAGGCATTGAAATATAAAGGGATAAAAATTGCTAAAAAAGTTGAGAATGAGTATCACTTATTACGCAGAAAGATAGAGTCTAATGTGTACACATACTATGGAATTATAAAAGAAAATATGAGGAATCTTAGCGATGAGAACAAACTGAATTTTGATTTGGTTGCATCAGAAGTAAGGACAGTATATTTGAAAGCGAAAGAGTTTACAAATGATAAGGTGATGATATTTGAATCGCTTGTGCAATGGTTACAGACTAAAATGTTCCAAGCATCAAGAGAAAGTTGTGAAGCGATGATTTCATTTTTTGTACAGAATTGTGAGGTGTTTGATGAGATTTCCGAGTAAGTTATTTCAATATAAAGAAACTGTAATTTATGATTGTAGCGTGATAATGGAAACATTGGAATGTGAAACGTCAGTTTTGGATTTATACAAAGCTTGTAGAAATAAGTGTAATAGTGTACAAGGATTTTTAGATGCTTTGGATGTTTTGTATGCTTTGAGAAAAATTGACTATGACAAGAATGCGAGGAGGATTATTAATGTTACTGGAAATAATTTGTGATAAATTTAAGCAGCAACGAGTAGAATTTCATAATGGTTTAAATGTAGTATTGGGAGATGAACAGGGTAGTAATTCAATAGGAAAGTCCTCTTTTTTGATGATTATTGACTATATATATGGTGGAAAAGATTATATCATGAAATCCGTTGACATACAAAAGAATGTTGGGCAACACACAATCAAGTTTGCGTTTAAGTTTTCTGGAAATGTATATTATTTTTCACGTAATACAGAAAACACAGAAACTGTAAATGTGTGTGATAGTAGTTATAATGTATGCAGTGTAATAACTATTGGACAGTATATGGCGCAGTTAAAAGAACTATATGGATTTTCAGAAAATGAAATAAGCTTTAGAGATGCAGTGGGAAGATATTTGCGAATTTATGGTAGAGAAAATATTGAGGAGAAACGCCCTCTTGATGCTATACATAATGAGCGTTCTGGTCAGCAAATAACAGCATTGTTAAAATTAGGCGATTTATATCAACAGGTAAAAGAGATTGATGAGCTTGCGAAAAAGAAGAGCGATGAGCTAAAGGCCTTTAAAGCCGCTCAGAAATATCAATTTATAGATAAAATAGGGAAAAAACAGCGTAGAGAAAATGAAAAGCAACTATCCGAATTAGAACTTGAAAAAAAGAAAATAACAGATGATTTGAATGATAAGATATTAGAATTTGATACAGAAAAATCAGAGGTAGTATTGAAGTTCAGAAGAGAGTTGTCGATACTTAACAGAAGAATTCGTGCACAAAAGACAAGAATTATCTCTTTGGAGGAAAATCTGTCTGGGACACGAAAGATAAAAAAAGAAGATATTGAAAAAATAAAAAAATTCTTTCCAGAAGCAGATTTAAGGAAAATAGAAGAAATAGAAGATTTTCATAAAGAAATTGACGTTGTGTTACAGGAAGAAATAAAAGAGGAAATAGCAAACATACAGAATATTGTAAGGTTACTGGAAGAAGATAAGGATAGTGTTGCAAAGAGGATAAAAGAGATAAGTGAAACAGAAAATTTATCTCAGGTTATTTTATTCAAATTTGCAGAAATACAAAAAAAGATTGAAATGTTAAATATCCAAAATTCTTATTATGATAAAAGAGAGATTTTGGATAATGAGAGGAAGGATGCAGAGGAAAGAAGAGAAACTATACGTAATCAGCAAATAAATAGAATACAAAATATGATAAACATTAAAATGGAAGAACTAAATGACATTATTTATGAAGGAACGAAGGTTGCACCTACTTTGTCAATTAGTAAGAATCAATATGTTTTTGAAACTCCTGATGATACTGGGACCGGAACGTGTTATAGAGGAATGGTGCTATATGATTTGAGTATATTACAATTAACGTGTTTACCGATATTGGTTCATGATTCAGTGGTATTGAAGCAGATAGAGGATATTGCAATAGAAAAAATTTTAGAGTTTTATGACAAATCGGAGAAACAGGTTTTTATTTCTTTGGACAAGGTATCATCTTATAGTAGAAGGAGCCAAGAGATTCTAAAAGAAAACAGAGTTTTACAATTGGGTATAGGGGGGAATGAACTGTTTGGTAGATCATGGAGTAAAAAATGATTGGGAATGGTGTTGTTAATTGAATCAGGATGGACATACAAACTAAGAGAATAATATTTTTGACAAGGAACTTTGTACTGTTCGCTTTCTCGTTCTCCTTACTATAGGCTATATAGAATACTCAGATAACGGATGTCTTTTAACCGGGGATTACTGAAAGTAAATAAGTAAATCAAGACTGGCTCAGAATTATAATAGTTCTGAGCCGTTTTTCGTGTGTATAAAGTGAAAGGAAGCTATGTGGTGCATGGAGTTGCGGAGAAAAAGTAATTAAATGTTGTAGTAATAGGGATAAATAAAAGAATGAAATTGTATATATCAAAAAGAGTTGGGAGACGATAAAAAATGTAAAATTATGCTGACAAAAGATAATAAATGTGTTATTATTAGTTTGAGGACGAAAACTATTAGCTTGAATGCTCTTTGTATGGAGTGCAGTTGGATTATTTGCTTAACGAAAGAATGGGATATAAGATGGGGATAGCATATGTAAGAATCGAAAACTTTAAGTCAATAAAAAGTATGTATATTAATATTTCTGAGATAAATGCTTTGATAGGCGTTAATGGAAGTGGGAAAAGTAATATTATTTCTGCAATGCGTTTTTTTTATGATAACTTGACAAAGAGTACTGTGAATGGAAATCAAGACGTATATGATATCAATAATCATTTTAGTAATGAAGTAAGAATAACAGTCGGATATAATTTATGGCAATTAAAAAAGAGATGTTATGAAAATTTGAAAAAAACGGAAGGTAAAAGATATGAATCGTTTTATCGAGATGTTACAAGGCTGAATGATTATTTTGAAGTAACGCTGATTGCTGTTAAAAACCGTGTTATAGCATGGAATAAGTCCTTTTCTGAAAGAAAATTGATTTATAATCTTTTTCCAATATATATAATTGATACAAGAAAGATTAATTTGGTTGATTGGGAAAATCTTTGGTTACAGATTGGTGATTTAGGGAAACTTGACGAAAAAACAGGAAAAGAGTTTCGGGAAAAAATTAAGGAGACTTTGGTTGGGTATACAAAGACTAAAGAGGTTTATTCCAGAATAGAAAAGCTATTTGGAGATAATGGGATAAAAATTAGTAAGTATTCTCCAAAACAAATTGCAGCAGTTACGGCAAGATTATATTTTAGTGGAGATGAATTTGAGTTTCATGAAAATCGCTTGATATACTTTTCTGATGGAACAAATTCATTTAATTTTATAAGAACTTTTATACAGATTCTTGCAGTTCTTAATGAAATAAAAATGAAAGAACCTATAGTGATCTTAGATGAGCCAGAAATAAGTTTACATCATAATTTGATTGATGGATTATCACTAATTCTTTTTAATAGTTGTAGTAGTTTAAGTTTTATATTATCTACGCATTCTACAAGATTAATAAAAAATCTTTTGATTGGACAATCTGATAGATGCCATATTTATCAGGTGAAATTTAATAATAGATATTCCATTTTAAAAAAAATGCGTCCGTTTAATGATAATCGTGAGAATGTTGTTATTACTGATCAACATGCAAATGCTTTTTTTTCAAAAATGGTAGTTTGTGTGGAAGGAGTTACGGAAATTGAAGTATTAAGGAATCGCTTTTTGCATTTAATATATCCTATATTGTCGCAAGTCGATGTAATGGGAGGTATGGCAGATGATGTTGAACGAAAGATTGTATCGCCTTCTGAAAGAAACTATGAGATGCCAATTCTTTATACTGCAGATATGGACAAGATATTTAGTTTTGACGTGAAAACAAGAAAGGTCGTTCCAGAAAACAAGATTAAGTTGGTGGATGAAAAATATGCATATACATATCGTCGTTCTTTAAACAAGAAGTATAGAAAAAGGAAAGACGCAATGGAAAAGAAATGTTTTTTTAATTTCAGAATGCCTCTTTTTTATTCGAATGATCCATATTATACAGAATATAAAAAACTGGTTAAAGAGTATTATTTATTATATGATTATTATATAATGGATTCAACTATAGAAGGGGCGTTAATAACAATTAATAATATAGAGGAGTTTAGGGCATATGCCGAGTATGAAGGTAACGAAGAAAAGAGGAGAAACTATGGTCGATCAAGACGATTAGAGCGGTTACATGAACTAGAAAGACAGATAAAGAAATCAACGTTACAAGAAGTACTTATGGCATATAGGATTCTTTATAATGGAAAGACTGATTTGTTGTTTCAATATAAACAGATAGAAGCGAATAATCCTAATATAAATGCTACGGGGGTAGAAGAACTATATAGTGTTTTGAAAGATCCAATAGCATCAAAAACGGATGGTTGGGTTTCTCGTTGGCTTGAGTACTTTATTTGTATGTTAATGAATATTGTACCGTATGAAAGGGATACATATGTTAAAGCAAGAAGAATAATGAACTCGCAAAGGGCAGATGAGATACGACAAAATTTTAAAGTTAAATTTCCGGAATTAAATGAATGGGTAGAGGAAATGCTAAAACGAGTTAAAGGAGATTAAGAATAAGCGAGCAGCAATGTCTTGATAAAAATATCAAGAGCCTTGATGAAGAAGTGACGAATCTTGGAAAGCCAAGGAAGCTGTATTACTAGTTGAAATACGCACCCCCCCTCGCCCATGCACAGAGGGTGTTCGAACATTCGCTCCGCGAATGCTTGGGATAGTGCTCGCTTATTCTTAAAAATATATGTACATATACGAAGAAGAGTATTTTTATAAATATGTTGTAAAAAAAGAAAAAGTCAATGTGGTAACAGCCATGCTTCGACGTGAGGAATTTTATGAAACTTTCTTTATCGCTAAAAAGAATGGAGAAAGGGAAATAAATGCAATAAAGAAGCCTTCTGTTTTATATGAGATTCAGAAGAATTTAAAAGAATATTTTTATAAGTATCCTATTTCAGTAGCTGCAAAAGGTTTTATACCTGGCGAAAGTTATTTTGAATTTTTAAAACCTCATATGGGTAGAAAGTTTTACATGAGAGTTGACATAAAGGATTTCTTTGGTTCAATTACGACTGATACGCTCTCAAAAGAGTTATCGCGTGGTTGTAAGGTAGAATCAATAGTAGAGATAATGGTACAGTTGTGTACTATTAATGATAAATTACCGCAAGGCGGAGTGACGTCTCCTGTTTTGTCAAATATAGCATTTACGAAAGTAGATCAAAGAATTATAAAGTACTGTCAATCGTTAATTACATTATACAAAGGTGCAGAAAGAAAAGCCAATGATATTGTATATACCAGATATGCAGACGATATGCTTTTTTCAAGCGATAATTTTGATTTCAAAAAATCGAAATATTTTCTATACATGATAAAGAAAATACTTTTAGAAAATGGATATAAGATTAATTCTGAAAAAACAAAATACGGTTATGAAGAAATAGTATTGTCTGGTTTTGTAGTAGGGAAAGATATTCATTTGTCAAGAAAAAAGTGTCAACAGATAAATTCAATTTTGTTCTATTTTGATAAAAGAACGCCTCAAAAGAGAAGAAGACCATACAGTGTGAATCACGAAAAAATTTCACATGACGATATGATTAAAGAACTTAATAAATTGAGTATTCCGAATGAAAATGGTGAGAGACTTAGTTTTGGAAATGTTAATGATTTAATTAATTACTTGTGTGGTTATAGAGCATTTCTTATTTCTATGGTACGGAGCAATATGGGAAAGTCGAGGGAAGAAAAAGATGTTCATGTTACTCAAGTTAACAAAAGAATCGAAAAAATTCAGAAGTTAGTTGATGCACTTGCAAAGCATTATGAGAAAGTATAAATATAGTTGGATTAGGTGTAGTTGACTAGTTTACTTCAAAGATAGTTCTCCTCTTTGTGGAAATTCATCAGGTTACAAACAACAACAAGCAAACTCCCAAATCTCTGTATATGTGTTATAATAAAAACAGCAAAACATGAAATCTGCGGAGGAAATTGCTATGATAAAGGAAGCCTTATACACCCCAATCTGGGAAAAGTACGAAGCGTTAAAAGTTGCCTTAGAGGGAACAGATATAGACAGGATAAGAGAACTCACATTGGAAGTTCATGCAATGGTTCATCCGGCGGAAGTTTCCGGTAGGAGCGAAAAGACGATTGCGAACTATGTTTGGGATTATATGCGAAAGGGCAATCAGAACACATTGGTTCCGAGAGAAGATTACGATGTGGATTTACATTATGCAGGGACAAGAACGGTTCCTATGTGTTGGCAATTTTGGCATACATACCGGATTGAAGATATTGTAAGCAATATTTTGATGGCAAACCAAGAGCAAATTTTTAATGAAGAGTGGCAAAGAAAAATAGGTGCATCCATTACGGATACGGGCAATGCTTTGGAACTTGATGAGGCAATAGCATTTGGAAAAGACTTGAATGTGGAAGCACTTCATGAGTATATGATTACAGTCGGAAAGAATACAAGAGCAATATTGCAAAATTTGACCTTAGAGCAAATTAAGTCAATGGTACCGGAAGAGTGGGTTATGCGGATTTTGGAAGAAGGTGGTGTGACGACGGATTTCCGCTCGGTTTGGTTGTTGGTATTCTGGGGAAGGCTGACCAGGGGCGGTATGATATTAACTCCGATGACCAGGCATCATATGATGCATTTGACACCGTGTTTAAATAACTTGCCAATTTTGGGTGAATGATTGTGTTAAACGGACTTGAGGAGATGATAAAACATGGACTACGAAATAAGATTAGCCACTGCTACTGATATTCCTCCGGCCCTTGATTTGGCATGGCGTATGTTTGTGAAGTACGATGCGCCGGATTACGGAGTTGAACATACAGAACGTATGCGAGAGGCAATTGAAGACAGATTAAAAGATTTAAGTATTTATAATCAACGGTTGCTGGTGGTCGCATTAGCCGATGGTAAAGTTGTAGGGATGATAGAAACCTATGGAACAGAAAGAATTTCTTTACTGTTTGTTGACAGTGAGTATCAACGTAAAGGAATCGCGACTGCACTGATGAGTAAAGTCGCAAGTGAGTTAAAAAAGAGAGGTTATGATAAGATTGTGTTGAATTCATCACCGCATGGTTTATCCTTTTATAAGCGTTTCGGGTTTACTGTTGTAGAGGAAGAAAAGAATCCGGATACCCCATGGAAAACGCCGATGCAATATGTTTTGTGAAATGATTTATAATAGAAGTAAGGAGGCCTTGACATGATATTAGAACCTCATGTTTTACATATATCCGAAGTCCGGGATATCTTTGCCCATGCGGAATAGTAGGTAGTTAGTTCTGTATGGGCGAATAAAACAGATTGGAGAAATAGAATTATGAATACACGATTATTAGGATTTTTCAGTGGTTTTCCGACACGTCACTTTCCGAAAGACATAGTCAGTCGGCTTAAGGAAGAATTGACCCGTCGGGAGAGTCTTGTTTTTGTAAGTGCATGGCCTTCGGAGTATGAGCAGAATGACAGTGACTCCACAGGGATGCATGGCATGTTTGTAGAATGCGGTATGCCGTTCAAACGATTCTGTGTAATTGATAACAGAACCGATGTAGCGGATGCCAAACAGTTGATTCGGGAGGCCTCATGCATTTTTCTTATGGGCGGACATGCAACGCAGCAATTTCAGTTGATTGGCGAGAAAGGCATATTGGAGGAAATATGCAACAGTTCTGCAGTTATCTTAGGCGTGAGCGCCGGTTCAATAAACATGGCAAAACACGCAATTGATGTATGGGAATCTCATGTGCCGTATGACGGTCTGGGACTGGCGGATATTACGATTAAAGCACATGTCACGCCGGATAATCAGGAGTTGGAGCAGACGTTGTTGCAGATTTCAAAGGAGCAGGATTTGCCGATTTGTGCCATGGAGGATGAAAGTGCCATCTTTGTGAAGGACGATAATATCTCGTATGTGGGAAACATCCGTTGGATAAGCAAAGGCGAGATCGGGCCGTTTGAAGTGGAGAGATTAAAAGGGGAATAAAGAGATAATGTGATTTGTACGGCCTCCGTTCGGGATACAAGAGTTTCGGACGGAGGTCTTTATTTTTACAGGAGTGCCAATAATTAACTTGACACTTTCTTTGCGTGATGTTATAATAGTGTCACAAATAATAATGACACTTCGGAGGCTATATGATAAAGACGCTGGAAGAAGCATTGAAGTATATATCAGAGCTGGAAAAAGAGAATAAAGTTCTGCGTGAGGAATTGGAGCATTACCGGTCTCAAAAGCCAGCCGGCCGTAAGAAGCACGATGCGGCGTGGACTGCTTCTTACAATGATTTTGTCGTGAAGTACGAAGACGGTATGACGATTATGGAGATTGTGAATCAGGGGGATATCAGCAGACGGACGGCGTACCGGTATAAGGCGTATTATGAGGCAATGAAGAAGGAGTAGCCGTATTGTTTTATGGAAGGATGTAGGTTGACGATGAAAAAGGAGATAGTTGTCACACAGATAGATGTTAACAGTAATAAAGTAGGTATTATGAGAGTAAATAATGTAGATTACATATCACTT
>CALBKM010000012.1 GCA_937895705.1 uncultured Clostridia bacterium
AGACCTCTCTAGGGCGAAATTTGCCCTCTGGGTGCACTTAAGGACATCCGAAATCAAAACTGAATATTGAGTTCGAATATGCTGATATTAACGCACTTCTTTTAAAACAAATTATTGTTGCGAAAGGAGTATGTTTTTTTGAGACGGAAACCACAGCCGTGTAGAAACCTACACCTACGACAAAAGCGGAAATCAAGCCCGAATATCAAACCGGAACCGTTTCATCGGTACGGCATCGCTGCCTTCCAAAAAGTCGGATACGATGTCCGGTTCTTTGGTGCGGTGCATCACCGAGGCGTTTAGGCTGTAGCCCTTTTTTTGAAGGGCAGCGGTCAGTGACGGAAGTTGTTCTGTCACTAAGTTTTCCGCGTCGGTTTCATTTAAGTAGAATTTTGCGGTGACATTTTGTTGCAGCAGAGAAAGATGGATATCCGTCGGACCGAGGGAATCCATATCCAGGTGCAGTAAGATACTGACCTCTTTGTCTTTGGCAGAGAGGTCTTTTTTCTTTGTGTATACATAAAGCTCCCCGTGGGTGAGCTGTTCCGTCAGTTTGAGCGGAAGCTGCACATACGGGAAAATCTGGTTCAGGGTGTTCATGAACCGGATGTTTTCCTGCATGCCGTTTCCTGCGTCGGCAACGGTTTTCATGGCAGAGGAAGATTCTTCCGAGGCGAGCTCGGTCAGAGCCGAAAGACTTTTCACCGTGCGGGAGTAGAACTCTTCTACGGAGTTTTCTTTTGTCAAATCTTCCGGAGTCAGTAAAAAGCGGTTTAAAACGGTTTTGCCCAGCAAATCGGACAGAACCGGTTCCTCTTTAAAAAGAGCGGTGACATGCCCGGAACGGCCGTTTGCGGCTCCATGGGAAAGGGTTTGAAACAGCTTGTTTGCGGTCAGGATCCCGTTGTCAAGAGCTTCCTTGAGCGTCGCAAGCTCCGGAAAGTCGGAAGGCAGGGAATCGATGGCTTTTTGTACTGCCCCATAGTCTTTTTCGGAGAGAAGCTGCTGCAGCGGAAGGGCTTCTTCGGAAGAAGCGGTGCTTACGGTTGCGGAATGTGCTGCGGAACCTGTTAGGTCCTGCGGGTCCGATGTATGCAGCAGGACACCGGTATCGGCCGGAGTACCTTCTGTTGCGGTCGGGGAAAAGGAGACGTCCGAAGCTTCCGGATTTGCCGGTAAGGCTGCTTCCGGAGAGAGTGCGCTTGCGGTTTGAACATCGGAACCGGTTCCGGACAAGAATTCCGAAAGATGGTCCGGGGCTTGCTGCGGGGCAACGGCGCCGTCGGATGACGGGACAGAGGTGCCGAAAAACTCGGATAAAAGCCCTTCCGTAAAGGACGGAGAAACCTCGCCGTAGGTAAAGGCCTCGGAAAGAGCCGAGGTCAGAGTGGCAGCTTGTCCCAGCAACCGGTGTTCGAAGTTACGATAGGCTTGTAATTGAGAGGCGTTCTCCTTTGTGACCGGCAGGTTGTTTTTTAACAGAGCAGTCAGTGTGGAAAGTTCCACATCTTTATTGGCGGCAGAGTATTGCATCATTTTCTGAATCATTTCTTTATTAGCCGGAAGTCCTGCATTTAAAAGAGAGCGCACAATCTCCGCTCCGTGTTCCGACTTCGGAAAGCCGGAGGCTTCCAGGGCTTTGTCGATGGCAGTTTCCGTAAAGGAAGTGTCGCCGTCGGACAACAGTTTTAAAGTAATCAGGACGTCGTTGGTCTCCTGTACGAAAAATTCGGCTTCCTGTCCGATGGATAATTCCATGGCGGTGCTTAATTTGGCGTGCAACGTCTTTCCGTCTTCCAGACGGATGGTGACTTCGTTGCTTCGTAAATCCGTAACCTCTCCCTTTACGATCTCTCCCTTCGTAAGGGTGACCGTGTCTTTCCCGGAGGAAAACGAAGTACGTTTTGTGCCGGAGGTCCCGGTTTGTTGTGATGTTTGCGGCAGTCCGAAGATGTTGTGAAACAGTCCCATGGCAGGAACCTCCTTTCTGTTATAATGAATCGGTTATTTTTTGCTTTTAGTATAGCTTTTTTTTATGAGAAAGGCAAGAAAATTCTGATGGCGTGTTCGGTTGACAATCCGGGGCTTTACATGGTACGATGATTGCGGAATGTACAGAATCGGGCAGTGAGAACGGCAGGGAGGTGTCGGCGTGAGAAACGGATATGATACGCAGTATGCGGAGTTCGAAAATTTGAGCGGATGTTTGGATGCGAACGGGTTCGTCCGCAGGGTATACCGACTCCCGGAGACCGATTCTACCAACAGAGTGGCAAAGGAGCTGGCAGCAAGCGGTGCACCGGAAGGGACATTGGTGGTAGCCGATCGGCAGAGTGCCGGAAGAGGTCGTCTCGGACGAAGCTTTTTTTCTCCGGAGGGCGGAATTTATATGAGTATGATATTGCGACCGGAGACTACGGCGGAACAGGCGGTTATGATTACAACCTGCGGGGCGGTGGCAGCGGCAAGAGCCATTGAAAAGGTGTGCGGAGTTTCTGCGGGGATTAAATGGGTGAACGATATTTTTGTAAACAGAAGAAAGGTATGCGGGATTTTGGCGGAAGCCGGCTTTGAACCGGGGCGGCAGGAACCGGCTTATGTGGTGCTGGGAATCGGGATTAATGTGAAAAAACAGTCAGTGCCGGAGGAGCTAAAGGACATTGTGGGATGTCTGGAGGAGTGTGCAGTGCAACCGGTTTCCAAAGACGAATTGATCGCTGCTGTTTGGGAAGAGTTTGGGAAACTTTACGAAAGTCGTTCTACAGCCGTCTATATGGAAGAATACAGAAAACGTTCCGTGTTGTTGGGCAAGGAAGTGACGGTATTGGCGCCTTCCGGCAGTTATACGGCAACGGCAGTGGATATTTCCGATGACGGACATCTGGTGGTGGACAGAGGAGGATGTAAGGAAATACTGTCAAACGGAGAGGTCAGCGTCCGATTGTAACAAAATAAGGAGAAAACCTTTGGAAAAGTCACGGGAAAAATTAGAAATAGAAAAAAGCGCGGAAAGGCAACATCGAAAAAGCGGGAAAAATAAAAGGGCTACGATTGTAGAATTGACGATAGCCGCTTTGGTGACTGCCGTGTTTTGCGTGTTGGCACCCCATACCGTTTATCTGCCGGTCAGTCCGGTGGGGATTACCTTGGGAAGTTTTTTGCTGTACCTGACGGCGGTGCTTTTGGGACCTCGTCTCGGGTGCGTCAGTATTTTTTTGTATTTGTGTATCGGCCTTTTGGGCGTGCCGGTGTTTTCCGGATATACGGCCGGAGCCGGTGTTTTGTTCGGGCCTACAGGCGGTTTTTTAATCGGGTATCTGCCTTGTGTAGCGGTGGTTGGTCTGTTTACAAAGAGAGCGGCTGTGGGAACGAAGGGCTTGTTACGTTTTCTTGCGGGGACGGTTTTGGGAACCTTGGTGTTGTATGGGTGCGGTGCCCTATGGTTTGTGCTTGTATACGGAGGCGGGGCCTCCTTAGGGGAAGCGGTAACGGCATGTGTGTTGCCGTTTCTTCCCTTTGATGTGATTAAAATCTGCGCGGCAGGGATGTTTTATAAGCCCTTTCGGAGAATTGTCGTCAATCAAAACCTTAGACGTTAGATCGGATGTCCGGGGGATTAAATACAGAAACGGAGAGAGAATTATGAGAATCAGTGAAGTGTATCAACAGAAGAAACCGGTGCTTTCTTTCGAGATTTTTCCGCCGAAGAGAGATACGACCTTACAAAGTATCGATGAAACTTTAGAGGTTCTGTGCGGATTAAAGCCGGATTTTATCAGTGTGACTTTCGGTGCCGGCGGTTCCGCCACCAATAGCCTTACGGTAGGGCTGGCTAAGAAGATTAAAAAGGAATACGGAATCGAGCCGGTGGTGCATCTGACCTGTATCAATTATACAAAGGATGAGATTCTTGCCTTTACCGACGAACTGGCCGAGGCGGGCATCGAGAATGTTCTTGCGCTCCGGGGAGACAAGAACCCGGATATTCCGCCGAAGGAAGAGTTTTTCTACGCATCGGAGCTGGTAGCCTTTTTAAAGGAGAAGCGCAGTAATCTTTGCGTGGCAGGAGCCTGTTATCCGGAGGGACATACGGAAGCAACCGACAAAGTGGCGGACTTACATAATTTGAAGAAAAAGACAGAGGCGGGAGCCGAGTTTTTGATTTCCCAGCTGTTCTTTGATAACGATTTGTTTTATAAATTCCGGGAAAATATGCGGATTGCGGATATTAAGCCGCCGGTTTCCGCCGGAATCATGCCGGTGATAAACCGGGCTCAGATCGAGAGGATGGTTTCTTTGTGCGGAGCGTCCTTGCCGGAGAAGTTCCGTCGTATTTTACAGAAGTATGAGTTTGATAAGGATGCTTTGTTTGATGCCGGAATGGTGTATGCGGTTAATCAGATTGTGGATCTGGTGGCCCATGATGCGGACGGTATTCATGTGTATACTATGAACAACCCGGTGGTTGCGAAGCGTATTTGTGACAGTATCAGGAATTTAATTTAGGGGTATAAACGATGACAAAAAAAGAATTCAGAGAATTGGCGGAGAGCCGTATTATTTTTTTGGACGGAGCCACGGGAAGTAATTTACAAAAGGCGGGAATGCCGGCGGGCGTATGTCCGGAACAGTGGATTTTGGAAAATCCGGATTGTTTTATCAATTTGCAGAAGAGTTATCTTCACAGGGGATCGGATATTGTGTATGCACCGACGTTTTCCGCAAACAGGATTAAGCTTTCGGAGTACGGTCTGGAGGACCGGATCGGAGAATTAAACCGTGAGCTTGTGGGATTGAGTAAACGTGCGGTTGGCGAGTATATGGTGGAAAAGCGGAACGCCGAGTTTATTCCGTTTATTGCGGGAGATGTGACCATGACGGGAAAACTGTTGCAACCGTTAGGTCCTCTTTCCTTTGAAGAAGCGGTGGATGTATATAAAGAGCAGATGCGTATTCTGGTACAGGCCGGGGTGGATTTGTTCGTCATCGAAACAATGATGAGTTTGCAGGAAACCCGTGCGGCTCTGATTGCGGCAGGAGAAGTGTCTGATTTGCCGGTTATGGTAACCATGACTTTTGACGAAACGGCACACACACTTTACGGAACGGAGCCGGAGACGGCAATGCTGGTATTGCAGGGACTGGGTGCCGATGCGGTAGGTGTGAATTGCGGCGCCGGGCCGGAAAAGTGTCTGGAAATTGTTCGCAGAATGAAAGCGGTGGCTAATGTGCCGGTAATTGCGAAGCCGAATGCGGGAATGCCGCGTCTTGCGGGCGGCGAGACCGTATATGACCAGACGCCGGAGGTGTTTGCAAAGGAAATGAAGCTTCTGGTGGAGGCCGGAGCAGGGATTTTAGGCGGATGCTGCGGCACCACGCCGGATCATATCGCCTATTTGTACGAAACCTTTGAAAAGGCGTTTCCGCCCCATATTTCGGAGGAACCGGTACGGGCGCTGACTAATGAACGCCGTGCGGTACATATTTCCTTGGACGGTTCGTTCCTGGCGGTGGGAGAGCGTATTAATCCTACGGGAAAGAAGAAGTTTCAGGAGATGCTGCGGGCCGGTGATACTTCCATGGCGGTGGAGTTTGCCAGAGAACAGGAAGAAAACGGAGCCGCAATCTTAGACATAAATGTGGGAATGGGCGGCATTGACGAAAAAGAGATGATGTGCCGGATTATCGAGGAGGTTTGTCAGGCGACGAATCTGCCTCTTTCCGTTGATACCAGTGATGCGGAAGTAATGGAAGCCGCACTACGTGTATATCCGGGCCGTGCTTTGGTGAATTCGGTGTCTTTGGAAGAGGGAAGAGCAGAGAGTTTATTCCCTATTGTGAAGAAATACGGTGCCATGGTAGTGGTACTTCCTCTGGGAAGCAACGGGCTTCCGAAGGATGCGGCGGAACGTCGGGAGAATCTTCATACGCTGGTACAAAAGGCAAGCGAATACGGTATTCCGAAGGAGTCGGTTGTGGCGGACGGTCTGGTTATGACCGTAGGAGCGGAGCCTCAGGCGGCACTGGATGCTTTGGACACAATAAAATATTGCAGGGACGAACTGGGAGTGGCAACCACCTGCGGTTTGTCCAATATTTCTTACGGCTTGCCGGAGAGGGGATATATTAACACCGCATTTTTGATGATGGCGATTGCAAGCGGACTTACCATGGCAATCGTAAATCCGAACCAGGATTTGTTGATGAATCTGGTGTATGCGGCAGATGTTCTTCGTGCAAAAGAAGATTCCGCAAAACGGTATATCGAGCGGGCGGAATGGATTGCCGCAAAGAAGGAAGAGGAAGCAAAGAAAGCGGTACAGACGGTGGCACCGGCTGTTGTAGAGAAACCGGCAGAGCGTTCCGTTGCAACGAAACCTGCGGGAAATGAAACGGAATTGATGCAGGCAGTATTGCGCGGCGAAAAGAAAACTATTGCAGCTTTGGCAGCCCGGGCGCTTGCGGAAGGCAAGGATGCGTCGATTCTTTTGGAGACGGAATTGATTCCGGCCATAACGGAAGCGGGCAACCGTTTTGAGCAAAAGAAATATTTTCTTCCGCAGTTAATCGGTGCCGCAGAGGCAATGAAAGCGGCGGTGGAGGTGCTGGAACCGCAGTTACAAAAGCAAGGTGACGTGAAAGCAGCCGGAACGGTTGTCATTGCCACGGTGGAGGGGGACATCCACGACATCGGAAAAAATCTGGTAACCCTGATGTTAAAAAATCACGGGTTTACGGTGGCGGATTTGGGGAAAGATGTGTCCGCCGAAACCATTGTTTCGGAAGCAAAACGTCTGGATGCGGATGTGATTGCGTTGTCTGCGCTGATGACCACCACCATGCGCTCCATGGCGGATGTAATAGAGTTGTGTAAGAAAGAAGGCGTTCGCGCAAAGATCATGATCGGCGGTGCGGTAACCACAGAGGAGTACGCAAAGGAGATCGGTGCGGACGGTTATGCGAAGGATGCCCAGGGTGCGGTGGTATTGGCAAAGCAACTGGCAGGAGGAACAAAGTAATGTCGAAACGAATGAGAGGAAATGCCCTTTTACTGCTGGCAGCGTTTATCTGGGGACTTTCCTTTGTGGCTCAGAGCGAAGGGATGAAATATATCGGCCCCTTTGCGTTTATCGGAATCCGGTCCATGTTGGCAGGTGTTTCTCTGGCGGTGTTTCTCGGAATTCGGGCATTGGTCACGTCCAGGCAAAAGAAAAAGGAAAAGCCGCAGGATAAGGAAATTGGGAAACCTGACGGTGGTAGAAAGGTGTTGCTTACCGGAGGAATCTGTTGCGGTTTGGTTTTGTTTGTCGCAACGATGTTGCAGCAGGTTGGAATCTTACATACCAACGA
Source organism: uncultured Clostridia bacterium (assembly GCA_937895705.1). Classification (GTDB taxonomy): domain Bacteria; phylum Bacillota; class Clostridia; order Lachnospirales; family Lachnospiraceae; genus SIG307. The sequence goes on from CALBKM010000012.1 coordinate 7,351, forward strand.
ACCGGGAAAGGCCGGATTTATTACCGCCTTATATTTGATTCTGGTGCCTTTGGCCGGGATTTTCATGAAAAAGCGCATCGGACTTAAGGTTTGGGTGGCGGTGGTACTGGCGGTATGCGGTATGTACCTGCTCTGTATTACGGAAGGCTTCCGGATTGCTACCGGAGATTTGTATTTGCTGGGTTGTGCGTTTGTATTTACCGTGCATATTCTGGTCATCGATTATTTTTCACCGAAGATTGACGGCGTAGCCATGTCCTGCATTCAGTTCCTTGTGTGCGGGGCCCTTGGTATGACGGGAATGTTTCTGACGGAGACCGTGTCTTTTTCCCATGTGCTGGAAGCGTGGCTGCCGCTTGTATTTTCCGGTGTGTTCTCCGGCGGTGTGGCATATACCCTGCAGATTGTGGCACAAAAGGATACGGAGCCTGCGGTGGCATCGTTGCTTATGAGTTTGGAATCGGTGTTTGCGGTATTCGGAGAATGGCTGATTTTGGGGCAGTTTTTGTCAACGAGAGAGTTGTTCGGATGCATTCTTATGTTTATCGGAATCATATTGACCCAGTTGCCGGATAAAATAAAGAAGCAGGGAAAAAACATTTAAAGTTGTGAATTTGAACGTTTTATGCTATCATAAGAAATAAGAATAAAAGTTGCGCGGAGGATACGAGTGTAGCCGGGACCGCGCGGAAAAGAGGGAGCATGTATTCTGTCGGTTTGAAAAAGTTAGTGGAAAAGATGCAGCTTGAAAATTGCACACCGGAGATTGATATCAGTCATATTATGATTAAGCAACCGGATGTGAATCGTCCCGCGTTGCAGTTGGCAGGTTTTTTTGATTATTTTGATGCGGAACGTGTCCAGATTATCGGAAACGTAGAACACGCATACATGGAGAAGATGGAAAAGGATCACGGTATCAGTATTATGAAAAAGCTGATGAGTTTTAAGGTGCCGTGTATCGTATTTTGCCGTAATATCGAAATTCCGGAGGAAATGCGTAAAATCGCTGTGGAAGCGGGTGTTCCGTTGTTCCGTTCTCCGGTGTCCACCTCTTCTTTCTGTGCGGAATTGATTCGTTGGTTAAAGGTAGAGCTGGCTCCGCGTATTTCCATTCACGGTGTATTGGTTGACGTATACGGCGAAGGCATCCTGATTACCGGTGAAAGCGGTATCGGTAAGAGCGAAGCGGCGTTGGAGTTGATTAAGCGCGGACATCGTCTCGTTTCCGATGACGTGGTAGAGATTAAAAAGGTCAGTGACGAAACCTTAATCGGTTCGGCACCGGATATTACAAGACATTTTATCGAGCTTCGCGGTATCGGTATTATCGATGTTAAGACGCTGTTCGGTGTAGAAAGTGTAAAGAATACCCAGTCCATCGATCTTGTAATCAAGCTTGAGGAGTGGAATCGTGATAAAGAGTATGACCGGTTCGGTCTGGAAGAGGAATACACGGAGTATCTCGGAAATAAGGTGGTATGCCACTCCATTCCGATTCGTCCGGGGCGTAACCTTGCGATTATCTGTGAGTCCGCTGCGGTAAATTACCGTCAGAAGAAGATGGGCTATAATGCGGCACAGGAGTTATATAACCGTGTTACCAGACAGTTTGAGGAGAGGTAGAGTAAAAGGAGACGAAGGTATGGAACAGTTTGTTTTCGGAATCGATATCGGAGGAACCTCCGTGAAATGCGGATTGTTTACGGCAGACGGTACGGTAAAAGAGAAATGGGAAATCCCGACGGACCGCACCGACGGCGGAAAGAATGTTCCCCAGGATATCGCAAATGCGATTTCTTCCAAGTGTGAAGAGCTGGGAATTGCCAGGGAACAGGTGGCAGGAGTGGGTCTCGGTGTGCCGGGGCCGGTAAAGGAAAACGGTTACGTGGCACATTGTCCGAATCTCGGATGGAGAGACATAAACGTAAACGAAACCATGACGAAGCTGACCGGTGTGCCGTCCGTTGCGGCAAACGATGCCAACGTGGCAGCTCTCGGTGAAATGTGGCAGGGCGGCGGTAAAGGCGTAAAGAATCTTGTTCTTGTTACGCTGGGAACCGGTGTCGGCGGAGGAATTATTGTAGAAGGAAAGATTGTTGCGGGAGCCTTCGGCGCCGGCGGCGAACTGGGTCATATGGTAATGAACCCGCAGGAAACCGTGCAGTGCGGTTGCGGCGGCTTCGGACATCTGGAGCAGTATGCATCCGCTACTGGTATTGTGCGCATGGCAAAGAAACGTCTTTCCGAGACAGAGGATGCTTCCGTGCTTCGGAGTAAAGAGCCTCTTACCGCAAAGGATATTTTCGATGCGGCAAAGGAAGAGGACCGGGTTGCCATGGAGTTGGTAGAAGAACTGGGGGAGGTTTTGGGAAGAGCTCTTTCCCACGTGGCAGCGGTGACCGATCCGGAAGCGTTTGTCATCGGCGGCGGGGTGTCCCGTGCGGGTGAGATTCTGACAAAGACCGTAGAACGCCACTACAACAAGGGAATTATGAAAGCGTTGCAGGGAAAAGAGTTCCGTCTTGCTACCTTGGGAAATGATGCAGGCATTTTCGGTTGTGCAAAGATGATTTTAGATTGTTTGGAAAAATAAAGGGGGAAATGCTTTGGAAGCTTTTTACGAAGAACTCTGTAACATTTTAACAGAAGAAGGAAGTGTTCTGCGCGAGGAGCCGATGAAGAATCATACAACATTCCGTGTGGGAGGACCGGCAGAATACTTTATCACGGTGGAGACGACAGAACAGCTGCAGGAGACGGTGCGGCTTTGTAACCGTTTTGAGGTGCCGTGGGTTGTTTTGGGAAACGGCAGTAATGTTCTTGTTTCCGACAGAGGAATCAAAGGGGCGGTACTGCGTCTTGCCGGAGAGTTTGTACAGTGCGAAATCAAAGAAAATGTTCACAGCGGCAATGCGGATGCTGTAGCGGGAGGCGGAATGCTTTTGTCGGCCTTTGCCATGCAGCTTGCAAAGAAAGGTTTTTCGGGATTTGAGTTTGCAGCGGGAATCCCGGGTAGTGTGGGCGGCGCGGTGATGATGAATGCCGGCGCATACGGCGGAGAAATCAAAGATTGTATTACGAAAGCGGAGATTGTGACAGAAAACGGAGAGCGCCGGATTTTGTCTGCGGAGGAGCTTGAGTTGTCCTATCGCCACAGTATTCTGACGGAGAAAAAAGGAATCGTGACGAAAGCCTGGTTTACCTTCCCGATCGGTTCCAAGCTGTACATTTTGTCCAATATCGAGATGCTAAACCGGAAGCGTAAGGAGAAGCAACCGCTGGAGTATCCGAGCGCAGGATCCACCTTTAAGCGGCCGGAAGGAAATTTTGCGGGCAAACTGATTATGGAAGCTGGACTTGCCGGAAAGCAAATCGGCGGGGCTGCGGTTTCCGAGAAACATTGCGGCTTTGTCATTAATAAGGAGAATGCAACGGCAACGGATATTTACACTCTGATGCAGTATGTAATTCAGAAAGTGGAAGAGACCAGCGGTATCCGTTTGGAGCCGGAAGTAAAGCTGCTGGGTGATTTTTCCGCCTAGGTACTTCGGAGGAGATTATGTCGTTTTCAATGAATGTAAAAGAAGAACTTTTCGGGGCGAATGAACCGGCAAGACATTGTAAAATAGCCGAGCTTTCCGCCCTGATGGTCCAATGTGGGAAAATAGATGTTGACAAAAGTGGACATCTTCATATAAAATTACAAACGGAAAGTGGGTATGTAGCTCGCAAATGTAGTGTGCTTTTTAAGAAGCTGTGCAAGATTCCGGTTTCGGTGTCGGTGCGCGTGGCGAAAGGAAAACAGTCTTCTGCCCAGTATCTGCTTGAGATACATGGGGATGAGAATGTAAAAAAAGTAGCCGAGCTGTTAAAGTTAAAAGTATCCGGCAAAGAAGGGATGTTTTCGGCGGATAGTATGGTATATACAAGTTTCTGCTGTAAACGGGCTTTTTTGCGGGGGACTTTTTTGGCGTCCGGCTCCATCAGTGACCCTCAGAAATCTTATCATTATGAAATCAGTGAATCGCAGCAGTCACGGGCGGAACAATTGGCGGAGTTGATGTGTACGTTTGATGCGGATGCAAAGATTATTATGCGGAAGCATTATTATGTTGTGTACGTGAAGGAAGGCGACCAGGTGGCAAACCTCTTAAATGTTATGGGGGCGCCTAATTCGTTTATGGCCTTTATCAATGTTCGTATTATAAAGGACATGAGGAATTCCGTAAATCGTCAGGTGAACTGTGAGACTGCAAATATAAATAAGACAGTGAATGCGGCAAGAAAGCAATATGAGGACATTGTGTTAATCAGAGACAGTGTGGGATTGCACAAGTTGTCCGAAGCACTGGAAGAGATGGCCCGGTTACGTTTGGAGTATCCGGAAGCGTCGTTAATAGAATTGGGGGAAATGATGAGTCCGAAACTGGGCAAATCGGGAGTCAATCATCGACTGAAAAAGATTAGCGAATTTGCAGATAGTTTGCGAGAATAAGAAGGAGGATTTGAAATGATTTCAAAGAGTATCACAATCAGTATTCCGTCCGGCCTCGAAGCAAGACCGGTAGCACTTTTGGTGCAGGTGGCAAGTCGCTTCGACAGTAAGATTACCATCGAGAGCGGCGACAAGACCGTGAATGCAAAGAGCATTATGGGTATGATGACCCTCGGACTTGCGGCAGGAGAAAACGTGACTGTGAACGCGGAAGGTGCGGATGAGGAAAGCGCCATCGCGGAAATCGAAAAGTATCTGAACGCAGAGAACTAAGAAAATGCCGTAAAGATGTAAGGTTGTATCTTTACGGCTTTTCATTTTATTTTTATTGTAAAACGGAAAACCATGAAATTGCGGCAGGAAAGGAGCAGACATGGACTTTACACATCTTCATGTACATACGGAGTACAGTTTGTTGGACGGTTCTTCGAAAATAAAAGAGATTGTGGCAAGAGCAAAAGAGCTGGGCATGGACAGCCTGGCAATTACGGACCACGGTGTAATGTACGGTGTAATCGACTTTTATCGTGCGTGTAAAGCTGTGGGAATCCGGCCGGTGCTGGGGTGTGAAATCTATGTGGCTCCGGGCTCTCGTTTTCAGAAGGAAGGCAGCGACTCGGAGGAGCGTTATTATCATTTGGTTCTGCTTGCCGAGAACAATGTGGGTTATTCGAATTTGATGAAAATCGTATCCAAGGGATTTACCGAAGGATATTACTATAAACCTCGTGTGGACCTGGAAGTGTTGCGGGAGTATCACGAGGGTATTATTGCACTTTCCGCATGTCTTGCGGGAGAAGTGGCGAATTATTTGAGAAAGGGTTTTTACGAGGAAGGAAAAGCGGCAGCATTGCGGCTTCGGGATATTTTCGGAGAAAATAACTTTTTCCTTGAATTGCAGGACCACGGAATACCGGAGCAGCGGACGGTAAACCAGTCATTGCTTCGCATGAGTGCGGAAACGGGGATTCCGCTTGTGGCAACCAACGATGTGCACTACACCTTTGCGGAGGACGAAAAGGCCCACGATATTCTTTTATGTATTCAGACCCAGAAGAAGGTTACGGATGAAGACCGTATGCGTTACGACGGCGGTCAGTATTACCTAAAATCCCCGGAAGAAATGGAAGAGTTGTTCCCTTATGCAAAGGAAGCCCTGCAACGGACGAAGGCCATTGCGGACCGTTGTGAGGTGGAGATTGTATTCGGTGAGTATAAATTGCCTCATTACGAGGTGCCGGAAGGGTATGATGCCTGGACCTATTTACAGGCGTTATGTGCGGAGGGAATGAAAAAGCGCTATCCGGTGGTGACAAAGGAATTACAAGAGCGCCTGGATTATGAGCTTGGTGTCATTCATAAGATGGGGTTTGACGACTACTATCTGATTGTTTGGGACTTTATTAAATATGCAAAAGACCATGATATTATGGTGGGACCGGGACGAGGCAGCGGTGCGGCAAGTATAGCGGCCTATGCTCTTGGGATTACGGATATTGACCCGATTCGCTATCAGTTGCTGTTTGAGCGTTTCCTGAATCCGGAACGTGTGTCCATGCCGGATTTTGATATCGACTTCTGCTTCGAACGGCGACAGGAGGTCATTGACTATGTGGTGGAAAAGTACGGAAAAGAGAAGGTGGTGCAGATTGTTACCTTCGGTACCATGGCAGCCCGGGGGGTAATCCGGGATGTGGGACGAGCCCTTGATTATCCGTACGCCCTTTGCGACCAGGTGGCAAAGATGATTCCCATGGAACTGGGGATTACCATTGAGAAGGCATTGCAGACAAATTCGGAACTTCGTACCCTTTGCGAAACCGACGAAAAAATTCAGTATTTGATTGAGATGTCCAAGCGTCTGGAAGGATTGCCGCGTCATACCTCCATGCATGCGGCGGGCGTTGTTATCGCAAATGCACCGGCAGATGATTATGTACCGTTATCCAGAGGCTCCGACGAGGCGATTACCACTCAGTTTACCATGACAACGTTGGAAGAACTGGGCTTGTTAAAGATGGACTTTTTGGGACTTCGTACGTTGACCGTAATTCAGGATGCGGAGAAGCTGGTCAATAAAAACCGGCCGAAGGACCAGTGGCTTGACATGAATTCCATAGATTACGACGATCCGAATATTTACGAAATGATTGGGAGCGGCAAGTCGGAAGGTGTATTCCAGCTGGAAAGTACCGGCATGAAGAACTTCATGAAGGAGTTAAAGCCGGAAAATCTGGAAGATGTAATTGCAGGAATTTCGTTGTACCGTCCGGGTCCGATGGACTTTATTCCGAAGTATATTAAGGGCAAGCAGAATCCGGACAGTATTGTATATGATTGCCCGGAACTGGTTCCGATTTTAAAGACAACCCACGGTTGTATCGTATATCAGGAGCAAGTAATGCAGATTGTACGGGAACTGGCGGGTTACAGTTACGGACGAAGCGACCTTGTGCGTCGTGCCATGGCAAAGAAAAAGGCCGATGTGATGGCGAAAGAACGGAAAAACTTTGTATACGGTAATGAAGCCGAAGGGGTAAAAGGTTGTGTCGCAAACGGAATTCCGGAAGAAGTGGGCAATAAAATCTTTGACGAAATGACGGACTTTGCAAAGTATGCGTTTAACAAGGCCCATGCGGCCTGTTATGCGGTGGTGTCTTATCGTACCGCATATCTGAAGCATTATCATCCGGTAGAGTTTATGGCGGCGCTCATGACCTCCATTATGGATAATACCGGAAAAGTTTCGGAGTATATTTATACCTGTCGCCAGATGGGAATCGAGATTCTTCCGCCGGATGTGAATACGGGAGAGGAACGGTTTACTACGGAAGGGAACGCTATCCGGTTTGCACTGGCTGCCATTAAAGGTATCGGAAAACCGGTGATTCGTGATATTGTGGCGGAGCGGGAAGCAAACGGTCCGTTTACCACATTAAAGGATTTTATAGAACGTCTGTCCGGAACGGGAGTAAATAAAAGAGCTTTGGAGAGCTTTATTAAGGCGGGAGCCTTTGACTGCCTGAAAGGGAACCGTAAACAGTTTATGTTAAGCTATGCGGCGATTGTAGACAGCATCGCTTCCGAAAAAAAGAAGAACCTGTCGGGGCAGATGAGTTTGTTCGATTTTGTGGCGCCGGAGGAAAAAGAAGAATTTGAAGTAAGACTTCCGAATGTGGAGGAGTTTGAAAAAAGCGAGTTGCTTACATTGGAAAAGGAGACACTGGGAATTTATCTGAGCGGTCATCCGTTGGATGAATACCGGGAACTGTTAAAACGTAATGTTACCAATGTTTCCACTGATTTTTTGCCGGATGAAGAAGGTGAAGAGTCGGAAATGCGGGTAAGGGACGGTGAAACCGCAATTATCGGCGGAATTATAACCGGGATTACACGGAAAACCACAAGAAGTAATACGATGATGGCGTTTGTTACCGTGGAGGATATTCCGGGAACGGTAGAAGTAATTGTATTTCCGAGGGATTACGAGAAGTATAAACAGGAGTTATTTGAGGATAATAAAGTATTAATCCGGGGGCGCGTGGCTGTGGAAGAAGAACGTGCGGCAAGATTGATTTGCAGTGAAATTATACCGTTTGCTTCCATGCCGAGGGAGGTCTGGGTTCGTTTCGCAGATAAGGAATCTTTCTTAAAGAGGGAGCAGGAGTTGTACGAAATTTTGGATTCTTTTGACGGGAAAGACGAAACTCTGGTGTATTGTGTAGCGGAAAAAGCAATCAAACGCCTACCGAAAAATCATTCCACACAGGCGTGTGAAGCGCTGATTTCTCGTCTGGAAGCAGGTTTTGGCAAAGATTCTGTAAAAGTTGTGGAAAAAACCCTTGAAAAAAGGGCATAAACGCTGTACAATACAATAGATGCATAAGTTATTAAGCGCGGAGGACTACAAGATGGCAGCAAAAAAAGCAGATGTTAATAAGACGGTGGAGAAGAAAGCCGGTGATCATATTAAGACGATTGCCGTATTAACCAGTGGCGGCGATGCCCCGGGTATGAACGCGGTAATCCGTGCGGTTGTAAGAACCGCACTTGCGAACGGAAAAAAGGTGAAGGGTATCCGCAGAGGCTATGCCGGTCTTTTAGACGAGGACATTATCGATATGGATGCAAAGAGCGTGGCGGATATTATTCAGCGCGGCGGTACGGTGCTTTATACCGCGCGTTGTGCGGAGTTTACTACGCCGGAGGGACAAGATAAGGGTGCTGCGATTTGTAGAAAGCACGGAATCGATGCGGTTGTAGTAATCGGCGGTGACGGTTCTTTCCAGGGCGCAAGAAAGCTTGCTGCCCGCGGAATCAATACCATCGGTGTTCCGGGAACCATTGACCTTGATATTGCATGTACCGATTACACCATCGGTTTCGATACCGCTATCAATACCGCAATGGAAGCAATCGATAAGGTACGTGACACCTCGACTTCCCATGAGAGATGCAGCATTATCGAAGTAATGGGACGTCATGCGGGCTATATCGCTTTATGGTGCGGTATCGCAAACGGTGCGGAGGACATCCTTCTGCCGGAGCGTCATGAAGAGGATTACGAGCAGAAGATTATCGAAAATATCAAAGAGAAGAAGATGCTCGGTAAGAAGCATCATATCATTATCAATGCCGAGGGCGTAGGCGATTCTTATGAGATGGCAAAGAGAATCGAGCGGGCCACCGAGATGGAGACCAGAGCTACCATCGTAGGTCATATTCAGCGTGGCGGAAGCCCGACCTGTCGTGACCGTGTGTATGCGTCCATGATGGGTGCTAAGGCGGTAGAACTTCTTTGCGAAGGAAAGAATAATCGTGTGGTTGCTTACAAGAACGGCGGACTTATCGATTATGATATCGAAGAGGCACTTGCAATGAAGAAGGATTTGGACGAGGATATGGTAATTATGTCCCAGAAGTTATCCAGAAAATAAGAAAATATAGAAAACAAAGGTCGACGCGGAATGTTGCGTCGACCTTTTTGGTTTTGTCAGAAATTGCACATTATTTGTAAAGAATTATCCTCTCATACTGCCATATCTACATTGGCACCGAGGACGGCATCCAAATCTGCGGCTTTTTTGTTTTTGTCGTACTCGGAATCTCCGTATTTAATCAGGGTACGGGTGGTTCCGCCGGCTACATAAGAACGTCCGCATTCCGGACATATTGCGGTTTTTAAGGAAACGGTAGCGGAGATAAGTTCGTTGCCGGGTTTGTTTCCTTCTCGTTTGGCGTTTGCAACGTGTTCTTTTTCATGGGACATAACAACGCCTGCGGAAGCTTCCGGAGCGATATGGCCCGGGGCTTTGAAAGAAACATTTCCTTCGTTCGAACCGTCCACGTATTTACGTTCCTTACAGGTTTGACATTCTCCCTTGGCTTCTGTTTTACCGAGAGTCTTGTCTTTTGTTTTATCAGAAAAAGTCAGACCGGAGGGAGTTTCGAGCTTTTCGGCAGCCCGGACACCCGGATAAGAAACAGCGGCGCCGGTGTATGCCGGAGTATTTGTTTGGGAAACGGAAAAGAACATAAACATACCTCCTTTCGAACCGCATCGTTAAAAAAAACTAACGTCTTTTTTTAGTGGCGGAATAGTTGCCTGTTTTGTAGGCACTGGTTTTGCCTTGTTGGCGCTCTCTTTGTTTTGCCATCAGGTAACTGGATAAATAAGCATTCGGTTCCACAAACTTGCAACCGTAGCTGTAGGTTCCCTTTTCTTCGTTAAGTTCCCGGCGGACAATGTTAGCCGAGAGAACGAGAGTTTTACGCTCCGTAAGAGGAATCGTCAGACGGATGGTTCTGGAAACCTCATATTCTTCTTTGCTTACAAAACCGAATCCGGATTCGCTGATGTCGCGCACCAAAACATTAAAGGACTGCGGACCGTTACTCTGGAAAACGGTAATGGCCATGGTTTCGCCCACATATACGCGGAAAGAGCCGCGACGGTTATAAGGTTTTGATTCGCCTTCCAATATGAGGCGATAATAAGTTTCTCCTTTGATTTTTACAAGAGGGAGTTCGACTCCGTGCCAGGCATTTACAACCTGGTCCTGTAAATACAGAAAATCAATCGAACAGTTGCCGCCGAAGCCCACAGTTCTTCCGTCCAGTAAAATCGGCTGGAGTAAAACATAGTCGGAATGGACTTGGGCAATGGTTGTGGCCAAATCTTTTGATTTTAAGCCTACGGTAACCACCAAGGTCACCGGATGCTGTTCTTCTAAGTCTGCAATCGTCATATGTAAAAGCCCTCATACAAAATATAGCAAAAAATGTTAGTATCTGTCACAATAATTATACTACATAGCGTGTATAGTTTCAAGCTAAAATTGAATTAGCAAATTTTATTGTGTAAAAGAGAAGATTATGGTATACTTTTTGAAAAGGAGAGTGAATTGGCATGATTTTTCCGAAATGGATAGAAAAGGGAGATAAAATCGGTGTAACGGCATGTTCCGGAGGTAAAACATCACCGGTGGATATGATTCGGTTGGATAATGCCGCAAAACAGTTTGCGGTACGGGGATATAAAGTGACGGAAACGACAGATGTACGCATGGAGGAAAAGGGAAGAAGTGCTCCGGCGCCGGTTCGTGCGGAACAATTACACAGTCTGGTGCAAAATCCCGATGTGACCTGGGTGATACAGGCCTGCGGAGGAGATTATCTGGCAGAGATGCTTTCTTATACGGATTTTGAGGAGATTAGGAAACATCCGAAATGGTATCAGGGATATTCCGACCCTACCGGATTGCTATTTTCCGTTACGACCAATTGTGACATGGCGACGGTATATGCCGGCAATTACGGCGATTTCGGCATGGAGCAATGGCATCCCTGTCTGGAGGAAAATGTAGAGATTCTGGAAGGAAAGCTTACGTTGCAAAAGAGCTTTCCGCTGTATAAAGACGGTTTTGCGGAACGTATTACAGGATATGAAGACTATCAGGTGGATACGCCGGTAAAATGGGAATGTGACGGAAATTCGGCGGAGTTGTCCGGACGGTTATTGGGTGGTTGCCTGGATGTGTTGTTAGACTTGGCGGGAACCAGGTTTGACCGGACGGCAGAATGGTGCGAGCGGTATAAAGAGGATGGGGTTTTATGGTATTTGGAGAGTTTTGCCCTCAGTGCGGAACGTCTGACCTGCGGGCTTTGGCGTTTAAAAGAGGCGGGCTGGTTCCGGCATGCCAAAGGATTTGTGTTCGGACGTCCGACGTTTTTTTCTTCCGATTATGAAATCGGTTACAAAGAGGCAGTGGAGTCTGTTTTGGGAGAGTTGAATTTGCCGATAGTGTACGAAGCGGATATCGGGCACAAGGCTCCGCGTATGACTATGATAAACGGAGCAAAAGCAAAGATTAAGGTGGAGAACGGAAAGGGCGAGGTTTCTTTTCTGTTTGAATAAACCGAAAGTGTAAAAGGGAAGTGAACGAAGTGGAGAGCGATAAGAAAATCGAATGGACCAGATGGTTGTACTTTCCTCTGTTGTGTGTGTTTTCGGAGGTTGTGTTACGGCTTTGTGTATATCGTGGTTTTCCCGAGGGGACAATTGTGTCGTTGGCGGCAGCCTTGATGTTCGGCTGTATATGGAACCTTTTGACCCTTTATTTTCCTGCGGTCATAAATCGGATTTTGTTTTATTCGGGGGCAGTGATTGTGGCGGTATACGGTTGCGTCCAGCTGGTGTATTACACGGTATTCAGTCGTTTCTTTTCTTTCCGGCTTATGGTTGCGGTAGGAACCGATGTGCTGGATTTTAAAGAGCAGATTATGCAGACCATCGGAATGCGATGGTACGGAATCGTTTTACTGTTTGCGCCGATGTTGCTTCGAATTGTATTGGATATCGGGAAAATAGGGTTTCAAAAGCTACCGGGAAAGAAATTGTTGTGGGGGGCAGGAGGTGCCCTTTCATCGGTTGCATTGTTTCTTATTCTTGTTTTTGTGGGAGGGAACGAACCGTATTCCCCGCGAAATCTGTATTTTGAAGAGTGGGAAGCTTCCCTCGGAACACAGAAGCTGGGCTTTTTTGTTGCAGCGGGAAAGGACATAAAAAATGTTTTATTTGAGGGTGATGCGGACTCTTATGAGGATGTTTTGTTGGAAAGTAGGAATACTCCGACTCCGAAACCGACCGGAATCATTCCTACGCCTGTGCCGACCCCGGTGGGACAGGAAGGAACGGGAGAAGACGAAGGATCCCGTGTAACACAGGCACCGACTCCGACCCCGGTATTATACCACGAATTGTACGAATTTGCGGAATTGGCGGAACAGGAGGAGAAGGAAGCGATTCGAAATCTACATACGTATTTTGCGGGGCAGGAGGCCACCTCATACAATGAATATACCGGAATGTTTGAGGGCTATAATCTGATTATGATAACTGCGGAGGGATTTTCACCATGGGCGGTAGATAAGGAAATAACGCCTACGTTGTACCGGCTGACAAACAGCGGGTTTGTGTTTGAAAACTTTTATACGCCGTTGTGGTACACGAGTACCAGTGACGGGGAATATGTGGCTTGCACCGGTTTGATACCGGACGGAAGTAACAGTATGACAAGGTCTGCGGAAAATGATATGCGGTTTGCGTTCGGACACCGGTTTGCGAAGGAAGGATACAAGACACTGGCTTATCACAATCATTCCTACAAATACTACAAGAGACATCTCAGTCACCCGAATATGGGCTATACCTATAAAGGAATCGGAAACGGTTTGGAACTTCCGAGTAATTGCTGGCCTCGTTCCGATTATGAGATGATGCAGGCCACGGTTCCGGAGTATATCGGGGAAGAACCGTTCCATGTGTATTACATGACGGTAAGCGGACATATGACTTATACATTTATGGATAATTCAATGGCCACCCGGAATCGGAATGTTGTGAAGGATTTGCCGTATTCGGATAACGCAAAGGCGTACATTGCATGTAATTACGAGTTGGAAAAGGCATTGACGTATTTGGTCGAGGAATTGGAGAAGGCCGGAATTGCGGACCGCACGGTGATTGCGCTTTCTGCGGACCATTATCCGTACGGTCTGGACAAACTATATATTGACGAGCTGCAAGGAAGGGAAGTAGAGGAATATTTTGAACTGTATAAGAACCATTTTATTTTGTGGTGTGCGGGAATGGAAGAAACCGTCCGGGTGGAGAAATATTGTTCCAGTCTTGACATAGCCCCTACCCTGGCCAATTTATTCGGTCTTCCGTATGATTCCAGATTGTATGTGGGAAAGGACATTTTGTCCGAAGGGGAAGGTCTTGTTATCTTCGATAATAAGAGTTTTATGACGGACCGGGCTTCCTATAATACCGTGACAAGAGAAGTGATTTCTTTGGATGGGGGTACGGTGTCGAAGGAGTATATCGATGATAAAATACTGGAAGTGAAACAAAAGTTTGCCGCATCAAAGGGAATTTTGGTAAACGACTATTATTCGTATTTGCCGTAATCCGGTTGTAAGGGAGCGGTACAGAAAGGAAAAGAGTTTTGAGAAAATGTGCTTGTCATTTTAGAGCGGAAACGGTATACTGTAAATAGTGGGAGTGCGGTAAACGGTTTATACGGAAGAAGGAGGCTGTCATGGAAGAAAAGAGAAGAAATAAGCGTTTAAAAATATCCTTGGAGTTAAGTGTGTCCTCTTTGTTTAAGCAGGATAATGTAATGGTTGATGTAAAGGAAGCTCCGATTGTGGTGACCGATATTTCAAAGGGAGGAATCCGGTTTGAAAGCGAGAGCGTTTTGCCGATCGGATATTATTTTAATGCAAAGCTGGAATTAGGGTCCAAGGATTCCGTGTTGTATACGGTGGTGAAGATTATCCGCAGTGCGGAAGGGGAGAACGGACAGATTGTGTACGGATGTGAATTTGTCGGTCTTGCTCCGGTGTTGGGATACATTTTTGATGAATACGAAGAGAAGATGAAATAGTCCGCAAAGGAATTTTGATAATGAAAAGAAGCAGATCGTAAGACCTGCTTCTTTGCTGTTCCAGGATTATGAATTATAACTTCGTAACGTTTGCAGCCTGCGGACCCTTTTCACCGGTCACTACTTCAAACTCTACCTTGTCGCCTTCGTCAAGGACTTTAAATCCGTCCATGTTCAATGCGGAATAATGTACGAATACATCGGTTCCGTTCTCATCGGAAATAAAGCCAAACCCCTTTTTTGCGTTGAACCACTTTACTGTGCCGTTCATCTTATGTTCCTCCGAAACTAAAAATTATAAATGGGCCGTATGAAACGGTCTAAATTTAAGATAGCACAAATTTATAAAAATGTCAATGACGACGAGGATTTTTATGGATTTTTTGTGAACGATGTGGTAAGATAATCAAAAAGGAATAAGGAGATTCGGGTAAAATGAGTAATGTGATTAAAAATACAGAAACCTTGAAAAAATTGTCGGCGTATGAGGTCGTTTCGGAGGAAAATTTGCCGGATATTTCCGGCTACGGTATTGTACTTCGTCATAAGAAATCGGGGGCCAGAGTTGCGGTAATTTCCTGTGATGACAATAACAAAGTATTTTCCGTGGGGTTTCGTACTCCGCCGGAAGATTCCACCGGTGTGGCGCATATTTTAGAGCATTCCGTGCTGTGCGGTTCGGAGCGCTTTCCGGTGAAGGATCCGTTTGTGGAACTGGCAAAGGGGTCTTTGAATACGTTCTTAAATGCAATGACATATCCGGATAAGACCATTTATCCGGTGGCAAGCTGTAACGATAAGGATTTTGCAAATTTGATGGAAGTGTACATGGATGCGGTATTCTTTCCGAATATTCACCATGAAAAGAACATTTTTCTGCAGGAAGGCTGGCATTACGAGCTGGAAAGTGTTGATGGGGAGCTTTCGTATAACGGTGTCGTGTACAGCGAGATGAAGGGTGCCTTTTCCAGTCCGGATGAGGTACTGTTCTCCGAGATTCAGCAGGCCTTATACCCGGATACGGCCTACGGCGTGGAATCCGGCGGTGACCCGGACCATATTCCGGAGCTTACCTACGAGCAGTTTTTGGAGTTCCATAAGCGTTATTACCATCCGGTGAACAGTTACATTTATCTGTACGGTGATATGGATGTGGCGGAGCGTCTCGTTTGGATGGATCGTGAGTATCTGAGCCGGTTTGAAGAGATTTCGCTGGACTCCTCCTTAAAGATTCAGACGCCTTTTGATGCAAAGAAAACCGTAGAGAAGTACTATTCCGTCAATAATGAGGAGGAAGCAAAAGATGCCGCTTATTACGCCTACGGCGTGACGTTTACGGGAGAGAAGGATGTGGTATTGGAGACCGCGGTTTCCATGTTATGCTCCGCATTAATCAATAAGCCCGGGACCCCGCTGAAACTGGCTCTTACGGAGGCCGGAATCGGAGAGGATTGTTACGCTGATTTTATGGATGTGGCAGCACAGCCGTTTTTGGCAATTATCGCGAAGAATGCGGCAGAGGATAAGGGAGAAGAATTCCTGCGCGTGGTAACGGAAACTTTGGAGCAGTGCGCCAAGGAAGGTGTGCCGAAAAAGTCTTTATATGCCGCCTTAAACAGTATGGAGTTTTCCTTAAGAGAAGGAGATTCGGGAAATTATCCGAAGGGGCTTCGCTATTGTCAGATGATGTTGGGAACCTGGCTGTACGATGACGGCAGTGTATTTGATAATTTGTATTGGACACCGA
Source organism: uncultured Clostridia bacterium (assembly GCA_937895705.1). Lineage (GTDB taxonomy): Bacteria > Bacillota > Clostridia > Lachnospirales > Lachnospiraceae > SIG307. Next base: position 23,549 of record CALBKM010000012.1, read on the forward strand.
TGTTTGATAAGCTTCGTGAACTGATTGAGACGGACTATTTTGAAACGTTAATCCGAAAGTATTTGCTTGATAATACCCACGGGGTATGTTTAAAGCTGTTACCGAAAGTGGGCCTGTTGGCGGAAAAGGAAGAGACGCTTGCTAAGAAATTGGCGGAGTACAAGGATTCTTTGTCAAAGGAGGAAGCGGAGGCTTTGGTTGCCCAGACAAAGGCATTAAAAGAGTATCAGAGCGAGCCGTCGAAGCCGGAGGATTTGGTAAAGATTCCGCAGCTGACCAGAGAGGATATCAGGAAGGAAGCGGACCCGCTTGTAAACGAAGTAAAAGAGATTGCGGGGATTACGACGCTTCATCAGGAGTTGTTTACCGCAGGAATCGCCTATGTAAAGCTTTTATTTGATATGAAGAAGGTTCCGGCGGAGTTGCTTTACTATGCAGGAATCCTGGCAGATGTATTCGGACGTATGGATACGAAAAAGCACAGTTATCTTGATTTGAATAATGAAATCAGCATCAATACCGGCGGCATTTCCGTCAGTACCATGATTTCTTCCAAGTACGATGATTTGAAGGAGTATCGTGTATTCTTTCTTGCGGAAGGTAAGACCTTGTACGGTAAGATTCCGGAATTGTTTGCCTATATGAAGGAATTGCTGACGGAGACAGTATATGAGAACCCGTCCCGTCTTCGTGAAATATTGCTGGAGCGTAAGAGCGGACTGGAAAGCCGGTACACCGATATGGCGCAGGGTGCGGCGGTAAAGCGTGCCTCCTCCTATTTTTCCGAGGTGGGTGTTGCCATGGAGCTTCTGGACGGTATTGCGTACTATGAGTTTATTTCCGACCTGTTGGATAATTTTGAAAGCCGTAAGGAATTGCTGGTACAAAAGCTTACGGAGGTGTATGAATGCATCTTTGCAAAAGAGGTGATGATGCTTAGTGTAACCGCCGATGCGGAAGGATATGAGCTGGTAAAAGCACAGGCGGCGGAATTGTTTACAGCATTTGCACCGGAGGCAAAGGGAAGCTGCATGAAGCTTGTACCGGAGAAGAAGAACGAAGGATTTATTACTCCGGGGCAGGTACAGTATGTATGTTGCGCGGGTAATTTCCGCGATGCGGGATTTGATTATACCGGAGCGTATGAGGTGCTTCGTACTGCTATGAGTTACGGATATCTTTGGAATCAGGTCAGAGTATTGGGCGGCGCTTACGGTGCGGCACTGATGGCATTGGAAAACGGACGCATGGCCTTTTATTCCTGGAGAGACCCGCATCTGACCAGAACCATGCAAGTGTATGCGGATGCGGTGGAGTATATTGCAAGGTTTGAGGCGGATGAGGCAGAGATGACCAAATATGTCATCGGTACCATGAGTAACGTAGATATGCCGCGAAATCCGCGTATGGAAGGAGAGCGCGGTATGACCGCATATCTGACCGGGCGTACCTTTGAATCCGTACAAAAGCAAAGAGATGAGATTTTAAACATCACGGTGGAAGATGTACGCGGACTGGCAGCGGGTGTGAAGGCAATGCTTTCCCAAAAATGCTGTTGTACGGTGGGCTCCGAGAAGAAGGTCAGAGAGGATGCGTCCCACTTTATGACGGTGCGGGATTTGTTAAAGTAAGAAGAGGATAAGCAACCGTGAAAAGAGCGTTTGCAAGGAGAAACTATGGCACAAAAAAATGAAAATAATAAAAAAGCGGGACACGGCGTGAGAGGCTTTCGGTCCGGTTTTGTGGCTTTAATCGGAAGACCGAATGTAGGAAAGTCTACGCTGATGAATCATCTGATTAAGCAGAAGATTGCGATTACTTCCAATAAGCCTCAGACCACCCGGACCCGGATTCAGACGGTGTATACCGATGAGAGGGGACAAATCATTTTCTTAGATACCCCGGGTATTCATAAGGCAAAGAATAAGTTGGGCGAGTACATGGTAAATGTGGCCGAGGGAACGCTTGCCGAGGTGGATGTGATTTTGTGGCTGGTGGAGCCGACGGATTACATCGGCGCGGGAGAGCAGCATATTTTGGAGGTGCTGGCCCGGACAAAAACGCCGGTGGTATTGGTCATCAACAAGATGGATACGGTGGATAAGGAGACGCTTGCAAAAGCGGAAGAGACCTATAAGGATGTGTATCCGTTTGCGGGAATCATTATGACCAGTGCGCTTCGCAGCAGAAACGTAGATAAGCTCCAGTCCCTTTTGTTTTCCTTACTTCCGGAGGGACCGATGTATTATGATGAGGACACTGTGACAGACCAGCCGGAGCGTCAGATTGCGGCGGAGATTGTAAGAGAAAAGGCTCTTCGTCTTCTGGACGATGAAATTCCTCACGGAATCGCAGTGGCTATTGAACGAATGAAGGAGCGTCCGGACGGACGACTGGTGGACATTGATGCCACGATTATTTGTGAGAGGGATTCCCACAAAGGAATCATTATCGGAAAACAAGGTGCCATGTTAAAACGTATCGGCACCGAAGCCAGAAAAGAAATTGAGCTTTTGTTTGAATATAAAGTGAATTTAAAGCTTTGGGTAAAGGTAAAGAAGGATTGGCGGGACAGCGATTTCCTTTTGAAAAACTACGGTTACGTGGAGCGGTCCGAAGAAGACTGATTCGTTGTAGCAGTTTGCCGGTTGGTTGAACGGAAAGCGATATAAGCGTGTCAAGCCCCCAAATTCTTCCGGTGGCTAGGATTATAGTATCAGTGTATTTTGCTTTGTTTCGGAGATGCTAGTTATGTAAGTGAATTGAGCGCAATGTATGCAGGAAATTCAGTGCAAATTAAGCAGGTGACGGACCGGCATTTGTCGGGAAGAAGAAAATACGGGGGTACGGCAATGGAAGAGGAATATTGGGAAAAATTCAAAACAACCGGAAGCGTGGCGGATTATTTGTCCTACCGCGGAGCTGTGGAGCAGGGCAATAAAGAGCAACAGAAGGTACAGGGAGATGCCTATGACGGAAAGCATTACGGTGACAGGGATGATACTGTCGGCACAGTCCATCGGGGAGTATGACCGGAGGATTGTGCTTTTGACAAAAGAAAAAGGTAAAATTTCCGCATTTGCAAAAGGTGTGCGTCGCCCTACGGCGATGCTCGCCGGATGCAGCCAGCCCTTTGTGTTCGGGCGGTTTACCTTGTACGAGGGAAGAAGCTCCTACACCTTACAGGCGGTAGAGGCGGAAAATTTCTTTGCGGAGCTTCGGAATGATTTGGAAGCGGTATATTACGGTGTATATTTTTGTGAATTTGCGGAGGCGGTGACAAGAGAAGGGTTGCCGGCGAAAGAAGAGTTAAAGGTGCTCTATCGTTCTTTGGGAGCGCTTCTTAAAAAGTCCATCGGAGCGGAATTGGTGCGTGGGATTTTTGAACTGAAAATGTTATCCGTAGGAGGAATTTCTCCCCAAGCGTACGAGTGCGTTAAGTGCAGAAAGAAAGAGAATCTTTCTTGGTTTTCCGCAAGAAGCGGCGGATGCATTTGCAAAAGTTGTGCGGATAAACTGTGGGAAGAAGAACCGCAAATCCCGGGTCAGGGCACACAAGTATCCGGTGGGGACGCCGGAGTAGGACTTACCCTGGGAGAACGGTACCTTCCGGTGGCAGGTTCCACCCTGTATACCATGCAATATATTCTGGCAACACCGATTGAGAGTCTCTATACGTTTACGGTATCGGAGGATGTACTGCGGCAGTTAAAGAAGATATTAAAGGAATTTCTGGACCTACATATCGGACGGAAGTTTAAGAGCTTGGAAATGTTGGAGTTACTTTAGGGAGGAATAATCATGTCAAGAACCATGCAATTTAAAATGGAACGTCCCGGCCTGGTAGAGGTGGGACAGGAGGTGGAGATTCGTGAGTCTACCCTTCCGAATGCAATCTTTTATTACGTCATAGAACCGGCGGTAGCTATGTCCGGAAATATTCCGTTTCGTGAGCGGCTTACAAAGCTCTCCGGCGTGGTAAAGGATGTAGAAGAGAACAGCAAGGGATTCTATGTGACGGTAGAATTTGAGGAATAGTAGTTAGGTATCTAAAAGGGACTATGCAGTTATAAAGTGCACAGTCCCTTTTATGATAGGTACCGGTATCGACAGGTTTACTTCAAACGGAATTCGAAAATTGCGGTGTCATCTTCATAGTTTTCGTTAGATACCCATAATACGGTTTTATCCGTCAGGTTATAAACGACGCTGTGTGGGGTATAGGAAAATTCCCCGGCATTCCATGTTCTTCTGGCTATTTGTCCGAGCAACCGCATGGCTTCCTGCTCGTTTCTTACAACTCCGTCGTTTTTGCTTAATACTTCGTATATTTTTTCGTATCGGTCAAGGCCTGACTTTTGTGTATACTGCGGATAATAATTCGGTTGAATAATGAAATTGGTCATCCATTGATAATCCGCACTACCTTCCGGTTCACCGATATGAGCATCTTCATCGCTGTAAGTCACAACAAGTGTTCTGGCACTGCCGTCGTTATCGGTACTGTCATCTCCGCAGACCCATTCGAGAATCGCGCTTTTTCCGCTGGCATCCGCTATCATGTAGTGAAAGGATGTGTTGGCGGAATCATGTAAATCATAGCTCCTTGCAATTTCTACCGCTTCTTCCAGGTTGTCCGCATAGTCAAGAATCATACGTAACAGAAGCGTTGAGGTCATATCCGGGTTGTCGGTGTCCTGGTTTGTTGCCGTTGCTTTTCCTCTGAAACCGCCCCCCTGATAAGTCATATTGATACAGCAACTTACACCGGCATCATTGATACCGTCCAGTGTGAGGTACGGTGCGGCAAGACAAAGGATGGTGTCTTCCAATCCTTGAACTCCGGTGCCCGGGGTGATGCCGATAAATGACAAATCTACAGTAGATACGGTGGCATGGCGCCCTTTTCTCGCATGGGTTCGGACGATACAGGTATTCGTCTCTTTATTGTCATAATTTCTGGCAAACAGTACATCTCCGTCCGCAGTTACGGCAGTAAAAGATGCACAGCCGAAATTCGGAGTCGAAAGGTTAAAGCTTTCGGCGAGCCCCTTAGAGATTTTATCGATTAAGAAATCGGCCAGATCACTATCACTTGAAATCCCCCCCTGATCTATCAAATCTTCCAGATAAAATCCGCCTTTTACATCGATATAATAAACAGCTCCGTCGTGGTGCTTGGCGTCGCGAGGGCGCAGTTCTTTCAGGCTGAGTAACGTAAAGATTTCCTTACCCCATAAAACAAGAACCAATAATAGTACTGTTAAGATCAAGCTACCGATTCCGATGAATAGGCTTCTCATGATGCGACGCCATAGTGGTTTTTTCTTAATGTTTGCTTTCATAATGCCTCCCACGATCGTTATCATAAATGCGAATATGTCAAGTTCTGTAATTACGAGAAAGGGACTGCGTATTCACATACGTCAGTCCCATAAACATTACCGGATTCTTTCCGGGAAACCGATCTTTTTCTGTACTTTACGAAGGGTTTTGTTCGCTACATAATTAGCACGCTCACCGTTGTTCTTGATAATGCTGTCGATGTAAGCCTTATCTTTGGAAAGCTCCGCAACGCGGTCCTGAAGCGGCTTTAACACGTCTACGACGGATTCGCCGACGGCTAATTTAAAGTCTCCGTATCCTTTGCCTGCGAATTCCTTCTCTACCTCCTCCACGGACTTGCCTGTGGTTGCGCGGTAAATGTCGATTAAGTTGCTGATACCCGGCTTTTCCGCAGCGTAACGGATTTCGTTATCGGAGTCAGTGACCGCACGCTTAAACTTACGGATAATGGTATCCGGGTCGTCCATGAGATAAATGCTTGCGTTTAAGTTCTCGTCGGACTTGGACATCTTCTTGGTCGGATCCTGCAGGCTCATAATCTTTGCGCCTACCTTGCCGAGGTATGCTTCCGGAATCTTAAATACATCACCGTAGATGCCGTTGAAACGCTGTGCGATGTCACGGGTCAACTCTAAGTGCTGCATCTGGTCGATACCCACCGGAACCACATCAGCCTGGAACAGAAGGATGTCTGCAGCCATGAGTACCGGGTAAGTAAAGAGACCTGCGTTGATGTTGTCCGCATGCTTTGCGGACTTATCCTTAAACTGGGTCATACGCTGTAATTCACCCATGTAGGTATAACAATTCAAAATCCAGGCCAGTTCCGCATGACCGGAAACGTGGGACTGATAATAAATGCAGTTCTTTTCCGGATCAAGTCCTGCCGCAATATAAAGGGTCAAAAGGGCGCGGGCACGCTGGCGAAGCTCCGCCGGATTCTGACGCACGGTGATGGAGTGCTCGTCTACCACGCAGTAGTAGCACTCGTAGTCTTCGTTTAAAGAAACCCAGTTCTTTAACGCACCGAGATAGTTTCCGAGAGTTAAGTTGCCGGTTGCCTGCATTCCGCTGAATAAAGTTTTCTTTTCGTCTGCCATAATTACTCCTTCTCCGCCTTCGTCGGGTCCGCCGTCGGGCGGATGTTTTATCCGCAGATAATCATATCATATTGTGGGGAAATTCGCAAGGGGTATGAGATTATCGTTATTGAAATAAATGCGATAGAGGTTGTTCTTGTAAAATAGAGGGGTGTGTACTATAATGAAGTCAGATGGGTACGAAATTGTCCGGTTCCGGTCGAAGAAGGGAAGAGGAGGTTCTCGGAATGAAACAGAATCAGTGGAAAAACAGAAGCGTTCTTTGGTTGATGGTGCTCCTTTTATGCGGAGCTGCCGGATGCGGAAAAGGCGATACGGAAGGCTCGGAGATGTTAATGAAACCGACAAGCACGCCGACCGGAGAAGTGACAGTTGCACCGGCAGTGACATTGTCCCCGGAACAGGTAACATTTCCGGTTGAAATTAACGAAGCGACATTTCCGGAGCAGCTGTTGCGAAAGAAAGCTTTGGCGGCGGATGCGGACGGTGATACCGTGTTAAGCGAAGAGGAAGCAAAAACGGTGACGAAGTTGCATCTGAAAAAGTTAGCGGATGCGGACGCAAAAGACGCGATGGAAGATGAGCCGTTGCCGGAATATGCGGTTACGGATTTTGTATTTGATTTAGAAGGGATTCAGTATTTCACGGAGCTTTCCGAACTGACGGTGAATTTGCTTGGGGGAGAGGCTTTTGTCGAAGGTGGGACCGAAAAGGAGATTCTTGTTGAGACAAAGAATTTTAGCCGGCTGTATGAATGCAAGAAGTTAAAAAAGTTGTCTTTGTATGAGGTCGACATACCGGCATTGGATGTTTCCGGATGGTCAGACTTAAAGCGTCTGGATTTAAATTGTATGTATCACTTAAAGTGCTTAAGTTTGGGAAATCATGAAACGTTGTCCGCACTTTGGATTTCCGAGTGCCATGTATTGGAAACAATAGATTTGTCGGAACTGAAAAAAATAAAAGCGGTAGATATTGTCCGAAACGACAGTCTGAGGAAGGTGATGTTCGGAGATGCAAACGGGAAGTTGGAAACGATTCAGTTAAACGGTTTGAAAAGCTTAAATGAAGTTGATATTTCCCGGTTGCAACATCTGAAGTCTCTGAATCTTACGGATGTGGCTCTTGCGAGTCTTGACGTGAGTAAGAATACGGAATTGGAACAGCTTTGCGCGGAAGGGTTACATCTGGATATGTTGGATTTAAGGAATAATCCGAAAGTCAGTTATTTGATCAATGCAAAGGACTCCTTCCGGGAGATATTTCTGCCGGAGGAGAATCGTATCGATATGGTTCGTTGGACCGATTCTGTAGTGACGGAGTTCCCGATAGAGAATTTGAACCCGGAGACATTGACCGGAATCGATATTCAGGGAACGGCAATAAAGGAACTGGATGTAAGCGGATATCCGGGGCTGGAGTATTTGTACTATGACGAGGATGTGACGAAAATCATACGGTAGACGAAGGCGTTGTGAAAACGGAAGCTGACAAGCAACTGATTGTTAAGTTTAGACATAAGAACGGGTTGTGCATATAACATGCGCAACCCGTTTTGATATTATGAGAGCAGATAACGGGAATCGAACCCGCCTCCTCAGCTTGGGAAGCTGATATTCTACCGATGAACTATATCTGCCTGATACAGTTATCTTACCATTCGCGGCATTTCTTGTCAATAAGTCAAAAGAATCATCCAAACTTTTTTTCGACGGGATAGAAGAAAATACAAAAAAATACGGGAAACCGTGTCGAAATAACGGTTTTTCTATTGAATTTGGCGCAGATATATGTATAATATAATATGTTACGGTATTGTGCTAAACCGAAGGCGATGCCAATGTTTTAAGGAGGGCAACATGGAACGAAAAAAGGTAATTGAGTTTCGTAATATTGCAAAGAGCTTTGATAAGCAGATTACGTTAAAGGGTATCAATTTGGATATCTATGAGAATGAGTTTGTTACTTTGCTGGGGCCGAGCGGATGCGGTAAAACCACATTGCTGCGTATTCTCGGCGGTTTTTTGGAGGCAGACGAGGGAAGTGTTATTTTTGACGGA
>CALBKM010000013.1 GCA_937895705.1 uncultured Clostridia bacterium
TGGTAAGGACAGAACTTAGTTGTTGTACTACCACGGTGACGGAGTTGGCAGCCACGAAGGTTTTACCGATACGTCCCATAATCATTGCCACGGTATTGTTGCCGAAGGCTAAGAGACCGTCACTGATTAATACCGGGATACTGATACGTATGTACTCGCCCAGCAAGTCTTTGCACTTCATAAAAACATCCTTCAGGCGATAGCGGATTCGTTTGTCGATAAAGAAGAAGTACCCGCAAATGAAGCAAAGCTCAAAGACACGGGCAATTAAGGTGCCCAGTGCGGCTCCGCCGATTTCCATACGCGGGGCGCCCAGTTTACCGAAAATGAATACCCAGTTGAAAAATACGTTTACAAAAAATGCAGAAATGGAGCAGTACAACGGAATCCGGACCTGTCCTACGGTTCGAAGCACAATGGTACAGGTAAGGGAAAGACCGGTGCAGATATAGGTCGGAATCATCCATTTCAAATAGGTAATACCATGCGTGATGATGTCTGTTTCATTGGAATAAATACGCATTACCCATTCAGGAGAAATGATGGTAATGGCAGTAAAAACAGAAGCAAATACAACCACGAAGCGGAGCATGATGGTAACGGTTTTCTTTAAGGAATGCTTATCCTGCATACCCCAGAACCGGGAGGTCAGCACCGAAGCTCCCATGCCGATACCCATGCAGCAAATCATAAACAGATTAATGAATTGTCCCGCCAAAGAGGAAGCGGAGAGCTGGGCATCACCCATATCGCTCAGCATGACGGTGTCCATCAGGTTGATACCGACAGTGATCAAAGACTGTAAAGAGATCGGGATGGCGATTTTTGCCATCTTCAAATAGAGCTCTTTATTTCCGAGATACTCTTTTAATTTCCATTCTTTCTTCATAATTAAACCTTCTTCTTGTAAATTTGCACAAGAAATATTGTATCACATGGGGGCAGAACTGTCTATCTTAAAAAAAATTATATTTCTGTAAAAAAATAAATTGTCAATCGGAAAAAATTGTGATATAGTATCTATGTTATTTGAAACAATCTTTATTCCCAACGCAGGAGGATATGAAAATGAAAAAGATTTATGAAGGTAAGACAAAAGATGTTTATGCTCTCGACAACGGTAATGTAATGTTAAAGTTCAAGGACGACTGTACCGGTAAGGACGGCGTTTTTGATCCGGGCGAGAACACCGTAGGTTTAACCATCGAGGGTATCGGTAAGGCGAATCTTCAGACTTCCATTCACTATTTCGAGTTGTTAAAGAAGGCCGGCATCAAGACTCATTACGTAGGCGCTGATGTTGAGAACGCTACCATGGAAGTTCTTCCTGCAACTGTATTCGGTCACGGTCTCGAGGTTATCTGTCGTCTGGTTGCTACCGGCAGCTTCATCCGCAGATACGGTGAGTACATGGCAGACGGTACCGTTTTAGAAGGCGGTTACGTAGAGTGTACTTTTAAGAACGACGCTCTCGGCGATCCGCTTGTAACCGGTGAGGGTCTTGCGGCTCTCGGTGTTATGACTCCGGAGATGTTCGCAAGCATGAAGGAGCAGACCTTAAAGATTACCAAGATTGTTGCCGACGACTTAAAGTCCATCGGTCTTGACCTTTGGGACATCAAGTTCGAGTTCGGTTACAACAATAACGAGGTTATCTTAATCGACGAAATCGCTTCCGGTAACATGCGTGTTTACAAGGATGGTAAGATTGTAGAGCCGGTTGAGCTTACCAAGCTTATCTTAAACAGATAATAGAGAATAAAGCCATTTATGGAGGAGCCTTCTGCGGACAAGCAGGTGGCTCCTTTTTGCGTGCAGACAATGTCCGCGCAGGCAAAGTGAGCATTGAAGAGATTTTGGAAGCTTACTTCCGAAAATCTCTGATAATGCGAACGCACCCACGACTGAGCGGCTGTGCCGCGAAGTGTGGGAAGCACGAAGTGCTGCCTGAACGGAACTACCTTACCTTGTCTTTTGTACCTTGCTTTGCTGCTGCCGGTTCATATTCGATATCGTACAAGTCATGGTAGGACTCCAACTCTGCAGTGTTCATCGGCGGACGGTACATCATACCGGTAAGTTCCGTGGCAGAGCTGACCGGCATGGTATCGATATCCGGAAAATCGTCTTCCATAGGGGTAGAAGCTTCAAATACCTCTACGGTGCGAGTGATGTTATCCCGTTGTTTTCTGCGGGCGTTTTCGAGTTTCTGAGGTGCGCTGTGGGTTTGTGTGCTGTCTTCGATATGAGACATGAATTCACCGCCTTTCGCTTGTTTTTCATAGTGTGTGTATTGCAGGGACGTTTCATTCCTGAAGTATTGTGCAAAAAAATGGAAAAGAAAAAGTCCGAAACGCTATTTTGCACCGTTACTCGGAGTCTGCCGAGCCGGGCAAAATGTCATTCCGGACTTGATTTGTTTTTAAATGTGAAAAGTTACTCTACAATACGGATTTCCTTGATTTTCGGCTGGTTCTTGGCCAATACGGTACCGTTTATATCCTGAACCGGGGTGTTTGCACATATTTCATCCACAACCTCAATACCGGAGGTTACCTGACCGAAAGCTGCGTAGGCACCGTCTAAATGCGGAGCGTCCTCGTGCATGATAAAGAATTGGGAGCTTGCACTGTTCGGATCACCGGAACGTGCCATGGAAATTACGCCGCGGGTGTGCTTTAAGTTGTTTTCGATGCCGTTCTGAGCAAATTCACCCTGAATTTTTCTCGGGGAACCGCCGTAACCGTTACCGTCCGGGTCACCGCCCTGAATCATGAAGCCATCAATAATGCGGTGGAAGGTGAGACCGTTATAAAAACCGTCCTGCACCAAATCAATAAAGTTGGTTACGGTAACCGGTGCAATATCGGCATCCAGAGTAAGAGCGATGGTGCCGTATTCTTCAATTTCAATCTCAATATTATATTTGCCGGATAATTGACCACTGTTTTCACGGGTAAGAAGCCCTTCGTCCGGAATGGGAAGCTCGATTGATGTTCCTTTGTTGGCAGTAGACGTGTGTTCGCCGGCGGTCGGGTTAGTCTCTGCTTTGTTTTTGCCGCAAGCAGTCAGACTAAAGACGCAAGCGGTAAGAAGTAAGATAGATAAAAGTTTCTTTTTCATAGTATCCTCCTGAAAAAATGTGTGTACCCGCACAAAGTAAACCTATCATAGCAGATAAATGTGTTAAAAGTGTGTTGGGATGGGCGCAATATGGGAAAATATTGATTTACATTATTTTCTGTTTTATGTTTTTCAAATTTTCGAAAAAACTTCTTGACATACCGGAAGGCGCGTGGTATACTTTAAGAGCTGTGTAAGCAAAAGCAGAGTATCCGCTCTCACCTTCCGCGTACATTGTACCGCAAAAAGGTTTGGTCAAGATGATTTCCCGAGGATGGGATTATTGGGCGGATAATCTGTGATTATCCGCCTTTTTTATGCCTTTTGGTCATAAGTGCGGTGCTACACGAAAATAAACTATCTCATACTATTATACGGAGGTACAAAACCATTAGCGAGTTAATGTTGAACGAGCAAATCAGAGACAAAGAAATCCGTCTGATTGGTGAAGACGGCGAACAGCTTGGACTCATGTCCGCAAAGGACGCATTGAAGATGGCGAAGGAAGCCGGTCTTGATCTTGTTAAGATTGCGCCGACCGCAAAGCCGCCGGTATGCAAGATTGTCGATTACGGTAAGTACCGTTATGAGCAGGCAAGACGTGAGAAGGAAGCTAAGAAAAAACAGAAAGTAACCGAAGTAAAAGAGATTCATCTGTCTCCGAATATTGATGTGAACGATTTGGCTACCAAGGCGAATCAGGCACGTAAGTTTGTGGAGAAGGGCAATAAGGTAAAGGTTGCACTTCGTTTCCGCGGTCGTGAGATGGCACATATGGCAACCGGTAAGGAAGTGTTGGATTCCTTTTTTGAGAAGCTTTCCGATGTTGCCGTAGTGGAAAAGCCGGCTAAGTTAGAAGGCAGAAGCATGATTATGGTGCTTGCCGAGAAGCGGTAAAAGATGCATGAACGCACAGTATTGTGCTTCAGACAGATAATTATTATTACGGCATCACGCCGTACAATGAAGGAGGATTTACCATGCCGAAGTTAAAGACAAATAAGGCAGCAGCAAAGCGTTTTACAATGACGGGAACCGGTAAGTTAAAGAGAATGAAGACCGGTAAGCAGCATATCTTAACCAAGAAGTCTTCCAAGACGAAGAGAGATTTAAGAAAAGCTACCATGACCGATAAGACGAACGAAAAGAATATGAAGAAGATTTTACCTTATCTCTAAGATTTGGTGTAAAGGAGGCAAAACAGAATGGCAAGAGTTAAAGGCGGTTTAAACGCAAAAAAGAGACATAATAGAGTATTAAAGCTGGCTAAGGGTTACAGAGGTGCCAGAAGTAAGCAGTACAGAATTGCAAAGCAGTCTGTTATGAGAGCTCTCACTTCTTCTTTCGCAGGTAGAAAGGAAAGAAAGAGACAGTTCAGACAGTTATGGATTGCTCGTATCAATGCAGCAGCAAGAATGAACGGTCTTTCCTACAGCAAGTTCATGTACGGTTTGAAGTTAGCTGAGGTTGAGGTTAACAGAAAGATGCTTTCCGAGATGGCTATTAACGATCCGGAAGGTTTCACCGCATTGGTTGAAGTTGCAAAGGCTAAATTAGCATAAGGAATGAACGAAAGGGGATGTTCTTAGGAGCATCCCGTTTTTTGTTATCCCTATTAAGCATGTTTGAATTCAAAGTCACCTGCGCCAAGATAAAATGTCTCTCGTGTTACGGATATAAGTATTTCTAATATCCTGCACAATGTTTGTAATGTTATCTTGGTTCGAGCGTATATGAAAGTAAAATTCAAATCTTTACTGTTTATACCAATTGTATTTTGCTTGATTGGTGTGACTACGAAGGAATAAAATCGAAATCGACGTTTACTCCGACGCAAAAGATGGAGAGTACAGTAACACCGATTCCGACAGTAACCCCGGAGCCGACTGAAACATCGAGACCGACCCGAAAATTGACCCGGAGTCAACAGTTTGAATTGGAGAAAAAGCAAAGGGAAGAGGAGCAACTCGCTCACCTCGTGAATGCTTCGCTTTCTCTCGGACACAGCAACTCGCTCACCTCGTGAATGCTTCGCATTCTCTCGGACACAGCAACTCGCTCACCTCGTGAATGCTTTGCATTCTCTCGGTCGCGGCAGTCGCTCACCTCGTGAATGCTTTGCATTCTCTCGGACACAGCAACTCGCTCACCTC
>CALBKM010000014.1 GCA_937895705.1 uncultured Clostridia bacterium
TTATTCCGGCAATTGCGGCGCCTTCGGTAGTGTTCTACATGAAGCAGTACATGGAACCCGCATTGCCGTTGGAAATCGTGCAGGCAGCACGTATTGACGGTGCAGGAGAGTTTTTCACCTTTAACCGGATTGTAATTCCGATTATGAAGCCGGCTATCGCAACCCAGGCGATTTTCGCCTTCGTGCAGAAGTGGAATGAACTCTTCATTCCGTCCGTTTTGTTGACGGATACCGAAAAGTTTACCATGCCGATGATGGTTAACTTGCTGAAGGGTGATATTTACAAGACGGAGTTCGGTTCCGTATACTTGGGCTTGTCCCTTACGGTATTGCCGCTCTTTATTGTGTATTTCCTGTTGTCTAAGTACATTATCGCGGGTGTTGCACTCGGTTCTGTAAAGGGCTAACTATTATAAGAGCTTTTCAAGGGCTGTCGCGTAGCGGCAGCCTTTTGTGATAGGGACAACTTTGAGATTCAAAAAGAATAGAGAAGCTTTAGGAAAAGCATAAAAGAAGACTGAAACATCTATGGACTCCGGATGAAGTCTTTCTAATTGCTTCAGGATAGTTTTCACATCAGTGACGCAACCGGTCCCTATGCGACCTCCTGTCTTATAGGGGCGCTCGCCCGGACATCCATGTCCGGACGTTGCTATTTTATGAAAGAAGCAATAAGAAAGTCTAACATCCTACGTAGATAGGATAATTCAGATGTTCCGAGGCATTTCCTTTTGAATCTTCCTACAAGTTGATTTTGATGCCAAAGCTTGTTGCTCAAAAGAGAACGTACCGGGCACAAGTACGTATGGCTTGATAACAACGAAGCGAGAAAATAAAAGACCCCGTGGAGCTATCGGCCTGTGACCTCCACGGGGCTTGATCTATAGGAGATTTATTTGTGATATGTGATGTTTATTTTACTGAACAATGGAACTCAGCTCGGAAATAATAGAATGAATGTGATCCAGGGAAATAGCGAACTTATCTACGGAGATTACATTTTGGTTACTGGTTTCACATACATCCTGGGTGCTTGCATTGAGTTCTTCGCTGGAAGCCGATAAGGAGTTGATGCCATCTGCAATAGAAGCATTTGCGGCGATTAAGGTCTGCATCAGGGCTTCCACCTCCGACACATGTTTTGCCAGTTCTGTAATCTTTTCAGAGATATGTGTGAACTGGGCTTCTGCTTCCAAAGCATAATGACTTTCATCGTTGGCTATTTCAACGGTATGCTCTGCTTTTTCGGTCATAACTTGTGCCTCATTGGACAAAGCCTGTATAATGTTGGTAATATTTTCAGTTTCGGTTCTGGTCTGTTCTGCCAGGTTTCGTATTTCATCCGCAACAACCGCAAAGCCCTTTCCTGCTTCGCCGGCACGTGCTGCCTCGATGGATGCGTTTAATGCAAGCAGGTTTGTCTGGCTGGAAATGCCAAGAATTACATCGGTAATGGTTTTTACCTGATTGGTTTTGGATTGAAGCTGTGCTACCGATTCTTTCATTTCATCGTTGGCACGGATGGAAGATTCTACATGTCGGTGTAACCGGTCCATTGCCTCTTTGCCGATGGTAAGAGCGGAATCCGCATCCTTTGTAGCTTCGGCAATGGCAGAAGTCTTATTATTTGTATTGTTGATAATTTCGACAATCTCCTGAGACTTGACGTTCTGTTGGATTACAACATCTGTGGTTTCTTCAATGCTCTGTGACATGGTTTCCATGGAAGAGTTAACTGCTTTTGTGGAGTTAACAATATTGGTCATTTGATTTGTCATGCGGACTGTCTCGCCTTCTACGACTTTGGCGGTTTCTACAATTTTTTTCACCATGGCTTTGTTTTGTTCGGATACCGAAAGGATTTCCTGCATGGAATCGCTAAAGAATTGTTCCAGAAGTCTTGATCCGACATTAATTACAACAACAACGAGTATGGTAATGATCGCTTCTACCATTACAGACTCAATGACAGTATTATCCGCCAGATTGTTTTGGGTTGCAGTAAGCATGATGCGCACGATGTTGGCAACAAAAAAGATTCCGCTGGAAACAAGCAGTACAAGCTTATCAAAGGATAATACCAAGATGAGGAAAATCGGTATCATATATGCATAGGTAACACCGGAAAAGGCAGTAACCAGAATGAAAAAGTATACGGCTGAAAAAGCAATACCTACATATCTGGTATAGAGAATTGTACGTTTAAATTTGAGAAACATGACAATGCCGCCGATAAAAACAAGCAGATTTAATACAATCTGAGGAACACTCTTTACCGGTGGCAGTCCGGAAGATATGAGCTGTGCCATAAGTCCTAGGGTCAGAAAAAAAGTAGTGATACCGTGGACCAACAGTATCAGTTTATTTAACTTGGTTTGGTATAGTGCTTTCATAATAATCTCCTCCTTGAAAAAATATACAATTTAATGATACTCTGTATAATTATATCACAAAATAGACGAAAGTGCAAATATATTTACTACAATTTGGGCGTTGAAATTGTCAGAGTAAAAATAAAACTATGAAATAGAGAAATAATAAATTGGTACTTGCATTTTAAAACAATTCGTGTTATAGTTGGGGTAGAACAGATAGAAAACAAGTAAGCTGCAAGGGTGTTGGTTTGTAAAGAACCGGAAGGGAGCGATGTAGTATGAATATCAATAAGTTTACTCAGAAATCGGTGCAGGCGGTACAGGACTTGGAGAAACTGGCCTATGAGTTCGGTCATCAGGAGCTTGCCCAGGAGCATTTGCTATATGCTCTTTTACAGGACGGAGAAGGATTGATTCCGAAGCTTTTGACAAAGATGGAGATTGCACCGGAGGTGTTTACGGCCCAGGTGGAAGGTCTTTTGAAGAAACGGGTGAAGGTATCCGGCGCAGCGCAGGTATACGTAGGAAATGACTTGAATAAAGTGCTTATCTATGCGGAGGATGAGGCAAAGGCCATGGGAGATGCTTATGTGTCTGTGGAGCATCTGTTCTTGTCCATGCTTAAGAATGCATCAAAGGAAATGCAAGAGCTTTTCCGCACTTTTGGGATTACGAGGGAGCGTTTTTTGCAGGCTCTTGCCACGGTGCGCGGAAACCAGCAGGTCATGACCGACAATCCGGAGGCAACTTATGATACGTTGGAGAAGTACGGATACGATTTGGTGGAACGTGCCCGGAATCAGAAGCTGGACCCGGTTATCGGCAGAGACACTGAGATTCGTAATGTGATTCGTATTTTGTCCCGTAAGACAAAGAACAATCCGGTGTTAATCGGTGAGCCGGGTGTTGGTAAGACAGCGGTGGTGGAAGGCCTTGCCCAGCGAATTGTACGGGGAGATGTACCGGAAAGCTTAAAGGATAAAAGTTTGTTTGCGTTGGATATGGGGGCGCTGGTGGCCGGCGCCAAGTACCGGGGCGAGTTTGAAGAACGTTTGAAAGCGGTGCTGGAGGAGGTCAGAAAGAGCGAAGGGAAGATTATTCTTTTTATTGATGAGCTGCATACCATTGTGGGTGCGGGGAAGACCGATGGCGCCATGGATGCGGGCAATATGTTAAAACCAATGCTTGCGAGAGGAGAACTTCATTGTATCGGGGCTACGACGTTGAATGAGTACCGTATGTATATCGAAAAGGATGCGGCGTTGGAGAGACGTTTCCAGCCGGTGCTGGTAGAGGAGCCGACGGTGGAGGATACGATTTCGATTTTGCGAGGCTTGAAGGAGCGTTACGAGGTGTTCCATGGCGTTCGTATCAATGATGCGGCTCTTGTGGCGGCGGCGACTCTTTCCAATCGTTATATTTCCGATCGGTTTCTGCCGGATAAGGCTATTGATTTGGTAGATGAGGCTTGTGCGCTTATTAAGACAGAGCTGAATTCCCTGCCGACGGAACTTGACGATGTGAAGCGCCATATTATGCAGTTGGAGATCGAAGAGGCGGCTTTAAAGAAAGAGGATGACCGCATCAGCAAGGAGCGTCTGGAGACTTTACAGAAGGAGCTTGCAGAGGAGAGAGAGCGTTTTGCCGGGGCAAAGGCAAAGTGGGATAATGAAAAAGCCTCTGTGGAGCGTGTTCAGAAGCTTCGTGAGCAGTTGGAGGAGTTAAATAACGACATTCAGAAAGCAGAGCGGGAATATGATTTAAACAAAGCCGCAGAACTGAAATACGGCAAACTTCCGGAGCTTCAGAAGATGCTGGATGCAGAGGAAGAAGCTGTGGCGAAAGAAGGGCATACCCTGGTGCACGAAAATGTCAGTGACGAGGAGATAGCAAAGATTGTGTCTCGTTGGACCGGTATTCCGGTAGCCAAACTGACGGAGAGTGAGAGAAACAAGACTCTTCATTTGGACGAGGAGCTGCATCGCAGAGTCATCGGGCAGGATGAGGGTGTACAGAAAGTGGCGGACGCAATCTTACGCGCCAAAGCAGGTATTAAAGATCCGACAAAGCCGATCGGTTCCTTCTTGTTCTTAGGACCGACCGGTGTGGGAAAAACGGAGCTTGCAAAGGCTTTGGCGGCATCCCTGTTTGATAACGAAGCCAATATGGTGCGTATCGATATGAGTGAATATATGGAGAAGTACTCCGTGTCCCGCTTAATCGGAGCACCTCCGGGCTATGTAGGCTACGAGGAGGGCGGTCAGCTTACCGAGGCTGTACGCAGAAAGCCGTACTCCGTGGTGCTGTTTGACGAAATCGAGAAAGCTCATCCGGATGTGTTCAACGTACTGCTTCAGGTGTTGGATGACGGTCGAATTACCGATTCCCAGGGACGCACTGTGGACTTTAAGAATACAATTCTGATTATGACCTCCAATATCGGTTCCCAGTATCTGCTGGAGGGAATCGAAACGGACGGTGAAATCAGTGAACAGGCAAGAGAGTTTGTGAATACTGAATTGCGGGGTCACTTCCGTCCGGAGTTTTTGAACCGTTTGGATGAAATAATTTTCTTCAAGCCTTTGACAAAGGACAATATCGGCGGTATTGTAGAGCTGTTGCTGGCAGATTTAAATAGGCGTCTGGCGGACCGGGAGCTTTCCATTGCTCTGACGCCGGAAGCAAAGGCCTATATTATCGAGGAGGCCTACGATCCGATTTACGGCGCGAGACCGTTAAAACGTTATCTGCAGAAGCATGTGGAAACCTTAAGTGCCCGCCTGATTCTGGCAGACGAGACAGCGCCGGGAGCCACCATTGTGATCGACAAGGGAGAGAACGGACTTTACGCCAGGATATAAGACAGGAAAACTTGACTTTTTTGCGGGAGAAACTTATAATAGGAACTACGAACCGCTCCCGGCGGAAAGAAAAGAGGATAGGTAGATGAAGAAGAAATTGTTAAAAATAGCGGCACTTGCCGGTCTTGCGGCAATGATGGTTGTGGGAATGGCCGGATGTAAGAAAACGGTCTGCGAATGGTGCGGCGAAGAAGCCCATTGCAAAACCGTATATCTTTCTCTGTTGGGGGAATACAACATGTGTAAAGATTGCGAAAAACTGGTTGCACCGATTTCGGAGAATCTGGAGCAGTTTGACAATCAGGAAAAATAGAAAAAGTCACAGGGCGGAATCGCAGAAGCGGTTCCGTCTTTTTTTATGTAAAGAATGATAACGTAAAGGAGGACATTCGTGGGATGCAAAGGATAGAAATACTTAAGATTTTCTTTAGATTGTCGAAACGTGGCTCTGTCATATTGATAAAAAATTACAATTTTTATAAAATAGTACTTGACAAACGGAATAAGCGTGTATATACTGTATATATCGACATGCACAGTATATGTACGGAATGGGAGTAGAACGTAGGATATAAGGAGGAATTCTTTTATGGAACAAAAAAGATTAAAACCCTGGCACGGTATTGCCTGCTTCGTTGTAACCATGGTGGTGTTTGTGCTGGCTGCAAAGCCGATACAGGCGGCGCTCGGATTGTACGGAGTGGCAATCACGGAGTTGATGCTGCTGGCAATAGCAATTGCGGCTGCACTGATTTTTAAACAGAATTTGAAGGAAGTGTTTCCGATAAAGTTACCGAGGCTTCGAGACATTATCGGTGTGCTGATATTCTGGGTGGGCGGCTATCTTGCGGTAACGATGGCAACTGCGCCTATTGCGCTGTTTTTTCCGGAGGAAATGGTGGCAGTGTCCGGCGGCTTGAATGATGTCATGTCCAGTGAGGGAATGTTTCTCGGTATTTTGATTGTTTCCGTTATGCCGGCAATCTGTGAAGAGGCGTTGCATCGCGGCTTTATTTTGCAAACATTTAAGGGGGTAAAGAAACCGTGGATGATTGTTCTTTCCATGGGAATCATTTTTGGAGTGTTCCATTTAAACCTGCTTCGATTTGTGCCGACGGCTATTCTTGGCGCATGTTTGACCTGGATTATGCTGAAAACCGAGAATATGTTGCTTCCGGCATTGTTTCACGGTGTCAACAATTTGTATTCGGTGTTGTCCGGATTTGCAATGAAGGATACTCTGACATCGGCTGCGTCGGGAGGACAGGTCGCAACGGACTTGACTGCTATTCTTGAACTCGATTGGGTGGCGAAGGTTAGCGCCATCGGCGTTTATCTGATGCTTGGCTTGATTGCGTTTCCTCTCATGCTCGCGGGTACCGCGCTGATGAAGAAAAAGGGTGAGAAGATTAAGGGCAAGCATGTGGCTACGGTGTTCATTATCGGCGGAGCATGTTTCCTGATCGGTATTATCATGGTGGTAGCGTTATCGTTCTACCTGATGTCTCAGGGAATCGGCGTGTAAAGGTAATTATTGCATCACAAATTACATAGAAACGAAACTCAACGGAAGGAGTATATAAAATGATTGAGATTAAGAATTTGACCAAAGTGTATAAGCTCAGCAAAAAGAAGATGATGGAGCTGAAGACGAAGGAAACCATGAAAAAAGCGGCGAATAATATTTCGCTGACCGCAAAACCGGGAGAAATCTACGGTCTTTTGGGACCGAACGGTGCAGGAAAGACCACGACGCTTCGTTGCGTGGCAACGTTGTTAAAGCCGACGGAAGGCAGTGTCAGCGTTTGCGGATTCGATACTGTGAAGGAATCCGAAAAGGTACGTGAAAATCTTTGCTTCCTGACCAATGAAATCAAACTGGACCCGCATTTTTCTCCGAAGTATTTGTTCCATTTCTTCGGAAAACTTCACGGAATTGATGAGGCAACCATTGAGGCCCGTCGTAAGGAACTGTTTGAGTATTTTGAGATTACGGCATTTGAGAATAAGAGAATAGAGGAACTGTCTACCGGTATGAAGCAGAAGGCATCTATTGCAGTCAGTCTTGTACATGACCCGCAGGTGGTTATTTTCGATGAGCCGACCAACGGCCTTGATATTGTTACGGCACGTAACGTAACCGATTTGTTGTTGAAGCTTCGTGATGAGGGTAAGCTTGTCATTATTTCTACTCATATTATGTCCGAGGCCGAGAAGCTTTGTGATCGTATCGGTGTAATCATCGACGGTAAGAAGGTAACGGAGGGTACTCTTCCGGAGATTTTGGCAGAGACAAAAGCAGATGATTTGGAAGATGCGTTTTTCAACCTTTACAGAGAGCATCATAAGGAGGAAAAGTAAATGAAGGATATATTTAAGAAAGAGATAATGCGCGTTTTCAGCGACAAGAAAATGATTTTTTCTTTGTTTATTTTACCGGCAATTGTAATGCTGGGTGTTTATGGCTTGATGGGTGCCATGGTAGATAAGATGGAAAACGACATAGAGGAGCATGTATCCGTTACTTATGTTCAGAATGCGCCGGAGGACTTTAAGGAACTGGCGGCACAGGTCGGCTATGATGTGGCGGCAAAGATTCAGTATGTGGCTGATAATGCTTCCGCAGAAGAGATGGAGAAGATTAGGGAAGAAATTTTAAACGGTGACGCAGATTTGCTGGTTGTATTCGACAAGGATTTTCTTGCAAAGGCGAAGGCATATCAGAATGCGGGAGATCCGATTCCGGGCGTAAAGCTTGGCTATAACTCCACTATGAATTATTCCACTGCCGCAAGAAGTATGTTTATGAGCATGGTATTGGATGTGTATGAAACCAACCTGCTTCAGAACCGTTTCGGTAACCTGGATTTGTTAACGGTATTTAATTCCGAGGATGAGCTGATTATTAATGAAGATAAGGCAAACGGAGCAATGCTTGCAAGTATGTTACCGTACTTCATTATCATGATGTTGTTCGCAGGTGCGATGGGACTTTGTGTAGATGCGATTGCGGGAGAGAAGGAACGCGGTACAATGGCGACGATGCTTCTCAGTCCGGTAAAGAGAAGTTCCATTGTTTTCGGTAAGTTGTTTGGCCTTTCCGTGCTTTCTGTACTTTCTTCCGTGGTATATGCCGTATCCATGATTGTTGCTATGCCGATGATGATGGGAGGCATGGGGATGGGAGAAATCTCCTTCTCTGTATGGCAGATTGTTGAGTTGCTCGGTATCATGATAAGTCTGGTATTGTTTAATGTAAGTGCGCTTTGCCTGCTTTCCGTTTTTGCAAAGAACTCCAAGGAGGGCACCGCATATGTAACTCCGCTGTATATGGTGGTGATTGTACTCGGTATGCTGACCATGTTTAATGTGGGTGGAACGGCTCCGGCAACCACATCTTACGGTATTCCGATTTACGGAAGTGCTCTTGCGATTCAGGCAATTGCTTCCAACGAGCTGAGCCTTGCACAATTCGGTTTGAGCATGGCCGGAAATATCATTTGTGTACTGGTGATGGTAGTGGCAATTACCAAGGTATTTAACAACGAAAAGATAATGATGAATGCATAAAAAGAAGGGCTCGCAGGAAACTGCGGGCCCTTTGTACTTTTGGGTCAAAAGCCTGGGACATACATAAACTTTCTTTTGCAAATCGCAACGCTCCGTCAAAAGCGCCTATCTGCATACACGGAAACGGTAATACATTCATTCTCCTCCGCCACATCCTGTAATACCTGCAAAAAGGTGTCGCTGTAGTCGCCCAGATGCTTTTTTAACCGTTCTGTATAGGTAACGGTGATGTGAAGCGGAAGGCTACGCTCGGTAAGGCAGTCGTGCAAGGCGTCCAGATTTTTTCCGTAGTAGGAAGGAAAGTCCAGTTTTTTTGCAAGGTAAGTGTGCAGAACCTCCCGGGAGGTCATTTTATTTCCGCTAAGGGTTACGCGTCGTCTCATGAAAATCTCCTTTTTGTGGCACATGGTGTGGTGCCGAAACAAGATAGAGTAATTGCGATTAGTACAGTTGCGTGAAGCTTTCGTAGTGGTCGTCCGTATAGTAAATCAGTCCGTCGTTGGAGTAAAGAATACGCTCCGAACCGCGGTATCCGCCGTAGTAGTTGACGTCGCATTCATACCACTGACGTCCTTTTTTCTTCGGAAGCAGACCTTCGTAGTTGCCGAACTTGTCGCCGCCGATGGACATTTCGTCGGTGACATCCCACAGATTTCCTTTGTTGCTGACCCAGCCTAGTTTCGAAGCTTCATTCTTCGTAATGAAATTGGACGGAAGCTTGTTGAAGACGTGGATATATGCAGCTACCAGGTCAGGTGTGCTGTAGACGCCGTCTTCTTCTACCAGTTCCAGAGGGGACTTGGTCGGTTCCGGAGTAGGAGTATCCGTCGGCTTTGGAGTGGCAGTCGGTTCCGGCGTGTTTGTCGGTGCGACGGTAACTGTCGGCTCCGGGGTCAGGGTAATGCCGGCTTCGCCTTCGGAGTCTTTGAGAGACGGTGTGGCGGTTGATTTATCTCCGGATAACACATCTGTCAGGGTATTGCCGATATCCTCCGTATCTAATGTCTGTTCCGAAGAGATGCCGTCCGGGAACAGGGAGTTAAAAACCTGTTTTAAATCCTTGCCTTTAATAAGAGCGAGAATGACGATGACGGCCACCACCAACAGGGTGCCGTATAGTTTCTTCTGTTTATTTGTAAGTTTCTTTTTACTCATTGGAATTCCTCCGTTTGCTTTGGTGTTTACAGTATAGCACGAAGCAGGGAGGTTGTCAAAATAGAGTTGTTTTGTGAAAAAGAGATATTGCGTATCTGCGAATAACATAGTAAAATAGAACGGTGGGATTATCGCAGGAGTGTGAAACGGCGGTTTTACATTCCGTTTAAAATAAGAGAAAGAGAGAAGAATATTATGCAAAGAGAGCGTTTGGGAAGCCGTATCGGTTTCCTGTTGTTAAGTGCGGGGTGCGCCATCGGTCTCGGAAATGTTTGGAAATTCCCGTATATGGTAGGACAAAACGGCGGCGGTGCATTTGTACTGATTTATATTTTCTTCCTTGTAGTATTGGGTGTTCCGATTATGACCATGGAATTTGCCATCGGTCGTGCGGCACAGAAAAGTCCGGTAAAGTTTTATCAGGAACTGGAACCGAAGGGAAGTAAGTGGCACTTGCACGGTTATGCGGCACTGGCGGGAAATTATTTGCTTTTGATGTTCTATACCAGTGTGGCAGGTTGGCTGTTGCAGTATTTTGTAAAGACCGTAGGAGGAACCTTTGAAGGGTTAGATGCTGCGGGGATTAAAGCGGAGTATGAAGGAATGCTGGCGGAGCCGGGAACGATGATTGTTTCCGTAGCAATAACGGTACTGATTGCGGTAATCGTATGTTCCATCGGGTTACAGAACGGTTTGGAGCGTATTACAAAATGGATGATGCTGGCGTTGTTTGCTATTATGGTGGTGCTGGCGGTTAACAGTATTATGTTGCCGGGGAGCGGGGAAGGACTGCGTTTTTATCTGATTCCGGATTTTGGCCGAATGAAGGAAGTCGGCATCGGCAACATTATTGTAGGTGCCATGAATCAGTCCTTCTTTACTTTAAGTATCGGTATCGGAAGTATGGCGGTGTTCGGCAGTTATATCGGCAAGGAGCGGGCACTGATGGGAGAAGCCACTCGCGTGGCGGTGCTGGATACGTTTGTGGCGTTTGCTTCCGGATTGATTATTTTCCCTGCATGTATGGCTTACGGGGTGCAGGTAGACAGTGGAAGAAGTCTCATTTTTATCACATTGCCGAACATATTTAATAACCTGCCCGGCGGAAGAATCTGGGGAGGTCTGTTCTTTGTATTCTTGTCCTTTGCGGCATTATCCACCGTGTTTGCGGTGTTTGAAAATTTGGTATCCTGTACCGTAGATTTGTTCGGTTGGGTAAGAAAGAAGGCTTGTCTGGTAAACGGCATTTTACTTTTTGTATTGTCGTTGCCGTGTGTTTTGGGCTTTAATCTTTGGAAGGGCATTGCGCCGCTCGGCAAGGGAAGCAATGTCATGGATTTGGAAGATTTTATTGTCAGCAATTTATTGCTTCCGGTTGGTTCTCTGTTGTTTATTTTGTTCTGTACCTGTCGTTACGGTTGGGGCTGGAAGAAGTTTACCGCAGAGGCGAACGAAGGAAAGGGCATGAAGGTGGCAAACTGGATGAGAGGCTATCTGACCTATGTGCTGCCGACGGTTGTAGTGGTGCTGTTTATCATGGGCTTGTATAACGTATTTGCAAAATAAAACTTTGCGGGAAATGAATATCATTTGGAAAACTGTCGTTTTTGGGAACACAAAAATCCGGAAGCGACAGTTTTTGTTTGCTTTTTTGAAAATAGTATGGTATACTGACAAAGTCTTTGCGCCGGAAACATGTGTCGGAGAGTGTGTTGCGGAGAAACGGAGTGTTTCCCGTGTGTGTTCGAGTGCGGAAAGACTCGAAATTATAGAATAGGAAAAGAACAGTATGAGATTTGATGAAAGTGATTTACAGGCACTGATTTTACGTGCGGTAGCAGAGATGGGATTTGAAGAAATGTCGCCGATTCAGGCGGCGGCCATTCCGGTTGTACTTTCCGGAAAAGATATCATCGGACAGGCACAGACCGGAACCGGTAAGACCGCAGCTTTCGGTATTCCGCTGTTACAGAGAGTGGATCCGAAGGATAAGAGTCTTCAGGCGTTGGTACTTTGTCCGACGCGAGAGCTGGCCATTCAGGTGGCGGAAGAAGTTCGTAAGCTGGCGAAATTTATGCACGGAGTAAAAGTGCTTCCGATTTACGGAGGGCAGGATATTAACAAACAGATTCGTTCTTTAAAGGGCGGTGTACAGGTGATTATCGGTACGCCGGGCCGCGTCATGGACCATATGCGCCGTCATACCTTGAAAATGGGTACCGTAAAGATGATTACGTTAGACGAAGCGGATGAAATGTTAAACATGGGCTTCCGCGAGGACATAGAGACGATTTTAAAGGAACTGCCGGAGGCGCGCCAGACATTATTGTTCTCTGCAACCATGCCTCAGCCGATTATGGATTTGGCGGAAACCTACCAGAAGGATGCGGAGATTGTTCGTGTGGTAAAGAAGGAATTGACGGTGCCGAAGATTGAACAGTATTATTATGAAGTGCGTCAGAAAAATAAGCCTGAAGTACTGGCGAGACTTCTGGATATGTACGACCCGAAGCGGGCGCTGGTGTTCTGTAATACGAAAAAGCTGGTGGATGAACTGGTGGAAGATTTGCAGCTTCGCGGTTATTTTGCAGATGGTCTTCACGGTGATTTAAAACAGCAGCAGCGCGACCGTGTCATGGAGTCCTTCCGCAGCGGTAAAATTGACCTTTTGGTGGCAACGGATGTGGCAGCAAGAGGGATTGATGTGGATGATGTGGAGGCGGTATTTAACTATGATGTGCCGCAGGATGACGAGTATTATGTCCATCGTATCGGCAGAACCGGTCGTGCGGGCCGTGTGGGTACCTCCCATACGTTGGTGGTAGGAAAAGAAATTTACAAATTAAAGGATATTATGCGGTACTGTAAGACGAAGATTCACCTTCGCCCGATTCCGTCCGCCAATGATATCAATGCGATTCGTTCCGAGAAGCTGATGAAGCAGGTGGATGAGCTCATTGCGGGCGGCGAGCTTCGTGCCATGACGGAGATTATCGAGAAGCATATTGAGGAGAATGACTGCACTTCCTTAGAGATGGCAGCGGCACTTTTAAAGCTGGCCATGGGTGAGATGGCAACCGAGTCCATGTTCGACGCCGGCCTTGATATGAGTGAGGGGGAAGGGAAAGCAGCCAGAGCCCGTTTGTTTGTAAATGTAGGTAAGCGTGACAAGATTCGTCCGGGAGATATTGTGGGAGCTATTGCGGGAGAAAGCGGTATGCCGGGACAACTGGTGGGCTCTATTCAGATGTACGATAACTATACCTTTGTTGAGGTGCCGGTGGAGTATGCGGATGCGGTGCTGGAAGCAATGCAGAATGTAAAGATTCGCGGACGCAGCATCCAGATAGAACGCGCCAACAGTAGCGGGAAGTCCGGGGGACGGTCCGAAGGGAAAGGTTCCGGACGTGGCAGAGGAAAGAGTGAAGATAAAGGTGCGGAAAGAAGTTCCGGACGCAGTACAAAGTCCGGGGAAGGCCGCGGAAGTCGCGGGAAGAATAAGACAGAGGAAGGAAGTACCGAAGGCTGCAGAAGAAGAAATCCGGCGGATAGTACGGATGCTCCGGCGGAAACTACCGGGGAGAAGAAGGGCAAGAGCATCGGAAAGAAAAGAGCTAAGGGAAAACTTGGCGTAGTAGATGTAAGCCTGACCGGAAAGCCGGTAAGAAGAAAGAAGTAGGGAAAAGAGAATATAGGACAATAGTAAGAGGGTCGATTTATTCGGCCCTCTTTTTACTCTATAGGAAATTGCGTATTTCCTATAGAGTAAAAACCGCTCCGCTATGGATGCGCACGCTTTTGCATAGGGAAATGTCGCATAGATGCGACGCAAAAACGGCGCGAGAGTTTCGCAGGCGAGACTCTTTGTTCAAATTTTGAAAAAAAGAAATAAAGAAGTTCTTGACAAAAACAAATTCTACAAATATACTAATATTAGTAACTATTATTGATTTATATGAAAAGAGGTATTTATGATAAAACACAGTAAACAGCGGGATGCGATTTTGGAGTATTTACATAGTACAAAGTCCCACCCGACGGCGGAAACGGTGTATGAGAATGTGCGGGAGAGTATTCCGAATATCAGTCTCGGTACGGTATATCGCAATTTAAATATGCTGGCAGAAGCGGGAGACATCCTGCGTTTGTCCTGCGGCGGCACCAGTGACCGCTACGACGGAAATCCGGAGCAACACTATCATTTTCTTTGCAGGGAATGCGGAAGTGTTTCGGATTTGGAAATGGAGGGACTTTCTCATATTAACGTTATTGCGGGAGCAAGTTTCGGGGGTACCATTGAAGGACATTTTGCTTATTTTTACGGGTGCTGTCCGGAGTGTACCGGGAAAAAAGCAAACTAAGAGGTCCTATATGATGCGAATTCGAAGAAAATAAGAATAATTCCTAATTTATTTCAAAAAGCTATTGACAAGCGAATCAAAACATGCTATATTGATATCAGTAACAATTACTAAATTAAAACAAGCGACAGAGTCGCAACAAATCATTTTATAAAAAAGGAGGATGCTGTGCGTAAGACGTAAGCGCGGCACAGCGAAGCGAGTATGGCAAAGTATGTATGTCAGGTATGTGGTTATGTTCATGAGGGTGATTCCGCTCCGGAGGCTTGTCCGGTATGTAAGGCACCGGCAGAGAAGTTTACCGAGCAGGGCGGCGAGAAGGTTTGGGCTTCCGAGCACGTAGTAGGTGTGGCTAAGGGCGTAAGTGAGGATATCTTAATGGATCTTCGTGCAAACTTCGAGGGTGAGTGCTGTGAGGTTGGTATGTACCTTGCAATGGCTCGTGTGGCACACAGAGAGGGATATCCGGAAATCGGTCTGTACTATGAGAAGGCTGCCTGGGAAGAGGCTGAGCATGCTGCAAAGTTTGCGGAACTCCTTGGCGAAGTAGTAACCGACAGCACCAAGAAGAACCTTGAGCTTCGCGTAGATGCCGAGAACGGCGCAACCGCAGGAAAGACCGACCTTGCAAAGAGAGCAAAGGCACAGAACTTAGATGCAATCCATGATACCGTGCATGAGATGGCTCGCGATGAGGCAAGACACGGAAAGGCATTCGAGGGACTGTTAAAGAGATACTTCGGTTAAGAGGGAATAGAGGCATTTTTAGAGTGTCGCTACAAGAAGGTAAAATACAAGCGCCTGCAAGCTTGCTTGCAAAGGCGCTTTGTTTTTGCCTTCTGCTGGGCGAAGCCTTTGTTATGGCGCGTTGCGTCATGACAAAGTAGTGACACGACAGTACTTTGAACACTTTTCTTCGTCTTGCCGACCGCCTCCATGAGGAAGGAGCGTAGCGGATTCTGAATGGCTCTCCCATCCGAGTCAAATGCAGTCTTTTATCCTCTCTGTTTTGGCTAGTGTAGTTGCCTACAACATATGCAAATGGTTCGATAGCGAGGAATATCGGTAATGTGCCTGATGGTCCGGTCTTGCCATCCAAAATAATTTGACAAGAAAACCCACGAGCTGGCACTCGTGGGTTTTCATTTTGTGTCCGCATGGACTCTCATTTCTTTCGCATATATTATACTACAAATCCCCCATTCTTACAAGTCTTGTAAATCTGCGTACATCTCCGTAAAATGAAAACAGAATCACCATTAACATGGGGAGGTGTCAGCTTGAATCTGCAAATAAAAGAACGCTTTCTTGAATTAAAGCTCATCGGACAACGTGCGACTGTCTTTCGGGAAGAGAAAAAGCGGAAGGATTTGGCTTTAATAGTGTATTTAAATTCCGTAATAGCAAATCGGGAAGTTACCGGCTTTGAGGATATCGGCTTTTGCTATTGGAATATTTCCGATAACTACGCACTTTTACGGGACGGACATGCATTGCGGAAAAACCACCAAGCTTTCTATGAACACATTATGTCGAAGGACGCAGGCTATTTATACTGGCTCGTTTGTGATGCTACCCAGAGATTAACCTTGGAGAAGGACGGTTACTCCGATTGGTGGTGGTCATTGTACAGGGAAGCAGTTTCCTGCAATTCGGAGAAGACATCCCTTTTTGCGGAGTTCTGTGCTCACAGGGCTGCGCTATACAAAAATCCGATATTGATTCCGGATAAGGAACACATATCGTTTGTTACGGAAAGCTATGAAGCATTTTTAGAAAATGCAAAAGGCACATCGGAATATCCGTTTTACAGGTTGCTCTTTCTGACATCGGTATCAAACTATACCTCGGTGGATAAGAGGGAAATCGAGGTATTAAGTAAAGAACTACTTCCGAATCTGCTATATACGGACGAACCTCGTGACTTTCTTGTGGGTGAATGGAAAAACTTTACCACGCCGTTCGGAAAGCGGAAGTGTGCGGTTGTGGGAATCACCTCTGTCGTAAATGCGCTGATTGATATGGGGGAAAAAGGGGATGCCGGGGAACTGTATTATGTTGCCGGTGAGAACGGATTGCCTAAGAACGCATATATAGAGAAACGTTTGAGTTAAAACGAAATACAGAATAAAAGATTCAATTACCAAGGAGGTTTCGTGACATGAAATATGATTTCGAATCAATCATAGAGAGGAGCGGAAAGGATGCCCTGGCGGTAGACATGCCTGCCGCAGAAAGAGAATCCGGAGAAGGATATTTTTCTGTTCCGATAAAAAAAGGCTTTGATGCTATCCCGATGTGGGTGGCGGATATGAATTTTGCTACGGTCCCGACGATCCCGGATGAGATTAAAGAGCGCCTTTCTCATCCGGTGTACGGGTATTTTTCTCCGCGGCAGGAGTATTTTGACGCAATTATCAAATGGCAATCCGAGCGAAATCAGGCAGAGGGCTTGACAGCAGAATGTATCGGTTATGAAAACGGCGTGTTGGGTGGCGTGGTCAGTGCGGCTGGGATTTTGTGCTCCCGTGGAGATAAGATACTGGTCCATGCACCGACCTATGTGGGCTTTACCGGTGCTCTCGGAAATGCGGGCTACGAGTTGGTACACAGCCATTTGGTGCTAGATGAAAATAATGTGTGGCGAATGGATTTTTTCGATATGGAGCGGAAGATAAAAGAGCAGCACATTCATGCGGCGATTTTCTGCAGCCCGCACAACCCGACGGGACGTGCCTGGGAACGTTGGGAAATCGAGAAAGCCATGGAATTGTTTAAGAAATATGATGTATATGTTATCTCCGATGAAATCTGGTCGGATTTGTATCTGGCAGACTATCGGCACATTCCTACTCAGTTGGTGTCCGAGGATGCAAAGCAGCGAACAATTGCCTTTTATGCACCATCCAAGACCTTTAATTTGGCGGGGTTAATCGGAAGCTACCATATCGTGTACAACCCGAGGTTACGGGACAGATTGCGGAAAGAATCCTCCTTAAGCCACTATAACAATATGAATTTGCTTTCGATGTATGCGTTAATCGGAGCCTATGAACCGGAAGGAAGTGCATGGCTTGAGGAATTGAAAGAAGTTTTGACAAAGAATATAGACTATGCCTGCGATTTCATTGCGGGCCGTTTTAAAGGTGTAAAGGTGTCGAAACCGCAGGCGACGTATATGTTGTTCCTGGACTGTGAAGAGTGGTGTAAGGCCCATGGAAAGACCATGGACGAGCTGCAACGGGCAGGTCTCTCTGTGGGCGTGCTCTGGCAGGATGGCAGAGCCTTTCACGGAAAGTTTGCCATCCGCATGAATCTGGCATTGCCGTTCACAAGAGTAGAGGAAGCCTTTGCGCGACTGGAACGCTATGTGTTCATTTAGAAAATTAAATAATCATTGAGTATACGACAAAAGAAACCGTCGTATTTGCAGGTATATGTCTGCATTGTACGACGGTTTCTTTCTAGAAAAACAAGGAAATTTGATAGATTGCTCAGTAAAAATGATAATTATTTGAAAATACGTTTTGCATACTGATACAAGCCGTTTTTCCAGACACCGAAATCATGTCCGCCCGGCATGGTGTAATACAGATGCTCCACACCGTTTTTGTTTAATGCGGCTTCGTATGCGGCGGTACAGAACTTTACGATTTCGTCCTGCTCGCCGTTGCACATCAGGAGGAAAAGCGGAGCCGGTGCTCCTTCTTTGACAGCAAGGTCGTCTTCCGTAAACTGACCCGGGAACGGCGGTCTGTCACCCATGCCCGGAAAGGACAACGGTAAAAGACCCGGAGCCGGACTGAAGGCACCGATGTAACCGAAGGTCTCCGGCATGGAGAAACCGATGAACAGGGATTCTCTTCCGCCCATGGAAAGACCGGCAATGGCGGTATGTTCGCGGTCTGTTTTGACGCTGTAGTTTGCGTTGATAAACGGCATCAAATCATCTCTTAAATCGTTAATAAAGTTATCGAAAGCAGCAATGTTTACCGGACCGTATACTTCCTGCGGAACGGCATCTTCTTTCATTGCGCGGACATTCGGGATAACAACAATCATTTCTTTTGCTTCTCCGGAAGCAACCAGGTTGCTGACAACTTCCAACGGATTGCCGCCGAGCCATTCGTTATGGTCGCCGCCGATGCCGTGCAAAAGATAGAGAACCGGATAAGACTTGTCTTTGGAATATCCGGCCGGAAGGATCACATGGCAGAGACGGTCTGCACCGGTGGTCTCGGACGAATATGTGACGGTTTCGCGAATCCAGCCTTCGGACGCAACAGATGCTTCATCAAACCCTGTAGGGGTGGTATAATCAAATTTCATAAATGCCTCCTGAAAAGAACCGTAGCGGTTCATAAGTTAGAATTCTAACAAATAAAGGATACCACATATGAAGCAGGATGTCAAATAAAAGATTGAAAAGATTTACAGAAAATTTTTACGTTCACAGAATGTTAATTTGACTTTCGCTAAAAACAAGATAAAATAGTATTCGGAAGGTTTTTTGGGACATTCTGTCCGCAGAAGAAAATCGGGTGCGGAAAGTTTTTTGCAGAAGGAAGGACGACGAAAATGTATAAGTTGTTGAAAAAGATGACGGCGGGGGTATGCTGTCTGACTTTGTTATTGGGTTTGGCAGCATGCGGAAATGACAATGTGAAGACCGGTGCGGATGCAACGCCGGAGGTGACGGCTGCTCCGACGAAGGAACCGGAAGCGACAAATACGCCGGTGCCGACAAAGACACCGAAGCCGACCGAAGCGCCGGAGACGACAGAGATTCCGGAAGTGACGCAGGCACCGGAGGATACGACGGAACCGAAACCGACATTAGAACCGGTTGTGAAGTTGGAGGGTACGTTAAAGGATGCTGCCGCAGATTGCGGTTTCAGCTTCGGAACGGTAGTAAGTGCCTATTCCGACAGAGATTTAAATTATACGATGATGGTGATGGATGAATTTAACAGTGTGACTGCGGCCAATGAGATGAAGGCCTATTCCATGTTAAATCAAAGTGTATCCCAGGCAAATCCGGACGGTATGCCGGCAATCGATTTTTCCCAGGCGGATGCGATTGTATCCAAAGCGGAACTTTTGGGTATCGGCGTCAGAGGGCATGTACTGGTGTGGGATGCGTATATGTGTGACTGGTTTTTCAGAGAAGGTTACACTAATAACGGCCCGTATGTAGATCAGGCAACCATGAAGAAGCGCCTGCAGTTTTACATAGAGAAAGTAATTACCCATTTCGAGACGGAGTTCCCGGGCGTTGTATATTGCTGGGACGTAGTAAACGAGGCGGTCGGTGACAGTGAAAAGGATTACGATGCATCCGATGCACGTCACATCCGTACCTTACGCGGAACGACAGAGAATCAATTCTATAACATTATCGGTGACGATTATGTGGAGTTTTCCTTCCTTTGTGCCAAGGATGTAGTGGAGAAGCTTCAGAGAGAGAATCCGAAGGTAAGTATTACCTTGTTCTATAACGATTACAATGCGTATTTTCCGGAGAAAAGAGATGCGATTTGCGAAGTGGTAAAGAGCATCAACTCTTATGCAAAGGATGCGAACGGAAAGTATCGTAAGCTTTGTGAAGGCGTAGGGCTACAGAGTTACATCGGTGGTTATGTAGAGCAGGAAGGCTGTCTTGAGGAGTCTCATATCCAGATGATCAAAGAGGCAATCGAGAAGTATCATAAGCTGGGTGTGGAAGTGCATGTGACGGAGATGGCGGTTCGAAATTACGACGAGAAGCTGATGGCGGAGCATGCGGAGTTCTGCGGCAAGTTGTTTGATATGTATGTGGCTCTGAATGAGAAGGAGAGGATGCTGACCAATGTCTCCATTTGGGGTATTACCGATGATCCGAATCTCGGCGAGTGGAACGATAATTATCGTCAAAATTCCCCGTATTGCGGTTTGTTCGACAAGGACTGCAAGAAGAAGGATGCCTACTATAAGGTATTGGAAGCAATGAAAAAATCCGAATAAGAAACAAAAGAGACTGCAGGCAATGCGGTCTCTTTTGGCCTGCACGCAAAGTCAAGTAGCACAGCCATGCGAACGAGCGGCTATGTTACTTGACATTTTAGGAAAACCAAGTATAATTAAAAGTACATATAAATTAGGTTTCTAATCAGTTTTTTGTCACTTTTCCGGTTCTTTTTCGGAGGAATCGGACGGAAACAGGAAGGTGTATTTGGAGGAAGAGAATGAGAGAACAGTTGATTGTTTCTTTGCTTAGTGCTTCGGCAGCTCATCAGAAGAGTTGTTGGGCCGGGTTCCGAGACCTTGATTTGTCTCCGGGACAGCCGAAGGTATTGTCTCGTCTTCGGTATCAGGAAGGATATTTGCAAAAAGAGTTGGCAGCGCTTTGTTATGTAGAGCCGGCAACGATGGTAGTGTTGCTGTCTAATATGGAAAAGCGCGGAATGATTCGTAAGGAAGTGGACCATGTATCCGGAGGAAAACGTGCCTTTCGTATTTATCTGACGGAAGAAGGACGACGTCTTGCGGATGAGGTGGACCGTGTGGTAGATGAAATCGAAGAGAAGGGGTTTGCGGGTTTTTCGGAGGAAGAGAAGGACCTGCTGATTTGTCTGCTGGGGCGTCTGGCGGAGAATTTGGCATAAACGGGCAGGGCTTGTGAAAAGAATGAGAAGGAAAGGTGTAGTGCAATGAGAAAAGTAAAAAAATTATTTGGAATCGGATTATGTTGTGCATTGCTTTTTGGCAGTGTGGCAGCATGCGGAGAAAAGGAAGAAGGACCTACCGAAACTCCGGCAGTGACGGGAGAAGCGACTCCGGAACCGACGGCGACTCCGGAACCGACCGTGGCGCCGACGGCTACTCCGACACCGAAGCCGGAACCGACCAGAAAGCCGATTCAAGTAGAGGACGGTGCAATCCCGAATGTGTACTTGGAAAAGCATGAAGGTTTTGAAGGAACGGTAGAGCATATCGAGTATCAGTCCAAGAAGTATCACTTGGGAGGAGAAGAGGATAATACAAAGTACGCCTATGTATATCTCCCTCCGAATTATGATACGAGCAAGCAGTATAATGTACTGTATCTGATGCACGGTATCGGCGGAAGCGAAGCGGAGTGGAAGCTGGACAAAGCTTCCTGTAAGATAAAGAAGATTATGGACAACCTGATATATTACGGAGCGATTGAACCGTTTATCGTAGTAACGCCGAACGGAAGAACCGGCGGCGGGCAGGAGGCGTTCTATTCCTTCGGCCAAGAACTCAGAAATGACCTGATTCCGTACATAGACAGCCATTATGCGACTTATGCGGAATATGATGAGAACGGCTATGATCTGACTGCGGCAAGAGAGCATCGCGCTATGGCAGGCTTTTCCATGGGCGGTATGCAGACCATTAATATCGGTATGTGTGAGTGCCTGGATATTATGAGTTATTTCGGCGCTTTTGCAGCGGCACCGACCTCCAACGATGCCGGTAAGATTGCACAGATTTTAGAAAATGATTTCCCGGAATATGAAGTGGGATATTTTTACAGCATTTGCGGAACCGATGATACAACCGCATTTTGGAGTGCCAGTGCGGCATCGGCGACTCTGGACGGTTTGACGGATCGTATTACGGAGGGCAAGAATTTTAAGTGGCATCCGGTAGCGGGTACCCATTCCGAGTATGTCAGCCACTTAGGATTTTACAATTTTGTGCAATTAGCATTTAAGGAGCCGCCGTTGGAGAGTCAATATCTTAAGGATGCCGCTGCGGAGAACGGATTTACCTTCGGTACGGTAATCAACTATGACCAATTAAGCAATAAGTATTATATTCCGATGGTACAAGAGGAGTTTGATGTGCTGACCACCGGTAACGAAATGAAGGCATATTCCCTGTTAAAGCAGGGCGCGTCCCAGCAGAATCCGGACGGCATGCCGGTGATGGACTATACTCAGGCGGATGAACTGGTGGGCTTTGCACAGGAGAACGGCCTTAAGATGCGCGGACATGTGCTGGTTTGGGATGCATATATGAGCGACTGGTTTTACCGTGAAGGGTATAAGAGTGACGGTGCCTATGTAGACGAAGCAACCTTAAAGGCTCGTGTGAAGTATTATATTGACGAGGTAGTGACTCACTTTGAGGAAAAGTTCCCGGGCGTGGTTTATTGCTGGGATGTGGTAAACGAAGCGGTAGGTGACGGAGGAGATTACCGTGGGGATGACCCACGTCATGTGAGAACCCATCGTAACGGTGACGAGAATATGTTTAACACCATTATCGGTGAGGATTATGTAGAGTTTGCCTTTGCCTGCGCAAGGGAAACGGTGGAGAAGCTTCAGAAGAAGAATCCGGAGGTGTCCATCGAGCTGTATTACAATGACTACAATACTTTCTATGATGCGAAGAGAGATGCGATTATCGAGCTTGTAAAGAGTATTAACAGCTACGAAAAGAATGCGGATGGGTCCTATAAGAAGCTTTGTGACGGTGTCGGCATGCAAAGCTACATCGGCGGTTACGGACAGCAGTCCGGTTGCATGAACAATCAGGATATCGTCCGGGTGGAAAAAGCCATCCGTATGTTCCGCGAGCTGGGGGTAAAGGTTCATGTTACCGAGATGTCGGTTCGCAATTTCCAGCAAAGCGAGATGGAGAAGCATGCAAAGTTTTACGGCAAGCTGTTTGCTATGTATAAACGTATGAACGAGGAAGGGGATTTTCTTGAGAACGTGTCTATCTGGGGAATCTGCGATGATCCGATGATGAGCAAAAATGATTACAGTTATTCCATGAACGGTCCGTATTGTGGTCTGTTCAACCGCGCTTGTGTTCGCAAGGATGCTTATTATGAGGCGCTGAAAGCGTTGAAGGGAATGGAATAATAGCCGGAAACGGTTGTTATAGAGAAAACGAGTGGAAAAGGAGAAAGAAAATGAGAATGAAGAAGTTATTGGCGGGGCTCTGTTGTCTGGCGATGCTTTTCGGTTTGGCAGCCTGCGGCGGAGACGGTGGCAGCGAAGATGCCGGTGTAACCATGGCAGTCGGAACAAATACGCCTACCCCGAGTCCGGAGCCTACCGCAACCCCGGAACCGACGGCAACCCCGGAGCCGACAGCAACGCCGGTACCGGTACATGAGCCGGCTAAGCTTGAGACCAACGGGTATCCGCGAGAGTATACAAAGTTCAATAAGGACTATGCGGGAAAGGTTGTGGATATTGAGTACACCACCTATGCATACGCAGATAACGGCGAAGAAATCACAAAGCATGCATATGTATGCCTGCCGCCGCAGTATGACGAGAAGGGTCAATATAATGTAATTTACCTGATGCACGGTATCGGCGGTACAGAACAGGAATGGGGAATTAACGGAGTGTTTGATGATATCCGTGTTGCAATGGACAATCTGATGTTTTACGGGGAAGCGGAACCGTTTATTATCGTGGTTCCGAACGGCCGCTCCTGCGTCAATTATACCGATACCAGTTTTGCAAATATGAATTCTTTCTATTCCTTCGGTCAGGAGCTTAGAAACGATTTGATTCCGTACATCGATGCGAATTTTGCAACCTATGCGGAATATGACGAGAATGGCTATGATTTGACCGCAGCCCGTGATCACCGCGCTATGGCGGGGCTTTCCATGGGCGGTATGCAGACCATCAACATCGGTTTGTGTGAGTGTCTGGATATCATCAGTTACTTTGGCGCATTTTCCGCAGCACCGACCTCCTATGAGGCGAAGGTAGTAGCGGAAAAGATTGCGGCATTTGATGAAAAGTATGATATCAATTACTTTTACAACATCTGCGGTCTCAGCGACGGAACTGCACTGGCAAGTGCAAAGGCAGCGGTAAACGGTCTGGACGGACTGTCCGACAGAATTACCGATGGGGAAAACTTCATGTGGCATGAGGTGCCGGGCTACCATGATCACAAGGTATGGCACTTGGGTCTGTATAATTTTGCACAGTTGGTATTTAAGTAAAATCCGAAAAGAAAAACGAGGCGGACTGTCTTTACGGGCGGCCCGCCTTTTGCGTGCAGGAAACAGGACGGGAGGTGCGATTGTACAGCCGGCAATAAGGTACGGACACGAAAAAACGTTAATGTAAATTTTATTGACAAATATTGCTTGCGATGTTAAAATATATGTAAATAATACTTACGTTTGCTGTAAGGGCAAAGAAAGGAGTATGGGAGAATGCAAAAGAGAAAGAAGAGAACATTGCTTACGGTATGTCTGGCTATAGCGCTCGGCGTGCTGTGTGCTTGCGGGTCAGACGGAGAGGAGGCCGCATCCCCTTCCTTGGCTCCCACCGGAGCTATGGTATCGGATCAATCGGGAACGGAGGGAGAGTTGACCGGTCAACCGGAGGTGACCCCAACGCCGGTGCCGACAGAGACACCGACTCCGACACCGGAACCCACCCATGCGCCGGCGAAGAATGAGGGAATCGAGATTCCGGCCGAGTACAGAAAACTTAAGAGGGATGCGTCGGGAACGGTGGAGGAAATCACCTATACGACGAGGGACTACTACGGAACCGGAGAAGAAATGACGAAACCGGCCTATGTGTATCTGCCTTACGGATATGATGCGGAAAAGCAATATAATGTACTTTTTCTGATGCACAGCGGAGGCGGGGACGAGACGGAGTGGGGACTTCACAAGGAGTTCTCTTCGGCTAAGCTGGTATTGGACAACTTGATTTATTACGGCGATATCGAACCGGTGATTGTGGTGGCGCCTAACGGCAGAACCGGAGAACATTTTGCAAATGCGGCGGACTCACATAACGGATTTAAGGATTTCGGCAGGGAACTTCGGGAGGATCTGATTCCGTATATCGATGCAAATTATGCGACTTATGCGGAGTACAATCCGGAGGGTTACGACGCTGCGGCTTCAAGAGAACATCGTGCCATTGCGGGATTTTCCTTCGGCGCTATGCAGGCGGTTAATGTCGGATTGTGTGAATGCTGTGACTTGATCGGTTATTACGGCGCGTTTTCTCCGGCAGGGTCAACCTATGAAGCGGAGGAAATCGCAAAGTGTCTGGAGACGTTTGAACCGTATGATATCGGCTATGTTTATGCTATTTGCGGAGACCGGGATACCGGATGCATGGCGGCGGGGTACTACGCGTTAATTCCGCTTCCCGAAATGACGGAGAAGGCGGTATATGGAGAAAATGTAATGATGCAGATTGTGCCGGGAGGCCATGATACCCAGGTGGCCAATCTGGGACTTTACAATTTCCTACAGCTGATATTTAAGTAGTGAGTGTTGTGGAATCGGTGCAAATTGCGGATTGCAATAAAGTGTAAAAAATGGTAGACTGTAGAGGCAGGGCTTGGGCTCTGCCTCGGTTTGTTGTTTGAATCTTGCCGAAGAGGGCAAACGGCAAATGCAGGGTACAAAGGAAAAGGGAGGAAGTCCGATGAGTGAGAGAGAGAGCATTACGCCGGAGCAGCTGGCGATTTATACGGAGCTTGTGAAAGAGAAGAGAGAGCTTCGGAAAAAGGGGAGCAAAGGTTCGTTATTTTTTTTACTGATTTGTTTTGTGTTCGGTGGATGCCTGGGAGGCGCTGCTGTTTTTCTTATGGAAACAGGAGCGGAAGTTATTAAGATACCGGCGCCTTTTCGTGTGAAGGACGGACTGGAATTGTTGTATGTATTTGCCGGGATTCTCTGGTTTTACCTTATGTCTATGATACATGTTATCATTCATGAGGCCGGACATCTGGTATTCGGTTTGCTGACCGGGTATGATTTTTTGTCCTTCCGTGTGCTTTCTTTCACGCTGGTGAAAAGAGACGGAAAGATTATCCGGAAGAAATTAAAGGTAAAGGGCATTCCGGGACAGTGCCTGATGGCTCCGCCGGAGTGGAAAGAGGATGGAAGGTATCCGTATGCCTGGTATAATCTGGGCGGTGGTGTACTGAATTTGATTACCAGCCTGTTAGCGGCATTGTTATTCCTGACCCACAGCCCGTTGGTGGGGTGGGCAGCCGGTATTTTCATCTTTACGGGAGTGATTTTGGGAATTACCAATATTATCCCGATGAGTATGGGAGTTCCGAATGACGGTAAGAATTGCCTCCTGTGTAAGCAGGCACGGGCCAATCAGAGAGCCTTTTATTTACAGTTAAAGATGAATGCCATGATGAGCGACGGTGTTTCCGTAAAGGATATGCCGGAGGAGTTTTTTGTTATGAGTAGCGAGATGCCGCTAAATGCGTTGACCTGTTTTGTGGGGCTGATGAAGTATTACCGGCAGTTACAGATGGGTGAGTTTGTACAGGCGAAGGAGTGGCTTGAGGCAATGCTGCAACAGGCGGGAAAGCTTCCGCTTGCCTTCTTGAACACGTTCGATCTGGAGAAGGTGTATTGTATGCTCCGGGAGGATGCCCCGTTAGAGGAGGTAGCAGCGACCAGGGCGGTTCTGATGCCGGTGTTTATGCAAAATAAGGACATGTCTATTTTACGTGTAAAGTACGCGTATTGTGCACTGCTTACGGAGGAGGAGCGGGAGCTCATTGACTGGCTCGTATATTCCAAAAAGGGGAAGCTTCCGAAGAAGTTGCCGAAGAGTAAGCCGGAAACCGCGGAACAGCTTTACGAGGACATGGAAAAGGCCTTGGCAAAGCATCCGGTCATCGGAGAAGCACAGATGTATCTGGATTTGGCGAAGAATTTATAATGACGGAACTTTGTTGTGACATTTGAATTTGAAAAGAAAAGCGGGTTGCTTTGTATGCGATTATACAGAACAACCCGTTGTTGTTTGTTTTATGGTGGAGTATGTCCTGCCAAGGAGGGAGCCTATTTGTTTTCTGCCTTGAGCATCCGGTAATTCTTCCATTTGCCGGATAAATAGTAGATGATGCCCGGAACAGAGGTACCATAAGCAGCCAGTCCGTAGCCAAGGAAGAATCCGAACAGGCCGAGGTTCATGACAATACCTAGGATATAGCTTAAGCTGATACGAAGTACCACGCCGTCAAGCAAACCGAAAACCAGGTTCAGTTTGGAGTTTCCGATACCGTTCATTAATGCATTGGTGGCACGCATCATCAGCATACCCGGGAAGCTGATAATAGCAGCGGTGACAAACTGCTTAATGTATTCCGGGTTAATAACGTCTTCTTCTTTTTTAAAGAAGCCGAAGAGCTCCTCGGAGAAGAGGAGAAGGATAATGGTAAATAGTGCGTAGAAAATACCGCTGAAAATCAAAATCCAGTTTACGACAGAGGCTGCACGTTTTTGCTTTCCTGCGGCTACGTTTTGACCGATCATGGAGCTTCCTGCAAGGGTGAGACCGTAGGTGATACGGTTTACCACATCGTCAATCTTAACGCCGGTACCGAAGGTAGAGGATGCGGTAACGTGTACCTGATTTACCAGGGAGTTTACATACATCATGGAAAGGTTAATGGCACCACTCTGGATAGCAAGCGGTACACCCAAGCGGGCCAGGTGCTTCGCAGCGGTTTTATCGATAGCAAAGCTTTTTCTCTTAAAATCAAAGCCGAAGGCTTCTTTTCTCTTATATAAGTAAATCAATGCATAGATGAATGCAACAGCCTGACCCATAATGGTTGCCAGCGCTGCACCTGAGGTACCCCAATTTAAGAATCTGACAAACAGGATATCCAGAATTAGGTTCAGGATGGAAGCAATCAGCACGAAAATAAACGGGCGCTTGGAATCACCCATGCCTCGGAGTACGGCGGATACCATGTTGTAGCCGAAGGTAAAGACATTGCCTAAGGTGCATATGAGCAGATAATCCCAGGCGTGGTCATATGCCTCGAACGGTGTTTTGAGCAAGTTCAGCACAGGAATACCGATAAAAACACCGATTACCGTTAAAACAACCGCCAGACTGAGTACGAGAGTAAACAGGGTACCGATGGCGTTATTCAGTTCTTTTTTACGTTTGGCACCGATGAGTTGCGCAATGTAAATCTGACCGCCGTTGGAAAAACCTAAGCCCACCATGGTCATGAACATAACAACGGTGCTGCCGTTGGTGACACCGGCTACGGCATTGGTGCCCAGTACTTTGCCGACTACAAGCATGTCTACCAGAGAATAGAGTACCTGTAAAGCGTTGGACAGCATAAACGGTAAGGAAAAGCGAATGAGGCTTTTCGGCACGCTGCCGGTGGTATAGTCGGTAATTAATTTCGTGTTTGCCATAATAACTCCTTTATATGTAGCGTGACATTTGTTGCGGATACAGAGTCCGCAATGTTTACAAAAAGAAAAAAGGGAAAGCCCCTTTTTTTTATTATACGAGGTTTTTTGCGGATGTCAAGAAAAAGAGGGGAATTAATTAGAATTGTAATTTATACTGCACGGCATACGATGTATCCGGCGGGTGTCGCATACATAGAAAAGTTTTCAGAAAGGCATTGACAGTGTAACAATGTTATGTTATCATAATACCAAGGTGTAACATTGTTACGGAAGGAGGTACTCATGGGAGAAGAATTAATTTCCAAAAAAGAGCTGCTGGAACGCTACCGTATCTCTTACGGCGCCTTGTACCGTTGGAAGCGAAAAGGCCTGATTCCGGAGGAATGGTTTATAAAAAAATCCACGGTGACCGGACAGGAAACTTTTTTTCCGAAAGAGTTGATCTGCGAACGGGTGGAACTGATTCAGAATCAGAAGGATGATTTTTCTCTGGATGAATTGTCGAAGCTGTTTCACGAGGAGTCGGAAGCAAAAGCGGTATTGACGGTGAAGACGTTGTATGGAGACAAGACCTTTTATATAAACGAGATTCAGCAGATATTGCTGGATAACGGTAAGGGAAAGGTAAAGGATTTGACGCAGGAGTTCCTAGGTTAGTCAGAAAGGTCCGGGCTGTGTAGGCAGACCGGCGATAGGTATGTGTGAACGGAAGCATAAGGAGCAAAGTTTTGGATTGAATTACAGGTGACCGGCGGGGGTGCCGGCGAGAAAGGAGATTAGTGATGGATTTAAATATTTCGGGAAGCGGTCAGATTACGCCGGGAGAGTATGATACGATAAGAGTGAGTGGTAGTGCACAGCTTGGAGATGCGGTGCGTTGTAAGAATTTGTATGTGTCCGGTTCTGCCAACGGCAGTAATGTTGTTTGTGAGAAGGATTTTCATATTTCGGGAAGTTGCGGCTTTTCCGGGAAGGTATCGGTGGGAAATGTTGCGATTTCCGGAGGTTCTTCTTTTGGCGGAGATGTAGAAGCGAAAGAACGTGTGGCCGTTTCCGGGGGGATGAGCTGCAAAGGAAACGTGAAATGTAAGCAATTTCAGGTGTCCGGTAACAGTAAAGTATCCGGTGATGTGGAAGCGGAGCTGGCAAAGATTCGTGGTGCTCTTGATTGTAACGGTTTGTTAAACGCCGAGGAAGTAGACATTGAGTATGAAAAAGGCATGGAAGTGGGTAGTATCGGTGGCAGTAAGATTGTAATTTATAAGCGTCACGGAGAAGAGAAAAAGAAGAAGGTGCGTTTGCCGCTGTTTGCTTCTTTGATTAAGAGAACTACGGTGGGTACGGTGTGTGTAAACAACTCTATCGAGGGTGACGAAATTGCACTGGAAGGTGTGGTATGCCCGCGGGTATCCGGACGTGTGGTGGCCATCGGCGCGGATTGTGAGATAGAGCTTGTGCAGTACAGCGAGCAGGTGGAGGTATCCCCGGAGGCAAAGGTGGGACGGACGGAGCGGATATAGGGTCGCTTAGCTTTTTGTGCGGTGTTGCTGTAGAAGCTCCTCGGCGGATTGTGTGAATTTGCTGTGGAATTTTCGCAACTGATATCAAGAAAATACTTCTCCGGTTGTGTTATCCTTAATGTGAAAGGAGGGAACCGGCTTGTACGAATGGAACGAGACGATACAGCGCATGATTGACTGGATTGAGGCGCATTTGACGGAGAATCCGAGCCTGCTCCGGATGTCGGAGGAAATCGGATATTCGCCTTATTATGTGTCCACGAAATTCCATGAGATTGTGGGAATGACGGTGAAAAATTACATTGCGGGACGTCGCCTTGCCATGGCGACCTTGGAGATTCGTGATACCAAGGAACGGATTTTAGATATCGCAGTGAAATACGGTTATTCTTCCCAGGAAGCTCTGACGAGAGCTTTTGTGAGTGCTTACGGGTGCACACCGGCAGCCTATCGGAAGAATCCGCGCCCGGTTCGTCTTGCGAATTTACAGGTGGTATTCTTTCCTCAGCATTACACGAATAAAGGAGAACCGACCATGAATACAACAGCGTTAACAGAGGCAAGAGTAAGAGTAGAGCACATCCCGGCCCACAAATATATCGGTATCTGGGATATCGAGGCATCGGATTACGGACAGTTTTGGGCGCGTCATGACTGTGACACGGTGTGTGGTATCATCGACAGTATGAGCCACGTATCCCATCCGATTGTCACCGGACATACCGCAGGCTGGTTTTATGAAAACGGCAAGAAAGGATATTTCTATGGCTTCGGCGTGTCGGAGGACTATGCCGGTGAAATCCCGGAGGGCTTTGAAATGCGAAGCTTCCCGGCCAGTGATTATCTGGTATTCTATCACCCGCCCTTTGATTTCTTAAAGGACAACGGTGAGGTCATGGGACGCGTAGAGGGACTTGCCTGGAACTACGACCCGGCAAAGCATGGGAACACATGCTACGAGTGGAACGAGGAAGCCTGTCAGGACTATCAAAGACATTACCCGGAGGGAATCGGGTATGAGGTTCTGAGGCCGGTGAAGAGGAAGTAAAGTTGGTGTCGATGAAACCTACGGTATGAGATGCAGGAGTTT
This sequence comes from uncultured Clostridia bacterium, assembly GCA_937895705.1. Classification (GTDB taxonomy): domain Bacteria; phylum Bacillota; class Clostridia; order Lachnospirales; family Lachnospiraceae; genus SIG307. The sequence continues at coordinate 31,142 of CALBKM010000014.1, forward strand.
CAGGATGTTGAGAGATGAATAATTAAGAGAAGTAATCACGGAAAGTCGCGCAGATGCGTGGCTTTCTCTGTCTCTGTAACATTATTCTTCTCCTTTGGTGGCAGGGTTACAATATTATTCCGAGGTTTTTCGTTGCATTTATTGAAGGATTACGTTACACTGGGGGATGGAAGGAGAAAGAACAATGAAGGAGAAACTCGAAAATATATTAAAAATAATATGGTCCGGGTCAGTACTGGCGGTTGTTTTTATTTCGTCTATTTTTCTGGGAGATATGATTTCCTACAAGTGGGATGGGCTCGCCTGGGGATACTTTGTGCTTTCTGCGGGCTTGTATGGGTTGGTGTTTTGGAATGTCAGTAAGTTGAATGCTTTTTTTACATGGTTGGTTTCCTTGCCGTTATCTTATTTAGTGTTACAGTATTTTTGGAAAACTCACTATGCAATACGGGCACTTAACTGGGCAATTCCGTATTACGGAGAAAACTCGGCCGGGGGAAATTTCGTAGGAGGCATAAGGCTTTTGGTATTTGCTGTACTGTGTCTAGTGGGGATTGGTGTCGGGGTGTCTTGTAAGTCGCAGGATGAGGAACGGACGGAGAAAAAGCGTCTGGTGTTCGGCACGGTGGCGGCCGGAGTTGTTATCTTTTTGGTGCTGTGGCTGGAGAGCAAGTTCCCGACCTATGAGGCGATAGAGGTTTGGTTGAACAGTTGATGCATTTGTAAGAAAGAGAAATTCTGCTAAAAGGTGAGGTCGGGTTTGTGTACGCTTGCACGGAGGTGTAACCGGTAAAATAGGGCAATGTTACATGTACTTGCGGAAATGTTACATTCGCGTGATAGACGATGTTGGTCTGATTCGGTATAATAAGGGTAGCAAATGAAGAAATGAGGGAGGTAGTTCGATTGAAATTTCATGAAAAATTGGTTGCATTAAGAAAAGGAAAGGGAATGTCCCAGGAACAGCTTGCGGAAAAGCTGGGGGTATCCAGACAGGCCATTTCCCGTTGGGAGTCGGGAGAGTCGACACCGGATATGTTAAATCTGTTGGGATTATGTGAGTGCTTTCAGGTGTCTTCCGATTATTTGCTTCATGATGACTATGAGAGTGATGCGGATATTCCGATGGTGAAGAAAAAAGAAGAAGAGATTGTGGAAGTAAAGCTGAAAAAGAGAAATATGCATTTGGTATCTGCAATCGGCTTCCTTATTGCGACCTTCTGCGCAATTATGGGAATTGTAACCAGTCGGAGTGATGCACAGCTTGCGGTGTCGTGCTTTTGGGCAGCATTGGCTGCGGGAAATACAATAGTGCAGTTTGTGTTGTATTTGAAAAAGTAGAATATGTAGGGAAAGAAGAAAAAGCTACGGTAGAGAGTCGGAGGGGACAGTACCGTGGCTTTTTCTATGCGCGGCGTGGCGAGTTCTTATACGCAATAGGAAAGTACGTTTAAACCAATGGGAAGCCGCGCATAACAAAGGGACCGCGCATTGCGCGGTCCCTCAGAAACCTTTCGGCTAAATCTTACAGATTATGAATCTTTCTCTTTACGTAGGTCGTATGGAGAAGCTCATGAGCCTTGTGGCTACCCGGCTCGCCGAGATAGCTTGCGTAAAGCTCCTTCACATCCGGATTCTCGTGAGAGAATCGGAGGGTGTTAGCTGCATCGTAATCGTAGAGAGCCTTAGCACGTACGGCACGGATATCCGTGAAGTTACGTACGGATGCGTCAACCTGCGGCTGACCGCCACCGTTTACACAACCACCCGGGCAACCCATGATCTCGATGAAGTGGTAGTTAGCTTCGCCGTTCTGAACCTTGGTAAGAAGTTCCTTTGCGTTCTTCAGACCGGAAGCAACTGCAACGTTAACCTTCATGCCTGCAACTTCGTAGGTAGCTTCCTTGATACCCTCGGTACCACGAACCTCGGTGAACTCGATCGGGGAGCCGTCCTTCTCACCGGTAAGCTTCCAAACTGCGGTACGGAGAGCTGCCTCCATAACACCGCCGGTAGCACCGAAGATCACTGCAGCACCGGTACCGGAACCTAACGGAGAGTCGAACTCTTCATCCGGAAGGGTGTTGAAGGTGATGCCGAGACGCTTGATAAGTCTTGCAAGCTCTCTGGTGGTGATGGAAATATCAACATCAGCTACGCCTGCTGCGTTCTGATCGTCACGACCGATCTCGAACTTCTTAGCGGTACACGGCATTACGCTGACAGATACGATATCGTTCTTGTCAATGCCTTCCTTCTCAGCGTAGTAGGTCTTAAGCACAGCACCGAACATCTGCTGCGGAGACTTACAGGAAGAAAGGTTCTCGGTCATATCCGGGAAGTAGTGCTCACAGTACTTGATCCAACCCGGAGAACAGGAAGTGATGAGCGGTAATACGCCACCGTTCTGTACACGGTCAAGGAACTCGTGAGACTCTTCCATGATGGTGAGGTCTGCAGAGAAGTTGGTATCGAATACCTTATCAAAGCCGATACGACGAAGTGCAGCAGCCATCTTACCCTGTACACCGGTTCCCATCGGGTAACCGAACTCTTCACCGAGAGCAGCACGTACTGCCGGAGCAACCTGAACGAATACCTTCTTGTTCGGGTCTGCGATTGCAGCAAGAACTTCATCGGTGGAATCTTTCTCGTAAAGTGCACCGGTCGGACATACAGCGATACACTGACCACAGGATACACAAGAGGTATCGCCGAGGCCCATATCAAACGGGGATGCAATGTTAGTCTTGAAACCACGCTCGTTAGCGCCGATTACGCCAACGCCCTGTACCTTTTCACAGACAGCGGAACATCTACGGCAAAGGATACACTTGTTGTTATCACGAACCATGTGAACAGCGCTGGTGTCTAAGTCGTAGGTGTTTACTTCGCCGTCATAAACGTTCTCACACTCTACCTTTAAGTCCTTACAGAGCTTCTGTAATTCACAGTTGCCGCTGCGTACGCAGGAGAGACACTTTCTGTCATGGTTGGAAAGAATAAGTTCCAAAGTCTTTCTTCTGGAATCTAATACCTTAGGAGTATTTGTGAATACTTCCATACCCTCGTTTACCGGGTATACACAGGAAGCTACAAGGCTTCTTGCGCCTTTTACCTCTACCACACAAATACGGCAAGCGCCGATTGCGTTAATATCCTTTAAGTAGCAAAGCGTCGGAATCTCGATGTGAGCGATTCTTGCTGCCTCTAAGATAGTAGCGCCCTTTGGTGCGGTAACGGTCATACCATTAATCTTTAAAGTAACGGTTTCCATGTTTTACCTCCAATTCAAATTAAGTCAGTAACTTACTTCTTAGATATAGCGCCAAACTTACAGTTCTCGATACATACGCCACACTTTACGCACTTGCTGGTATCGATAACATGCGGCTCCTTAACGGTACCGGAAATAGCACCAGCCGGACACTTTCTAGCACAAAGAGTACAACCCTTACACTTATCCGGATCGATAACGAAGGATAAGAGATCCTTACATACGCCGGCCGGACATCTCTTCTCAACAACGTGAGCGATGTACTCGTCCTTGAAGTAACGTAAGGTGGAAAGTACCGGGTTCGGAGCAGTCTGGCCGAGACCACATAAGGAATTGTCCTTAATGTAGTAGCAGAGCTCTTCTAACTTATCGAGATCCTCAAGAGTAGCCTGACCCTTGGTAATCTTATCTAACATCTCATAGAGACGCTTGGTACCGATACGGCACGGAGTACACTTACCACAGGACTCGTCAACGGTGAACTCAAGGAAGAACTTCGCAATATCAACCATACAGTTGTCTTCGTCCATTACGATAAGTCCGCCGGAACCCATCATGGAACCGAGCGCGATGAGGTTATCGTAGTCAATCGGAACATCGAAGTGTTCAGCCGGGATACATCCGCCGGACGGACCACCGGTCTGAGCTGCCTTAAACTTCTTACCGTTCGGGATACCGCCACCGATGTCTTCAACAACCGTACGAAGGGTAGTACCCATCGGGATTTCTACAAGACCGGTGTTCTTAATCTTACCGCCGAGAGCGAATACCTTGGTACCCTTACTCTTCTCGGTACCCATGGAAGCAAACCAATCGGCACCGTTTAAGATAATCTGCGGAATATTTGCGTAGGTTTCTACGTTATTTAATACAGTAGGCTTGTCGAAGAGACCCTTTTCAGCCGGGAACGGCGGTCTCGGCTTCGGCTCACCACGGTTACCTTCGATGGAGGTCATAAGAGCGGTTTCCTCACCGCATACGAATGCACCTGCACCGAGACGGAGCTCTAAGTCGAAATCAAAGCCGGTACCGAAAATATCCTTACCGAGTAAGCCATATTCTCTAGCCTGGCCGATTGCAATATTTAAACGGTCTACAGCGATCGGGTACTCTGCACGAACGTAGATGTAACCCTGGTTAGCACCGA
>CALBKM010000015.1 GCA_937895705.1 uncultured Clostridia bacterium
ATGCAAATAACATATTCATCACAATTTTCTATTACCAATAAGGTATTAGGTAAACCATACTTTCTCTTTCTCTGAGTTTCATCTACAAACAATGCCTTTCCGTTTAATCCATAACCTAGATACTCAAAAAAGAATCCACCATGCCCATAATTCTTTAAAAACCAAACATATTCTTGTGGTATTTTTATTCCCAACACTTTTTCAGCTTCTTCTAATTCTGCATCGGTGGGATATCTTTTTAAAAACGCATTCTCGAAAACATCTTTATTTTCTTCAATCATTTTGATAATTTTCTTTTTCATACATTCTTCCTCATCATTCCAACCCATAGCTTGTCTCCCTCCTCTGTAAAACACACAATCCTACTGCTAAACCAACCATCTTAATTATACCATACTCTTCCCTATTCGTCATAAAAATTTAATCCCTCAAAACCTTTATCCATATATGCAAATCTCACCAACACCGCCACCCAAAACTTGCTCAAAACCAAACTGGCAAGCAGTGCCTCCTGGTACCAATCCGGCTTTTTGCTTGTTGGTTCTCCTGCCCCAATCCCCAAGAACGCTCTCCTTCGGAGTCCGGCTACGCACACATTCTGAGCGCTCAGTCCCACGCGGAAATCATAAAGTATGTATGTCTTCCAATGTCACAAAGAATCCTTCCTTTTCTTTCTTAAATTCAATTTGAACAGTCAAATCATTTGGTTGTCCTTCTGTGAACAAATCATAATCCATACAGTAACCACTCCCATCCCTCAAAAATATTAAGTCGACACGTTGCATACTCTTCTTCACACATTTCGGATTATCTATTTTTACTGCAGAACAAGTTTCATCCAAATATTTAAGTGCAAGAATTAACTCTTTTTCCGACATGCGGCTATCATCAAACAATGCTATAAAGGCTTCATATTGCTCTTCCGATAACATTGTTATCGCATGTTCCATAAAAGTAAGAAACTCCTCTTGTTCTTTTCCCTTTTCTACAATTATCATTGTCCAAATCCCCTTTCTCTTTTTGCGTCCGATTTGATATCATTACAAATGTCTACTCATATATCTTTCCCATATACAATATCTTTGCCATGGTTACATAATCGACATTCTCCCAATCAATGTCATTGTATTTCGAGGTTGAGAAATCCTCTATCCACGACGCCATTGCCTCTAAGTAGTATTCAATCGTAGTGTTCTCCCACTCCTCAGGATTTTCTCGCCGATTCGCAATCAAATCGTTTAAAAAAACTAAAAAGTCTTCCTTTCCCGAAATTTCTTCTATCTGTTTTCTCTCATCACGCATTTTCTTTTTTCTCCTTCCCCATCCTCTCAAGAATATGTTTAAACAACTCATGAAACATCATCGTCTCCGTCTCATCCAAGTCCGCCATCCCGGAGCCGGTCAGTACGGATGTGACGATGTCTGCCATCTCGGTTTCGGATACCTTTCGCGTCAGTTGTATCTGATCGCTTTGTGATTTTATCTCTGTGAGCTGCTCCTTAAATTCCTTGCGACTAATATCCTCCGGTTCATTCTGATAGTCAGCCTTGATGTCTTTTACCATGGACAGAAAGATGTTTCGCAGTTTGTTTAAGTCCGCCTCCTCTCCGCTGATTTTTTCTAAGTTTAGGCGGCGCACATCCCCGGTGATTTCATTCTTTTTCTCCGGCTGGTTCTTAGCAAGTTCTTTGAGACTGGCGGTTGCCAGATTGATAATCTCGTTTCTCGATTGCAGCCCTTCCTTGTGGTCATCTTTAAAATAGGCCTCTGCCGCATCCAATAAAAGTGCAAAGCGCGGATGTTCAATTAAGCGACTCAACAATGCGCCGTCCACCTTCCCGGCGAGGAGTAAAAGTAGCGCCTTATTTGACAGGCCCAGCTCCTCCAGTTCTGCATTTTTCGCTGTCGTCACCTTCGTCATTCCCAGCAAATAGTCCGTGGACACTCGGAAGTATTTTGCCAGCTTTACAAGAATGTCGTTGCTGACATTTGTAATTTCTCCCCGCTCGATACGGCTGAGAGAAGATGCCGGGATGCCGATGGCAGCGCACAGTTCTTTCTGCGAAAGGCCTGCCTGTACCCGCAGGTCGGTTATCTTTTCATTTATGGTCAATTTCGTATTCATAGCATTCTCCCTTCTTCCACACTTTCAGTTTAACATTCCCCGCCTCGCCCTGTCAATTGCAAATCTGCAATTCCACCTCTCCCAAAAACCACCACATTTGCAACTCCGCCCAATCTGCGGTTTTTCAAATTTTTCATGGTATCCTTTCCTCACAACCGGTTGTTATGCGCATAGAACAAAACGGCACTCATAGACTCTAATAACCGTATTTTTAGGGAGTATGCGATGCCAGAACCAAGAGGACTTTCAGAGACAGAAAAGGAGAATCGCATGGAGAATTATTTTACAAAAGAGCAGCGAGAGCTGATTCATAAACAACTAAAGCGCGGCATTTACCATGAATTATATTTGCGGGAACTCATTACCGACGAGCAGTTAGATTACTTGCTTAGCCACAATGTGTAACTTTTACTTGCACATCGCAGACTCTGGTATTATACTGGAGTCAGTGATGTGTCATTCCCGAAAAGGAGGACACAATGAATCATAAAAAACTTAGAGTTGCCGCATATTGCAGAGTTTCGACAGACAAGGACGACCAGACCAATTCCTTACTTAGTCAGCGCAAATATTTTGCGGAATACATCACACGTCATGAGGACTGGATTTTGCAGGACGTGTATTACGATGAGGGCATCAGCGGTACCCAGACAAAGAAGCGTATCGGCTTCAACACCATGATTGAGGAAGCCCTGCGGGGCGGTATCGACCTAATCCTCACAAAGGAGGTGTGCCGATTCGCACGAAATACCGTGGATACCCTGCACTACACCAGACTGTTAAAGGACAAGGGCATCGGCGTGATTTTTACCATCGATAACATCGACACCCGAGATGCCGACGTGGAGCTTCGTTTGACCATTATGGCCAGCATCGCACAGGAGGAGAGCCGTAAGACCTCCGAGCGTGTGAAATGGGGCCAGAAGCGTCGCATGGAGCAAGGCGTGGTGTTTGGCAGAGACATGATCGGGTACACCGTCCGGAACGGCGAACTGACCGTGAATGAAGCGGAGGTTCCTCTCGTTCGTGCCGTCTTTCACAAGTACACCAACGAAGGAAAGGGCACCCACGTTATTGCAAGGGAGCTGATGGAGGAAGGCCTTCGCCCGCCCCGGGTAAAGCTTTGGTCCAACACCGTAATCCTGCGGTTGCTTCGGAACGAAAAGTATGTAGGCGACCTGTGTCAGAAGAAAACCTACACCCCCAACTACCTGACACATGCAAAGAAATACAATCGGGGTGCCGAAGAGATGGTCTATATCACAGACCACCACGAACCCATCATCGACCGGGAGCTTTGGAACCGTACCCAGGCAGAACTAAAACGCCGCTCCCCTTCCGAGGCGATCAAAACCAAGCACAGCAACCGTTACTGGTGTAGTGGAAAGCTCTGGTGCGGTGCATGCGGGCATCACTTTGTCAGTCGTACCAAAAAGCTGGCTGACGGCAGTACCTACAAGGCATGGCGCTGTTACGCCTTTGCCAACCACGGCACCGCAAAAACCATGGACACCGGCGAGGCTGTCGGCTGTAGCAACGGTTCCATCAACGAACGGGCTTTGCTTAGCTGCGTACATCATTGCATCCGCCAGTTTCAGGCAAACCGCAAGGCACTGAAAGCGGAGCTTTTACAAGAGCTGACCGGCGCCAAAAGCGTAAGCGTAGCCGGTACCGACGTTTCCGGCATTCACGAAAAGCTGGAAGTGCTGAACACCAAGAAGCGAAAAGCCGTGGATTTGATGTTGGATGGTTTGATTTCCAAGGTGGAATTACAGGAGCAGACCAAATGGTACGATGACCAGATTGAGGAGTTGAACAAGCTGTTGCAGGGCGTGCAAAAGGAAGACGATGTGCGAAGCCGGCAGATGAACCTATTCCGACAGTACGACTCCGTCTTGGACGAGATTATGACCTTCGACGAATCGAACCTTGGCTTGTACCGGGAGCTGGTGGAGAAAATCACCGTCTATCCCGGCGGCGTGGTAGAGGTTTGGTTCCGGGAAATTCCCTTCGGCATGAAATTAAAAATTCGGTCCTTTGGCAGGGCCGAAGACTACACCACAGAAATTCTTGAAACCGAAATTTTAACGCAAACTACCGAAAATGGCATTTATGCCCCAGAGGCTTCTTAAAAAACATCCCTACAAAGCAAAAGCAGACTCTGAAACCCGCTAAAATCAAGGGTTTCAGAGACCCCTGCACCCTGTGGGGCACCAGCGAATCACCTGTGCCGATATCCGTCAATAACCCCGCCACTTCTCTATACGGCATGGCATACCGCTGGGAAAGGTAGCGCATGCTGGCCGCAAGCTCACCGTCCGGTCCGCCGAACTGGCTCATAATGACCATTGCCAGTTTCGGGTTGGTTTGCTTAATGTTTACCGGGTACTGCAATCTTCTTTCATAACTCCACATTACTTACACGCTCCTTCCCACGGCCACGGATACTCTACCCATTTCCAACAATCGTCGCAAAAACAATCGTAGGAAGAAAGCGGTCCGTAACATGCCGTATATTCCTTTACCATCTTCTCTCTTACCGCACACATATTTCGATAATAGGCCAATGCCTCCTCACACTTCGGATGAGTATCCAAAAACAGGCGCGCCTCGTCCATGGCAAAGCTCGCTTCGTTTATCTTATGCAGCAACGTCATTCTGTCTTTTTCAGCGCCCATCAGTTACATCTCCTTCCATAGAATTCCAGATCAAGCTCTTTGAAAATGGTTCCGGTGGAAAAGCCCTCACAAATCTCATACAGCTTTCTCCAGGATTGCCACGGAACATAGGCCATAGCAAGAGCCTTCCCCGGCATATCCTCCTCACAGCATGCTCCGTTCTTCTTTACTTCGCGATACATGGATTCCACGGAACAGCCGCAGTAATCCTCCCTTTTCTCTTCCTTCTTGCAGTCGCAATCCATACCGGCCATCACTTCCGGTTTCTTACAACCGCAATCCATATCCGGTTTCACTTCCGGCTTTTTGCAGTCACAATCCATACCGCCCATCACTTCCGGCTTCTTACAGCCGCAGTCCATGCCCTGCATCACTTCCGGTTTCTTACAACCGCAATCCATACCACCGGCATATCTTCTGTTTCCGTAATTTCCGTAGTTCCTATAATTATTCATAGCAGACTCCTTTCCTTTTTTCGTACTGTATCATATGTTTTCTCCGAGAAATTGTGCATAGCTGCGAGGGTATAGGCACACTCCCCACACCTCGCGGCATAGCCGCTCGGTCGTGGGCGCGTTCGCTTGACTGTATTCTTCGTGCAGGCTGTGCTTCGCACTCCCCACACCTCGCGGCATAGCCGCTCGGTCGTGGGCGCGTTCGCTTGACTGCGCAACTGCATGTGAGCGAGCTCACGCAGTTTGCTCGCATGCTCACTTTGCCTGCACGAACATTGCCTGCACGGAAAAAGAGCGACTCCTCCGCCTTTCGGCAGGAGTTGTCGCTCTCTCTGCTTTCTTATTCGACTTGCTCTATACCGCCTCCGACTCCTCCGGGGTCTGCTGCGCTGCCTTTCGTCTCTTAGCCAGGATTCCACCGATGCGCCCCGTTTCCTTTGCGGAAAGAGACCCCCAGCCGTTTGTCATAACCCTATCAAACAATCCAAGTTCTTTGGCTATTTCGTACTTTACCAATTCCTCCGGCGATAATTCTTCCAACACAATCGGTTTCTTTTTCTTCATTCCGTCTCCTGTTCCTTCCGTCTGTTTTTTCGCCCCGCTCGTAACACATAGGCCTTCTCTTACAGTATTTACCTTTTTTTCCGTTCTATACCACGTTTTCCCTTTCCTTTAAAACTTTCGGCAAATTCTCTCCACGCCTCACAAACGGCAGGCTCCGCCGCCACCACATTCAACTCTGCCCCGATAAACATAATATACATACAAGCATACAGCCAGATCATGCACAGTACAATTGCGGTCAGACTTCCGTACATGGCCGAATAATTTGACATCCGGTCAATATAAAAGGAATACAGATAAGAAAATCCCATCCACCCTGCGGCGGCCAGCATTGCTCCCGGAAGTTCCGAGGTCGCATGCGGACACTTTCTGTTGGGAATCAACAAATACAATCCAAAGAAGAATCCTACTAAAAGCAAAAAGGAAAGAACGATTCTCAAACTGATTACAAGCACTGCCACGTCTTCCGGGAACGCGACCCTGCTTTGGATATATACATAAATCCGGTTCCCGAACACCAACAGCAACAATGTCAGAATCAATACTACCGCAAAGGCCAGCGTGTACAACACAGACAAAAACCGTAACACAAAATAGTTTCTTGTTTCTTTGTTGCCGTACACCGCATTCATCCCCTGTATCATCGCCAAGAAACCCCGTGATGCTGACCAAAGCGCAGCAATCACGGAAATGGAAAGAAGCGTTCCGGAGGTTTTCTGCATCACCTCGTAAAGCAATACTCCCACAAACTCATGTACCGCTTCTGGAAACACCGACTGTACCCAAGCCAACATTTTCTCTGTCCCTACCGGCAAATACCTTACAAGCGTTAACAAAAAAATCAGAAAAGGCAAAAAAGAAAGTATGATAAAAAAGGCGGTTTGCGCAGCGAACGCCGACACCGTGTCCTCCCGCAGCTTTTTTAAAAAAGCCCTGATCATAAAATAGCCCGCCTTTATCATACTTTCCCCTTTCGTGTCAATTTGCTGCTCCTCAATTGTAGATAAATCCCAGTTCCGTCCCCGGATAATACTCTGCCATAATTTCCTCACAGGAATAACCGGCTTTTGCCATGGCATCTGCGCCGCACTGACTCATTCCGACGCCGTGACCGTAACCGCCGCCCTTTACCAGATATCCCGTTTCCTCTTTGTAAATTCCCTTTTGCAGCTCCACAAACGCACTGGGCAGCAATGCCGCTCCCATCGTTTCCGCTCCGTTTTCCCGGTAAATCGTCTGTCCCGCAGGGGAAAGCACACTACGTATATTGTACTCATTTTTTACCAGAAATACTCCCCTACTCCCTATTACAAGCAACTTTGTGGTAATTCCCCCCGTTCCCCGCTCAAATACCTGAATTCCTTTCAGCTCTCCCAATTCCCCCACCGGTTTGCTGAGAAACGAGTCCGTAGCCGCATCATAGGTAAGTATTTGTTCCGGCACAACGGCGTACCTTGCCCGTAAGGTATCGGAGATATCCTTTTCCAGTTCCGCAAGCGGCAAAAATATCTGCCATCGATACCACGGACTTTCCGAGTCGTAAGTAGACTGTTTTCCCTGCAAATAAGCAGTTTCTTCCCCGTTTTCCCATACATCCGCCGCCGATGCGGTGTGCCCCGACGAAGTGGAAAAATAATAGCACTTGGCCACGTCGCCTTCAAAAAACAACACCTGTCCATAGGTATCCTTTACCGCCAGTACCGACTGTTCCGTTTCTCCCGTGTTATTATAGACCTGGCAGGCCACACTGTCGTCCACATGAGCCCCGTACTGCGCATACCGGTTTTGCATCAGCTCCATATACGCATAACTCCTTGCACAGATAGCCTGGGCTTTCAACGCTTCCGCACCGAAATCGGAAGGCATCTCGCTGGGTAGCACCGCATACAAATACTCTTCCATCGTCACTTCGTTTACGACAAGAAAGCCCTGCTCCCGTTTCTCTACCTCCAGTGTTCCGCGGTAGGAAGGGGGCCCCCCCGCCCGCTTCAAATTACGGAACGTGATTTTTCCTTCCGGCTCATCCGGTGCAATGACCCGTCTTTCCTCCCCCTGTTTCATCGTTTCCTTTGAAAAGGTACAGATCTCTCCTTTTTCAAAGTGTTGTTCCTTCTCTCCGTAGGACACGGTAAATCCGCAGTCTGCCGTCACCTCCACCTTCTCGTGATAGTACCCCTTGTACCCTTCTGTTCCGATTAATACACGTATTTTTTCGATTTTCGGCTCCTCTAACAATAACGCGGCACATATCTTACCGTCTTCCAGTATAAACTCGTTTTCCTTTGAGCCCACTAAAACCTTTCCCGTGGGCTCCTCACCGATTCCGTCATATAACCGGTACACTTTAAAGCCTTCCGCTAAAGGAAGTACCCCATACCCTTCCAGTTCCATACCGTTTTCGTCCGCTCGCAACACTTTTGCCGACACTTTGTCCGGTTTCAGAACCAAAGAAAGTATTTCTCCGTCTTTTACCGTCAAGTCTCCCACACAGTTTTGCAACGTCCCTTGCACCTTTCCTTTTGTGGAAAGAGTCTGCTGCTCTCCCTCTCCTAAAAAAGTGATACTGTTTTCCCCGGATGAAATAATCCACACATTTTGTAATACCCGGGGTGTGGTATTTTCCGGCGTAGGTGTGCCTTCCGGACCGCCGTTCTTTGCAAAAAGTCCCTTTTCTTTCGCAAAAAACAGCAGTACCCCTAAAAGAAGTACCGCTGCAAGAATTCCGATTACCTTTTTCATAATCCCTCCGGACAATCTTTTTATAAGCCTATGTTGTCCGAAGATAAAATATACCACTTGTCCCTAAAGAAAACGTATCTTCTATTCTTCCTCTTCCCCCGTCAGACGTTTTCCAAGCCTTGCAAACACCGCTTCTATCAAAAGCTGCAACAACAAGTAGAAAATCACGGCACAGGCCAATGCAAAAAACGGATATTGGGTTTTCAAACCGTTTGTAAGCAATACCTGCGTCAAATCGTTCACGCCGATTGCACCAAGCAACGACGACATCTGCAACAAAATACAGAGAAGACGTTTTATTTCAAACAACGACTGTTCCGTCACAAACGGAAGCAGTGCGGAGAAAAACTCCCGTCTTGCCCTTCGATTTACCGCAGCACTTCGCATCCCGGCTTCTTTTTTAATTCCTCTCGACAAAATATCCGACAAATGTCCGCCGCCGTACAACCCGAACACAAGCACCGCAATCACCAATCCGCCCCTGTGCATTGTTCCCAGGAAGGTATAGTACCACAAAAGAAGGGCCAGATACAGCGGAGTTCCCTTTGTCAAAAAAGAAACAGCTACGCCGATACGTTGCAACCCTTTATATGCGGAAGTTCGCAAAAAGGACAATACCGCCGCAAAGAGGCATGCCACACACAAAGCCAGCACAAACACCAAAAGCGTTACCACACAGCCCTTGATAATACGGACATATGCACCGCCGCCGATTAAATTATTATATATTGCATCGTAAATATTTCGTATCATGCTCCTCACTCCTCCGTTTCCGGCTCACTTGTCTTTAATGTCAAATAAGCATATTCCCGCATGGTGTAATACCCCTTTGTTACGAGGTAATCCTTCTTTCCCGGCGTCGTATTCCGGCTCGTTCCGTAAGCAAACAGCAGATCCACCTTTCCGCTTTTTAACACGGTAAAACTGTCCTTCGGTTCAATCACAACCGTTTCAAACCGGTATCCGGTCCGTTTTTCCAGTTCCTCTAAAAACGCCACGGAAAAGCCGCAAGGTACACCGTCCTCATCCAACCGATCCAAAGGCGGCACCGTTCCGGTCACCCCCACATATAGCGTCTTTTTATTTGAGCTCTCTTTCTTTTCATACAGCTCCAAAGGGGTATCTGCCTCTACATAAGCTACTGTCAAAGCCTCCAAAGTGCCATCCGATTCCAACTCCGAAATTGCTGCGTTTAACTCTGCGCAAAGTCCCTCATCCTCCGGCCGCAGAGCCATGGCAAAGGAAAGACGTCCTCCTTCCACGCCGTTTGACGTATCCGCCGGCACATCCACGCGACCAAGTCCGTCTTCCGTACGAAGCAAATACTCCGCAGTCACATCCGGACAACAAATCACATCCGCACGTCCGCTTCTTAGTTCATATAACAACTCGTCCATATCCGTCACAGCGTGATAGCCGGAAAGCTTTATACCGAGAATAGTCTCAAACAAAACCTCCCCATTCTCTTCCGGAAGACGTGCCGCATCCACACCTGCCATTACGCAACCTTCCAAATGCTCCACCGACGACAACTCCCTGCCTTCCGCCTCCGGCTTTGCAAAACCAAACGCCGCAAGCCCCAAAAGAACGACAAGCATCGCCGCCACGGTCCACAAACCGATTACATTCTTCTTCATGCCAACCTCCGTTCTACTCCACCGTAAGTCCGATGATCCGCTCGTCTCTCGTACCTACCACGAGAGTATTCCCGAACACTGCCGGCGTAGCTTCCAACGTAGTGTTCAAAGACACGGAATCCAACAAAGCTCCGTTTCCGGCATTCAACAGCAAAATTGTTCCGTTGGAACAACACTGTATCAAATATGCCGCTCCGATTTGAGAATACATCGTCACGGTGGAACTCCAGGCGTAATCGGTCAACTCCGTAAGCCATACCGCTTCTCCTGTCTTCGTGTCCAGAGACACAAGATATCCGGAAGAAAGTCCCGGAGTCCGGGATACAGAATAAATAATCTGTCCTTCGATTGCTCCCCGGCCCAATACGCCGGTGGCAAGGATTCCGCCTTCCACACCGTCCACATTGTGACATTCAAACGGTTTCTTCCACACAATGCTACCGTTTGCCGCATTTAACTTATAAATCGCAACCTCTCCCATGGAATGCTCGTCCAGCATCGCCTCGGTCAGGGTTGTCGCCAGATAAATAAAGTTACCGTTTTCCTCCTCGGAAAAGATCGGAGAAGAATTCACATCCCCATACACATCCTGAGCCCACACCATAGACATGGTGTTTAAATCCAGGCAGTAGAACACGCCCCCGTTATCTCCCACGTACAGATAATTCTCGTTTACTACCGCCGAGTTTTCCATTCCCCAGGTAAACGCTTCCTCCGTGGCCCGGGATGTCGTGTAAGTATAATCCACTACATGCTCCGGCGCTACGGACAGTGTCCCGGCCTCCGCATCGTATGTTGTATTTAGCTTCACCGTATACAACACACCGTTCTCTCCCGGGTAAAAGAGTGTATCCGTCTTCGCATCAATCACCGGAGAACTATCGTAGGCGTGAAAGGTACGATAAGCCATATCGTCATTATACCCGAACTCGTACAGCTTAGAACCGTCAATCAGGCTATAAATATAGGCTCTCGGACTGACATTTTCGCCGAACAGACCGGTCTGGGCATCTCCCGACCCCAGCACCAGCATCGGAATTCCGGACGGATGCAGGGACGCTGTCCCCTTAAATACCATGCCGATATGAATCGCAGGTCTGCTCTCGCTACCGTCCTCCAGATCAAGGAAGTGGATATAACCGTCCATGCCGGAATAAATCACTTCCGTGAAGTTCTCTTTCTCTTTCTTTTCCGGATAGAGGTTCATCACCTTCTTTGTCTCGTCCGGCCAGGAAATAATAAGAGGCTGACCGGTCCAGCCGTTGCCGGACCAATAGCTTGTCCCGCTTGATTTTAACAACTTTCCGGTATCATAGGTCCAATAATAGGGAGAAAACTTTTCCTTCTCAATCTGTGCCGTACCGTAAGAAGTCAGGGTTCTGTGATAATTTCCCCGGAAGGTGAAAATGCCGTCCACCTGTCCCGTAACCAATTCATCTTCAAAAGAAACCTGCTCCGGTCGCATATACGCATAATCCTCGTCCCATACAATGGTTTCGCCGCTTTTGGCAAACCGAATCGTCTCCTTAATACCCAACACCGCCGGATTCGTCAATTCTGTACAGGTCACTGCACCGTCCGCGCCGGTTTCCGCCTCCGGATGATACTCCGTTGTCGCCATTCCTGCGGTATCATGTTTTAAATTATATAAATAGCGGATTCCTCCCGCTGCCGAAATCTTCCTAAGCAACAACAGGCCCACCCCGCAACAAAGCAGGAAAAGACCGCACGCGATTGCAAGCGCAACCTTCGTTCTCTTTTTCATTCCGAAAATCCTCCTATTCCCATTCTCCCAAACACCTATCCCTGTGCTTTCTTCTTTCCGAACACCGGTCAATACCGACGCGTATCCTGCCGCGCATCACCGGCTCTTACAGATTCCGCAGTACCGACTGCAAATCCTGCACCGTGGCCACCTCGATAACCTGAATACCGTCGCTCTTCTTCTCCCCCTCGGCCTTTTTGCGCTTCGGTACAATCACGGTACGATATCCCATCTTTTCCGCCTCTGCAATGCGAGCCTGCATCATATTCACCGCACGAATCTCACCGGTGAGACCTACCTCGCCGAAGGCCACCGTACGAGGAGGAAGCGGACGATTGCGATAGCTGGACAACAGTGCCAGCACAATGGCCAGATCCAAGGAAGGCTCCGTAATCTTCATCCCTCCTGCCACATTAACGTAAGCATCGCAACCCGCAAGAGAAATTCCCAAGCGTTTTTCCAGCACAGCCATCAAAAGTGTCACCCGGTTGTAATCCGTTCCCGCCGCAGTTCTGCGGGGCATATTAAAGCTGGTAGGAGATACCAGCGCCTGCACCTCCACCAAAATCGGACGGGTTCCTTCCATTGCAGCGGTAACCACTGACCCCGGCTCATCCTCCGGCCGTCCCTCAAGCATATATTCCGACGGATTCTTCACCTCACGAAGACCCGCACCTGCCATTTCAAACACACCGATCTCGTTGGTAGAACCGAAACGGTTTTTCACCGCCCGCAAAATACGGTAAGAGATATGACTCTCTCCTTCAAAATACAGCACAGTATCCACCATATGTTCCAGCATCCGGGGACCTGCCACCACGCCTTCTTTTGTTACATGACCGATAATAAAGATCGTAATTCCCAGACCTTTAGCCAAACGAAGCAGAGAGGCTGTAGCCTCTTTAATCTGGCCCGGACTGCCCGGAGCCGCCTCTGTCTCTTCCCGGTAAATGGTCTGGATAGAGTCGATAATGACTACTTCCGGCAAAATGCGCCGCACCGTCTCTTCCACGCGGTTCAGGCTTGTCTCCGCCAAAAGAAGCGTACTGCCGTCCGTCACCTGCAACCGGTCCGCCCGCATGCGAATCTGACGGATGGACTCCTCGCCGGACACATACAGCACTTTTCGGTCCTTTTTAGCCAACGCATAGCACATCTGCAACAAAAGCGTAGACTTGCCGATACCCGGGTCACCGCCCACAAGGACCAGAGAGCCGATAACAATTCCGCCCCCCAGCACCCGGTCCAATTCCCCGATGCCGGTGGCAATCCGCTCTTCTTCACCGGTATCCACCTCCGAAAGAAGCACCGGTTCTGCCGTCTGTAACGGCGAAACGCCGTAAGCAGACTTTGTCTTCGCTGCTTGCGGCGCCTCTACCAAAGAATTCCACGCCTTACAGCCCGGACATTGTCCGAGCCATTTCGGCGACTCCATTCCACATTCTTTACAAAAAAACACTGCTTTCCCTTTTGCCATAACTCCCCCGCAAATCTTACTGCTTTACTACACGTACTTCAGAAGTCTTCCCCTCCGTAAGCTGAAGGCTGAATACAAGCTTTCCGCCCAGGTTCGTCTTCATTTTGCCGATATTGGTGCCGTCGATGTAAAGCTTAAACTCTTTCTCCGCCTCCAAACCGAGAGCTACCTGTGTATCGGTGGTGCCGGCAACCGTAAACTCCAGTTCCTTGTCGTTTGCCGTAAAATTCGTTACATCGGTCCCAGGCACCGACTCATATGCGAACATGCCGTTACGCTCAAGCTTTGTAATCTCCTGAAACGTCTTTACTTTATACAAATCCCCACCAAACTCAAAACCGTCGGCCTTTGCCTTTGCAGCCAGCGTATAATCCCCAAACGCAAGCTTTCCGTTGTCCTGAACATAAATCAGTTCTGCCATATTCTTATCCTCCTGTAACAGCCGTCCATCTGTTATTTGTTACAATACCAGTATAGCACAACTATTCTTTTTTTTCCACAAAATTTCGCAGATTCATAAAAACCTAACAAATCCTTTACGAATTCTTTCCCTTTCGAATGCGACGCAGGCGAAGTGCCTCTTTTTCCGGCACATCCGCCGTTTGCACCGTCAGCACCGCCGTGTCCCCCGTTGCCAGCTTGCCGGCAAGAATCTCTTCCGCAATCAGATCTTCCATGTGTACCTGCACCGCGCGACGAATCGGTCTGGCTCCGTACTTCTCATCGGAACCCTTCTTCACAATAAACTCCGCTGCCGCCACATCCGGTTTCAGGGTAATCGCAAGCTGTTCCTTACAACGCTTTACCACTTCTCCGATTTGAAGATCCGCAATCTTCTTTAAGGCCTCCTTGTCCAGCGGCTTAAATACAATGGTTTCGTCGATACGATTTAAAAACTCCGGCTTAAAGCTGTGCTTTACTTCCTCCATTACATTAGCACGCATCCGTTCATAATCCGCCGAATCATCCGACTTATTTAAAAAGCCCAGATTCTTCGGTTCCATAATGCGCCCCGCACCCGTATTGGAGGTCATGATAATAATCGTGTTTTTAAAGCTGACCCGACGCCCCTGCGCATCGGTAATATGGCCGTCTTCCAGCACCTGCAACAATATATTGAACACATCCGGATGAGCTTTTTCCAGCTCATCAAACAGCACTACGGAGTACGGATTCCGGCGAATCTGCTCGCTTAACTGTCCCCCCTCTTCATGTCCCACATATCCCGGCGGCGAACCGATCATCTTCGACACACTGTGCTTTTCCATGTATTCGGACATATCCACACGAATCAAAGCTTCTTCCTTTCCGAACACCGCCTCGGCAAGGGCTTTGGACAATTCCGTCTTGCCCACACCGGTCGGTCCCAAGAACAGGAAGGATCCAATCGGGCGCTGCGGATTCTGCAATCCCACGCGGGCACGTCGAATGGCTCTTGCCACCGCCATCACCGCATCTTCCTGCCCAATCACACGCTTCCGCAAAACATCCGGAAGCTTTAACAGGCGCTCGCTTTCCTCTTCGCAAAGTTTCTGAAGCGGCACCTTGGTCCATGCGGAAATCACATCCGCAATCATATCTTCACGAAGCACCGGGCACTCGGTTTCTTCCGCTTTCTGCGCCTCCAAACGGTTTCTCAGGCGTTTCTGCTTTGCTGCCACGGCAATAGCACCTTCACTGTCTCCCGCAAGCAACAAACGCTCTTTTTCTTCTTCCAGCTGCACCAGCTGTTTTTTCTTATCATTCCCTGCAAAACTTGCCGCAAGGGTTGTCAATCGAAGCTTTGATGCCGCTTCGTCCAACACATCGATTGCTTTATCCGGCAAAAAGCGGTCGTTAATATACCGCTCCGAAAGCTTCACCGCTGCCTTTACCGCCTCATCGCTGATTACGATTCCGTGGTGTGCTTCATAAACACCCTTTAGCCCGGACAAAATCTCCTCTGCCTCCGCAATCGTCGGCTCTTCCACAACAACCGGCTGGAATCTGCGTTCTAAGGCCGCATCCTTCTCGATATATTTCCGGTATTCTTCTCTGGTGGTTGCTCCGATGACCTGAAACTCTCCTCTTGCCAGAGCAGGCTTCATTATATTGGACGCATCCAGGGCTCCTTCCGCGCCGCCCGCACCGATAATGGTATGGAGTTCATCGATAAAGATCAATACGTTTCCGTCGGAAATTGCCTCATCCATCACCTTTTTAATTCGTTCTTCAAATTCGCCGCGATACTTGGAACCGGCTACCATAGCCGACAAATCCAAAGAAAGCACACGCTTTTTCTTCATACAATCCGGCACATTTCCTTCCGCAATCCGGCGGGCCAGCCCTTCTGCCACCGCCGTCTTACCCACGCCCGGTTCTCCCAC
The DNA here is from genome assembly GCA_937895705.1 of uncultured Clostridia bacterium. GTDB lineage: Bacteria > Bacillota > Clostridia > Lachnospirales > Lachnospiraceae > SIG307. The sequence goes on from CALBKM010000015.1 coordinate 15,807, forward strand.
CAGACACGGATTGTTCTTCGTTCTGCGGCTTAAAATCCGGATTACCCTGCTGATTTCTTCTTCCCGTCCGATGACCGGGTCCAACTTCCCGTTTGCGGCAGCCTCCGTCATATCCTTGCTGTATTTCTCCAAAAGGCGTCCGCCTTCGCCGTTCTGTACACGACTGCGGCTCATGGCATATTCCGCCTTGGCGCGATTCGCATCAATCCCCATGGCCTCCAGAACCGCAAAATACACCTTCTGGGTCGGAATCCCGAGTGTATTTAACAAACGCACCGCAATACAATCCGCTTCCTGCAAAACAGCCAGCAACAAATGTTCCGTTCCTATTTCCTCGCTTCCGTAACGTCCCGCTTCCGTCTCTGCCTGCTCTAAAATCCGCATCAGACGCGGCGTGTTCTGCAGTTTCTTTCTTCGATCACTCTTTTCCGGAGTAATCAGCTGGGCAATCAATTCATCCAGCTTCTCCGCCGAAAGACCGTTTGTCTGTAACACTTCCTTTGCGGTACACTCCTCCCGAAGCAACGCCACCAGCAAATGTTCACTTCCGATGTAGCCGTGAGACAAATGCTCCGCCGCCTGTTTTGCATATTGTAATACCCGTTCTGCCTGTTCGGTATAAATCTTTCCCATACTGTTCCCTTTCTGCCGTTTTATAACTAAACCTGAAACTCCCGTAACACCTCGTCCGTCACCTCGTGAATCTCCTCCGCTGACAACCCCCGGCACAGAGCCTTCGCCAAAGAAATTCTCATCTCGTTCTTTAACTGTTCCATCGCCCGCAGTTTATCACTGTTTACGGCAATTACCGCCCCGTTTCTGCGGTCCAGTCTGAGGTATCCGTCCTGACGCAAAATCGCATAGGCCTTATTCACCGTATGCATATTAATTCCGATGTTTTCCGCCAGTTCCCTTACCGACGGCAAAGTATCTCCCGGCAATAACTGCGCATTGGCAATCCCGTATATAATTTGATTGTAAAGCTGCACATAAAGTGCTTCATCACTTCCGAAATCAATTCTAATTACCATCCGTCGCCGACCTTCTTTCACATTTGTTATAAGCGGTCATCCAAATCACCGTCATCCGACTGTCCCGACTGCCGGTACAGTTTTACAACAATCAGTAACAAAAGCACACTGAGCGCAATAAACATTGCCAGTAAAAACAGCAGAAACACCTGCTGCCCTTTATATTTGTCCAGTGCATCGTGCAATGCACTGTTATCCTCTTCTACCACCTGACGGATTTCAATCCGTTCTTCGTCATAGCGCTGCAACGTCTGCTGTTGCCGGTCATACCGGTAATATCCGCTGACACCCAGCTCGTCTTCCAACACAAGCACAAAAAAATCGCTGTCCGGAACGTCCCTTTTTACATAAGCTTTGATTTGGATTCCATCCGCATACATAATCGTTTCTTCATATCCGGTAGGCGCAATATAGGCACTCTGGTCCTCGGAAACCTTATACATTCCCGCAAAGGATAACACGATTCGTCCGTTTTCTTCCGTTACATGAAGCCCCGGTTCGTAACCTGCAGACCTTGGTTCTTCCGGTACCTTTGTGGGCTCCGGTTGCTCTTCTTCTCTTGTCACATACAAATAATACCGTTTCTCGGTTCCGTTCTCTGCCGTCACCGTTACTACCACGGTATTGCGTCCCACCTTCAGACCGGTACTTCCGTTTACCCCCACTACCGCCTTCTCATCCTCGGTCAGCGCACTGACTACAATCCGTTCCGAGGAGTACGGTATGGTTACCTCATACTCTCTTATGGTTGTGGCAAAGGCAGGGGAAAGCTTTCCCGGATTCACCTTGAGAGCGGATAAATTGGCATTATCGGAAGCATCCTCCGACGCTTCCACCAAAACGGTCAGCACACTGCTGGATACCGACATTGCATTGTTCATACCGTAAGTATAAACAATCGGTCTGCTGTCCAGCGAAATATCTGATATACCTCTTTCCAGTGCCCGGAATCGTATCACATACTTTCTGCTTCCTACACTGGCCTCCGCACCCATATCTGCGATTCTTAGCATACCGGCACCTCCCGTAATACAAGAAGGTGCCGTAACAAATTCTATTACATCTGCATCATAAATCAGATAAGCCTCGAAATCACCGATTACTGCTGCTTGCGGACTTTCTCCTTCGGCAGGCTGTACGTTAATCCACAAGGACACTTCAAACTCCTCATCCACACGTACCGCTTCTTTTTCCGTCTGCAAATCAATCATCGCCACCGCTGCCTGGGCCGTTTCCGTTCCAAAGAACAGAAGTACCGCCGTCAACAGGGCAAAAAACAGTCCTCGTTTCATTTTAAATCTCCTCTGCTATTCTCTTACCACATACAGTACATACTCCCGCTTGGAACCGTCCTCCGCAATAACCGCCACGGTAAACGTATTCATTCCCATGGAAAGATTCTGATAACCGTCTCCGAACACCGAAGCCTTCTTGCTTACCGTTGTCGCAGAAATATCAATCACTTCCGTGGAACTCAGCACAAACACGGAGTATTCCGTCACCGATGCGCCGTTAAAACTCGGGGTCAGTGCATAGGAAGTACCGTCTAAAGACTTCACGCTAAGCTTTGAGAGATAGTTATTCGGATTATATGCCGTGGTCGGCTCCGGGCATGCCCGCGCCGGCATATTTAAATACACCGGAATCGAGAATACTACCGGACTCTCCGTCGCGCCCGCATAAGCCTGTGCGGTCTTTCTGCCTTCCGAAGACGGTGCCGCAACATTGGCCATGTACTGGTGACTGTATGTATAATAAGACGTCATATTAAACTTTTGCAGATAAATCGTATTCTGTCCGCGATTGATGTAGGAGCTGCCGATAATGTACGCGCCACCCACAATCGCATTATACCGATTATCCCACGGAATCAGGGAAGCATCGTTTAACGCATCATCCTTACTGTTTCCGTATCTCGCATACTTCAGACCGTTTGCGATGGCTCCGCCGGCCTGTGTACTATGGTATGCCCCGATATTGTAAAAATTATACAATCCTTCAAATCCCTTTACCTTTCCGGTCACACTGTTGCTGACCGTAGAGGTTCCGGTGACTACCTCCTGCTTTACACGGGTGGCCAGATGATACGGACTTACACCGGAATACTCTGCCGCTTTTATGAAAGTTTCCGCATAGGTCATTCTCTGCTGACGGCCGTTTTCATCTACATACGTATATGAGGTTTGGTAAAGAGGCGTATACTTCAAAATGTTTTCTACACCTTCCTCGTGCTGATAATCCGGTTCGTAATTCAACACCTCAAACTGGAAGATTGCCTTTTCATCCAGGAAATTACGCGGGTCCATGTAATATTCCAACGCCGCTCTGGACGCTGTTACCCAAGTAGAACCGTCATATACGATAAAGCTGTCCGTTTTCCAGTTGTAGGCTCCCTCTTCCAGAGACTTCCACGCAATACCGGAACTGTTCGGAATCAGATTCTTACCCGGGATATTCTCTTCATCAATGGCCGTATCCCAATCCAGACCGGTCCGGAACGCTTTAAAGATCCAGTTCGGATATTGTTCGTGCAGCGCACGCAGATACGGTTTGTAGCTCTCCGGGAAGCCCTGAATGTCCATTTCAATCTCAAAATCCGCATGCACTCCCTGGTTACCGTTCTGGCTGCCGGAAACACCGATTCCCGGTGTCGGAGTAGCAACATCCGGCGCTTCACATTCCGTAATACGACTTTCCAAAATATAGCCGTAATACTCTTTTCCGCGGTACTTTACACCCAGATGACGATACGTATCTCCGCGCTCGTCCACGTACAAACCGTACAACATCAGATAGTCTCTTGCAGTTACTGTAACCGCACGGGTAGGATCCACCTTTACACTGTCTGCCGAGCTGTCCGGAAGGGATTTTAAAACCATTGCGGACGCATTCGGATGCGTCGCATGCCCCCATCCCACCTGAACACCTGCCGTATTCTCTTTCGCATCCTTTGCAGGCTTCGGCGTCATATCAATCACCGGTTCGTCAGGTCGCGGGGCACCCGGGGTCACCGGACCCGCACTCTCCTTAATCAAACTTTCAAGAACATATCCGTAGTAAGTAAAACCGTTATTGCTGTATCCGACATGACGGTACAAACTGCCCTTTTCATCTACATATAACGCATACAGCATCAACTCTTTGTCGGAGGAAACCGTAACCGCACGGGAACCGCTTTGTACTTTTACGCTGTCGGCTCCGCTATCCGGAAGCACCTTTAAGATTACTGCGTTACCGCTCGGATGTACCGCACGTCCCCAGCCTTCCTGCTTTCCTGCGGTATTTTCCTTGGCCTGGGCAGCCGGAGTTGCCTTCGGTCCCGGCGTGGACGTAGGAGCCGACGTAGAGGTCGGCGCCTTTGTCGTATCCGGCTTCGGCGTAGGTGTCGGAGTCTTTGCATCATCCGGCGCCGAGGTCGGTGCCGGCGTAGGAGTTGCGGTCGGAGCAGGTGTCGGAGTCGAGGTAGGTTTCACAACCGGTTTTCCAAACTTCATACTGTCGGCCTTTGCATATCCTTTTATTACTTCTCCGTCTTTCTCGTAGGAAATCCGGAACCATTTACTGCCGTTTACCGTCTGTTCCTCAATCAGGGAAACCCCGGTATCTGCCTTCAGAACCGCAATGGAACCGGCACCGGTCTTTACATAAGACGCCTTATCCGAAGCGGTCTGACGCAGGCGTACCTGCTCTGTCAAAATAGCATCCGCGGCTTTTTCAAGGTCCAAACAAACATAGTCGCTTAATACATATCCGGTAATATCTCCGGCTTGTACTTTATACCACTTATCCGAGCCCTTCCACGCTTCGCCTACTACCTTCAGAGCGTCATCCCGGGACAGCAATTTCAATGCTTCGTGCTCCGTTCCCGCACCGCTTCGAAGATTCAGCTGGGTGGCCGTTACCTTTGCCGGATATGCAAACTCCCCGGTCCCCGGTGCCGGTGCATCGGTCGGTGTCGGAATCGGCGTCGGGGTGGAAGTCGGAGTCGGGGTAGGTTCCGGAGCGGAAAGCTGCAAATACTCTCCGTATACATAACCGCTCTTCTTCTCACCGTTTATGGTCAACTCAATACAATACCATTTATCTTCTCCCACATAGCAACTGCCTGTAGCAGTTACCTTTGTGTTGTAAATCAATACCGCAACTATCGTACTGTTCGTTCCCGCCTTTGCCCGCATGTTCAGACTGTTAGCGATAACGGTTGCCGGTACTTCGTAATCCTTTATCAAACCGTCCGGAGACGAGGTCGGCTTCGGCGTCGCGGTCGGAACCGGGGTCGCGGTCGGCTTCGGAGTGGCCGTCGGAATCGCACCGTCCAAGGTTATGTAAAGACCGTAGGCATAGCCTACTTTTTTTACTCCGTTGTCCATATAAGAAATACGATACCATGTTTCACCGTTTACTTTGGTAATCCCTGTTGCGGTCACCGGTGTCCCGAACTTTAAGGACGTTATAATAGAATTCCCCGTGCCAGCTCCGCTTCGTACGTTTACAACGCTGGCAGTCACTCTTGCGGAAACGGAAAACTCATCCGCATAATTTCCGTCGTTTTGGGAAGGCTTCGGAGTAGCCGTTACCTTCGGTGTCGGAGTTGCGGTGGGAATCGCTGCGTTTAACGTTACATAAGGGGCATAGGCGTAGCCTGTCTTTGTGGTTCCGCCGGATTGATAGGTCACCTTATACCACTTCTCCGTACCGGCATAGGTCTGCCCGATTACGGTAACGGAAGCGCCGCTCTTTAACGTATCCAGAAGTGCGCCGGACGTTCCTGCACTTTGTCTGATATTCAATTCGGTCACCCAAATCTGGGCAGGAACAGAAAACTCGGTTGCCAAATTTCCGGAAGAAACTGCCGGCTTTGTCGGGGCCGGAGTCTTGGTCGGAGCCTTCGTCGGTGTCGTCTCTACGGAAACATACTTGCCGCTCACGTAGCCCTTTACCGTTTGTCCTCCGAAGGTGGTCACAATATAATACCACCCGTCCTTTTCATCCAAAATATCCACCACCGTGTTTTTGGACAAATAAACATCCTGCCCGTTCACCGTCATCTTGCTGTAACTGGTACTCGGACCGCTTCGCACATAAAGCGACGAAGCGATAATCGTTCCTTCCGTCGCCGCCTGCACCTGTATCGCCTGCAATCCCGTTACTTTTCCCACCGTAAGGGTGGCACATAAAAGAATAGCAATACCGATACGCCATCTCCCACATCTCTTTCGTGCCTTCATACATTCACTCCTTCATTTTCATCTGCATCTATCTCAAGCTTATCTTTCGGTCATCCACATCTTGTAGCTATACCATTTCCAGTATACCACACTAAGTATAAGCTTACTATATGTCACTTTCATGTCAGCAAAAAAGTTTTCCCGAAAAAAACATCCTTTCCCGCTGTTTTCGGGAAAGGATGGCACCGTTTTATTTCTGTTCCGCACTTCTATACTTTTTCACCATGGCATTTGCTGCCACACCGAGCCCCATAACCGCCCAAAACACAGGGGCCGTCACCACCATGGAATCGTTGGAAATACCGGAAATCATATAACCGATACTTCCGATAAACGCAGCCATACCGAGAGCCTCCGTCTGGGTAGTCGGCTTACGGAACGCATACATCCGCAGACTCTGCACCGCATACCACACATAAAACGCCAGCAGACACACCAGAGACAGCACGCCGGTCTGCACCGCCACCTGCAAATACCAGCTGTGAGGCTTCGTTATAATCGAATTTCCGAAGCCTGCTTTTTCCATCTGCAAATAATCCTCCTGCGGAAATTCCAGGATAAAGGTATCCGGGCCGGACCCGAGGAAAATATGGTCCTTAAGAAGCGGAAGGGTACGGCTCCAAATAAAGCCTCTTCCGGAGAAGAAACGCTGGCGATTTTTAAATCCCAGAGACGCCGCCATAATCATATCCGACTCCATTCCGGAATCCGCGATGTACTGATAGCAGCCTTTTGCCTCGTTGTAAACAAAATACCAATCGCCCTCGGCGTACAGCAAAAGCGCCGGCTGCTCTCCCACAAATCCCGGGGTCAGTTTCACCCCTCCGAGAGCCGGATGCCGGAAGGTATATTCCTTGTTTTCCTCATTTACAAGCAACTCTGCCTCACCGCCCAGGGAGTCGGTTACCTTCACCTTACATACGGCATCCTCCTCATAAAGAGATATTTTCATGGACTGCTCGTTGTAGGTAAAAGCCACGCCGTCCGCTTCGGTATACAGCTCCGTCAGGCCGGTTTTCCGGATTACAGTGCCGTCCGCCGCAATTTCTTCCGCAACCGTTATTTCATCTGCCGCAAAGATATTTTTAAAACGTTCCAATATTGCGTTATCATTATAAGCATTGACCAACAGTACAAGGACTACCGCCAGATTCAACGCCGGGATTACCAAAAACCACCATTTCAACAGCTTCTTTGCCGCAAATACAAGGGCCACACAAACCGCAGCAGCCGCAGCTAAAAGGCCGGCTCTGGAACGGCTGGTAATCAATGCAACGATTACAACCGCAAGACTTCCCCCATGCCAGATTCTGCGCCACTTACTCTTTTCAAACACAAGCATCACCACCAAAAACGGCACCAATAAAGAGCAATACACCCCCATATAATTCGGATTATACAACGTAGCGGTGGCATTATTGTCGTCAAAATTCGCGGGCATATTTCCGCCCACCGACTGTAACAACTCTTCCGTGGTAATCAGTTTCTGGAAGGCCACCGTAGTAAACAAATCCAAACCTACACCCTGCAAAGCTCCCAGCACACCGATAATCGAAGCACCCAGGCACATCGCGTCCGCCACCACCTGCAGTTTCAGCTCGACATCGGCATATAAAAAGATGTAATACACCACCAGCACATAACTAAGCAGCACCCATACCGTTTCAAAATGCCCAAACCCTCCGAAGAATGAAAAGCTCCGGTTCACCGAAAAGCAAGCCGACAAAAAGGCCAACACACCGTAACCGAACAACGGAAGAAACAGTTTGGCAAACTCTATCTTTCGTTGTGTCTTCCGGAGGCGCACGATGACACAACAGGCCATCACAAAGGCCAGTACCGACAAAGCAACGGACTTCCAGCCCAAAAAGAAGTCTATCGCACTTCCCGGACTGGAATACCACGCATATTCCGTCAATCCGGTCTCATATTCATACTGTCGCATCAACAGCGGAACAATTCCCGCCATCAGCACCGGCGGAAGCATCGCCTTTAACGCACCCTTGTATTCATCTTTGGTTGTGCTGTAACGCTTCTGTTTATAATTACTCTTTCCCATGTAATCGTTCCTTTTCCTATTCTCGGACATATCGCCCCATATACCATTATACACACTTTCGCGATTAGTTCAAGTATTATAGGAAGTAGTTTGAAGAAAAGATTACAATTATACAACCGATATACTATCATAGAAACCGTGTTCTGCGGAAACACTGATACCAAAAAAGGTTATAAGGAGGATTTTATTATGTCACTGCTATTATGTCCCGAATGCAACCATAACGTCTCGGACAAGGCAATTTCCTGTCCGGGTTGCGGTTATCCCATGTCCCATACACCTGCACCCTGTCCGCAAAAGCACTCCCGTAAAAAGCTCCCTAACGGATACGGTTCCATCAAAAAACTCAGCGGCACCAGAAGTCGTCCTTACGCCGCATACCCACCGGTTTCCGCACTACGGGGAACCGACACAGACAAGAAACTTCCCGCCATCGGCTATTTTCCGGACTGGTACAGTGCGTTCGATGCTTTGACCCGGTATCACCGCAGTCCCTACGACATCACGGCCCGGGAACTCACCTTTGCCGGAGTGTACGAATTGTTTTTTCGGGAAAAATTCGGCGACGGCAAAAGGTCCCTTTCCGAATCTTCCCGATATGCCTATGAAACCGCCTTTAAAAACTGCCCGTCACTTCACGACATTCGTTTCTTTGACCTACGCAAGCAGGACATGCAGGAAGTAATGGATTGCTGTACCCTCGGCTATTCCAGTCTGTGTAACCTGCGAAAGTTGTTTAGCCAGATGTACCGCTATGCCATGGAGAATGACATCGTAGAAAAAGACTACGCCCGGTTCGTCACCATAAACCAAGAGGATGATAATGAAAAGGGCGAACCCTTTACAGAAGAGGAACTGTCGATTCTCTGGAAGAATTCCGCAAGCCCTACGGTGCAAACAATTCTTCTTCTGGTATATACTGGTTACCGCATCAAAGCATTTGAAACAATTGTCATCGACACCGAACAATCCTATTTTAAAGGGGGAGTAAAAACGACTGCCGGAAAAGGGCGTATTGTTCCGATTCATCCTGCCATACTTCCCTTCGCCCTAAAATTCCGGCGGAACTTTCCGAACTACCGTGCCCGTACCTTTCGCAGCTGTAGCTTTTATCCGACTTTAGAACATCTCGGAATCGCCACCGCACCCAACGGGAAAAAGCACACTCCCCACGATTGTCGCCATACCTTTTCCTGGCTTTGTGACAACTACGGCGTAGATGAGTTTTCCAAACACCTACTTATGGGACACAGTATGGGCAAAGATATTGAAAAAGCGGTCTACGGGCATCGGACCATAGAACAACTCCGCACCGAGATAGAAAAAATTCAAATTCCTTTTTTGTTGCCAATTTGTCGCTAATTTGTTGCCAACCGCACTCGGTGTGCTCATTTTAGACTTCCCGCTCTTTCCATACGTTGTCGTCAAAACCCGCATAATACAAGGCTTTCCCGGACTTTTCCTTCGCTTGTTTGTCTTTTGTACTTATCAGTCCAATAAGTACAAAGGTACTACTGCTGAGTCTGATGTTGTAAAGGTAACCATCGAGGATAATGCACTTGAGTTAACTCAGACTACCAGAAGCAAATTCGTAATCGATGGACTCGACGGTGTAATCGGTCTTAATGATGTCAGAGTCGAAGAAGTTGTTAGCACCATCATGGGTGATGACAGAGTCAACTATCTTGTTAAAGATGTAACCATGAATTCCGACAACAAGTCTGCTGTTGTAGAGCTTTTCTATGAGTTCAATGATGGTGGAGTATACGAGATTACTGTTAAAGGTTACGACATGGAGGGCATGATTGCTTCCAAGGGTGAGCCGAAGAGAATTCACCTTTATGCAGATCCGAACAATGAGTATGGCTATGGCGTTCTTGTAGGAACCGATGCCCCGATTCTTTATAAGGTTTACGATTCTAATGATGTAGATGTTACCCTTCCGGGTCTTTATGATGAGAATATCTCCTACACCATTAAGTACACCGATGCAAACTACGAGGATACCGCAGATTACCTCACCTTTGCTGAGGTTGGTGACAAGGCTGTCGTAACTGCTTCTTTCTGTAGTTATGAGGTTGATGCAGACGGTAATTACACCAATGAGTTTACTTCTAAGCCGTTCACCTTCTACGGCGTTGACAAGGCTACCAGTGTTGTGCACAAGATTGAGGACTATGCAGTTGATGGTGGTTATGCATGGGGCAAGAAATCTATCAAGTTAGAAGATGAGGCAAACGGACATACTTTAGAGGTTAAGATTGTATTAACTGATAACCTGTATAATCCGATTAACTTGACTCAGTTCGACCAGGTAATTTATAACACCTCCGGAGATGAGATTGGTACTGCAACCTTTACATCTCTTAACCCGGACTACATTGAAGTTAAGCCGAGTGAAACCCTCGGTGATGACGGTTTACCGAAGGTTGAGTTAGAGCCTCGTAAAAAGGGCACCGGCCGTATCATGGTATCTTACAACACTATCGTTAACGATGTAGAAGTTAGCACCATGATTGGTATCGTTAATGTTGAAGTAATTGATCGAAGCGAACTGAATTCTGTGGCTATAGATATGTATGCGGATGACTACAAGGTTGTTGTTTCCGGAAATAGAATTATTACTTGTACTAATCCGGCTACCGATTCCGATTTAGAGGATCCGTATGTTCTTGTAGGAGCTTGGGATCAGTATGGTGCATGGTACGGATACTTCGAAATTGTTGATGAGGATGGCTCCTTCGTAGGAAAGAGTACTCTTGCTCAGCAGTCTATTGATGAAGGTGCAATTTATATCGACAGCAACGCCTTAAGAATTGACTCTGCTAAGTTTGACGAAATCTTAGAAGAGAACAAGGCTACTGCAAAGACCTTCCAGTACAGCATTAAGGTTAAGGATACCAAGCACAACGGTGTCAAGAGTCTCACCTTTACTGTTGATGCCAGAAATCCGATTTCTAACATTAAGGCTGTTGTTGAGAAGGATGAAGCAGCTAAGTACTTCACCACCTCTTATAAGTTAGAAACCAGATATGCTTACTGGTGGAATGGTAATGTAGCACGTGTTGCATCCGGTCATGATAACTCTGCTCCGATGAAGTCCGCTTGCTTCATTGTTTGGGATATGAAGAATTCTGCTAAGTACGATGAATTGTACCTTAATAAGTTGCCGAACAAGAAGAAAGAAACTATTGATGGAGCTGCAACCGGTGCTTATTACATGGTATTCAAGGATGGTGTCAATATTACCGAAAAGACAAGCGTAAGACCGGAAACTTATGGTAATGGTTCTGCTATTTGTCTTGACTTTAGTACCGTTGCGCCGTCCAAATACAACGATGCCGTTCCGGTTGTATATTATAACCATGACGAGAAAGACTTTGTAGGCGGTGCTGGTAAGTACGAGTTCGTATACTACGAAATCAAGGCTGATAGTAATGGAAATAAGAAGCTTTACCAGAAGCAGAAGTCCACTATAGTTACCACTGTTGATACCGGCAAGTATGAGTTCGTTAAGAGAACCGAGGTTTATGCAAGCGATGCTAGAGATCAGCAGACTCTTCTCAGATGCTTCCAGATTAAGGACAGAGACGGCAAGACCTATGGATACTGGGATGTTAAGGACAACAATACGGTTGTAATTAACGGATCTACCAGAGTATTCCAGGTTATTGTTGATGAGAACCTTTCCAACGATAAGAGCGTATTCGTTGACAAGATTGTTTTCTGGGAGAGTGTTGGCGATGCATTTGCAGAGTATGTTGTAGAAGTTGATTTGTTTGTTGACTATGCTGTTGAATAATTTATAGTGTACTAGTTAACCAACAAAGAGATAAACAAAATTCGAGGATGTTCCTTCTGTGTGCAATCACAGAGAGGAGCATCCTCTTTTTATGTACGCAATATTTTCCGTGCAGGCCGTGCTTCGCACCTGCCATCACTTTGTCTGTACGCAAAAAGGATGCCCCTTTCCGCGGCCAAGCCGCGAATCGGGACATCCTTAATTAACGTTTCATGTTTTGCAACAAGAGAACTGATTACTCTACGATGTCAACGAATAAGCCAACCTCTACAGTGTACTCAGCGTATGCTGCGTCACCCCAACAGGTTACATCCTCCCAGAAGGTAATGCTATCTACATATACACTCTTCTCGTTGGAGTATCTGTCGCTGATGTTAACCTTGAACTCTCTCTCAACGTTGTTGATCTTAGCAACAGCCTTACCCTCACCATTGTAGTAAACATCGTTTACTCCATAGGTCTTGCCGTTTCTATCCTTAACAACGAAGCACTTGAGAAGGGTTACATCATCAACGTCGTTTGCATATACAGCGGTTCTCTTAACGAACTCGTACTTACCAGCATCAACAGTGGTGTTGATGGTTGCCTTCTGCTTCTGGTAAAGCTTGTTCTTACCGTTGCTCTCCTTGATTTCGTAGTATACGAACTCGTACTTACCAGCACCACCTACGAAGGAACCGTCATCGGTGTTGAATACAACGATGGTCTTGCTATTGTCAATCTTAGACGGAGCAGTGGTACTGAAGGTAAGGGTTACCTTGGTTCCGTTACCGAAATCCTGGTCAGCAGTTACGCTGTCCTTGCCGGTGATGTTTACGCCATCCTTGAATACCATGTAGTATGCACCGGTTGCTGCACTCTCAATGGTGGATGCCTTCTTATCCTCTAACGGAAGAAGCTCAAGCTCATCGTACTTAGCGGTGTTCTTCATATCCCAAACAACGAAGGAAGCACTCTTAGTATTTTCCAGACCTACATTGTCGTTACCAGCCCAGATACGAGCTACGTTTCCGCCAGCCCAGTCAACAAGACCCTTATCTACTTCTAACTTGTAGGAAGTAGTGAAGTACTTAACAACATCTTCCTTGCCCTCAACTAAAGCCTTGATGTTGGAAATCGGATTTCTAGCATCAACGGTGAAGGTAAGATTCTTAATGCCATAGTACTTGGTATCCTGAACCTTAACGGTGTACTGGAAGGTCTTTGCAGTTGCCTTAACATCCTCGTCGCCTAAGATGTCATGGTAAATCTGAGAATCTAACTGAAGCTTCTTATCATCATCAATGGTGGTGATTGCGCCAAGAGCTACAGAATCGTCTGCAAGAGCACTCTTGCCGTCGAGGTCACCCTCGTTCTCATTAAGAATCTTGTAGTAACCATACGGATTGCCGTACTGATCCTTAACTTCTAACTCTACAACCGGATCCCAAAGAGTAGAACCTACAGCCGGATTGGTGCTCATTACTACTCTGGTGCTCTTTAATGCTACGCTGGACATTACGCTCTTGCCAACAACTTCGATAGTAACAACACCGATCGGGGTGCTTACTTCTACGTCGTTAACCATGGTGGTGTAGCTTACCATGATGCGGCCCATGCCGAGCTTACGAGGCTCTAATACAACAGCGCCGCCGTCGTTCTTAACTTCGATTACATCCGGGTTAAGAGAGGTGAAGAATGCGGTACCGATTTCGTTGCCCTCGGTATCGTCGATCAACTGACCGAACTCACCAAGGTAAATGGTACGATACGGGTTATCGGTAAGAAGAATTGCAACAGTTAAGGAAGCGTCATCTTCGTCTTCCATTCTGATCTTCTGCTTGTCGCCCTGATACCACTTGCCGTTTGCTGCCCAGTCGGTAATCTTATCAACTGCGCTTACGCCCTTATCAACACCATAGAAGGTGAACGGCTTGGAACTCCACTCGTTGGTGTAGTTACCGTCAGCATCGGTCTCGTAGCTGCAGAAAGATGCAGTTACAACAGCCTTGTCACCAACCTCAGCAAAGGTAAGGTAGTCTGCGCTATCCTCGTAGTTTGCATCGGTGTACTTAATGGTGTAAGAAATGTTGGAATCATAGAAATCGCCAATGGTTACATCAACGCCGTTAGCGTCGTATACTCTGTAAAGGATCTTAGCGTCGGTTCCGATCAATACACTGTAATCGTAGATGTTGTACGGATTAGAGTAGAGATGGATGCTCTTCGGCTCACCCTTGGAAGCGATCATGCCCTCGGTGTCGTAACCCTTAACGGTAACTTCGTACTTACCACCATCGTTGAACTCATAGAAGAGCTCTACGGTAGCGGACTTGTTGTCAGCTGCCATGGTTACGTCCTTAACAAGGTAATCGATTCTGTCTTCACCCATAACGGTACCAACAACTTCCTCAACCTTAACATCGCCAAGGCCGATTACGCCGTCAAGGCCATCGATAACGAACTGGGTTCTGGTGGTCTGCTTAAGCTCGATGGAGCTATCAGCGATGGTTACCTTTACTACATCAGACTCAGCAGTGGTCTTGGTGTACTTGCTGGACTGATAAGTACGACACCATAACTTGTACTCACCCGGCTCAGTGAAGGTATACTTACCATTCTTCTGATTGATGGATACACCGTTGGTCGGCTCAACAAGCCACTCAGTGTAGTCGGTAACTAAAGTACCTCTCTTGGTGGTCTTGTTACCGTTAGCATCATACATTGCTCTGTTGAGGTCAACAACTGCGCCTACTTCGTAAGCAACACCTGCAACATCACCAGCATTGATGATCTCAACGTCAGCAGCATTAGCCTTAACGGTAATGGTGTTAGTTAAAGTAGTAGTCTTACCGGTAGCCTTCTCGGTAACTACACAAACAACGTCAGCCTTACCTACGCCAACAGCGGTGGTGAGACCAGCCTTGCCTACCTTAATAATCTGCGGATTGCTAGAAGACCAAGCGAAGCTGTGGGTCTCCTTGTAGTTAGCCGGCTTGTTGCTTACAGCGAAATCGTAGGAAGCAACATTACCCTTGCCACCACCAACCTGAGCAGCGTCGTTGATTCCGGTACCGTCGGTGAGGTAAAGAATCTTACCCTGCTTGTTGATGGCCATTTCCTTAGCTGCCTCTGCCTTAGCTGCCGGAGCAAATGCGGTAACAACCATTGCTGCTGCTAAAACAAAAGCAAGCTTCTTAGAGAAACTTCTCATCTTTTATCTTCCTCCTTAAATAATATGGTGTCATGTCCCGGTATAAAGCCGCTCGGATTCTTTCCGGCTACTGGTTCGAAGCCTCGCGTCTTTGTCGCAAAGACACAACCGTTCCAATAACAAGATGATTATAACAACAAACGTCTCAAAGGTCAAGTACTTTCGCCCATATTTTGAACAAATGAAGTACTTCAGTCCCTCCCCCGTTTCCGCTATATCTTGTATCGGAATCAATAGGTTAGTGCAAATGTAGTTATGTAACCGCGGCGGTACGAATCTTAGGTGTCGCAATATCTGATTTAGGATGTGACACGCGATTCCCAAGGCACCGTCAAGGCATACTTTGTACATTCGCTCAGTACTATAATGCAATTTGTTTGTGTCAAATTTATGTCACGTGTTTGTCATATTTGGTCTTTTTTGCGTGCAGGCAAAGCGAATATTCGAGATTTCCGGAGGAAACGAATGTTTTCGATAAAATTTCGAATGTGAGCGCGTCTACGACCGAGTGCCCACAAGGGCACGAAGGTGCACAAGGTCCGGGGGACCTTGGTTCTGCACCGACCGAAGCGGAGCGTAGACCGGGGTGATGCGCAGCATCATGGCTGCACGCATTTGCCTTCTTCTCCGGACAAAAACAGCCGTGCTTCTCAGCACGGCTGCCTAACGTTTCATTTTTCCTTCTTACAATCCCAAAAACTTCTCTACCTCTGCCTGCATCTTCTCGGTCTCGCAAACGGTATCGTGAAGCACCGGAGCGGTACGAATCTCTTCGATGGCATTCGGAACCTTTACATTTGCAATACGGGACAGCTCATCAACCAGATCGAAATCGGACCAGCTGTCATACTTTGCATCGATAGCGCCCATAACGCTTCTGGTGAACTTGTACGGGCTTGCGGTGGATGCGATTACGGTTACCTTATCATCGCCGGTTGCCTTCTTGTACTCGTTGTATACATGAGCAGCAACTGCGGTATGGGTATCCATCACATAACCGGTCTTTTCATAAAGAGCCTTGATTACCTCTGCGGTCTGAGCCTCGGTGGCGTAACCGCCGGTGAAGTCCGCAAGGCGGGCCTTCATCTCATCGGTGATGGTGTACTTGCCGGTCTTCTTTAAGGAGTCCATAAGCTCCGTGGTCTTCTTTGCGTCACAGCCCGCAATCATATAGATGAGACGCTCTAAGTTACTGGAAATCAAAATATCCATGGACGGAGAGGTGGTCAAAATGAACTCACGGTTCTTGTCATAGGTACCGGTCTGAAAGAAATCGTACAGCACCTTGTTGTCGTTGGACGCACATACAAGCTTTCCGATCGGAGTTCCCATCAACTTTGCGTAGTAAGCGGCAAGAATGTTACCGAAGTTACCGGTCGGAACCGTAACATTCATCTCCTCACCTGCCTTTAAGGTGCCGTCCGCCAAAAGACGGGTATAAGCGTATACGTAATATGCCACCTGCGGAACAAGACGGCCGATGTTGATGGAGTTTGCGGAGGAGAAGCAGAATCCTGCCTTTGCCATACGCTCCTTTAACTCTTCGTTACCGAACATCATCTTCACGCCGGTCTGGGCATCATCGAAATTACCGGTGATACCGATTACGTGAGTGTTGGCACCCTTCTGGGTAACCATCTGCTTTTCCTGAATACGGCTGACACCGTTCTTCGGATAGAATACAATAATACGGGTTCCCGGTACATCCGCAAAACCTGCCAAAGCGGCCTTTCCGGTGTCGCCGGAGGTCGCGGTGAGAATTACAATCTCGCCCTCGTTGTTGTTCTTCTTCGCCGCAGTGGTTAAAAGGTGCGGTAAAATGGAAAGCGCCATATCCTTAAACGCAATGGTTGCGCCGTGGAACAACTCTAAATAATAAGCACCGTCCGCCTTCTTAATCGGTGCGATTTCTTTCACATCAAACTTCTCGTCGTAAGCGCTGTTGATACAATGCTTAAGCTCCGCCTCGGTATAATCCGTCAGGAACAACTTCAACACTTCATATGCCACTTCCTGATAAGACATGGCAGCAAGCTTCTCCAAACTCACGTCAAGCTTCGGGATTGCGGTCGGAACAAACAGACCTCCATCCTTTGCAAGACCCTGCAACACTGCCTGAGACGCAGTTACGGTTTCGTTTTCGTTTCTCGTACTCTTATAAAGAATCTCCATAATTCCTCCTAATCCGGACCTTCTTTCAAAGTCCGTGGTATTCTACCGTTTTTTCTCCGCTCATTGTAGCACAGAAAATGCGGCGTTGCAAGAAGAAATATATCCTTTTTTACTTATCCGTAAAAAATTCGTGCACACCGTGACGGAACAAAAACTGCAACGAAGAGTCAAACCAACTCATTGCTTTCTTATTTGCCAGCCTGCGCGCCGCAAAGTACAACGCTCCCTGGGAGTAATCCTCTCCCGCCAGCACACGTTCCACCGCCTCGATCGTTTCGTCGGAAACCTCCACCGACCAGTAACGACCGTCCTTAATCGGTGCAAACTGATAAGTCGTTCCGTTGTTCTGAAATACTACCTCGGTAATGCTGTCCGGGAAGTTGTCCGAAACCACACGATTCAAAATAACATTGGCAACCAGCATACGTCCCTTAATGTCCTCGCAGGTTGCTTCTGCCTCCACAATCCGGAACAGAACCTCCTTATCTTCTTCCGTGATAAGGAGCGGTGTCTCTCCCGCATACACTTTCACCATACCGCCCCAAACAGAACCTGCCGGAGACGCCATCAACTGCAATGTTTCCTGTTCCACGGTATCCATGGCGTTCTGAGCCAGGACAAATGTAGAAATGCTTTCGTAAACTTCTTCCTCTGCCGCTTCTTCTCCGGTCATACGACCGTTTTCGATGCTGTATGCAGCCACCTGCAACAAACTGCCGGATGCGGAATCCGTAAACACCTGTTTCTTATCAAGGCATTTGTACTGCGGTACCGCCTTCTTTTCCTCTTCGGTTTCTTCTACTGCGTATTCCTCTGCCGCAAACGCCTTGGCGCCCGCATCGTAAGTCTGGCCGTTCCATACCTGTCTGCCGAATCCGATTCCCAAACCGGTCAGCAACAACAATGTAATGACAACCATCGCTGCGGTCTTTCTTTTTTTCATAAAAACTCCTATTCTCTCATATATCTCACATTCATTCCCTATCGTTTCTGCCCTATCCCGCAAAAACACTCGGGTTTGATTTTATCATCGATTTCCGGGTTGTCAATAAGTTTTCGGCTTTTTCGTGAATTCCGACCACGAGTCTGACTATTTTTTCACAAACATTTCTTTTTACTTGTGCACTTTGCATAATTTTCCGTCATTGTTTTTGTTGTTTTTTCCCAAAAACCGTTATGACAACTTTTTTATTCTTATGCTGTCGTCTTTATTTGTTCTTGCCAGACGAACAAAAGTACGCTATACTGATATCAGTAGAACACGATGACTTCGCACAAATGAGGAGATAATCATGGCAGCTGGTGTATATGAAACGACAAAAAAAGACGGCACCCCTTCCTACCGTGCCTCTTTTACTTATAAAGGAAAGCACATCAGTCTCGGAAGCTTCCCTACAAAAGAAGGGGCACACCGAGCGTACCTTACTGCGGAATTGTTACTTCGTTCTCCGGAAGGTTCCCGGCTCTTCTTACAGGATTATGCCGCTGCCGGCAAGCCTCTTTCCTATGAAAAGTGGGTCATTCTACTAAACCTGCGTGACAACGGAATCTATTTTAAGACACCGATTTATCTTTATCGACGTTATTTTGTATATCATTATAATGAAGAGATTCATTTAAAATTTGATGCAGACGATTTGTTTTACTATTCCAACCACAAAATCATGAAACGAGGCGGACATTTATTCGTTGCCGATTACGGCATGCAGGTAACCTTAACCTCCCGATACGGCATCAAAGCCCATGCGGTGGAGGGACGTGACTACCGTTTTACCAACGGCGATTCCACCGACTTCCGTTACGGAAATCTGGAAATATTCAACCGTTATACCGGCGTCACCGCCGAATACAAAAAAGGCAAGCTTGTATATCTTGCCAAAATACACGTAAACGGGGACTTTATTATAGGAAGATACGACACCGAAGAAGAAGCCGCCGTCGCCTACAACAAAGCTGCAGACTTATTAAACAAACTGGGAATTAAAAAGAATTATTCGCGGAATTATGTAGAAGGAATCTCCGAACAAGAGATTGCTGTTTTATATAAGAAGATACGCATTTCACCGAAGTTGCGTTTTGCCCTAACATCTCCGGAGTCCGTCTGACTCCGGGGATGTTTTTTCTGAAATCCTCCCTTTACAGATGAAGGAAATTGTGCTAGGATAAAGCAGAGTAGCACAGATGATCGCGCCCTTTGGGGTGAGGAAAGTCCGGGCTCCGCAGGGCAGGGTGCCGGATAACGTCCGGTCGGGGCGACCCGAAGGCCAGTGCAACAGAAAAGAAACCGCCGGTTTTTACCGGTAAGGGTGGAATGGCGGTGTAAGAGACCACCGCTCTTGCGGTAACGTAAGAGGCTGTGTAAACCCCACTCGGAGCAAGACAAAACAGAAAGCGATACGGCGGCCCGTCGTGCTTTCGGGTATGTCGCGTTTTGTACCGTAAGGTACAAAGGAGCTGTACGGTAACGTACAGTCAAGATAGATGATCATCTAATACAGAACCCGGCTTACAGTGCTACTCATTTTTCTTTTATCACACCTTAAAGCAGCTGCCTCCCACAAACTCCCTTAAAATAGAATTGTGCGGGATATCGTCGCTGCCGGCCCCCAGAAAATAGTCCAAAAACTTCAGCAAACGCTTCGCTTCGGTATAGGCCGGAGAATCCACCGGTACACTGAACAACAGCGGTTCCGCATACTGTTTTAACACTGCCAGCTCATACAAGAGAGCGGAATTGAACATCACATCGCAGTCTTCCTGGTACGGAAAGATATTGTCCTGCTCGCCGCGACGTACCGACGGCCACATCATAATGGTGCGTTCCGCAGACGCTCCCCGCGTCCGTGCATCCCTCACGATACGACGAATCAGTCGGCCGTCCGTGGTCGGAATCCGGTTGTGTTCGTCTACGTTTAACTGTGTCAGCGCACTGATATAAATCTTAAACTTGTTTTTACGCGGCAGGGAATGGGACAACAGGTCGTTTAATCCGTGAATTCCTTCAATGACAAGAATATCGTCCTTCCCCAGTTTCTTTTTATTGCCCTTATATTCTCTTTTTCCGGTTTTAAAATTAAAGCTCGGAAGTTCTACCTCTTCCCCCTGTAACAGAGCTGTCATATCCTCATTAAACTGTTCCACATCAATGGCACCCAGACACTCGAAATCATAGTTTCCGTCCGCATCCAGCGGCGTTTTTTCCCGGTCCACAAAGTAATCATCCACTGCAATCGGATGCGGATGCAAACCTACCGCACGCAACTGGATAGACAAACGATGGGAAAACGTTGTCTTTCCGGAAGAAGACGGTCCCGCAATCATAACAAACTTTACGTTACCTTTCTTTACGATTTCTTCCGCCACTTCTGCAATCTTCTTTTCCTGCAACGCTTCCTGTATCAACACAATATCGTTAAACTCACCCTTTGCAATTACTTCATTCAAATCTCCTACCGTTTCGATTCCCATGCGCTTGCACCAAAGATTCGACTCTTGGAAGGTTGCAAACAGCTTCTCTCTCTGAATAAATCCGCTCATGCAATTCGGTTGCTTGATATCCGGAAGCAACAGAAGGAATCCCTCTTTGTACGGAAAGAAATCAAAATAGCGAAGGACCTCCGTGGACTCCGGCATATAACCGTAAAAATAGTCCTCAAAGCCGCCCAGATTGTAAATGTTGGTCTTGGATACACGGCGAAATTTGAACAACTTCTCCTTATCGTACATCTTGTGTTTCCGGAACATTTCCACCGCTTCCGATGTCGGCACGGCACGCTTATGAAATACTACCTTTTCCGACACAAGGCGACGCATTTCCTTCTTTACAAGCCGGGCCCCGTCCTCGTCCAGCACAACACTTCCGTCGATTTCGCCGTAGTACCCGTTTCCGATGGCATGCTCGATACGGACCTTGTTGATTTTATCCTTTCCGAATACTTTATAAATCGCGCATATCATCATGAAGAACATGCCGCGAATATAAGTGCGATTGCCGTCCTTATCCGCTGTTGTTAGGAACTCCAGTTCACAATCCTTATCCAGTGTTTTACTTAACTCGCATAAATTCCCGTCTCTGCGAGCCAGTATAATATCGTGTACATACTCTTTTTCAAACTGTTTCGCAAACTCCGACACCTTTGTGCCTCTTGCTACTTTATGTACCCCGTCTTTCATGGTTACGGTTATCGTACCCTCCATAAGAAACCACCTTTCCGGACTTTGCCTTCCGCACAAGTCCTACAGTTTTGCAAGCTTCTCCGTCATTGCCTTATTTCGCGCCAACCGGAGCATCATCTCTGCTTTTCTTCTCTCGGCCTTCTCCGTTCCGGCCGCAGACAATCCCGTCAGAACCTCCCATGCCTTTTGTTTCTCCTCTGCGAGAAACTCCCGCAATACCGGATATGCGGACGTTCTTAAGTATTTTCCGTACAAATACTCCTCCTCGGTCCAGGTCTCCGCTTCTCCCGGCTCCGCCCGAAGTATGGTATAATACTTTCCGTCCTCAAACACTATATCCTCCTCCGTAATCCGGAATCCGATTTTCTGTACAAAGCGCCGGAATTCCGCAATCTCCGACTGTGGTTGCAGCACCAGTTCCTTCACAGTCGCCACCGTCTCCGGACAGGCGGTCAGAATCCGTTCCATTAAAGGTCCCCCCATTCCGGCAATCAATACCGTGTCCGCTTCTCCCGGAGAAAGAGCCGCCAATCCGTCCGAAAGCCGGAGAGAAATCTTTTCCTCCATATCGAACTTTTTCACGTTTTCCTTTGCTCTGGCAAGAGGACCCTCATTGACATCCATGGCAATGACCTGCGGTGCAATGCCCCGTTCCACCAGATAAATCGATGTATAGGCGTGATCACACCCCACATCCGCCGTGCGGTTTCCACAGCTGACAAAACCCGCCGTCCGAAGCATTCGTTCCGACAAAAAACCTGTCACACTGCTGCGTTTTCCCACTCTCTCTTCCATTGTATTCTCCTTATTCCAAATAATCCCTTAATTTTTTCGAACGGCTCGGGTGACGCAACTTACGAAGCGCCTTCGCCTCAATCTGACGGATACGCTCTCTTGTTACGTTAAATTCACGTCCTACCTCTTCCAAGGTTCTTCCTCTGCCGTCGTCCAGACCGAAACGAAGGCGAAGTACATTTCGCTCTCTTTCGGTGAGGGTATCCAGCACCTCACTGATCTGTTCCCTAAGAAGCGTAAAGGCCGCCTGCTCCGCCGGCACCGGAATATGGTCGTCCTGGATAAAGTCTCCCAGATGGCTGTCTTCCTCTTCGCCGATCGGAGTTTCCAGCGAAACCGGTTCCTGAGCAATCTTCTGAATTTCTCTCACACGATCCAGAGACATATGCATTTCCTTCGCAATCTCCTCCGGAAGCGGCTCTCTGCCGTACTCTTGCAGGAGCTGCCTCTGTACTCGGATTAATTTATTAATAGTTTCTACCATATGCACCGGAATACGGATGGTTCTCGCCTGATCCGCAATAGCTCTCGTAATGGCCTGGCGAATCCACCAGGTAGCATAAGTAGAAAACTTATATCCCTTCCGGTAATCGAACTTTTCCACAGCTTTAATAAGACCCAGGTTACCTTCCTGAATCAAGTCAAGAAATTGCATGCCTCTGCCCACAT
>CALBKM010000016.1 GCA_937895705.1 uncultured Clostridia bacterium
AAAAGCAAGAGGTTATTATGGATAAGAAAGCATTTATAAAATATTTGTCAGCATTATTGCTGTTTGGTTTAAATGGTATTGTGGCAAGTAATATTGCTTTAAGCAGTTATGAAATTGTATTTTTACGAACGCTTATTGGAAGCGTTCTTTTAATGACTTTATTCCTTGTCGGCAAAGGGAGATTTCACATTATTACATACAGAAAAGATACTGTGTATATCGTTTTGTCTGGAATTACAATGGGAACAAGTTGGATGTTTTTATATGAAGCTTATCAACAGATAGGTGTAAGTATGGCATCACTTTTGTATTATTGTGGTCCGGTAATAGTAATGATTTTATCCCCTTTGATTTTTAGGGAGAAACTTACAGCACCTAAGATAATTGGATTTTTACTTGTTCTTATAGGCATTTATTTTGTTAATGGGAATGCGGTTACTGAAGGTAGCAATACATGGGGAATTATTTGTGGTGCTATGTCAGCAGTTATGTACTTTTTTATGGTTACTCTGAATAAGCAGTCTAAGAATATTACAGGCATGGAAAATTCTGTAATACAGCTATTGGTAAGTTTCTTAACGGTTGCAGTATTTGTCGGTTTCAAACAAGGCTTTGTTATCAACATACCTTCTGATGATTGGCATTGGATTTTGATATTGGGTATCTTAAATACTGGGATTGGATGTTATTTATATTTTTCACCACTTACTAAATTGCCGGTTCAAACTGTAGCTGTATGTGGTTATCTTGAACCATTATCGGCAGTTATATTTGCATCAATTTTACTTGGCGAGAAGATGAGCATTGTTCAAATTATAGGTGCAGTGTGCATCATTGGTGGGGCAATGATTGGTGAATTGGTAAAAATAAAGAAGTCGTGAAATTTCAGTTTGCGCGAGAACTGTAACAATGGTCTTGCCCTGGTGTTCCTAATCGGATACGGAGGTAAGACCTTTCATTTTTGCTCATTTGCAGACGATATATTTCGCATTTTACCATGACAAAAGTGAAATTCTGCATTTGCAATGGTAAAAAGTACAAAAGGTCATATTTTTTTACCATGAGAAAAGCGTTTTTACGAATTTTAATGGTAAAACAGGTCAAGGGTGTCGCGAGGAAAATTGCGTCCCCTTTTTTGTTGCCCTTATGGACGTTTCCCAAGAGCAACAGAAAAGGGGCATCGCACCTACATGCGACGCCCCTTAGTTTTTCAACTATTAATCTTCGTACGGCTTCATGCACTGAATGGTGCCGTCTTCGTTGTACTTGATCTCACGGAACATGACACAACGCTGATGGTTTACACCGCCGGATAAAGAAGAATCGTGGTAGAACAAGTACCACTTATCGTTCCATTCTACGATGGAGTGGTGGGTGGTCCAACCGATAACCGGCTCTAAGATACGGCCGCGGTAAGTGAACGGACCCATCGGACTCTTGCCGGTTGCATAGCAAAGGTAATGGGTGTCACCGGTGGAGTAGGAGAAGTAGTAGGTATCCTTATACTTGTGCATCCAGGAAGCCTCGAAAAAACGTCTGTCGTGGTCGCCTGCAAGAATCGGATCGCCGTTCTCGTCTACAATCTTAATCTCCTGAAGCGGAGCCTTGAAACCGAGTAAATCATCGGTCATCTCGGCTGCAAGAGGTCCCAAAGCCGGACCGTCTTCTGCCGGTTCTACGAAATTTTCGGTATATTCACCGGTCTGCCACTTCTCGAGCTGACCGCCCCAAAGACCGCCGACGTACATATAAGCCTTTCCGTCGTCGTCGATGAGAACCGCCGGATCGATACTCTTACTGCCTTCGATGTAGTTCGGTTCCGGAGTGAACGGGCCGGTCGGGCTGTCGCTGGTAGCAACACCGATACGGAAGATGCCGTCCTTATCCTTTGCCGGGAAGAACAGGTAGTACTTGCCGTTTTTGTAAGCGGCATCCGGAGCCCACATCTGATGGCTTACCCACGGAACGTCCTTCTCGTGAAGAGCTTCGCCGTTGTCAACGCACGGAGCATCTAAGGAATCCATGGAAAGGATGTGATAGTCCTCCATCTGGTACTGATCGCCGTTGTCATCGTCCGGGCAATCCAAAGCCACGTCATGAGACGGGTAAATATACAGCTTGCCGTTGAATACATGTGCGGACGGGTCAGCAGTATAGATATGTGTAACTAAAGGTTTTTTCTGTTCTGCCATAATTTTTCCTCGCTTTCACTATAAATTTACTATAACTTTACATTGTTTTTGTGAACTTGTCAAGAAAAATTGCCATATTTAGGAGGCTAAGAGCATAATTTCTTTGATTTGTGAGAATGCATGTCTAAAAAACGGTACTATCATAAAAAAACTTGTGCAAGTTCTACAGAAAGGAAGGTTTTTGTAAAGGGAGATATTGACAAAATGACGAAAAAAAGGTAGAATTATTACTGTATATGTGTAAGGTTGAGGTACTATACCCTTTCTTAACCAAAGAGGCGGTATACTCCGAATTAAAACGGGTCGGAGAAGAGGCCTTACAGCCCTTGGAGAGGGGCTTAAACTACTACTAATACGAGAAAAACGAGGAGAAGCAATGAGAAACAGAAAAAGAACCGTAAAAGCGATTCTTGTCGCAGTGCTTGCACTTGCGATGGGCGTGACGACTCTGTTCTCCGGCGTAGGTGAGACTTACGCTGCGGGCAGCGCAAAGCTGAACAAGACGAGTCGTAACATTTTGACCAGACATACGTATGACTTTGATGTTACCGGTGTGTCTAAGGATGCTGTGATTACCTGGAAGAGCAGCAATGAAAAGGTAGCAACCGTAGATAAGGACGGTGTTGTTACCGGTATTACCAAGGGTGAAGCGAAAATTACCTGTACCGTTGTAGACGGAGGAGAGACCCAGAAGCTTACCGCAACGGTTAAGATTCGTAAGCCGGCAGTTAAGATTGTAATCAGAAATCCGATTGCCGAGCTGGAGTACGGAAAGCAGTACGATTTAAATCGTAAGCTTACCCCGTCCACCTCCAATGACGTGACTACCTGGAAGTCCAGTGATAAGTCCGTAGCAACCGTAGATAAGAACGGTGTTGTTACCGCTAAGAAGGAAGGTACGGTGACCATTACCGCCACCACCATGAGCGGAAAGACCGACTCCGTAACGATTAAAGTATACGGTGGACCGGAGGCAACTCCGACTCCGAAGCCGACGACCGCTCCGAAGCCGACCACTGCTCCGAAGCCGACCACCGCTCCGAAGCCGCAGGATACTAAGAAGATCGAACTCGTTCCGTTGCAGGCAGAAGGAGTAACCGTTAGCGGTAACAAGGCAACTATCGAGCCGCAGTATAAGTCTGCTATTTACAATATTCCGGGCAGCGTGAACGGAAGCAATATTGCAGCGGTAAAAGTTGTATTCAGCAGTGATCAGCAGATTGCGATTAAGGTTAAGGATGCAGCAGGCGGAGATCTTGCTCTTGATTATCCGAACTGGGGCGTAACTTCCATGACGAAGACTACTGTGAACTATAATCTTTCGGAAGGTAAGGCAACCCAGGTTGAATTCATGTCTCTTGACAATAAGGTAAATATTGAGGTAGAGTCCATTGAGTTTGTTATGAAGAATTCCGGCGGCGCTTCCGAGAAGCTTCCGATTGACCTTGTTGCATTACAGACGGAGGGCGTAACCGTAAGCGGAAGCAAGGCAACCATCGAGCCGCAGTACAAGTCCGCACTCTATAACCTTCCGGACAGCGTGGACGGAAGTAAGATTGCATCCGTAAAGGTTGTATTCAGCAGTGACCAGCAGATTGCGATTAAGGTTAAGGATACGGCGGGTGGAGATTTGGCCCTCGATTATCCGAATTACGGAGTATCTTCC
Source organism: uncultured Clostridia bacterium (assembly GCA_937895705.1). Taxonomy (GTDB): domain Bacteria; phylum Bacillota; class Clostridia; order Lachnospirales; family Lachnospiraceae; genus SIG307. Next base: position 3,859 of record CALBKM010000016.1, read on the forward strand.
ATGACGAAGACTACTGTAAATTATGCAGTAAGCGGTATCGTATCTCAGGTTGAGTTCATGTCTCTTGACAACAAGGTAAATATTGAGGTTGAGTCCATCGAGTTTACCTACAAATAAGAGATAACGGATACAGATTACATATTGTGAGAGTCGGACGACAGGTCCGACAAGGAAAGGAGAACTATGAAGAAGTTTGGTTTGAAAGCAATCGCCGGCGGTTTGGCCCTGATGCTTGCGGCAAGTCTTGTAGTTCCTGCAACCGCAGCGGCAGAAGAGAACGTGCTGTTGACCACTGCGGCAGAGAACGTGCTTGTGATTACGCAGGACATGGTAGACGAAGACGGTGAGTTTGTACTCAGCGGAGAGAATTTTGATAAAGTTGTTTTACCGAACGATGTAGAGATTGATGGTTTGTACATTGATAATTGTGAAATCGGTGAATTTACCTTAGAAGGCGGTAACGACCCGGCTGTAGAGCTTTGGGATGTTAAGATTGATAATGTACTGGTTACTCCGCCGACTTTAATTGATGAGAATGAAGCGATTACTCAGTACCTGGATCTTATGAAGGGTAAGGAGAGTACCAAGGAGTTTGATATCACTGGGTTCTTTAAGGATGTTCAGAACACTAACAAGCGTTTAAGCTCCATGGTTCCGAAGCTCAGCTTAAAGGGTGCGGACATGCCGCTCAGTGAGCAGACCATCGGTGCAATTAAGCTTGCGGGAAATGTCAATATCGACCTCGGCGAAGGCAAGCTTCCGGGTGAATTGACCGTAGCGTTTAAGTCCGCTCAGGAGAAGATGGATGTTACCATCGCAAATTACGAAGGCAGCCTGAACGTGTTCCAGAGCTCCACGGAAGGTTCCCAGTTCGGTATCGTTAATGTTAAGCTTAAGAATTGTAAGCTTGGTAATGTAAACGTAAATTCCGACGGTAACGCAAACGTTGCGCTTCGTTCCGCGGATTCCACTATTGTAAAGGTTAACTACAATGCAAGAAATGAGGGTGCGGGAGTTCTTACCCTTGCAACCCCGGCAGATATTGTAAATGTTGAGCCGACTGCAGTGAATGCGACTGTAAAGTTAATTTCCCCGATTGTAAATGCTGATATTAAGGGTGAAAGAATTGACTTAAATGTTGGTCCGAAGGCATCTGTTCAGAATGTAACCGTAGCCGGTGCAAATAACCGTGTAACCGGAAGCGGCTCTGTAAAGGAATGTGTCATTCCGGAAGGCCATACCGCATCCATCGAAGTTGTAGGTGCTAAGGTAGACGGTGACAACGTTTATGCTCCGAGAATTTCCGTGCCGGCAGTTGAGAAGCCGGAGAAGGTGGAAGAGCCGTCGGATGTTGAGTTGGTTCCGATGCAGCCGGAAACTGTAACCGTTAACGGAAACAAGGCTACGATTACGGCGCAGTACCAGACCGCAATCTACTATGTTCCGGATGAAATCAAGGACAAGGTTGCATCTGTGAAGATTACGGTGAGCAGTGATGATCAGTTATGTATTAAGGTTATGTCCGCAGATGGTTCCACTATCCTGAATGACCTTAGTGGTTATGGCGGAGATTTCTTCAATGACGGCGTAACCGGTATGACAAAGGCAACTAAGACTTATAGAGTGAGCGAGCCGATTTCCGAATTACACTTTATGTCTTGTAAAGACGGCAAAACATTAAATATAACGGTTCATGATATTGAATTTACCGAAGCAAGCGAAGGCGGCGACGAAGAGCAGTCCGATATTGTTTTGGAAGCTTTATATGGAGATCCTGCGGTTGAAATCGATGGGAATCAAGCAGTTATTACCGGAGAGTACAAGACGGCATATTATACGGTACCGGAAGAAATCAAGGATAAGGTTACTTCTGTGGATATTGAAGTAAGCAGTGATGCTCAGATTTGCGTTAAGGTGATGGCGGCTGATGGTACGACTGTGCTTAATGATCTTAGCGGTTATGGTGGAGATTTCTTCAATGACAACGTAAGCGGTATGACAAAGGCAACCAAGACTTATACTGTAGAAGTACCGATTTCCAGGATTGACTTTATGTCTGCGAAGGATACAACCATTAATATAACTGTTCATAGTATTGAATTTGCTACGGCTGCTGGCGACGATGACGAACAGTTCGATATTGAGTTAAAGGCGTTATATAATGACCCGGCAGTGGTAATTGATGGTAATGAGGCGGTTATTACCGGAGAGTATAAGACGGCATATTATACGGTGCCGGAAGAAGTGAAAGACAACGTGGCATCTGTTAATATTGAGGTGAGCAGTGATGCACAGATATGTATTAAGGTGATGGCTGCCGATGGGTCAACGGTACTCAATGACCTTAGCGGTTATGGCGGAGATTTCCTTAATGATAATGTGAGTGGTATGACAAAAGCAACAAAGTCTTACACGGTGGATCAATCGATTTCCAGAATTGATTTTATGTCCGCAAAAGATACTACAATCAATATAACTGTTCACGATATTGAGTTTGATTTGAAATAGTCGTGCATGGAACTAATTGATGTTTTAGATTAAAACTAAAAAGCCCCCTCTGAGGGGGCTTTTTAGGTGTTACAAAGTATAAAGAAACGTAAACTACCTGAATATCTTATGTTTCTTTAACACACACAATAACAGGCCGCCGAGAATTCCGGCACTGATGACTTCACCGGCACCTACGGTTAACATCAAAAACAAAAAGGAATCCGGGACGCCGTAGGCATATTGCAGAACCAACGGGATAATAATCATATTGGAAAGTATGGTAGGTATGGCAATCAAATACCTATGCTTTCTTAAGAGTGAGGCGCCGAGGGCACCGAGCAAAGTGGCCAGTGTGCCGAAGATGACGTCAGGTAGCGGAGCCCCTGTTAATATGTTGGCGAGAAGACAGCCTATGGTTACGCCGGGAACGGCGGCCGGAGTAAAGTAGGGGAGAACGGTTAATGCTTCGGAAAGCCGGATCTGGATAACGCCCGAGGCGATGCCGAGCATGGAAGAAATAAGTGTAAAAATAACATAGAGTGCCGCAATGATTGCAGCGGTGGTGAGATGGCGAACGGAACGTGCGCTTTGAGTTTCTTTTTTCATAATAATGGCTCCTTAGTTTTGTTTTATGTCAGGAGGATTTCGAACTGACAATAGGAGTATACAAGAAACAGAAAGAAAATGCAAGATAATTTAAAATGTGGTATAATATACGCAAAGGGCGGAGCGAAATGCATCAAAGAAGCACGGTCAAACTTGTTTGAACAGAGATTCTTTCATGTATTTTCGGAGCGAAGCGACCGAGGAAAAACGAAGTTTTTACGAGGCTTGCCCTTTGCAAAAAAAGATAAGGAATATTAATCAAAAGCCGACTATTATACTCGGCAGAATTGCCGATATTATGATAGAGGCTTTGAACGGCGAGGCAGAGGGAAAGAAGGGCGTGTATGGAAAAAGAGTCTGTCCCAAAGAAACAGGGGAAAAGCAAAAAGAAAAGAAAGAGACGCGGACTACGGGTGCTGGGTTTCTTGTTTTTGTTTTTTCTTTTAGCATTTTCTTCGGTGGCACTCTATTTTTATGCAAAGTACGGAAGAACCATTATGTCCTATTACAATAAAGCGAAGACGATTATGCGGGATGCCTCGGAGGAGGATTTCAAACGTTCTCAGACCAGTATCATTTATGCCACTGACGGTACGGTAATCAAGACACTGCAATCGGGGAAAGAGGTGTACTATCTTCCTTATGAGGATATTCCGGAATCGGTGGTAACCGCCATGATTGTAACGGAGGATAAAAAATTCTTTTCCCATGAGGGAGTAGACTACATGGCAAACCTTCGTGCGGCGTACAGTTTGATTAAGCATAAGGGAACTATTTATCAGGGAGGAAGTACCATCACCCAGCAGTTGGTCAGAAACATATATCTCACCAACGAACAAACCTATGAAAGAAAGATTACGGAGATTTTCTTGGCAGCGGAGCTGGAGAAGAGATACAGTAAGACGCAGATTCTGGAGTATTATTTAAATAATATTTATTTTGCCAACGGCTATTACGGAATTCAGGCGGCGGCTCACGGATACTTTTCCAAAGGAGTGGCGGAGTTGTCTCTTTCCGAGCTGATGTTTTTGTGTGCGATTCCGAACAATCCGACCTTGTACGATCCGTATCGGAATTTTGAGGATACGTTAGCACGGCGGGATTCCGTTATGAAGCAAATGGTGGATGACGGAAAACTCAGCAGGGAAGAGTATCTGGCGGCATGTCGGGAAGAGATTGTTTTGTGTCCGCAGGAAGAACCGTATAACGATTATGTGGAGACTTTTGCAATTTTTTGCGCTACCCGGGCACTGATGGAAGAGAATGGGTTCCCTTTTTGTTATTATTTTGCGGACGATGCGGCAAAGGACATTTATTTGGAATATTACGAGGAAAGTTATGCCTATTGGCAGAAACAGCTGTATATCGGCGGATACCGGGTGTATACTTCCATTGATTTGGATAAGCAGGCGTTGCTTTTGGAAACGGTGCAAAATCAGCTGGCAGAGTTTGATGAAAAAACGGAAACAGGGATTTATACATTACAAGGAGCGGCAACCTGCGTGGAGAACGAGACCGGTCGCGTCGTGGCCATTGTGGGAGGCCGGGGAGAAAATGAATATGGTTACTCGTTGAACCGGGCCTACCAAAGTTTCCGGCAGCCGGGAAGTTCTATCAAACCCTTGGTAGTGTATACACCGTGGTTGGAACGGGGGTATTTTCCGGATACGAAGGTGGTGGACGAAAAGTTTGCCGGAGGACCGCGGAATGCCAATGATGTATATTCGGGAGAGATTACGCTTCGCCGTGCGGTAGAGGTATCGAAAAATACGGTGGCATGGAAGTTGTTTGAGGAATTGACACCGGAGGTGGGACTTTCCTATATTACGGATATGCAATTTCGGAATATTGTACCGTCCGATTATGTGCCGGCGGCGTCTCTGGGAGGACTGACCTACGGGGTGTGTACCCTTGAGATGGCGGGAGCCTATTGTACTCTGGCAAATGACGGACTGTATCGGAATCCGACTTGTATTGTGAAAATTACAACCGCAGACGGCACGGAGATTGTGGGAAAAGACCGGGAGACTACCCGGATTTACGAGGAAAATGCGGTTCGTATGATGACGGACATTTTACAGGGCGTTATGACCAACGGAACCGGTGTAAAGCTCCGGTTGAAAAACTCCGTTTCTGCAGGAAAAACCGGTACGACCAATGATATTAAGGATGGTTGGTTTGTGGGCTATACGCCGTATTATACCACGGCGGTGTGGGTCGGTTACGATATGCCGAAGGCGTTGGATAATCTGGCAGGAAATACTTACCCGGGATATATTTGGCAGACTTTTATGGACAAACTTCACGAAGGGCTTCCGGCGAGAGACTTTACATTGTACGAGGACGACCGTCCGGTAGAGATAGTGGATGATGTGTTTAAACAGGAAACGGATGCAGAGGTGTGGAATCCGGACGGGACGCCTGTGTTTTCACCGACTCCGGTACCGGAGGGAAACGGTTCCACGCTTACGGAAGTGCCGGAGAGTGGGGGCAATGGACAAGGAGCGTCCGGGGAAGCAGGAAACGGGACAAATGTAACCGGCCGCCCGACGGCAGGACTGTGGCTGCCGACCGGAACGCCGACACCTACTCCGGAGCCCACGCCGTCTACGGGGTGGATTGAATACGATGATGACTGGTGGGATGCCCAGATGGGAGACGATGCGTCGTCCGGGTATGATGATTTTTATGAGTAAATAAGAAAATATAAGAGCGGGGCTTCGCAGAATTTCTGCGAGGCCCCGTAATGTTTAGCGCTTTCCGTATTTTTGTAACAATTTCTGAATACGATTGTACGGATTTAAGTACTCGCTGATGGAACCGTCGTGGTTCAAAGCATCGATTAAGAGGGCGAGGTACTTAGACATATCCGCAGTCTCATAGTACGGTCTGGAAAGTAATTCATCCGTCTGGTAAATCAGGTTGGTAGTGATTACTTTGGTGATCCAGCCGTTATCGTAAGCTTCGTCGAATTTTGCAAGGCCGTTGGTGAACAAACCGAAGGTGGAGCAGATGAAGACACGGTTTGCCTTACGCTCCTTTAATTCCTTTGCGGTGTGAATCATACTGTCACCGGAGGAAATCATGTCATCGATGATGATAACGTCTTTTCCCTCTACGTTTGCACCTAAGAACTCGTGAGCAACAATCGGGTTGCGGCCGTCCACGATGGTGGTATAGTCACGGCGCTTGTAGAACATACCTACATCTACGCCTAAAGAGTTTGCAAGATAAACCGCACGTCCCATAGCGCCTTCGTCCGGGCTGATTACCATCAGGTGCGCCGGGTCCATGGAAATGTCCGGAGCGGAACGAAGAAGAGCTTTTATGAACTGATAGGTCGGCGGTACGGATTCGAAAGTCTTTAACGGAATGGCATTCTGCACGCTCGGATTGTGGGCATCGAAGGTAATGATGCTTTCTACGCCCATGTTGCAAAGCTCCTGAAGTGCTACAGCACAGTCTAAGGACTCTCTGGAACTACGCTTGTCCTGACGGCTTTCGTACAAGAACGGCATAATAACCGTGATACGGTGTGCCTTTCCTCCGGCAGCGGCAATCACACGCTTTAAATCCTGGAAGTGATCATCCGGGGACATGTGGCTTAACTGGCCGCAAACGGAATAGGTCAGGCTGTAGTTGGTAACGTCCACTAAAATATAAAGATCGTCGCCGCGAACGGTCTGACGGATGATGCCTTTGGCTTCGCCGGAACCGAAACGTGCGCATTTGGTATCCACGAGATAAGAATCTCTGCGGTAACCGTCCAGTAAAACGGTAGGAGTATGTACCTCATGAACCCGTTTGTTTCTCCAGTCAACAAGATACTGATCAATTCTCTGGCCCATCTGTTTGCAACTTTCCAGTGCAATGACACCGAGTTTGCCAACCGGCAGAGCTGCAACATAATCTTCATTAAGTGGCATAATCTTTTCCTCCGTTATTGTGTAAAAATAAGGCTTTTAGCGTTTTATATCATACTATGCCGGATTCACTTTGTCAAGGAATGGCATAAAAATAATCGAAAAGTACAATAACCTAAGAGAAGGAACCCTCCATGCGCTTCAAAACGCGGATATCCTTTCCGATGAGTTTCCAAAGGGTATAGTTTCCGGTGATGCGGGAAAAAATACGTTCACTGTAACGGTCCCGTAATTGCTCTAAAGAGAGATTGGTAGAGATAACGGTGGACTTTCTGTGAAGCTGACGTTCGTTGATGCAGGTATAGAGCATGGAATTTGTAAAGCTGTTGGACAGCTCGGTACCCAAATCGTCGATAATCAGAAGGTCACAGTGAAAAATATACTGATACAAGGAGTGACTCTCAGGCTGTTCGTCATGGTCGAAGCGATGGGCCTCGAAGTTCTCAAACAAGGCATGAGAGGTCAGATAGACCACATGGTGGGCGGTATCCAACAACGCCTTGGCAATGCAGTTGGTAAGGAAAGTCTTGCCGACCCCGGTATTGCCGTAAATTAAAATACTGCGTCCCGCAGAATCAAAGTTATCTACAAATTGCTTGGCATCGGTGACGATTTTTCGCATGTTCTCCCGGGGAGTCAGACGAAGTTTGGAATCCGCGGTAATGTCGTCGTAATAGGAGAAAGAAAAGGTGTCAAAGTTTTCTTTGTCCAAAAGATGAGGTAAAGTAGAGGCCTCGGAAAGCGCAAATGTAAGAGCCTGTTTGAAGCAGTGACATTTTTCACGGCCGATAAAACCGGTGTCTTTGCAGTCGGGACAGGTATAAGAAAGCTCCAGATAGTCGGCAGGATAACCGGCAGACTGTAAGAGGAGCTGCTTTTTTTCGGAACGAAGTCGGTTGTCCTCCGCCAGTCGGTCCAACGCGGAAGTATCGCCGTCCAGAGCGGCGCGGGCGGCAGAAACGGAAGCTTCGGCAATTTGCCGATCCAGAATGTCAAATTCCGGAAGCTCTTTATAAACGCGCTCACGGCGCGTTTTTTGTTCCCGTAAGTGGGTCAGTCTTGTTTCTTCATAGCCGCGAAGCAGGCGGCTGTAATGGTAATCTTCCTGATTCATGAAAGTCTCCTTATCCGGGAATCCGGTTTATTTGGATGTCGGTGTTGTTAACAGCGCCTGTTCCAAATCGCTCAAATCTTTTCCGGAATAATCCCGCTGAGGGAAAGAATTGAACCGGTTCGGAGAGGTTTGGGAGGTCCCGGTGGCCTGTTTTCCGGCAGAACGTGCATTATGGGCATCGTCCAGTTTCTTGACGTCGGACATGGTATGTACATTGTTTTCATGCCAGCGTTCCAGAATTTTATCCGCATATTTAAAGTCCGGGTGGGAAGTGGATAAAAGGGCCCGGCTGCATGCTTCCTCGATTAAATCGGAGGAAAAGCCGAAAGCACTCCAACGATTTAAGAAGCGGCGTTCCGAGAGGCCCGGAGCACGGTTCAAAGCAAAGGCGCGATTTACGGCGGTAAAGCAGGAGTCGAACTGAAGGGAACGCTCCTCGGCTTTTTCTACGGTGTCGATACCTTCCGCATGCCAGGACAGAGCGACCTTCTGTATGTAAGAAGGAGCTTTTTTGCCACGGGAAACGCAGTATTCGTAAAGGTGCAAAATCAATTCGTTGGAAAACTGCAGCTCGTCATGTAAAAAGAACAACAGCTGTACATCCGCAGGCTTTAACATCCGCTCCAAATAACTCTCGGCAGCATGCAAAAGCCAGTTGGTGTCTTCGCGATTGGCAAACGCATCCAGTTGGGCCGGGGTATAGTCCGGAAGCTTGTCCGAAATTGCCGGAGCCGGAGCAACCGGTGTGGTAAAAGAGGCCGGAGCGGTAACAAAAGGAGCGGAAATCATCGGAGAGCCCGGCTTTGTCAGACGGTGCAGCTTGATTCCGCGGATTTCGTTTTCTTCTCCCCAGGTAAGGGAAAGCACATGTTCCTTTTCCCAATAGCGGAGCGCACGGAGAATATCTTTTTCGGTTTCTTCCAAGGCATCCGCAATTACACTGATGCCGAACCCGGCTTCGGGAGCGGTTAAACAGCGAAGTAAATACAGATAAACTTTTACAAACGCACCGTTGGCGCGCGGCATATAGTAATCGATAAATTCGTTCGGAACCAGGGTGGTTCTTGTGTCTTCTGAATATACCGAAATTCCGTCCATAAGTGTTCCTCCTTCGTATCCGTTACCGGACCAAATCGTTACCACGAGTATACCACAAAATATTTAAAATGCAATTTGCTCCAAACCTGTCGAAAAGGTTTGTGGATAGTGTGGATAATGTGGAAAAATGTGGTCGAGTTGCAGGAGGGAAAAAATAAAAAAGGGTAAAATGCTTTAAAAACAAGGTTCTACATTTGTAGGTCTAATTATGTAGAAAAATGAATGGGGAAAAAAGAAATCCACAACCGAATCAGACAAAAAATGTTGATAAGGCTGTGGATAACGTGGATAATCAGACTGAAACCAGGGATTCCGCAACACTTACTATGTCGCCGGCTCCCATAGTTATCAACAAATCATCCGGTTTGCAGTTCGCCGAAATAAATTTTTCAATCTCGTCAAAAGAGTGGAAATGGTAAACTTCTTTACCTTTTTCTTTTATAAGCGCGGCGATGTCGGCAGAGGAGATATCTCCCGGGTCTTTTTCGCGGGAAGCGCTGTAAATATCTGCCAGAACCACGGTGTCCGCAAGGGAAAGAGACTCGCCGAATTCCGCAAGAAACGCTTTTGTACGGGAGAAGGTATGCGGCTGGAACACGCACCAAAGCTTTTGTCCGCCGGTTATGCAGGCGCGGGCGGCACTTAAGGTGGCGGAAATCTCCGACGGATGGTGAGCATAGTCGTCATAAATACGAACCCCGTTTACACATCCCTTGTATTCGAACCGGCGGTGCGTGCCGGTGTATTTCTGTAATGCGGAAGCTACGGCATCGAAGGAAACACCGTAGGAAAAGGCCAGTGCGGCGGCGGCAACAGAGTTGGAAATGTTGTGTTTGCCGATCACCCGCAGGGAAAGACGTCCCAGGAATTTGTCCCGCGCATACAGGTCGTAGTTGCCGAAGCCGTTTTTGTCAAAGGAACAATTCGTTGCGGCGTAATCGTAGGAGGCACAATCTGCCACGGTGTCGCAAAGACCGTAAGTAATTACGTTTGCAGCCAGTCCGTCGGTTAATTCCGGAAGATTTTCGATGTCTCCGTTAATTACCAGAGAGCCGGAATCCGGAAGAAGTTCGGAGTACAGACGGAAGGAATGACGGATGTCCTCCAGGTCTTTGAAGAAATCCAAATGTTCCGCTTCTATATTAAGTATAATTGCATCCGTAGGGAAAAAACTTAAAAAGCTGTTGCAGTATTCGCAGGCTTCTGCCACAAGATAATTGTCCGAGCCCATGCGGAGATTGCCGCCGATGCCGTCCAACACGCCTCCTACAAGAATCGTCGGGTCCAGTTGGCCTTCCATAAGCATAAGGGAAAGCATGGAGGTGGTGGAGGTTTTGCCGTGAGAGCCGGCGATGCCCGCTGCGTGACGGTATTGTTTCATGATTTGTCCGAGCAAATCTTTACGTTCCAAAATCGGGAGCCCCAGTTCTGTTGCACGAACCATTTCCGGGTTGTCGGAGTGAACCGCGGCGGTATAAATGACTACGGAGCAGTCTTCCGGAATGTTGGAAGCCTGCTGTGGATAGGAAACATTAATTCCGAGACTTTCTAAGTGCTCTGTAAGGGGGGAGGGTTTTAAATCCGAGCCGCTGACACGAAAGCCCTGTGAATGTAAAAGTTCGGCCAGGGCGCTCATACTGATGCCGCCGATGCCGATAAAATGAACCGATACAGGATCGGAGAATGTAATCCGAAACATGAGAAAACTCCTTTCAAAGGGAATATAAACCGTTTAAGATACTAAATAGTATAGCATATTTTGAATTATGTGCAAGTGCGGAGATGACGGAATGTTTAAAAACCGGACGGCAAATACGCAGAAGAGGAACGGGAATAGGTGGAAACTGATTGGTAAAAAAATATTTCACAAGGAAAATGTGGAAAAAAACGATTTTTTTGTGGAATTTGTAGAAAAAACCGTGTACTTTCGGCTGAAAATGTGTTATACTATAACTACTATAAATATATGCGTCCATACGCAGATTTATTACTATATGTAGGGAAAACTATTATAAGAAACAAGAGGTGATTGACGTGATTAAAAAAGAAATGATCGCGATGCTTTTGGCAGGAGGACAAGGGTCCCGTTTGGGGGTACTGACCTCGTCCATTGCAAAGCCGGCAGTTGCATTCGGCGGTAAATATCGTATCATCGATTTCCCGCTCAGTAATTGTATCAATTCGGGTGTAGATACGGTCGGGGTTCTTACCCAGTATCAGCCGCTTCGATTAAATACGCACATCGGAATCGGTATTCCGTGGGATTTGGACCGTAATGTGGGCGGTGTTTCCATTCTTCCTCCGTACGAGAAGAGCAAAAACAGTGAGTGGTATACCGGTACGGCAAATGCGATTTACCAGAACCTGAAGTACATGGAATACTATAATCCGGAGTATGTATTGATTCTGGGCGGTGACCATATTTACAAAATGGATTACGAGGCAATGCTGGATTTTCATAAGGAAAAGAAAGCAGATGTGACCCTGGCGACCATTCCGGTGCCGATTGAGGAGGCGAGCCGTTTCGGTGTTGCTATTACCGATGCGGAGAAGCGAATTCTCGAATTCGAGGAGAAGCCGGCGAAGCCGCGCAGTAACCTGGCTTCTATGGGTATTTACATCTTTACTTGGAAAGTATTAAAGGAAGCACTTATCGAGCTTTCCGACCAGAAGGGATGTGACTTCGGTAAGCATGTAATTCCGTATTGTCACGAGAGAGGCAGCATCTATGCATACGAGTATAACGGATACTGGAAGGATGTAGGAACCCTGCAGTCCTACTGGGAGTCCAATATGGAGCTTATCGATTTGATTCCGGAGTTTAATTTATACGAAGAATTCTGGAAGATTTATACGAAGTCCGAAGTGATTCCGCCGCAGTATATTTCCGAGGACAGCGTAATCGAGCGTGCGATTATCGGTGAAGGTGCGGAGATTTACGGTAAGGTTTATAATTCCGTTATCGGACCGGGTGTCGTAATCGGTGAAAATTGTGTGGTTCGGGATTCCATTATAATGAAGGGAACCGTAATCGGAGATAATACAATTGTAAATAAGGCAATCATTGCCGAGAACTGCTATATCGGTGAAAGCTGTGAGCTTGGTGTATTCGACGAGGTGCCGAACTCCTGGAAACCGGATATCTACAACAACGGTATGGTGACCATCGGCGAGAACTCCATCGTACCTGACAGAGTGAAAATCGGAAAGAACACTGCGATTTCCGGAGGAACTACGACAGATGATTATCCGAGAGGTATCCTTCCTAGCGGTGAAAATATTATTAAGGCAGGTGACCGTGTATGAGAGCATTAGGTATTATTCTGGCAGGCGGAAATTCCAGCAGAATGCAGGAATTGTCCAATAAACGTGCAATTGCGGCTATGCCGGTTGCGGGAAGCTATCGTGCAATTGACTTCGCGCTTAGTAATATGTCCAATTCCCATGTACAGAAGGTAGCGGTGCTGACCCAGTACAATTCCCGCTCCTTAAACGAGCACTTAAGCTCTTCCAAGTGGTGGGATTTCGGACGTAAGCAGGGCGGTTTGTTTGTATTTCCGCCGACAATTACGAATGACAACGGTTTCTGGTATCGCGGCACGGCGGACGCCATCGCTCAGAACCTGACCTTCCTTCGGAATAGCCATGAGCCGTATGTGGTAATTGCATCCGGTGACTGCGTGTATAAGCTGGACTATAATAAGGTACTGGAGCACCATATTGAAAAGAAAGCGGATATTACCGTGGTAACCACGGAAATCCAAAAAGAAGATGAGCTGGATCGTTTCGGTATTGTGGAGACCGACGGTGACGGTCGTTTGACAGACCTTCATGAGAAGCCGCTGGCTCCGGCAGGCAGTACGGTTTCTGCCGGTATTTATGTAATTCGTCGTCGTCAGTTGATTGAACTGATGGAAGAGGCTGCAAAGGAAGAACGTTTCGATTTTGTAAAGGATATCCTGATTCGTTACAAGGATGCGAAGCAGATTTATACGTACAAGATGAATACTTACTGGAGCAACATCGCTTCCGTGGATTCTTACTACCGTACGAATATGGACTTCTTGAACAAAAACATCCGCAACTACTTCTATAAGGAATATCCGGATGTGTACTCCAAGATTGACGATTTGCCGCCGGCAAAATACAATCCGGGGGCTGTGGTGAAGAACAGCCTTGTATCCAGCGGATGTATCATCAACGGTGTGGTAGAGAACTCCGTATTGTTTAAGAAGATTTTTGTAGGTAACAATTGTACCATTAAGAATTGTGTTATTTTGAACGATGTACACATCGGAGACAATACCTACCTTGAGAACTGTATCATAGAAAGTCGTGATACAATCCGACCGAACTCCAGATATGTGGGTGAGGATGGAAAGGTAAAGATTGTTGTACAAAAAGACGACCGATATACCATGGGTTAAACATTTGGCGGGACTGCACGGCAGTCCCGCTCTTTTTTTGTTGTATATGGCAGGTTTCTTATGTTCTTCTTGTCGGGTTTATGAATGAAGCCGTCCCTGTTTACAGTTCTTCTTTTCTCGTACTCCGGATAGAGTCTTTCTAATTACTTCGGGATTGTATATGCAAATGTGACGCAAACGACTCGATGCGACGTCCTGTCGCATGTCGTCTCCCTCGGACATCCGTGTCCGAGGGTTGCTGACAGACAAACGAAGTAATAAGAAAGTCTACTATCCTGCGTAAAGTTCAAAGAAGGACTGTAAACAGGGACGGCTTCTTCGGAAAGCGGGGTAAGAAGAATATAAGAAACCGGCCTTTTTCTGCATCAACGAAAATTGCGAAAGAGCCCGCCACACCCGAAGCTGCTGCGTAATCCTTGCATGAGGGGAAGTTTTGTTACCGGTGTTTTGAACTGTGAGATATAGGGAAGAGGTAACTTTAGTTAAGAAAGGTTGAAGCGGCGCACGGAAAGCGACGGCAGAAGACAAAAAATGGGACTTGCAAGTTTGCCGGTTTTGGGGTAAGCTAAAAGAGGTAACAGGGCGGAAAACAAAGGAGGGAGTTTTGTATGAAACGGAAGAAAAAGAAGATGTCGACATTGGTCAGAGTGTTGCTGTGTTCCTGGTGCGTTCTGGGTTTGGTGTTGGCTTTTTTTGTGATAGATTGGGCGATGGGATTAAAGGATAAGAAGCCGGATGAGCAGGGGAGTGTAGGAGCTTTCGCCGATATTACGGAGGGAGTAAAACGGCCGGAGGAGCCGAACGGAGAAGTGACAAAATCGGCGAGCCCGACCCCGGTGCCAAAGGCTGAGTTTGTGACGGAATATACCCATATGGGAGAGACGGCAGAGGACTACGGATATAAGAACGGAGTGTCGTACGGACTTCGGTATCCGGTTCGGGAGGATGCCGCAGAGTCGGAAAAAGTTCGGGACGTGGCGTACGGTCTGCTGGAAGAGAGGATATCGCAACCGGCGGGAGAGAACGGTGCGAACCGTACTCTTTTGATTGATTATGAAGACGGAGAAAACGCAGGGCTTTATTCCGTGCTGTTTTATATAGAAACAGAAACCGAAGGAGGAAAAGAGACCGATACGGAGCAGTGGATTTATAATAAGAAGAAAGGCGAGGGGGTAGACGGAGCCACATTGTTTACGGACCGGGCTTATCAGTATGTTGCGCAGCAGGTGAATTTGTTGCTGGCAGAGGATACGGAGTTTGCGGAACCGGCGGAAGGTGAGGGGGCGGAGGAGTCGTTTCCGAAACCGGAGGGTCCGTTTTCGGGCACCCGGCAGGAGTTTCCGGAGTATTTGCTGACGGCGGACGGCGTAACATTTTATTATGAAACCGAGGGAAAACGACAGTCGGTATTGATTCCGTATATTGCGGTGCATACTTATATGACCGTAACGGAAAACGGTACCGTCGTTGCGGAAGGCATAAGAGATCTTGATCCGGACAAGCCGATGATTGCGCTGACCTTTGATGACGGTCCGCATTATCAGCAGACCCCGAGATTGTTGGAAATTTTGGCGCAGTATGACGCAAAGAGTACCTTCTTTATTCTGGGTGACCGTTCCCACTTTACGGAGTCAAATAAGAAGACGGTAAAGATGGTGGCGGATGCCGGACAGGAAATTGCCAGCCACACCTATTCCCATAAGAATCTGGCTACTTTGACGAAGGAAGCTCTTACGGAGGAAATTGTAAAGGCCAGAGAGAATATATATGCGCTGACTGGGGAGTATCCGGTATTTGTGCGCCCGCCGTACGGCAGTTACAACGATTTGGTGAAGGAATATTCTTATGCGCCGTTGATTTCCTGGAATCTGGACAGCGGAGATTGGAATTTCCGTGATACGGAGAAGGTGGTGGACCATGTGCTTGCCGAAGCCGGTGACGGAAAGATTGTTTTGATGCATGACATTCACTGGTTTACGGTGGATGCGGTGGAAAAGCTTCTTCCGGAACTGATTGCGAGGGGTTATCAGGTTGTTACCGTACGGGAACTGTTCCATTACAAAAATGTGGAGCTGGAAAACGGAAAGGTGTACCACAGCAGTTATAATTAATACGGTAGCGGGAGGTGTGACGGGTGTCGCAACGACCCGCCGGAATGAAAGGAACAAAACCATGTATTTAATTGCGGGACTGGGCAATCCTACCAGGGAGTATGCCGGGACGAGACATAATATCGGCTATGATACGATTACGAGACTTTGCGACGACTATCGTATTTCTTTGGATATTAAAAAGCATAAAGGACTTTGCGGAAAAGGTGTCATTGAAGGACAGAAGGTGCTTCTGGTACAGCCGCTGACTTATATGAATCTGAGCGGGGACTGCATTAAAGAGGCAGCGGATTTCTATAAAATCGACCCGGCGCATATTATAGTAATCTACGACGATATTTCTTTACCGGTGGGCAAACTCCGGGTGAGAGCGAAAGGAAGTGCAGGCGGCCACAACGGAATGAAGAGCATTATTGCGAGACTCGGTACGGAGGAGTTTGCAAGGGTCCGTATCGGCATCGGAGAAAAACCGTCCGGCTGGGATTTGGCGGACTATGTGCTGGGCCGTTTTAAGACCGACGAGCTTCCGTTAATGAGAGAAGCGGTGGGAAACGCCGCAAAAGCCTGCGGACTGATTATGAATGAAGGAATCGAAACAGCCATGAACAGGTGTAACTGCCTGTAAGGAGGAGTATGCGTACTTATACCGAACCGTTAAAGGCGTTAAGAGAATATGAAGAATGTACCGAGGCATTGCTGCGGAAGAAATCTCCTGTTGCCGTAACAGGATGTATTGATTCCCAGAAATGCCATTTTGTGCATACATTGGGCGAAAGTTACCGAGTGCGTCTCATTGTGACCTACAATGATTTAAAGGCGAAGGAAATTTGCGAGGATTATCGCCTGTATGACCCGGAAGTGGTGTATTATCCGGCAAAGGATGTTATCTTTTTCAATGCGGATATCCACGGAAATACCTTGGTGCGGGAACGAATGCGTGTGATAAAGAAGTTGGCGGAGGAACGTCCGGTGACGATTGTAACTACCGTTGACGGCGGAATCGATCCCGTGCTTCCGCTTTCCTATATGAAGGAAAATTGTATTACCCTTGCGGAAACGGAAGAAGCGGATTTGACAGAGCTGACCGCAAAGTTGTCCGCACTGGGTTATGAGCGTCAGGGACAGGTGGAACACCCGGGTGAGTTTGCGGTAAGAGGCGGTATTTTGGATGTGTTCTCTTTGACGGAGGAGACGCCGTTTCGTATAGAGTTTTTTGGAGATGAAATTGATTCCATCCGTTATTTTGATGTGACAAACCAGCGCTCTATCGACCGGGTGGAAGAGGTTTGTATTTATCCGGCCACGGAACTGATTTTGTCGGAAGAGAGAAAGCGGGCAGGGATCGAAAAGCTTCGGGCAGAAGCGGCCAAACAGGTAGAAGTCTTCCGGAAGGAAATGAAGACGGAAGAGGGCGCCAGACTCCGCAGGGAGACGGAGGAACTGTGCGAACGAATCTCCTATATGGGAGGTTTGGCGGGGGCGGACCACTGCATTCGGTATTTTTATGAAGATACTGTGTCTTTTTTTGATTATTTCGGGGAAGAAACAATCGTGTTTCTGGATGAGCCGGCCAGACTGGCCGAAAAAGGTGATGCGGTGGCGGAAGAGTTTTCCCAAAGCATGACCGGACGTCTGGAAAAGGGCTACATTTTGCCGGGACAGGCGGATTTGGTGTTTGATTATAAAATGTTGCTGGGCAATCTGGGGCGGAAAAATACGGTGCTGTTGTCTGCACTGGAGCAGAAACTGTCGTATTTGTCTCCGGTGGCAAGGTTTGATTTGACGGTGCGCTCCGTGGCGGGCTATAACAACAATTTTGAACTTCTGGTGAAGGATTTGGCAGCCTGGAAAAAGAGCGGATACCGTGTGGTATTGCTTTGCGCCTCAAGATTGCGGGCGGAACGCCTGGCGGGAGAATTGCGGGAACGGGAGCTGACCGCGTTTTATTCCGACGACCCGGACCGTGTGGTGCAGCCGGGAGAGATTCTGGTGAGCAGCGGCAGTGTGCACCGGGGATTTGAGTATCCGATGATTAAGTGGGCCCTGATTTCCGAAAGCGATATTTTCGGAACAGAGCACAAGAAGAAAAAGAAGCGTAAAACCTACGACGGACAGCACATCGGAAGTCTTTCCGACTTGTCCTTCGGAGATTATGTGGTACATGAAAACCACGGTCTCGGTATTTACCGGGGCATCGAAAAGATAGAAGTGGACCGGGTGATTAAGGATTATGTAAAGATTGAGTACGGAGACGGCGGCAATCTTTATGTGCCGGCCACCGGTCTTGATGTAATACAGAAATATGCGGCGGCGGATGCGGCAAAGAAGCCGAAATTAAACAAGCTGAATTCCGTAGAGTGGAAGAATACGAAGTCCAGAGTAAAAGGTGCGGTAAAGGACCTGGCAAAGGATTTGGTGGAGTTGTATGCCTTACGCAGTGCCAAAAAAGGGTTTGCCTGTGATGAGGATACGGTGTGGCAGAAGGAAATGGAGGATTTGTTTCCGTACGAGGAAACGGACGATCAGCTCCGGGCCATCGAAGAGATTAAAAAGGACATGGAGAGCACCCGGATTATGGACCGCCTGCTTTGCGGCGACGTGGGCTACGGGAAGACTGAGGTGGCGCTTCGTGCGGCCTTTAAGGCGGTATCCAACGGCAAACAGGTGGTGGTACTGGTGCCGACGACCATTTTGGCCCAGCAGCATTACAATACGTTTACCCAGCGTATGATGAATTATCCGGTGCGAATTGAACTGATGTCTCGTTTCCGGACACCGGCTCAGCAAAAAGCGGTGATTGAAGGCTTTAAGAAGGGTTCTGTGGACATTGTGATCGGTACCCACAGGGTATTGTCAAAGGATATTGAGCCGAAGAATCTCGGCCTTCTCATTGTAGATGAGGAGCAACGGTTCGGTGTGGCTCATAAAGAGAAAATCAAGCGGTTAAAGGGTGATGTGGATGTACTTACGCTGACGGCGACACCGATTCCCCGAACCCTGCATATGAGTTTGATCGGAATCCGGGATATGAGTATTCTGGAGGAGCCGCCGGTGGATCGTCTGCCGATTCAGACCTTTGTGTTGGAGCAGAACGATGAGATGGTGCGGGAAGCGATTTGCAGAGAGCTGGCAAGAGGCGGACAGGTGTATTATGTTTATAACAGAGTACACGGAATCGATGAAGTGGCGGCGGGGCTTCAGAAGATGCTTCCGGAGGCCAATGTGGCTTATGCCCACGGACAGATGAGCGAGCGTACCCTGGAAAAAATCATGTACGAATTTATAAACGGAGACATTGATGTGTTGGTGTCCACTACAATTATAGAAACCGGACTGGATATTTCCAATGTAAACACCATGATAATTGCGGATGCGGACCGGTTGGGATTGTCCCAGTTGTATCAGCTCCGGGGGCGCGTCGGAAGAACAAATCGTACGGCGTATGCATTTTTGATGTATAAGCGCGATAAAATGTTAAAAGAGATTGCGGAAAAGAGGTTGCAGGCCATTAAGGAGTTTACGGAGCTGGGCTCCGGATTTAAAATCGCCATGCGAGACCTTGAAATCCGCGGAGCCGGAAATCTGTTGGGTGCGGAACAGAGCGGACACATGGAGGCGGTAGGGTACGACCTGTACTGTAAGCTTTTAAACGATGCCGTAAAAGAGTTGAAGGGTGACACCGCTACGGGAGAAGAGTTTGAAACTACGGTGGATTTGGAGGCGGATGCGTACATTCCGGAAAGCTATATCCGGAATGAAGTGCAAAAGTTGGATATGTATAAACGAATCGCGCTGTTACAGTCCGAAGAAGAGCTTTCGGAGCTGCAGGATGAACTTATTGACCGGTTCGGAGACATTCCGCAGAGTGTGAACCGGTTATTGGAGATTGCGATACTTCGGAGCCTGGCCCACGAGGTGTATGTGACCCAGCTTGTCTGGCACGGGGCAAAGGTACGGTTAGTATTGTATCCGAAGGCAAATTTAATTGTTCAGCGGATTCCGGAATTGATAAAGAAGTTTAACGGGCGATTTAAATTTACCACAGGAGGGGCACCGGAGTTTTCCTATGAACTTGCGGCACTCCGGGGGAAAACAAATCTGCGGCCGGATGTGAAAGCGGTGCTTAAGGAGTTAAAAGAACTTTTACAGGCAATGAAGGAAGAGCTGACCTGATGTCAGGGCGCGGAAACGACAGGTAAAAAGGAAGGAGTTTGGGAATGAAGAAGAAACTGGTAACCGGCGTTTTGATTGCCTGTCTGTTGACAGCAACCTTTGCCGGATGTAATAAAAAGCCGGGGACGGACGGAAAACCGACCGGGCAGATAGATAGGTCGGAATATATGGATGCCGCGGTGGTGACCATCGACGGTGCGGAAGTGGGGTATCGGGAAGCGATGCTTTATTTGCAGGCTGCAAAGCAGGAGTACGAGAATGCTTACAGCGGCGAAATCTGGCAGTATATATTGAATGAAGACGGAACAACGCTGGGACAATGGGTAAAGAATCAGACGTTGGAACAGATTGTTTATGTAAAAATTGTCTGTGCCCAGGCGGATCGTCTCGGTATCGAACTGGACAGCGAAGAGAAGAACCGGGTGGCGGAACGTACGGAAGAATATATGGGAAAAGCGGAGTATGAGACTCTTGCGCTGTACGGAATTGCCCGTAAAGATGTGGAACGGGTATATGCGGATACCGCCCTGGCGCAAAAGGTATACGATAGTGTGACGCTAAATGTGGATACGGATATTTCCAATGCGGAAGCGGCACAGAAACATATACAGAGTCTGATGTTAAAGAATTATCACGAGGATGAACTGGGAAATCGTTCCTCTTTGACGGTGCAGGAGTTGATTGCTACTTTGGACCGGTTTGATTCTTTATATGCGGAGGCGCAGGAAACGAATGACTTTTATTCTCTTGCTTTTGCCAATACGGAGGATAAGCAGTATCTGGATATGATGGTGGGCGAAGGTGATTTGCCGGAGGAGTTTTCGGCAGCCTATCATTTGACAGCGGGGGAAGCTATGCAGATTCGTACGGATGACGGATATTATGTATTTTATTGTGTGTCGGAGTACGACGAAGATGCCACGATTGCAAAGAAAGAAGAACTGATTGCACTTCGTCAGGAAGAAGAATTTAAAAAGTTATATGAGGAATGGCGCAGTGGCGCGGATATTAAAATGAACGAGCCGATTTGGCAGGCAATCGGTTTTGATTTGGAGGCAGAAGGCTGAATGTCGGCGGTTTGCACAGAATGGTACCGTTATCGAAAAATAGTCAAATGCACCGAAAAAAACAGAGAAAATATACAAAACATGGGGATGCATTGTGAAAAATGCAAAAAAAAGACAAAAAGGCATTGCAAAATGATTCATCATGATGTATAATAAAGGCGTGTTGAAAGGGAACCCTGTTGTGCAATATGATACATGAGGGCTCCGGAGCACAATAAACTCGATAATGTTATGTGTTACATATACATTATAAAATTTTTTTTCTCATTTTAAGAGGAGGGCAATTTATGAAGAAGAAGTTATTAGCAGCTCTTCTTGCAGTAGCTATGGTAGCAACTATGTTTGCCGGCTGCGGTAAGAAGGAGGAGAAGGTCATCAACGTTATGTCCTTCACCGACGAGATTCCGAAGATGGTACAGCAGTACCTTGACATGCATCCGGAACTCGGTTACACCATGAAGGAAACCATCGTAGCAACCACCAACCAGGAGTATCAGCCGGCTCTTGACGAAATGTTAAAGGGCGACGACGCTCCGGACATCTACGGCTTAGAGGCAGCTTTCGTATTAAAGTATACGCAGGGCGATGCAGCTGGTTTCGCAGCAACCTATGATGATCTTGGTATTGATACCACTAAGAGACTTGCAGACGCTAAGATTGCTACTTACGCTTCCGAAATCGGTACCAGACCGGCTGACGGCAAGGTAGTAGCTCTTCCGTATCAGGCAACCGGTGGATGCTTCATCTACCGTCGTTCCCTTGCAAAGGATACTTGGGGAACCGATGATCCGGCTGTGATTTCCGAGAAGATCGGTGGCGGTTCTCAGAAGTGGGATCAGTTCTGGGTAGCAGCTGAAGAGTTAAAGGCTAAGGGCTATGGTATCATTTCCGGTGACGGTGATATCTGGCATGCAATCGAGAACAGCTCCGATTCCGCTTGGATTGTTGACGGCAAGCTCAACATCGACCCGAAGAGAGAAGCTTTACTTGACATCTCCAAGATGTTAAAGGATAACGGTTGGCACAATGAGACCCAGGACTGGCAGGATGGCTGGTTTGCTGACATGAAGGGCGAGGGCCCGCAGCCGATCTTCGGTTTCTTCGGTCCGGCTTGGTTAATCAACTACACCATGGGTGACAACTGCGGTAACGATAAGGAAACTCCGGAACCGGAAGGCACTTTCGGTGACTGGGCTGTTACCAACTCCCCGGTAGGTTTCTGTTGGGGCGGTACCTACGTGGCATCCTCTAAGGGCGCTGTAGATAAGATGAGCGATGATAAGAAGGCAGTTGTTGCTGACATCATCGAGTGGATTACTCTTGATACCGACGAGAACAGCTTACAGTATCAGTGGGCTAACGGCACCTTCGGTGGTGGCGATGGCAGCACCAAGGATACCGTAGCTTCCGCAGTAGTAATGGAGAAGTCTAACGGTGCTACCGGCTTCCTTGGCGGACAGAACATGTTCGAGTACTTCGTTCCGGCTGGTGACTACGCTACCGGTAGAAATATGACTCAGTACGACGAAGCAATCAATGGTTGCTGGAGAGATGCAGTTCGTGCATACGTTGCAGGTACTGTTGATCGTGACGGTGCTATCGCACAGTTCAAGGCAGACGTTAAGTCTAAGGTAGGCATTGAGTAATTTTTTGAAATTTGCTTAATTAAAGAGGCGGACGGGTTTTCCGTCCGCCTCTTTTCTGGTTTGTAACAAGAGGACTGTTTCGAACAGTATCTTTTGTGAATTTATGTTGGAGGTAGTGCTTTGAATAAGAAAAAAGGAGTTAGTTATGCAAAGTGGGGGTATATCTTTGCGCTTCCGTTCTGCATTGCATACCTGATATTTATGATTTATCCGATTTTCAATACATTCGGAATCGGATTTACCAATATGACTGACAGACTTCAGATGAAGATTGCTCAGGAAGAAATGATGGGAATTGAACCGACAGAAAAGGTTGAACTCCTGAGAGATGAAGAAGGCAACTTAGCTATTTTTGATAATTATAAGTTTGTTCTTAATGACCCGAATTTCTGGAAGAGTTTAGCGAATACCTGTATTATTTGGAGTGTAAACTTTGTTCCGCAGATTTTACTTGCACTTGTACTGGCGGTATGGTTTACCAGCACCCGTAATAAGATTCGGGGTAAGGGATTCTTTAAAGTGTTGTTCTACATGCCGAATATCATTACAGCGGCTACCATTGCGATGCTTTTTACCAAGTTATTTGACTATAACAAAGGCCCGGTAAATGATATACTCAAAATGCTGGGAGTGATTGACGAAAATATAAACTTTTTTGCACAGCAAGGAGCGGCTCGTGCCATTGTTGCGTTCATTCAGTTTTGGATGTGGTACGGTTATACCATGATTATTTTGATTTCCGGTATTCTCGGCATCAGTCCGGAGCTTTTTGAAGCGGCGGATATCGACGGTGCCAACGGTTGGCAGAAGTTTCGTTTTGTTACCCTTCCGAACTTAAAGTCTATTATGCTGTTTACTCTTGTAACCAGTATGATCGGTGGTATGACCATGTTCGATATTCCGTTCATCGTCGGTTCCCAGACCGGTTATACAGGAAATGTCCGTACTCTGAGTGGATATATCTTTGAGATGTCCTTCCAGGGCGGTAAGTTATATAACCGTGCGTCCGCAGCAAGTATGCTGGTGTTCGCAATGATTGCGGTATTGGCAGCAATTATCTTCTTTATGCTTCGTGATAAGGATGAAATCGCTCAGCATAAGATTGAAAAGGCCAAGGAGAAGGAATTTAAGGCTGAATACAAGAAGTTTTTAGCAGAACAAAAGGCTAAGGGAGGTGTGCAGTAATGGCTAAGGATAAGAATAAAGCAGGCTCTATAGTTGCACACTTTTGGATTTATGTGTTACTCATTCTCCTTACGATTTTGAGTATCCTGCCGTTCTGGATCATGTTTATGAACGGTACCCGTTCCACACCGGAAATTAATGCAAATTCTTTGGGACTGTGGCCGTCCAAGTACCTGATGAGAAACTGGGACATCATTATGTCCAAGTCCTTTAACGCTATGACCGGATTTTTCAATTCCTTGATTATATCCACGGGTGCAACGGCTCTTTCCGTGTATTTCTCTTCCATGACGGCGTACTCTATCGTAGCCTACAGATGGAAGCTTAGAAGAGCGTTCTTTACGTTTATTATGGCAGTGCTTATGATTCCGTCCCAGATTATTTCCATCGGTTTCTACCAGATGATGTATTCTGTGGGTATGAACAATAACTTCCTGCCGCTCATTATTCCGGCAATTGCGGCGCCTTCGGTAGTGTTCTACATGAAGCAGTACATGGA
>CALBKM010000017.1 GCA_937895705.1 uncultured Clostridia bacterium
TCCGGTCCGCCCAAAACCGGCATCCACCGGATGCCGTGGGCCCCGTCTTGCGCTTTCTAACTTAGTCATGTTTATGAAGCACTGCCGTGCTCCGAAGTTTGGATAGTCTCGCTTCGCGTTCTTCTCTCTTTATTTTCCGGTTTGTTTATATTATAATGAAGTATACAGGAGGTGTGTCTATATGTCAAATAAAAAGATAATTCGGTTTGCGAAAACGGAGGATGCGGAAGTAATTCTCGGTATTTACGAGGAATATATAAAGAATACGGCGGTTACCTTCGAAATTGAGGTGCCGACGATAGCGGCGTTTAGAGAACGGATGGAGAGGATAATGGGGCAGTTTCCGTGGCTTGTCTGTGAGGTAGACGGCGTGATTGCGGGATATGCCTATGCATCGAAACACGGAGAACGGGCAGCCTATCGCTGGTCTGCGGATTTATCGGTGTATATCAATGAAGCGTATCACAGAAATCATATTGCGACCGAATTGTACAGTGCTGTAATCGGATTGCTGCAAAAGCAGGGATATTTTACCGTATATGCAGGCGTTTCCACCCCTAACCCGAAAAGCGAAGCGTTTCATACGGCGTACGGTTTTCGGAATTTGGGGGAGTTTAAAAATGTAGGCTATAAGCTGGGGGAATGGCGAGGTGTCGCTTGGTATGAACTGCCGATTGCGGAGTATGAGGAGGAGCCGGCAGAACCGAAGAAAATCGGAGATATTACGAAGAAGGATTACTGCTTCGGTGCGGAAGATATTGACATTAAGTAGAAGATAAGTTAGAATACGAATTGAATATTAATATTGTTTTCTTTTGTTCATATCACAAAAGAGGAAGGGGAACTATGAAGAAGAGAGTTTTAGTTGTTCTGGCACTTGTGTTTGCACTGTGCGTAGCAGGATGTCAGAAGAACACGGAAACCGAAGCACCGGTGGCAACAAAAGCGCCGGAAAAAACCGAAGCAACTGCGACACCGGAACCGACTGATGCGCCGGAAGTAACTGAGACACCGGAATTAACCGAAGTGCCGGAAGCGACCGCGACACCGGAAGTAACCAAAGCGCCGGAAGTAACTGAGACACCGGAAGCAACTGAGACACCGGAAGCAACTGCAACACCGGAACCGACTGCGACACCGAAGCCGACTGCAACGCCGAAGCCGACCAAAGCGCCGGAATCTACATTGCCGAAGAATGCACAGGTGTTGAAGAATATTGACGCTTCTACCCAGGTGGTTTATATCGGTGGTGGGGTTATTATTACGAAAAAGAATGATTTATACGGTGCAATGAACAGTAACGGAAAGGAAATTGTACCGAACAAGTACAAAGGAGTTCGTTATAGTCCGACGGGAAATGGGTATTTTGCCCTTTCCGGAGAGTACGGAGTGATTGATATTTATAACCAAAAGGGTGAAGTTGTATATGTATTGGAAGATGGTTGCAACGACATGGTGATTAACGGTGATTGGGCAATCTGTAACCCGTACCAGTTGGACTGTTTTGCATATAATTTAAAGACAAAGAAATATAATGATTTGTTATCGAATTTCTTGGATGTGGGTGTATGGGAAACCGATAATTACTATGATATGGTGCCGCAGGATCTTTTGCTTGCGGGAGACAAGGTGGTAGCGTTGCAGTATTCTCGTGATCTCGGAAAGATGGTAGTAAAAGAAGTTACCACAGACGATTGTTATTATGTAGGTGTATTGCCGATTGTTTCTTCTTACAGAAGAGGAGGTTCCACAGACAAGTACTTTTTGTATGGTTCGGATGCTAAAACCTCTTCTTTGGTAGGTATTGTAGATTTTGATGGCAATGAAAGAACTGTTGTAGAAGAGTTTTCTCCGAGAGAGATGAAGTCCTATATGATTGATGCTGCAGTAGTTGCAAAGGAGTATATGGGAATAGAAACAGACGGTGAGTATAACAGCCAGACTGCTACTTGGGAGTTTGGGGTTTCTTCGAACTGTATTGACGGTTTTGACCGATGTGTAGTAGATAAAAAGATTGTGTTGAAAATTGCCGGTGAGACCACGAAATACTTCTTAATCGACTTTAAAAACGCAAAAGTAGACAGTAAGGGTGTAGTAACCAATACAAAAGATGTTGTAAAAGGCGTGTTTGACTATTTGGAGTTGTCTGAGATAGGGTATCATTTGGCAAGCATAGACGGTAAGTACTGTTTTGTGGATAATAGTGGCAAGCAGGTTAAGAGTTATGATGATTGTGCTTCCTTTACGGAGAACGGTTATGCGGCGGCGGTGAAAGACGGTAAGGCATATCTTATTGATACCAAGATGAAGGAAATACCAACCGGTCTGGAGGCTGATGCGGTAGCTTCTTTTGCGGGTGGAATCAGAGTTAAAAAGGGCGATAAGATGACCTATATTGTCTTTGCGTCGGAAAATGTCGAGGAGAAGCCGAAGGCAACTCCGACACCGAAGCCGACGGAAAAGCCGAAGGCAACCGCTACGCCGGCACCGAAGAAGGATAATGTATATGAGTATGAATTGCACTTTGAAGATAGAGTAGAGACCATGGCATTAGAGTATAAGGTTGAAGCGGATGATACGATTACCATTGTTGGTCTTGCGGAAGAAAAGGAAATCAATTATATACATATACCACCAATGATAGATGATAAAAATGTGAATAAAATCGGCAAAAATGCATTTAGTAATTCAAACGCATTAGTTATAATTGCAGGTTTGGCGGATACAATAACGAAGATTGAGGATAGTGCATTTGAGAATTGTAGTGCCAGTCCTATGGTGACGTTGCCGACCCGGTTAAAGAGCATCGGAAAGCGGGCTTTTTATAATTCGTATTTTTCCGAAATAGTATTGCCGGAAGGGATAGAGGAAGTAGGGGAGATGGCATTTGGTAATATGCCATTTTTAAGTAAGATTACGGTGCCGGAGAGTATTAAGGATATGTCGGGGTGGTTAAGTGATTGGTCAGCGGTTACCATCCGAACCAAGAAGGGCACTTATGCTGAACAATTTGCAACACAGAACGGAATTAAGTTAGAAATCATAGAATAAGCATCACCAAAATTTTCAGAGTCGTTTTATACCAAGTTATAAAACGGCTCTGTTTTTCTTCTCAAACTTTCCTTTTTTATCAGGGGAAGGTTGCTATCGGAATCGAAATGAGATATAATAAAAGGTGGGTGCGGACAAGGAAAAAGTTCATGTATAAGAAGTCGGAAGGGTAAGATAAATGGGTTTGGAAGAGTTGGAAAATGTAGAGAATAAGGATACGGCAGAGGCTGTGGAGGCAAAACAGGGAGTGCCGGAAATTTTGGAGATAAAAGAGCGGAGCGGGATGCCTGAGACACCGGTGGCCGGCTTCGGGAAAAAGGGAAAAGTTCCATTCGTTCTGTTCGGTGCATTGGGGGTGCTGCTTGTGGCGGCAGTTGCTGTTTTGGCAGTTCGTTTGTACCGGACGTCCACGGATTTGCGGACGATACAGACAGTCTCAAACGGTTTGCAGATTAAATTAAAAGCCACGGAGACCAAGTTAGAGAATCTTTTGTCGGAGGAAAAGGAAAAAGAGAGTAGCGGAATTGAGCCCGGAGAGGAAGACCGGACAGAGACGGAAGAAATTGCGCCGACGAAAACACCGAGACCGACTCCTGTTCCCGAGGTGTATACCGTTTGTATCGATGCGGGACACGGCGGACACGATACGGGAGCGGTGCTGGCGATGGAAGACGGAAACGTTCGCATGGAGAAGGAGGATGCGCTCCGGATGGCAGATTTGGTTCGAGCGGAGCTTGAGGCTTACGGTGTGAAGGTGTTGATGACGAGAAGGGATGACTCGTTTCTGGAACTTTACGACCGGACGCTTATGGCCAATTCCATGGATGCGGATGCGTTGATTTCCTTTCATAGAAATGCTTATTTTGTGAACGGCAAGATGAGTGAACGGGTAGGCGGTGTGGAGATTTGGCTTCATAGCAGCAAACCTGCGGATGCGAGGCAGTTGGCCAACGGATTACTGGGTGCGATTTTGGAAGTGGGTGGATTGGCCGACCGGGGAGTGCGGTACGGTTCCATGACCGATATCAACGAGGATTACGCCATTAACCGTCGTTCTCTTATACCGAGCATGATTGTGGAAATGGGCTTTATTTCAAATGCGGCGGATAACGAAGCGTTGGATCGAAACGGAGAAGCCTATGCAAAGGCCATGGCAAAGGCGATTTATGAATGGTTGGAGCAATAGAAATAGTACCGCTTATGAGCGAAGAAAGATTGCACTTTTAACGGTCATGTGCTATGATAAAAGATGGGCACCATGAAGGAGAACAAGTCGTATAAAACGATAAAAGATAAAAGAAAAGGAGAGCGTAAGATGAGTGAAAAGGTAAAGTTTCATCTTCCGGGATTAAGAGCAAATTTCCCGATTAATATGTTATTGGTAAAAATGATGCAGAAGTATCCGGAGTATTTCAGAGAGGGTGTGGAAATAGGTTCGTTTTTTGGAGAATTTCCGACATCCAAATGGAACGGCGGAAGATTTTGCGGCGGAGACCAGTGCAATGCAGAGTATATACGTCAGGTGATTAAAGCGGTGAACGCAGAGGGAATTCCGGTTCGTTTCACGTATACCAATCCGCTTATTACCGAGGAGGATTTGGCGGATCCGTATTGTAACTTCTGTTTGCTTGAGGCGAACAACGGAATGAATGAGGTAATTGTAGTTTCTCAGCTTTTGGAGGAGTACATCCGCGAGTGTTATCCGAAGTACAAGATTACTAGTTCCACCTGTAAGGAAATCAGAGATATCGACGGGGTGAATGCAGAGCTTAATAAGGATTATAATCTGGTGGTATTGGATTATAATTTAAACAATCGTTTTGAGTTACTGGAGAAGATTGAGAAGAAGGAAAAATGCGAGCTTTTGGTGAATGCCTGCTGTGTTCCGGATTGTCCGCGCAGAGGAGAGCATTATAAGTTTTTGGCAAAGCAGGAGCAAATTGCTTTGGAAAACAGAGAACTTCCGGCCGATAAACAGAAGACGATTCCGAGTTGGTATTGTGACTACGGCGAGAATACGTCTCTTTATGTTTCGAAGAATTATGTCACCCATATTTCTCCGGACGATATTTGGAATAAGTATGTACCGATGGGTTTCAATCAGTTTAAGTTAGAAGGAAGAACCGCGAATTTGTTCCTTTTGATCGATACCTATGCTTACTATTTTGCAAAGCCGGAGTATCGGGATGAAATGCGTTTTGTCCTGACGACGAATTTGCAGTCCAATAAGATAATTACCGTAAACCGACCGAGAAAAGAGGTTTGGCCGTAAACAGGAGGATGTGACGGATGCGGATACGTTTTTTTGCGGCTGTAGCGCTGGGGGCTATGGCATTGTCTCTCGGAGGCTGCGGGAAAGCGGAAGAATATTACGAGAGCGGTCTTGTGTCTGCAGGAAAGGCAGATTATGAGACTGCCCTTCTGTATTTTTCCAAGGCTTTGGAAGAGAATCCGAACAAAGCAGAGTATTATATCGAGCAAGGACATACCTATGCTGCTCTTGGACGGTATGATGAGGCGAGGGCTGCTTTGGAAGCAGCAATTGTGGAGCAGGAGTTGGAACTGACAAGAAAAAACAATAAGCGTGCATGGCGTGCCATCGGAATTACCTATTACAGGGAAGGAAAGTATACGGATGCCAAGGCTTTTTTTGAAAAAGCGTTGGCGGAAGAACTGCTTCCGGAACTGAATGCGGATATCCGGATGTATCTTGCGGACACACTGGAGTGCGAAGGAGATTATGCAGCGGCAATCGCAATGTACGACGAGCTGTTAAAAGAGCGGACGGATTATGCCGCGGGATATCGTGCCAGAGCTTACATGAGCTATATACAAGGAGATTACGAGAAGAGTCTGTCGGATTATGATGCGGCAATTGCCCTGACTCCGGAGGATTTTGATTTGTATTTCGGAAAGTATAATGTGCTGGAAAAGCTGGGAAGAGGTGCGGAACAGGCGGAATTGCTGAGAGTAATTACAACGATTAAGAATCCTACGGCAGAGGATGCGTATTTTATTGCAAAGGCTCAGTATTTCGGCGGAGAGTTCGACACGGCGCTGACCGGCCTTTCGGCAGCGGCGGAGAACGGTTATGAAGATGCGTACTATTATATGGGAGAGATTTATCATGCCCGTTCCGACTACGGTGAAGCGGTGTTTCATTACAAGCAGTATATTGACGGAAGCGGAGAGGCAGATGCGGCTGCTTATAATCAGATGGGAGTATGTCTGTTAAAACAGGAAAAGTATGCGGAAGCTTTGGAAACGGTTCGGAAGGGACAAACGCTTTTCGATACTTTGCACGGAAAACAACTTCTGTTTAATGAGGTTGTCATTCTTGAAAAAATGGGAGACTATAATACGGCATACGAAAAAGCCGTAGCATATAGGAATCAGTACCCGGAGGATGTGAAAATCCGGAAAGAACTGGAGTTTTTGGCAACTCGGGTGCGTAAGGAATCATGAGGTAGTTATGATAGAAAATAAAGAAGAAAAAGAGCGGGTGATTCTGGTCGGTGTCTGTGTGTCCGACGGAGATGATACGGAAGTGTCCTTAAAGGAATTGGAGGAGCTTGTAAAAACCGCGGGGGCCGAAACGGTGGAGGTAATGATTCAAAATCGTGAATCGGTGCACCCGGGGACATATGTGGGAAAGGGTAAAATTGAAGAAATCGGTATGATGCTGGCGCTTCATGATGCGGACGGTATCGTGTGTGATGACGAGCTGTCACCGGCACAGATGAAAAATCTGGAGGATGCCCTGCAGTGTAAGGTAATGGACCGTACCATGGTGATTCTGGACATTTTTGCACAGCATGCCCGGACGGGAGAGGGAAAGCTACAGGTAGAGCTTGCCCAGTTAAAGTACCGTGCCACCAGATTGATCGGCAGCTACAGTGCCATGTCCCGTATCGGAGGCGGTGCAGCGGGTGCTTCCGGAGGAATCGGAACGCGAGGCCCGGGAGAGAAAAAACTTGAGGTGGATCGACGACTGATTAAGGCGCGGATTGCGCAGTTAAACAGGGAGTTGGAGCAGGTAAAGAAAAACCGGGAAGTGGCTCGTGCCATGAGGGAACGGAATCGCACGCCGGTAATTGCCATTGTAGGGTATACCAATGCAGGAAAGTCCACATTGTTAAATACATTGACGGATGCCGGTGTGCTGGAAGAGAATAAATTGTTTGCCACACTGGACACTACAACAAGGGTATTAAAGCTGGAAAGCGGAGAGCAAATTCTCCTGACGGATACGGTAGGGTTTATCAGGAAGCTTCCGCATCATTTAATTGATGCATTCCGTTCCACGCTGGAGGAAGCAAAATATGCGGATATGATACTACATGTTGTGGATGCTTCCAATCCGGATATGGATGGGCAGATGCATATTGTGTATGAGACCCTTCGAAATCTGGGGGTTAAGGATAAACCGGTGATTACGGCGTTTAATAAACTGGATTTGATTGCGGAACCGGAAAGCTGTAAGGATTTAAAGGCAGACCGGACGGTTCGTATCAGTGCGAAACACGGGCAGGGACTTACAGAGCTTCTGGATGTGATTGCCAACCTGCTGCGTGCGAATAAGGTTTATGTGGAGACGGTGGTTTCTTATGCGGAAGGAAACAAACTGGCGTTGATTCGTAAGTACGGGGAATTGCTGTCCGAGGAATATGTGGCGGAAGGAACCGCAATTAAGGCCTATGTTCCGGGAGATTTGTACGGGCAGTTGTTCGGCGCATCGGTGAAATAGTGTGCGAAAGCGATAGCATGCGAAGAAAATGACGGCGGCATTTTATAAAAAAACTGAATAGGACTTTTGTACTATCTTTTGAAAATGAACCACTATATCTTGAAGAAAAAATAAAATTTTTTTCAAGATATGGTGGTTTTTCTCTTGACTACCACAAAAGATAATGGTAATATTATGAGTGTACGGAAGATAATGTATTGTGGAAGTACAAAAGATAAATAAATGTTACGAAGGGAGATATAGGCATGATTAATGTAGTAAAACGAGACGGTGAGATTGCAGAATTTAATCTTTCCAAAATCAGTGATGCGATTACAAAAGCGTTCCATGCAACCAACAAATCTTATACGGATGAGATTATTAATTTACTTGCGTTGCGTGTTACCTCCGATTTCCAGGAGAAGGTGAAGGATAACACGGTAACGGTGGAAGATATTCAGGACAGTGTAGAGCATGTACTGGAGCATACCGGATATACGGATGTGGCAAAGGCCTATATCTTGTATCGTAAAAACCGTGAAAAGATACGTAATATGAAGTCCACAATTTTGGACTATAAGGATATCGTAAACAGCTACGTGAAGGAAGAGGATTGGAGAGTAAAGGAAAATTCTACCGTGACTTATTCCGTAGGAGGTTTGATTTTGCACAACTCCGGTGCTATTACCGCAAACTACTGGTTGTCCGAAATTTACGACGAGGAAGTTGCAAATGCACATCGTCAGGCGGATATCCATATTCATGACCTTTCCATGTTGACCGGCTATTGTGCGGGTTGGTCCTTAAAACAACTCATTCAGGAGGGTCTGGGCGGTATTCCGGGTAAGATTACCTCTTCTCCGGCAAAGCATCTTTCCACCCTCTGTAATCAGATGGTTAATTTCCTCGGTATTATGCAGAACGAGTGGGCAGGTGCACAGGCATTTTCCTCCTTCGATACCTATCTTGCTCCGTTTGTGAAGATTGATGATCTTTCTTATAAAGAAGTAAAGCAGTGTATTTCTTCCTTCATTTACGGTGTAAATACACCGAGTCGCTGGGGTACCCAGGCTCCGTTCTCTAACATTACCTTAGACTGGACGGTTCCGGCGGATCTTGCAAATCTTCCGTGTATCGTAGGCGGTGAGGAGCAGGATTTCACTTACGGTGATTGTAAGAAGGAAATGGATATGGTAAACAAGGCGTTTATCGAGATTATGGTAGAGGGCGATGCCAACGGCCGCGGCTTCCAGTATCCGATTCCGACCTATTCCATTACCAGTGACTTTGACTGGTCCGATACGGAAAACAACCGTTTATTGTTTGAGATGACTTCGAAGTACGGTACCCCGTATTTCTCCAACTATATTAACAGTGATATGGAGCCGAGCGACGTACGTTCCATGTGTTGCCGTCTGCGTCTGGATCTTCGTGAGCTTCGTAAGAAGACCGGCGGTTTCTTCGGTTCCGGCGAGAGCACCGGTTCCATCGGCGTAGTTACCATTAACATGCCGCGTATTGCGTACCTTTCCAATAACGAGGAGGAGTTCTATACCCGCCTTGACCGCATGATGGATATTGCAGCGCGTTCCTTGAAGGTAAAGAGAAGCGTTATTACAAAGCTGTTAAACGAAGGCTTGTATCCGTATACCAAGCGTTACCTCGGTACTTTTGAGAACCACTTCTCTACCATCGGCCTTTTGGGCATGAACGAGGCCGGCCTTAATGCAAAGTGGATCGGTAAGGATATGACTCATGAGGAATGTCAGGAGTTTACGAAGCGTGTGCTGAATCATATGCGTGACCGCCTGAGTGATTATCAGGTAGAGTATGGTGATTTGTACAATTTGGAAGCAACTCCGGCAGAGTCCACCAGCTATCGTCTGGCAAAGCATGACAAGAAGAAGTATCCGGATATCATTACCGCAGGAAACCCGGGAGATACGCCGTATTACACCAACAGTTCCCACCTGCCGGTTGATTATACCGCAGATTTGTTTGACGCATTGGATATTCAGGATGAGTTACAGACGTTGTATACATCCGGTACCGTATTCCATGCGTTCCTGGGTGAGAAGCTTCCGGATTGGGAGGCTGCGGCTAAGCTTGTGCGCACCATTGCAAAGAACTACAAACTTCCGTACTACTCCTTATCCCCTACTTATTCCATTTGTAAGACCCACGGTTATCTTGCGGGTGAACAGTGGACCTGTCCGCACTGTGGTGCAAAGGCAGAGGTATATTCCAGAATTACCGGTTACTATCGTCCGGTACAGAACTGGAACGAGGGTAAGACCCAGGAATATAACAACCGTAAATTGTACGATTTGGCGCAGTCCAGACCGATGGCTGACCCGTTAAATACGGCAACCAATCGCATTACTCTGGACAGTGAAATGCATACCCAGATGGAAGAAATTTCTGCTTCGGAAAAGAAGGGTGACGGTATTTATCTCTTCACCACAAAGACCTGTCCGAACTGTAAGATTGCAAAAGAGTTCTTAAAGGATGTTTCCTATGAGACGGTAGATGCGGAAGAGGACCTGGCAATGGTAGATACCTACGGTATTATGCAGGCGCCGACTCTTGTGGTAGTAAATAACGGTGAGGTAAAGAAGTATGTAAACGCTTCCGACATCAAGGGCTATGTACAGAGCTTACGTTAATCGGGCGAAGTAGCACAGAAGACTTGCAAAATTGTTAAAAAGCGTGTAAAATTGTAAATGGGGTTGGCGCAGAGGGTCGCTTCGCGTCAACCTCATTTTATGAGTTGAAACG
This sequence comes from uncultured Clostridia bacterium, assembly GCA_937895705.1. Classification (GTDB taxonomy): domain Bacteria; phylum Bacillota; class Clostridia; order Lachnospirales; family Lachnospiraceae; genus SIG307. The sequence continues at coordinate 10,556 of CALBKM010000017.1, forward strand.
GGAGAAGCAAGATGAAAGAATCCATGGAACGGACAGCCTATTTGATCGGAGAAGACGGAGTACAACGGCTGGCCGGAATGCATGTGGCTTTGTTCGGTGTGGGCGGTGTCGGCGGATATGTGGCAGAAGCGTTGGGGCGTGCCGGTGTCGGTACATTGACTTTAGTGGATAAGGACACGGTCAGCGAAAGTAATATTAACCGTCAGATTATTGCAACCTATGAGACCATCGGTCAAAGAAAAACGGAAGTAACGAAGCGACGATTGCGAAGTATTAATCCCGATATTACGGTTCACTGTGTGGATTGCTTTTTTCTTCCGAATACGGCGGAACTGTTTGATTTTTCGCAATATGACTATGTGGTGGATGCGGTAGATACGGTAACTGCTAAGTTGGAACTGGTAATGCGCGCAAGAAAAGCCGGGGTTCCGGTTATCAGTTGCATGGGAACCGGAAATAAGCTGGACCCGGGACGATTTGAGATTGCGGATATTGAGAAGACCTCGGTTTGTCCATTGGCAAAGGTGATGCGCAGGGAGTTAAAAAAACGGGGAATTTCCAAATTAAAGGTGTTGTATTCGAAAGAAGAACCGATAAAGCATCAGGCAGGTGCCGTACCGGGGAGTATTTCGTTTGTACCGCCGGTGGCAGGGCTGATGATTGCCGGTGAGGTAATAAAAGATTTGTTACGAGAGGAGATATAAGATGGGAAGAGTGAAGAGTATGTTCAAGAAGAATAAGGCGGTTGCGGCCGCGGATAAAGAGAGGACTCTGCAGCAGAAGGAAGAAAGAAAGAAAATAGAAAGGGACAGAAGATATACTCTTTTGGTAGAAGATTTTTTTGAATCCAATCGTTTACAGGGTGTTATGGTAATCGGATATCTCCACGGAAGAGTAAGAGAGGGAGATACCATGTACTTGTACCGGCAGGATCAACCGGTGAAGGAAGTGCATGTGCTTGCGATTGAGCTGGGACCGCGCGAAATGGTAGAGACTGCAAAAGATTGTCAGGTGGGGCTTTGCCTTGACCTGGATTCGACAGAAGATGTTTCCAAGTATGCGGTAGTGAGCAGTATAAAGCCGGTGGAAGAAGAACGTGCGGCTCTCGTAATCGAGAACCCGCGTCTGTTCGGATTGATGATGGAGTACCCGCGCTTGTATACGAACTCTGTTTATATGGATGCGCTACTGTATGAGCTGTGTTATGCCAAGTTTTTGGTTCCGCTTTATATGGATCGGCCGCCGTTGCCGAAAGAAGGCGGCGGTATGGAGTTTTCCCAGGATACCTTTATCGGCTTCCGTTCCTTAAAAATGCCGAATGATGAGTCTCAGGTGGTGTTCCCTGCTTTTACGGATGAAGTGGCAACCATGTTGTGGAAGGATGCATTTCAGGAAGACCAGCCGAAGCAGTTTGCAACCATGCAGCTCCCGCATCTTATGGTTGAAGTGGATAGAGGACATGCAGGTCTTGTAATAAATCCGTTCGGACCGGTTTCTGTGTATTTGCCGAAGGAGTTGTTGAGTAAGGTGGAGCGGTCCGAAGTGTTTGAAAAACGCTATGTCAGACCGGTAGTTCTGAAACAGCAGGAACAGGCAACGGAAGAGTAAGAATATAAGCAGAGATTGTTTATATAAATAAGTCAAAGGAGAACATACGATTATGGCAGAAAAAGCTGGTTTACCGTTTGAGTTGGCGGAAGGCGAAGTAGTAGAGAAAGAGTTTGCAAGTGACTATTGGGAAAAGGTTTTATTTGCATATTCTCAGGTGAGAGGACGTTATTATTTTACAAATCAGAGAGTGATTTTTGTATCCTGGGGACAGGTGAAGCTTGATCTTCCATATAATAAGATGGTAGCGGCGGTATCCTGTAATGTAGGAGCGTTACTTCGACTTATCCCGACAGGTATTAAGGTGACGATGGATGATGAAAAGTCATATATGTTGTCGGTTACCAAAAGAAATGAAAATCTGGAATTTATTAAAGGAAAGATGTTGCAATTTTAAGTTTTTTGCGCTATAATGAACGCAATGATGTTGATGAAGACTAAGAATTACGGCGCTTTTCAGAGAGTTCGCGGTTGGTGAGAGCGGACAGGCAAAGGATTCCTTCCACCTTCGGAGTCTGGGTGAAAGCCCGGGGAACGCCCCGTACAGCGTGCACGAGAGGTCGGGAAACCGGCAACGTGGGTGGCAACGCGGATTTTACTCCGTCCCATGACAGTGGTCAGGGACGGAGTTTTCTTTTTCCTTGGGGAACTATCGGTTTGTTGTCATTTCTTAAAGGGGAAAAAGAAAACTCCGTTTTCTGCACAACGGCAAGAAGACGGTATGAATGCCGTAGTCAGAATATCGTGAGAGCACGGTGCTTTTTAGAAAAGAAAAATATGTTACAGGAGGACAGAATATGTTAGATCTTAAATTTGTCAGAGAGAACCCGGAAATCGTAAAGCAGAATATCCGAAATAAGTTCCAGGATTCCAAACTTCCGTTAGTAGACGAGGTAATCGAGCTGGATAAAGAAGCTCGTGCAACCCAGCAGGAGGCAGATAATCTTCGCGCGGACAGAAAGCGTATTTCCAAGGAAATCGGAGGCCTGATGGCAAAGGGCTTAAAGGAAGAGGCTGAGGCAAAGAAGAAGCAGGTAGAGGAGTCTGCGGTGCGTCTTTCGGAGCTTGAGGCAAAGGAAGCAGAGCTTTCAGAGAAGGTTTTAAAGATTATGATGACCATTCCGAATATCATCGATCCGAGCGTACCGATCGGTAAGGATGACAGCGAGAACGTAGAAGTACAGCGTTACGGCGAGCCGGTTGTGCCGGAGTTTGAGATTCCGTATCATACCGACATTATGGAGAAGTTAAACGGCATCGATTTGGACGCTGCAAGAAAGGTGGCAGGTAACGGGTTCTATTACCTGATGGGCGACATCGCAAGACTTCACTCCGCAATTATTTCTTACGCAAGAGATTTCATGATTGACAGAGGATTTACCTATTGCATTCCGCCGTTTATGATTCGCAGCAATGTGGTAACCGGTGTTATGAGTTTTGCGGAAATGGATGCCATGATGTACAAGATTGAGGGCGAGGATTTGTACCTCATCGGTACCAGTGAGCATTCCATGATCGGTAAGTACATCGATACGATTTTGCAGGAAGAGTCTTTACCGCATACCCTGACCAGCTATTCTCCGTGCTTCCGTAAGGAGAAGGGGGCTCACGGTATTGAGGAGCGCGGTGTATACCGTATTCACCAGTTCGAGAAGCAAGAGATGATTGTGGTTTGTAAGCCGGAGGATTCTCCGATGTGGTTTGATAAGCTGTGGCAGAATACCGTAGATTTGTTCCGCACCATGGATATTCCGGTAAGAACCTTAGAGTGCTGTTCCGGAGACCTTGCGGACCTGAAGGTAAAGTCCATTGATGTTGAAGCATGGTCCCCGCGTCAGAAGAAATACTTCGAGGTGGGAAGCTGTTCCAACCTGGGCGATGCACAGGCACGTCGCTTAAAGATTCGTGTCAACGGTGCGGAGGGCAAGTATTTTGCACACACCTTAAACAACACCGTAGTGGCTCCGCCGCGTATGTTAATTGCATTCCTTGAGAATAACTTAAACGAGGACGGCAGCATCAACATCCCGAAGGCGTTACAGCCGTATATGGGCGGAAAAGAAAAAATTGAAGTGAAGTAAGAATAAAAAGAGAAATGGCTTCGCATTTGGGAGCCATTTCTTTTTTGTTTCTTGTTATGGTGAAGTTTGAATATTAGAGTTTTTTATCTCGCCAAAATCTGTGTGATTTCTCCGACGTACATGGTGTGCATGTCGCCGTCCTTGTAGAAGGCATCCGCAAGCTTCGGATCGATGAACTGGTCCGCAGTCATGCGAGTGGCCGACATTTTCTTGCAAATCAGGATCAGATTGCCTTCATCGATAAACGGTGTACCGTCGCTGTAGTTGACATTAAAACGGGCACCGGCAATTTTGTCCTCGTCTCTGCCGGATACGGTACCGAGGTATTTTAAGGCGGACATGTGTCCTTCGAAAAAGGTGAGGGAGAAGGTGTCGTTGGCATCGATAAACTCTTTGGTATATCGACTGTCGCGGACAAAGATATAAGCGACATTTTTGCCCCAAAGAACGCCTAAGCCCCCCCAGGAAGCAGTCATTGTGTTGGCTTTTTCTTTATTGCCGGCAGTGATTAACATCCACTCCTTGCCGATTTTTGTAAACGGGTTCAATTCCAGCATGTCTGCCGGATACGGTTGAAATGTATGCATGGTAAAACCTTCTTTCTTTTTTCTTTTCTATAGTGTACCATAGTTTTCTTAAAATGTGAACGGATAAATCATGTAAATTACGGTTATATAGAAAAAGAACTGCGTGTGGTTTCACGCAGTTCTTTGAAATATCGCATTGTGTTTAACAATCACTTATTCTTTCTTTGCGTTTCCTATCGGCTTTTTTATCAGGCAAAGCAAAGCAAAGAAGCCGATAATGAGAACCGCACCGATTGCCAGACAGATATACGCGTTTTGCACAAATCCCGCAATAAGGAAACAGATAAAACTGATGGTAGCTACGGTAAAGGCATACGGAAGCTGTGTGGATACATGGTTTACATGGACACATTGTGCACCTGCCGAGGACATGATTGTCGTGTCGCTGATCGGAGAGCAGTGGTCACCGCAAACCGCACCTGCGAGACAAGCGGACATACCGATGTAGAAAATCGGATTGCTTGGGTCAAACATGTTACAAACGATCGGAATCAGAATACCGAAAGTTCCCCAAGATGTACCGGTAGCAAATGCCAACAGACAAGCGACTAAGAAGATAACTGCAGGGAGGAGATTCTCCAGACCCGGAGCGGCATTCTTCATTATGCTTTCCACATAGGTAGCGGATCCGAGTAAGTCGTTGGAAATGTTTTTTAGAGCGGAGGCCATGGTGAGAATAGTAATGGCAGGCACCATGGCAATAAAGCCTTTCGGTACGCATTCCATAGCATCCTTGAACGTAATAAGCTTACGGCACATCAGGTATGCGATAATGAGGATTAACGCAATAATTGCGCCCCACGGCAGACCCACGGTAGCATCCGTGTTAGAGAAAGCATTTGCGAAGTGTCCCGCATAAGCAGGGTCATCTCCGAAAAAGCCTCCGTTGTAAATGAGAGCGTATACGGAAAAACCGATGAGAACAAGAATCGGTAACAATAAATCCGGAACGCGTCCCTTCGGATTAGATTCCACATCCATACCGTCTACACGTTCTTCCGTGGAGAATAAGTCTCCTTTTTCTAAAGCATTTCGCTCGTGCTTTGCCATCGGACCGAAGTCACGTTTGGACAGTACCAGTGCAATGATAAATACAAAGGTTAACAAAGAGTAGAAGTTGTACGGAATTGCTTTGATGAAAAGATCAATACCGTCTAAGCCGGTTCCTTCCGTATAGCTGGCAACCGCAGCAGCCCAGGAGCTGATCGGTGCAATCATACAAATCGGTGCAGCGGTAGCATCAATAAGATAACTGAGCTTTGCACGGGATACCTTGTGGCTGTCTGCAACCGGTAGCATTACGGAGCCTACGGTTAAGCAGTTAAAGTAATCGTCGATAAAAATGAAAATACCCAAAGCAAAGGTGGCAAGCTGAGCACCGATACGGGTCTTGATGTGTGTCTGGGCCCAACGACCGAACGCAGCACTTCCGCCCGCTTTGTTAATAAGTGCAACGATGATGCCTAAAATAACAAGGAACAGGAAGATACCCGCGGTGCCGGAAATTGCGGCAATCAGACCGTCGCTGACTACATGATCCACCGCTTGTGTGGCGGATCCGTTGCAGGCGAAAATACTGCCGACAACAATACCGAGAAACAAAGAAGAATATACTTCTTTTGTGATAAGCGCCAATGCAATTGCAATGATCGGCGGAACCAGTGCCCAGAAGGTGGACGTGGTTGTTGTTCCTGTTGCGGTTACGATAATTGCCATCACAACGGATGCAATCATGGCGAGTAACGCAACGATGGAGGTTATCCTTTTTTTCATGTAAGGGAACTCCTTTCTTTTGTGAAAGATACATTTGTAAAATACTTACAAAAATATTATACGAAACGCATATTAAATTGTCAATAAGTTCTAATAAAATAAAAAAATGGTTGACAAAACAAAAAACATATAGTATGCTTGTATTAAGCGCTTAATACAACAACACAACAGTACAAAGAAAGGAGTTGGGCGGATGCCATGGGAAATTTCATCTGAGAAGAGTGTTTATTTGCAGTTGGTAGACGTGATTAAGCAGAAGATTATGTCCGGAGAGTATCAGCCGGGACAGCGCTTACCGAGTGTGAGAGAACTTGCAGCCGATGCGGCGGTAAATCCGAACACGATGCAGCGGGCGTTGACGGAGCTGGAAAGAGAAGGATTGCTGTATACACAACGGACCAGCGGAAGATTTGTATCGGAGGATGCCGGGATGATTGAAGGACTTAAGATGACAGGGGCGGAACAGAAGACGAAAGAGTTTTATTTGGAGATGGTGCGCAGCGGATTGTCTGCGGATGATATACGACGCCTGTTGGAAAAGGCGATTGCCGAAGAGACGAAACAGTAAGGGTACCGGATGTGTACCGGAGAGTGGAGGAATTATGTTAAAAGACGGATATGTATTAGAATGCCGCGGACTGACCAAAAAGTATAAAGGTTTCGCAGCATTGCATCAGGTAAATTTGCAACTGGAGCGCGGAAAGATAATCGGTCTGGTGGGACCGAACGGAAGCGGAAAGACCACGTTGATTAAGCTGATTAACGGCCTGCTGGTTCCGACAGAAGGTGAGATTTTGATTAACGGCATGGCTCCGGGACCGGAGACAAAGGCGAGAGTTTCTTATCTTCCGGATAACAATTATCTGAGTAACTGGATGAAAGTGTCGCAGATGATTGATTTTTACGGGGACTTTTATGAGGATTTCAATGCGGAGAAGGCGTATGCTATGTTAGCCAGCCTTGGGCTAAATCCGGAACAGAAGTTTAAAACCATGTCCAAGGGTATGAAGGAAAAAGTACAGCTTGTACTGGTAATGAGCCGTGAAGCGGATTTGTACTGTCTGGACGAGCCGATTGCCGGAGTAGATCCGGCGGCGCGAGATTATATTTTAAGAACGATTATCGCCAACTATGCAGAAGGGGCTTCCGTATTGATTTCCACGCATTTGATTGCGGATGTGGAGAAGGTGCTGGATGAGGTTGTATTTATCCGGAACGGTGAAATTATCCGACATGCGGCAGCGGAAGAGCTTCGGGAGCAGTATGACCGGTCTGTGGATGCTTTGTTTAGGGAGGAATTCAAATGTTAGGAAAACTATTAAAACATGAATGGAATGCTACGGCAAGACGATACGGATTGTTTTATTTGATTCTGGCGTCGATTACTTTGTTTACGGCAATTATTCACGGTCTTCCGGTGGACAATATCTTTTATACCATGGGAGAAACTTCAATCATTGTACTTTACATAATCTCTTTATGCGGTGTTATTTTTTGCAGCACCGGTATGGCGATTGTGCGATTTTACAAGAATATGGTGTCGGACGAGGGCTATCTTACCTTTACTCTTCCGGCAAAGGTAGAGCAGCTGGTGTTTGCCAAGTTTCTGGTGGCCTATGTATGGCAACTGGTAACCGTGGTGTTATGTATAGTATCGTTAATTGCGGTTTTTGTGGTAGGTCATATGAGCTTCGGAGAGTTTTTTGACGGGGTTTCTTATATTACGGATATGCTTGGTGGTATGGGACCGGCAATACTTGTGATGATTTTAATCAGTATGATGTACCAGTTAATGATTTACTATTTGTCCATTGCAATCGGTCAGCGGTTCGGTAACTACAAGATTTTGGCTTCCATCATTGCATACTGTGCATTGACCTTTGTGGTCGAACTGGTTCTTATGCTGATTGTACTCGGTATTTTCGGTATCGTAGGAATTGTGGAAATGAGTCAGAGTCTTTACAGCATGGAAGGAATGTCCTGGTTCTACTTGGCGACGGGCGCAATATCCGCAGTCATCGGTGTGGCAGCATACTTTGTAACCTGTTATCAGTTGAAGAAAAAGTTAAATCTTGTTTAAATAATGAATTCTTTGGAAAATATTTCTCGTACTTGTGATGTTTGTCCGTTTGTGATAAACTTTACTTGTAGGGACAAAAGGGCAGGTGTTCCTGTCCTTTTGTCGTTTTAGGGAGCTTTGTGTGATAGGTTACGGAAAGGATGAGAGTATTATGAGAAGGTACGAAACGACCCGTATGCGGGTGTGGAGAAAGGCAGGAGTGTTTGCGATTGTATTGGCGGTAGGATTCGGGACTCCGCTGCAGGCGATTCCGGGGGGCTTTGTTATGCCGGAAACGGTACGGACGGCTTATGCGGCAGAGGATATGCTGGGCTATAAAAATCCGGAAAAGATTATCATAGCTACGCCGAACAGTAATAATTATGCCACCACCGCTTCTAAAATCAGTATATTGGGAGCCTGTGATTACCGCTATCCGCTTACCATGAACGGAGAGCCGGTAGAAACGACGGAGCATGGATTTTTTACGGTATATGTTACACTTTCGGTGGGGGAAAACGAGTTTTTGTTTCAAAACGGAGAACATGAGTATCGTTTGACAGTAAAGCGAAAGAAGTCTTCCGGAAGCTCGTCGGGAGGCGGAACTTCTTCAAAATATAAAGCGGTAAGTAATAAAATGGGAGAATTGATTTTACCGTATACTATGCCCATGTCGGCGCCGGGAACCGTGAAAATCGATTATCTTCCGTTGACACAGAATACCACCTTCCGGATTGTGGGAGAGTGGGGAAATTATTATAAGTTGCCGGACGGGACCTATGTCTCGAAGTCTGCGGTGAAGGTATATTCTTACAAGATGCCGGCAAATAAAGTGAGCGGTGCAAAGGTAAAGTATGATAAGACAACTCATACGGTAGACACTGTTTTTACTATGAAGATGGACGCTTTGTATGATGTGCAGATAAACGGCGATACGGTGAAATTTGTATTGTATGATACCACGGCGGGCGGGAAAGTTTCCGTGCCGGAAAACCCGCTTGTTACGTCCGTATCGAGGAAAACCGACAGTGAAGGAAAAGCGATTTATACATATAAGCTGACGGACGGGAATAAGCTTTGCGGCTTTGATGTGACCACAGAGAACGGGAGGATGACCTTTTCTTTAAAGTATGCTCCGGTGTTGAAAAAGAAAGGCTCATTAAAAGGAGCGGTGATTTTGCTGGATGCGGGACACGGTGATACGGATAACGGAACGGTAGGAGCCATGGGCGGCGAAGGGCCGACAGAAAAGGATGTGAATCTGGATTTGACCTTGCGTACCAAGGCTGCGTTGGAAGAGATGGGTGCCAAGGTGGTTATGGTGCGAAGCGACGACACGTTTTACACGCTCAATGAAAGAGTGGCACTGATTCGGGAGACAAAGCCGGATTTGTCCATATCCATTCACGGAAATGCCATGGGAATTACGTCGGATTATTCCAAGTCTTCCGGTTTTTTGACCTTCTATTCTTACAATAATGTACAAGATGCGGCAGGGATTATCAATGCCTCCGTAAGTAAAACCATGGGATATCCGAAGCGTACGATCCGAAAAGCCAATTTGTCCCTGACTCGTCTTACCGCATGTCCGGCCGTACTTTTGGAATCTGCGTTTTTGACACATCCGGAGGATTATGAGTACCTTTTGAAATCTTCCAATCGGGATAAGCTGGCAAATGCCATTGCCAATGCGGCAAAGGAGTACATCGAAAGTGTGGCGGTGTATGAGCAGACAGAGATTAAGCATACGGTGAAAAAAGGCGAAACACTGTATGCCATTGCGAAAAAGTACGGCGTTACAATCGATACCATTGTAAAGGCCAATAACATTAAAAACAAGAATCTGATCCGGACAGGCAGTATATTGAAAATCCCGGTAAAATAAAATGTTTTTTGTCAATAAAGATAGTTTTTTTACGGAAGCAACCGAAACTTTGTGAAAAGAAACGGTTGCTTTCTTTGTGCAAAGAAAGTATAATGTACGCGGGGAAGTTTCGAAGAAGTCCGCAAAGCGGAGTTCGGGAGAGGAACGTTTCTTTGGAAGGATGGAAAAAAGATGTTGGAGTTTTTATTTCGAGGAATGGATCAGGGACTTTGTGCGTTTATAGGAATTTTGGCGGCTTACGGGCTGACTTGCGTGTTGCTGCATTTTTGCGGACATCTGCTGCCGCGGGACGGCGGCAGAGATTATGCAGTGGACGGCAAGCTTTCTCAAGGAAAACCGCGAGGAGCCGGCTTTGTTTTTATACTTATTTTTGCGGTGACGGTGTTTGTGTTTCTTCCGATTGACCGAGAACGTTCGATTTACGTGATTCTTACGGTGGCGGCAATGCTCACCGGCTTTTTGGATGACTGTTCCAAGGCACCGTGGGGGGAATATAAAAAGGGAATTCTGGATTTGATTATTTCCGTGATGGTAGCGGTTACCTACATCAAATTTAACGGCACGATGTTAAATATTGCGTTTCTTGATTTGCAGGTAGAACTTCCGTCTGTTTTGTTCGGCGTACTTGCCACATTGCTTGTATGGGTATCCATTAACGTTACGAACTGTGCCGACGGTGTGGATGGTTTGTCCGCAACATTGACGAGTATTACGTTAATGAGTTTTTATTTTACCGCTGCCTCTACGGGATTGTCGGAAGACAATCGATATATGACGCTTCTTATGGTGGCCTGTCTGCTGGGGTATTTGTGGTATAATGCAACACCGAGCCGAATGATGATGGGTGATGCGGGTTCACGGGCCATGGGTCTGTTTATTGCGGTGCTGGCTTTACAGAGCGGCTATGTACTGCTTTACATACCGTTTGCCCTTATCTTGATTCTGGATGGCGGTCTGGGGCTTGTGAAAGTGGCGTTGTTACGATTCTTAAAAATACGAATTTTGAAAAATACGCGGACACCGCTTCACGATCACGTGCGGAAAAATCTGGGATGGTCCAATACCCAGACGGTGTTTAAGTTTGCAATTATCCAGATTGTGATTGCTTTTGCTACCTCCTGGCTGATACGGTAAATGTAGCGGGAGCGAAGTGTATGCGAACCGGCTGTTGCGGTGAAAGTGAGAAGAAGGGTCGAAGTTACATATGAAAGCGATGAAACGACAGGAAAACAAAAAATGGTTTTTAAAAGGAATGCGGCATGGTGTGCCCATCGGACTGGGCTATTTTGCGGTGGCATTTACGCTGGGTATTAATGCGAAATCTATCGGAATGACACCATTTCAGTCGGCACTTATGTCCTTTACCATGCATGCGTCGGCGGGAGAGTTTGCGGCTATGACGGTAATAGCGGCAGGCTCCGGTTATTTAGAGATGGCAATTACCCAGCTGGTAATTAATCTGCGGTATTTGCTTATGTCTTGTGCCTTGTCCCAGAAGGTTTCGGAAAAAATGCCGTTTGGCCATCGGTTCTTTCTTTCCTATTACATAACGGATGAGATATTCGGTATCTCTTCCACGGTAGACGGGAAGCTGAATCCGTGGTATTCCTACGGCGCGGCCTCCGTGGCATCTCCGGGCTGGGTATTGGGTACTTTTCTGGGCGCGGTGGTAGGAAATATTCTTCCTGTCAATGTTGCCAGCGCCATGAGTGTGGCTTTGTACGGCATGTTTTTGGCGATTATCATACCGCCGGCAAGAAAAAACAAGGTGATCGCAGTTATTGTTGTGGGGTCCATGCTGGCAAGTTTCGGGTTTACAAAGTTGGCGGAATTGCTTTCGGAGTATGTTATCCTATCCTCCGGGATGCGGATATTGATTCTGACGGTAGTGATTGCCGGAATTGCGGCTTATGTACGGCCGATTGAGGAAAGCGGGGATTCTGCAAATGAAGGATAACATTTATTTATATTTGTTGGTGGCGGCAGGTGTAACGTATCTGATTCGCGCTCTGCCCATGACGTTAATTCGGAAAAACATTAAAAATAAATACATACGGTCTTTTTTGTACTATGTGCCTTATGTAACGTTGGCGGTAATGACCTTCCCGGCTATTCTTTCGGCAACCGCCAGCACGATATCGGCAGCAGTCGGATTCGGAGTGGCATTGCTGATTGCCTATTTTGACGGAAATCTGTTTAAAGTGGCAATGGGAGGCTGTGTGGCAGTATTTTTGGTGGAGTTGTTTTTGTGACGGAACGTTCGGGAGTCCGGCGGAAGAAGTTTTTGGCAAAAAAGCGGCATACGGAGAGTGCTCCCGTATGCCGCTTTGTATGTGCAAAGAAATTATTTTGTTCCGTAAATACGGTCGCCCGCATCGCCCAGACCCGGTAAAATGTAACCCTTTTCGTTGAGGCACTTGTCCTGTGCGCCTACAAAGATGTTTACATCCGGATGGGCTTCCTGAAGCTTTTGGATGCCTTCCGGGGCAGCGATTAAGCAAAGGAAGCGAATCTTTTTAATGCCGCGCTTTTTTAACAAATCAATGGCTGCGATGGCGGAACCGCCCGTAGCCAGCATCGGGTCTACCACAAAAATCTCACGGTCTGCGGCATCCGAAGGAAGTTTGCAGAAGTATTCTACCGGCTCTAAAGTCTCTTCGTTACGATAAAGACCGATGTGGCCGACCTTGGCGTTCGGGGTCAGATTTAAGATTCCGTCGGCCATGTGGAGACCGGCACGTAAAATCGGAACGACACAAAGCTTTTTGCCTGCGATTTCTTTTACGGTAGTTTTTACCAGCGGAGTTTCGATTTCCTTATCCGCCAACGGAAGATTGCGGCTCGCTTCGTAGTAAATGAGCATGGCAATCTCGGCAACAAGAGCACGAAACTCTTTGGTGGAAGTGTTTTTATCGCGCATAATGCCGATTTTGTGCTGAATTAACGGGTGATCCATAACTGTTACGATTGACATAGAAACGCTCCTTTCATTATTCACTGTAATGTAATCAGTATAGCAAATTTTGTCGGGAAAAGAAAGAAGTATTTTACTTGAATTGCTTGCAAGCGTGTTTTGCGCAAAAAATATACCTCCGTTTGTGACGGAGGTATTCAGAGGAGAAGCCCGAAACGGGGAGGGTTTTTACCGGGCCCAAATATATGAAAAAGTAGTATGGTATAAGCAAATTAACTATCTTATGATGTTATTATATTTGTCACATATGTTTTTGGTGTGGATAGTTTATGAACAATTTGTTAATTTGACCGATAATCGCAAAATATAGGAAAAACAGGATTTGGGATATTGTAATTATGTCAAAAAAGATTTAAAATGGATGCAGTGGAAGTTATTGTTTGAGAAAGCACTGACCGAATTGCATATACTGTCATATCAGAGAGCGTAAAACAATAGGAGCGAAAGAGAGTAACAATGAATATATTTAAGAAGTTATTGCGTAAGGAATTGGGTGAGACAAGATATAACGGACTTGTGAATTTTGTAAATAAATATTGCGGTCCCGAGGTGAAGAACAATAAGGAGTTGTACGATGAGATTTATGAGTACTGCAATTGTCTGGACTCCGAGAAAATCGTAGGAATGCAAATGCGGTTAAACGAAGTGATGTATAATGCCTTTCAGGTGGGACGGACATACACCCTGGCTTTTTTTATTTATCTGGTAGCGTGGTTTTGTCTGCTGGGGGCTGGGTTACGAACGGAGCTTTTATTGGCGGGAGTGTTGGGAATTACCCTGTGCTTCGGCTTGAAGACCTATCAGTTTATTACTAACCGGTGCGGTTATGCGGATGCCCGGATCATCGAAACCTACCGTATGGTGTTGGAGCGTATTTTAGTGCATCGGGCCAGAGGACAGCAGAATTAAATACGGAGGGGGACTATGGCGGAATTGAAAAAGTTTTTACCGGGCGAAGTAGAAGAGATTCGTGTGTTGGGACGAACGGTAATGAAAGAGGCTTCTCCGGTTTTGTTTTGGACAGGCTCCGGCTTTGAGATGAATTACGAAGGCTCGGAGTTGTGGTGTGAAATCGAAACAGACTATTCCTGTTACGAGCAGTGGATTACAGTGCTTGTAAACGGTGCCTTGCTTGCCAGACAGGTGTTGCAAAAGGGAAAACAAAGGATTTGTCTGTTCCGTAATATGCAGACAATGAAAGTGAATCATATCAAGGTGTTAAAAGAAGTACAGGCCATGCCGGGAGACGAGAGTGCCTATCTGGAAATTTGTGCCTTGTACGGTGACGGTACGTTTTTTTCGCTTCCGGAGCCGGAATGCAGAATCGAATTTATCGGAGACAGCATTACTTCGGGAGAAGGAAGCTGCGGAAGTACCGTGGAGCAGGACTGGATTTCCATGTGGTTTTCCGCCACCCGGACCTATCCGTTTTTTGTGACGGAACAGTTGCGGGGAGAATGCAGAATTGTGTCCCAGAGCGGATACGGTGTGTATTGTGCCTACGATAATAATTTGGACCATGTGATTCCGAAGTATTACGAGCAGGTGTGCGGCGTGGTTTCCGGTCCGCGAAACGAGAGGCTGGGAGTGAAGGAACGGTATGACTTTTCTTCCTGGCAACCGGATTATATCATAATTAATCTGGGGACCAATGACGGGGGAGCGTTTCATAATCCGGAGTGGACGGATGAGTTGACCGGCAGAAGAAATAAGATGTATTACAATGAAGAAGGTATTCCGGCCGAAGAATGTCTGCAAAAAGTGGCAAAGGCTGTGACGGAGTTTCTTACCGTTGTGAGGAAAAACAATCCGGCCGCACAGATTCTTTGGGCTTACGGGATGATGGGAATTGTGACGGAGCCCGCGATTCTGGCGGGAATCGAGGAGTATTGTGCCGCAAGCGGAGATTCTAAGGTACATTACATAAGATTGCAGGAGATTGCGGATACGTGTATCGGAGCGAGAAGTCATCCGGGAATCAACGGTCACCGCGCTGCGGCAGAGGAGATTTGCCGTAAAATTAGGGAGTTAAAACAGAAAGAGGAGGAATAACCCATGAATAAAGTTTATGTGTTTTTCGCGGACGGATTTGAGGAAATCGAGGGCCTTACGGTGGTGGACATGCTTCGCCGCGTAAGTGTCGAAACGGTGATGGTTTCAATCAACGAAACAAAGACGGTAACCGGTGCTCACGGAATTGTGATTACGGCGGACGGCGTATTTGCGGACTATAAGTTTGAGGACGGCACCATGGCAGTGCTTCCGGGAGGAATGCCGGGAACCAACCATCTGATGGCTCATGAAGGCTTGAAAGAGGTGTTGCTTTCTTATCATAAAGAAAAGAAATATCTGGCGGCAATCTGTGCAGCTCCCAGCGTGCTCGGTATGAACGGTTTGCTGGCGGAAAGACATGCCACTTGTTATCCGGGCTTTGAGGAGAAGTTGTTGGACGCAAAAGCTCTTCCGGATGCGGTGGTGATGGACGGTAATCTGATTACCAGCCGGGGCATGGGAACCGCCATTCCGTTCGGCGCGGCTCTTGTTTCCGTACTCGAGGGGGAAGAGAAGGCGGAGGAGCTTTTAAAGGCGATTCAGTATTAAGATTTCGGAGGTGCGATGTCTTTTCGGAGCAAAAAAAGGGTAAGAACATTAGGAACTACCATGCAGGCATTGATAAAATCGGTCATTTCCCAAATCAGAGGAAGAGAAAGGACAGAACCGAGGAAAATCATGCCAAGGTAACAAATCCGGTAGGAAGGCAGTGCTTTGGTTCCGAATAGGTAGATGACCGCACGGGCACCGAAATAGGACCATCCGATCAGGGTTGCGTAGGCAAACGCAATCAAGGAAACACCCAGAAGAAGTTTGCCTCCCGGAAGAAAGGAGAAGGCAGCGTTGGTGAGGGTGGTCGGTGTATAGGCTCCCGCAAGGGACGGAGTGTGTAAAAGAGAAGCGATAATAACGATTCCGGTCAGGGCACAAAGAATTACCGTGTCCCAAAAGACCGCGGACATGGAAAGTACGGCAGCCTTTTCCGGGCTGCTTTCTTTGTTGTCCGTAAAAGCCAGCGGAGCAGTGCCCAGGCCCGCTTCGTTGGTAAATAGTCCTCTGGCAATGCCGTAGCGGGCGGAAAAGAGAAAGGAACCTCCGGCAATGCCGCCCAGTGCGGCGGTAGGGGTAAAGGCAGAGGATAGAATGAGGCGTACCGCCGGAAGGATGAAGCTACGGTTAAGAAACAGAATAAAGATGCAGGCAATAAGATATAACACTGCCATGGCCGGAACAAGGACGCTGCAAAGTTTTGTAACGGCGGCGGAACCGTGCAAGATGACATATCCAACCAAAACCACCAGAATAGTTCCGGTAAGAGCGGGTGCAAGTCCGGTAAGGTCGGAAACGGTTTCCGTAACGGTACCGGCCTGGGTGGAACAACCGATGCCGAAGGAGGCAATCAGCAGGAGATATGCGAAAAGCCTGCCTGCGGTTTTATTCTTTAACGCATGCTCCAATACATACATGATGCCGCCCCGAAGTTCGCCGTTTTCCGTTTTTTTTCTATGGAGCATGCAAAGATAGCATTCCGCATAAGCGGTGGCCATTCCGAGGATTCCCGTAATCCAGCACCAGAACACGGCACCCGGTCCGCCCAGGGCGATTGCGGAGGAAACACCTACGATATTTCCTGTGCCTAAGGTGGCGGCCAGTGCGGTGGTCAGGGAGCGAAAACTTCCGCTCTTTGTCCCGGCTCCGGAGAGGCCAAGTGCGGACGGCAAACGACGTTGTACGAGCCGGAGACGGAATGTAAAAAAACAGTGGGTGCCCAGTAACAGAATAAGAAGAGGTCCGTTCCACAGGAAACGGTTTGCTGCGGATAAGAAATCATATAAAAAAGACATAGGAAAGCCTTTTTTGTTTAAGCTATGAGAGCGGAGCGCGGAATATGCCTTTAACCCGCCCCGATAGGACAAAAAAGTGAAAAAAACATGCTTGCAATTCATTTCGTGTTATGTTAGAGTATACCATGTGTGAATGAACGGAAACAGCGGAGGAATTATGGGTAAATATTTTGGAACGGACGGATTTCGCGGAGAAGCAAACGTGAACCTGACGGTAGAACATGCCTTCCGGGTAGGGCGCTTCCTCGGACATTATTATGGGAAGGACCGCAAGGCCAGAATCGTCATCGGAAAGGATACAAGACGTTCCGGTGATATGTTTGAACATGCACTGGTAGCAGGATTGACAGCCGGAGGCGCAGATGTGTATCTGCTTCATGTAACGCCGACTCCGAGTGTGTCTTATGTGGTCAGAAAAGAAGGATTTGACTGCGGTATTATGATTACGGCCAGTCATAACCCATTTTACGATAACGGAATCAAAGTGATTAACGGACAGGGATATAAGCTGGAAGCCGATGTAGAACAGCAGATAGAGGATTATATCGACGGAAAGATAGAAGAGGTTCCGTTTGCAAGACGGGAAGATATCGGTAAAACCGTGGATTATTCCGAAGGAAGACAGCGTTATATCGAGTATCTGACCGGCCTGGTATCCGGCTCTTTTACCGGAGTAAAAGTCGGTCTGGATTTGGCAAACGGCTCTGCTACCACGGTGGCAAAGGCAGTGTTTGAAGCATTGGGTGCAACGACCTGTGTGATAAGTTCGGAACCGGACGGCTTTAATATTAACACCGGTTGCGGTTCCACACATATGGAGCGTTTGCAAAAGCTGGTTCTGGAGGAAAAGCTGGATGTGGGTTTTGCTTACGACGGAGATGCGGACCGTTGTCTTGCGGTGGATCATGAAGGAAATCTTGTGGAAGGAGACCACATCATGTATTTGTGCGGCAAGTACATGAAGGAGCAGGGAGAGCTGGCAAATAATACGGTGGTGACCACGGTCATGTCGAATCTCGGTTTGTACAAGGCCCTTGACGAATTGGGAATCGCTTATGAGAAGACCGCGGTAGGAGATAAATACGTGCACGAGAACATGATGGCAAACGGTCATGTCATCGGCGGAGAAAACTCGGGTCACATCATTTTCATGAAGCATGCCACCACAGGAGACGGTGTGCTGACTTCTTTAAAGGTAATGGAGGTTATGCTTGCTACCGGGAAATCCCTGGCGGAGCTTGCGGAAGGAATGACGGTATATCCGCAGCGCCTGGTGAATGTGAGAGTGACGGATAAAAGGGAAGCACAGGCGGACCCGGAGGTACAGAAGAAAGTTGCGGAAGTGGCGGAACTGCTGGGCAATGAAGGGCGTATTCTCGTAAGAGAAAGCGGAACCGAACCGCTGGTGCGTGTAATGGTGGAAGCAAAAACGGATGAATTATGTGTCAAATACACAGACGCGGTTGTTGATACTTTACAGAACCGGGGCTTTGTGTTATAATAAAACGATACGATTTTAAGGAGGACATTTTGAAATGAGTTTCAAAGTTGAAGAGTTGGGTAAGAGCATGGTAAAGCTTACCATCGAGGTTGCAGCGGAAGAGTTTGAGAAAGCAATGGAGACGGCATATCAGAAGAATAAAAATAAATTGTCCGTACAGGGTTTTCGTAAGGGTAAGGCACCGAGAGCAATGATCGAGAAGATGTATGGCGCAGGCATTTTTTTTGAAGATGCGGCAAACGAATTGATTCCGGGCGCTTACGAGAAGGCTGCGGTTGAGAGCGGTCTCAATATCGTTTCCAGACCGGAAATCGACCTTGTTCAGGTTGAGAAGGGTAAGGAGTTCATCTTTACCGCAGAAGTGGCTGTAAAGCCGGAAGTAACCCTGGGTGAGTACAAGGGTGTTGAGGTTGAGAAGGCAGAGGTTGCCGTAACCGACGAAGAAGTTACTGCAGAGCTTGATCGCGTAAGAGAGCAGAACGCAAGAATTCTTACCGTAGAGGACAGACCGGTTGCAGACGGCGATGAGACCGTAATCGATTTCGAAGGCTTTGTGGACGGTGTTCCGTTTGCTGGCGGAAAGGGTGAGGACTACAAGCTTGTCATCGGTTCTCATTCCTTCATCGATACCTTTGAGGAGCAGTTAATCGGTAAGAACATCGGTGAGGAAGTAGATGTTAACGTAACCTTCCCGACCGAGTACCATGCAGAGGAGCTTGCAGGCAAGCCGGCATTGTTCAAGGTAACCGTTAAGGCCATTACCGCAAAGGAACTTCCGGAGCTGGATGATGAGTTCGCTGTAGACGTTTCCGAGTTTGACACCCTTGCGGAGTACAAGGAAGACATTAAGAAGAACCTTCTTGAGAAGAAAGAAAAGGAAGCAAAGTTTGCAAAGGAAGACAAGGTGGTTGACAAGATTATCGAGAATGCAACCATGGAGATTCCGGATGCTATGATTGATACCCAGACCCGTCAGATGGCTGAGGAGTACGCACAGAGACTTCAGATGCAGGGTCTCAGCCTTGAGCAGTACTTCAAGTTCACCGGTATGAACGCAAACAGCTTTATGGAGAACTTAAAGCCGCAGGCGTTAAAGAGAATTCAGTGCAGACTTGTTCTTGAGGCTATTGTAAAGGCTGAGAACATCGAGGTTTCCGAGGATGAGTTGGATAAGGAATTCGATACCATGGCACAGGGCTACCGCATGGAAAAGGATAAGCTTGTTGAGCTTGTAGGTGAGAAGGAAAAGGAACAGATTAAGATGGATATCGCTGTACAGAAGGCTGTAGACTTCGTACGCGACGCTGCAAAAGAAAAGTAAGAAAGAATCAACATAAGGGATGTTCCGCATGGGCATCCCTTCGTTGCCAGAAAGGAGTTTAATCATATGAGTTTAGTGCCTTATGTGTTGGAACAGACGGCAAAGGGTGAACGTACCTATGATATCTATTCCAGATTATTAAAGGACCGTATTATTTTTCTCGGAGAGGAAGTAAATGATGTGACCGCAAGCCTTGTGGTTGCCCAGCTTTTATTCCTTGAGAGCGAGGACCCGAAGAGAGACATCAGTTTATACATTAACAGCCCGGGAGGCTCCGTGACTGCGGGTATGGCAATTTACGATACCATGCAGTATATTAAGTGTGATGTTTCCACGATTTGTATCGGTATGGCTGCCAGCATGGGAGCGTTTTTGTTGGCCGGCGGTGCGAAAGGAAAGCGTTTTGCCCTGCCGAATGCGGAGGTAATGATTCACCAGCCGTCCGGCGGTGCGAGAGGTCAGGCCACCGAAATTGAAATTGCGGCAAAGAACATTTTAAGAACGAGACAGAAGTTAAACGAGATTCTTGCCGCAAATACCGGAAAACCGATTGAGGTAATTGCGGTAGATACGGAACGTGACAATTATATGACTGCGGAAGAAGCTGTGGCTTACGGCTTAATCGACAGTGTGATCACCAACCGTTAATAGCAGATGTAAATAGTTGAGGAGAACGTAAAGTGGCAAATAAGACAGATGACAGACAGAACATTTTTTGCTCTTTCTGCGGAAAAGCGCAAAAGCAGGTAAGAAAAATGATTTCCGGACCGTCCGGCGTATATATTTGTGATGAGTGTATCGAGCTTTGCGCGGAACTGGTAGACGAGATGGAAAAGGAAGATGATTTCGAGGCAGAGGCAGACAGCGATATCAATCTGCTTAAGCCGATGGAAATCAAAGCGTTTCTGGACGAATATGTAATCGGCCAGGAGGACGCCAAAAAAGTACTTGCCGTATCGGTATACAATCATTATAAGCGTGTTTTAATGCAGCCGAGTATGGATGTGGAATTGCAGAAGTCCAATATTCTGATGATCGGTCCGACGGGTAGCGGTAAGACCTACCTTGCACAGACACTGGCAAAGTTGTTAAATGTACCGTTTGCGATTGCGGATGCAACCGCTCTTACGGAGGCCGGCTATGTGGGCGAAGACGTAGAGAATATTTTGTTAAAGCTGATTCAGGCTGCGGATTTTGATATCGAGCGTGCGGAGCACGGAATCATCTATATCGACGAAATTGATAAGATTACCCGTAAGTCTGAGAATGTATCCATCACCCGTGACGTATCCGGTGAAGGTGTACAGCAGGCTTTGTTAAAGATTCTGGAAGGAACCGTGGCTTCCGTGCCGCCGCAGGGCGGAAGAAAGCATCCGCATCAGGAGCTTTTACAGATTAACACCACCAATATTTTATTTATTTGCGGAGGTGCTTTTGACGGTTTGGAAAAGATTGTGGAAGCCCGGACCGGTCATAAGTCCATGGGATTCAACGCGGAAATCGGAGACGGTATGGAACTGAAAATCGGAGACATGTTCCGGCAGGTAATGCCGCAGGATTTGGTAAAGTTCGGTTTGATTCCGGAATTTATCGGACGTGTTCCGGTGACGGTGGCGTTGGATATTCTGGATGAGGACGCACTGGTTCGCATTTTGGCGGAACCGAAGAACGCCCTTACCAAGCAGTATCAGCGTATTTTTGAGCTGGACGGCGTGGAATTGGAGTTTGAGGAAGAAGCACTCCGTGCAATTGCAAAGCGTGCGGTGGAGCAAAAGACCGGTGCGAGAGGTCTGCGTTCCATTATGGAAAATATCATGATGGATACCATGTATCGTGCACCTTCGGACGAAAGCATCTTAAAGTGTATCGTTACGAAAGAAGCGGCAGAGGGAACCGAAGAGCCTACTCTGGAAATTGCCGAGCACAGAAACAGATCCCATACCAAAAAGGCAGGACAGCGCAGTACAGGCGAAAGCGCTTAATTGCTAAAGTAAAGGTGATAGAATGAAAGATGAAATAAAAATTATGCCGTTGATAGCACTGCGAGATATCGCAGTGCTTCCCGGCATGTTATTGCATTTTGACGTAAATCGTAAATTCAGTATTCAGGCCGTAGAGCAGGCCATGAAGTCAGATCAGAAGATTTTTGCGGTAATGCAAAAGGATGCGTCCGTAAATGAACCGACCATCGACGATTTGTATCCGGTGGGATGCGTTGCCCGTATCAAGCAGATTATTAAGTTGCCGGGCAATCTGGTCCGTGTGCTGATTACAGGGGAACAGCGAGGAGAGCTTGACTATTTGGTAAGTGTCTCCCCTTATTTTTCTGCCCAGATTACGGTGACGGAACAGGAGACGGCAACAGCGTTTTCTCCTGTGGAGCAGCGTGCCATGAGCGGAACGTTGCAGGACTTGCTGAATGTGTACTTTTCCGTAAACACGAAGGTCGGGAAGGACATTGCGGAGCAATTGTCCGGTGTGAAGGAACTGGACCGTTTGATGGAACAGATTATTGCCATGATTCCGCTTACCACCATCCAGAGACAGGCTCTTCTGGAGGAGGCGGAGTTTTTCCCGCGGTTTGAGCTTTTGGCCCAAATCCTTGCCAATGAAATCGAGGAGCTCCGGATTCGCAAAGACTTGCAGACGAAGGTGAAGGCAAAGGTAGAAAAGAACCAGAAGGAATATGTACTCAGAGAGCAACTGAAGGTTATCCGCGAGGAACTGGGAGAAAGTAACGAAGCGGATGAATTCGTGAAAAAGGCGGAAGCGTTGGAAGCTTCTGCGGAAATAAAAGAAGCGATTTTAAAAGAAATTGAGCGGTATAAGCGTCTGGGAGGTGCTGCTTCTGAAGGAGCGGTGGCACGGACCTATATCGAGACATTGCTTTCCATGCCGTGGGACAGGGCAACCAAAGAAATCTTTGAGTTGACCGAGGCGGAGAAGATTCTGGAGAGAGATCATTACGGAATGGAAAAGGTGAAGGAGCGCATCCTGCAGTATCTGGCTGTGAGAAAACGTACCGGAACCGCCGGAGGAACGATTCTTTGTCTGGTAGGACCGCCGGGTACCGGTAAGACTTCCGTGGCACATTCCGTGGCGGAGGCGCTGGGGAAGCAGTATATCCGCGTTTGTCTCGGCGGTGTGCGGGATGAGGCGGAGATTCGCGGACACAGACGTACGTACATCGGCGCCATGCCGGGACGTATTGCGGCAGGAATTAAGCAGGCGGGAGTAAAGAATCCGCTGATGCTGTTGGATGAAATCGATAAAGTGTCCGGTGACTATAAGGGAGACCCGAGCGCGGCCCTTCTGGAGGTTCTGGACCCGGAGCAGAATGCCCGGTTTATGGATCATTATCTGGATCTGCCGTTAGATTTGTCCGAGGTACTGTTTATTGCCACGGCCAATACGCTGGAGACGATTCCGCGACCGCTCCTTGACCGTATGGAGGTGATCGAGCTGTCCAGCTATACGGAGGCGGAGAAGTTCTTTATCGCCAAGAAACATTTGCTTAAGAAGCAGTTAAAGAAAAACGGATTGACTCCGAAGGAGTTTAAATTAACGGACAGTGCACTGCGGGGCGTTATCAGCGGCTACACCAAAGAAGCAGGAGTGCGTAAGCTGGAGCAAAAGCTGGGTGAGCTTTGTCGTAAGGCTGTGTGGAAGATTGATGCGGCAAAGGAAACGACGGAGCTTCCGGTAAAGGTGGGAGAAAAGGATTTGTTCTCCTATCTCGGAAAGCAGAAGTATCGTAAAGATACGGTGGAAAAGAAACCGCAGGTGGGTCTTGTACGCGGTCTGGCCTGGACCAGTGTGGGCGGCGATACCCTTGAAATCGAAGTAAATGTGATGCCGGGGAAGGGTGGAATCACTCTGACCGGTAAGCTTGGAGATGTAATGAAAGAGTCGGCACAGACGGCATTGTCCTTTGTAAGAGCTTATTGCGGAGAACGTCTTGCCGAGGATTATTTCGAAACTCATCAGCTTCATGTTCATGTTCCGGAGGGAGCTGTGCCGAAGGACGGACCGTCGGCGGGAATCACCATGGCGACGGCGATTTATTCCGCTGTTACCGGAAAAAAAGTGTTGCCGGAGGTGGCAATGACCGGTGAAGTAACCCTGCGGGGCCGGGTGCTTCCCATCGGAGGATTAAAGGAAAAGCTTCTGGCGGCAAAGCAGGCCGGAGTAAAGAAGGTGCTGGTACCGCAAAAGAACGAAGCGGATGTGGCGGAGCTTACCGAAGAAGTGACAAAGGGGCTTACCATAGTGCTTGTATCCGAAATGGAAGAAGTGCTTCGGGAAGCTCTTGTAAAGTAAAGGAGCCTGCGACACGGTTCGGAAACATCCGTAAGAGGAAGGAGAACTTTGATGAATGTAACAAAAGTGAATCTGGAAACGGTATGCGGAATTACCAGTAAGCTGCCGGAAAATATGTTGCCGGAGTTCGCATTTGCCGGAAAATCCAATGTGGGAAAGTCCTCTTTGATTAACGGACTGATGAACCGGAAGTCTTATGCGAGAACCTCGTCTCAACCGGGAAAGACCCAGACTATCAATTTCTATAACATTAACGAGCAACTGTATTTCGTGGACCTTCCGGGCTACGGTTATGCCAAGGTTTCCATGGAACTTCGTGCCAAATGGGGCAAGATGATTGAGCGGTATTTGAAGAAGTCCCGGCAGTTAAAGTTAATCTTTTTGCTGGTGGACATCCGTCACGAGCCGTCGGAAAACGACCGGGATATGTACGACTGGATTGTGCATAACGGGTTCCAGCCGATTGTCATCGCAACCAAACTTGACAAAATCAATCGAAGTCAGATTGCGAAACAGACAAAGCTCATACGTACCTGCCTTAAAATGCCGAAGGAAGGCGTTCTGATTCCTTTCTCCGCAGAGACAAAGCAGGGCAGGGACGAGATTTGGCAGAAGATTGAGGAATTGATGCCGAAGACGGAAGAAGTTTGAAAAAGGGCGGAATGCCCATGAAATAAAAAGACTGCAAAGGTAGAGCTTTGCAGTCTTTTGCTTTTTAGGAAAAACACTTTGTAAACAATTCAAAGTAGTTTTCAAAGGTTTTTTTGCAACAGGACGGATTATCGATTTCGACACCGTCCACCCGCAGTCCTGCCAAAGAGAAAGCCATGGCCATGCGATGGTCATCGTAGGTCTGTATACGTGCTCCGTGGAGAGGAACAGGGTTGATGATGAGGCCGGTTCCGTCGTCGTCCACCCGTGCGTCACCGCCCAGACGACGAATTTCGGTAAGGGTGGCGGTCATACGGTCACATTCTTGACTGCGGATATGTTCCACACTGCGAATGTGGGTAGGAGAGTCCGCAAACAGGGCAAGAACCGCCATGGTCATAGTCTGGTCGGAAAAGTCGCTCATGGTGATATCAAGTCCCGGATAGTGTCCGCCTTCCGGACCGGTAACGCGGATGCCCTCCGGTGTGTCGGTAACGGTACAGCCCAGTTGCTCCAAGGCAAGGATAAAGCGAAGGTCACCCTGCATGGAGGTCTTGTGAACGCCGGTTACGGTGACGGAGGTGCCCAGTAATGCGGCAGCTGCGTAGAAGTAACACGCACCGGAAAGGTCCGGCTCGATGTCATAGGTTTGACTTTTATAAGAAACATTGCCCGGAATCCGATAAACGGTTCCTGAGTCTTCTTTTGCGGAACGAACCGGAGCGACGCCGAATTCCTTCATCATGCGTTCCGTAATGGCCACATAGGACATGGCGGTGCGGGAGCCCACCGCCGTAACGGTAAGACCTTCCGGAAGCAGAATGCCGGTCAGCATGAGAGCGCTTAAAAACTGGCTGCTCCGGTCGATGGAGACGGAAAGTTCCGGCGCTGAGGGCAGGCGGCCAGCGCCGCCCTCGATGCGAAGAGGCAGATGTCCTTCCTCTTCTAAGGCTGTAACGGATACCCCGATGGAACGGAGTGCATCGATTAACGGAGCCATAGGTCTTTTTTTCATTTGTTCCGAAGCATCTAAAATGTATGTGCCGTCGCAAAAGGCGAGGAGTGCCGTCAAGAAGCGGGCTGCGGTGCCGGCGCTGGCGGCATAGACCGTAGCGGTTTTGTTCGGTAACGATCCTTTACAGCCGGTTACTTTGATATCCTTAGTGGTTTCGTCGGCGGAACATTCGATTCCTAAATCCTGCAGAGCGGTAATCAAAGCTCTGGAATCAGAGGAAAACAAAGCGTTCTTTAATGTACACGCACCGTCGGACAAAGCAGCCAGAAGCAGGGCACGATTGGTGATGCTTTTGGAGCCGGGCACTGTTACGGTAAACGGTGCGATTTCTTTTATTGGTGTTACTTTGTAACAATCGGATGACATGGAAAATCCTCCCTATTCCTGAATGGTATAGCCGGCATCCACATAAGCCTGCAGAACCTTGTAGTAAGCCGGTTTTGCAATACCCGGCATGGAGAACAGAAGAGGAGTCTGATCACCGCGCCAGGAATGGTCATCGCCCATGCCCCAGTAAGTGATACCGGTAATGTTGCCGCCGTCCTTCCTTAACTCCAAAATGCCCTTCATCAGGGAATAGTAATAATTGGCCTGGGTCGTGTCGTTGTTACAGGTGACATCCAGCTCGGTCAGCTGTACTTCGTAGCCTGCGTCAAGGAATTTTTTTGCTGTGGATTTGAACAACTCGGTGGAAGGATAGCCTGTATCTAAGTGGGCCTGCATACCGAATGCGTCGCAGATCTTTCCTTCGGAGTTGATGAACTCCATAATGGCAAGCAAATGCTGACTGTTCATGTAGGTGTTGAAATCGTTGAATACCAGGCTGACTTTATCACGGATTCCGTATTGTTTTAACATGTCGTCCGCGATTTCGTAAGCTCTTTTCACGAAAGAAGGCGTGTAATTCTGTTTTCCGTAAATGGCAATCCAGTTGTTCGGAGTTGCGTTCCAGTACTCGTTAACCACGTCCCAAGCATACACACAGTCGCTGTATTGGCTGTCGTATACATGCTTCATGACAGTACGAATGTAGAACTCCATACGGGCATCCATAACTTCCGGGGTGGTAAGTTCGCCGGAAGCGGAGTAACCGGTGCGGAAAAACCAGTCCGGAGTCTGGCTGTGCCATACGAGGGTATGGAACCGAAGTCCCAGGTCGTTTTCGGAACAGAGCTTCATTGCCAAATCCGTAGCGGTAAAATTAAGTTTCGGAACTGTGGTATCTGTATATCCGGCCGGGATTACATATCCCATGGATTTTGCTTCGTCAAGGGAAATGAGTGTCGGAGCATTGCCCATAACGGCATCCGGCTTCATTTCATTTTCCAAAGAGATACTGTTGTAATGTTTTTTGATTAACTTTACCGTGTAAATGTTTTCCAAATCGGAAGCTCGGGTAACACAAACACCGGACTTGTCAAAAACAGTACCGTAGGTATTCATAAGAGTAACGGATTTGTCAAAAGGAAGCGGTGTCGCCGTCGGCTTTTTGGTCGGTTCCGGAGTGGCGGTCGGTTCAGGGGTGGCAGTAGGAGCCACAGTGACGGTCGGTTCCGGAGTCGGAGTGATTTCGGTTTCTTTTGAGCCGCATGCTGCAAATAAAGCTACGGCGAGTGTTAATAAAGCGAAATATGAAACTGATTTTTTCATTTGTTTATATCCTTTCTTTCAAAAAGTGAGTTCGAAGTAACGGTTGATTTCCAAAGAACTCCTTAGAATTATAGCATAGAAAAAAGAGTTTGAAAAGCCCCATATATTTTTTGACATAATGTTAAAAAAGTTGTATAATATGACACAGAAAGAGGAATGGGATGTATGAGACCGGGCGGGTGTAAGTTCACAACGGAAAGAGAGACGGTAGTATGAAATTACAGCGGATATCGAAACATTTTCCGATGTTCATGCGAAGAGGAACACAGCATGTGGTTGTGTGGATTTGGCGCATGTATATCGGATTTGTGGCGCGGACCTCAAAGGTAGAGTTTCAGGGAATTGAAAATATCGATAAGAACCGCATGCTGGGGTTCTGGCATGAGGATAGTTATTGTATGCAGCTTTTATTAAGAGAGCTGAAGAAATTTGAGAAAAAGGTGCATGTAATCGTGACTTCCGAGCGACGGGGGGATTATATTGCGGAGATGGTATCACATTACGGCGGGGAACCGATGCGTCTGCCGGACGGTTTAAAGATGCGTTCCTTTTTAAAGGATTTAAAGGAGGACAGTAAGCAGGCCGGACTTACCCTTGCGGCAGCCATGGACGGTCCCAGCGGTCCTTATCGTAAGCCGAAGCGCCTGTTGTTTATGCTGGCCCAGGAAGCGGAAAAATCGGTGGTTTATGTACGGTTTATAAAGAAAGGGATGATGACGTTTCCTTGGCGCTGGGATAAGTATCGTGTGCCGCTTCCGTTTACAAAACTGATTTGCAAGATTGATTATATCGGAGAGATTGCAAAGGAAGAGTTAAAGAACTTCGGCGAGTATGCAAAGCGTGTATTCGGTGAGGATATTTGTGTGGAAGAATAGGGAGATTGTGGTATGCGATTGATTTTGATTCGTCACGGACGACAGAGCAGTCCTCTTTGCAATGTGGATGTGGATTTGTCGGAGGTGGGGAGACAGCAGGCGGAGCTTTTGGCGGAGCGCCTGGCAGGTCTTTCGCCGGACCGGATTTATACCAGTGCCCTGACCAGGGCGAAGCAGACCGCGGAGATTCTGTTCGGTACAGAGGTGCCGTTTGTTGAGCGGGAGTCGTTAAACGAGATTTCGTTCGGAGACATGACCGGGAAAGCGGATTCCCGGAATGCGGTTTTGTTTCCGGAGTATTTTGCCGCAAAGAAGAAAAAAGAAGAGAATTTGCGCCTTCCGGGAGGCGAATGCCCGACGGAGGTGTATAATCGTGCAGTAAAGGTGGTGGAAGAGGCCATAGCTTCCGGTGCAAAGACGGTAGTGTTTGTTACCCACGGCGGTGTGATTCGTGCGCTTGTTGCGGGATTGCTGGGTCTGGGTGCGGGGCATATGCTCCGGATTGCGGACAGTCTGGAACATACGTCGGTAACGGAGCTTAAGTTTTCCGAAGAAGCGGGGTGTTTTTCGCTGGAGCGGTTAAATGATGCGTCTCACCTTGACGGAAAGCCGGAACTTAGCAGGAATGCATGGTCAAAGGGCTGAGAACCGAAATTATAAAGAATCTATTGGGACGGATGCGTTTGCGGCTTAGCCGCAAATGACATTCGTCCTTTTTTGGTACCGTCTGAAGACAGCAAGGAATCGCAGAAGAAGGGAAATACGCATAAACTGTAGGGAGAACAGTTACGGAAGTGTTTGCATGATAATTTATACGGTGAAGGCCGGAGATACCATACAGGGAATTGCTTCTGCCACGGGAAGCAGTGTGGAGCGGATTTTGAGGGATAATGCTTTGACCGAAGACAGCGTATTGGTGCCGGGACAGGCGATTGTGGTCTTACAGCCGAATGTGACCTATACGGTACAGGAGGGTGATACTTTTCTCGGAATTGCGGAGCGGTACCGAATTGCTCCGAAGCAACTCCTTGCCAATAATCCTGCATTAAACGGCAGGGAAGTGTTATACCCGGGAGAAACAATTGTGATTGACTACGCTACCAACATGGAACGCCGGCCCCTTTCCGTAAACGGATATGCTTATCCGTATATTGACCGGGAAATTTTGCGGAAGACGTTGCCATATTTGACGTACCTTACGTTGTTTACCTATGGGTTTACGGAAAACGGAGACTTAATCGGAATTGATGACGAAGAAGTCATTCAAATCGCAAAAGAGTATCAGGTAGCGCCGCTGATGCTTCTTTCCACACTTACGGACGACGGAACCTTCAGTAATGAACTGGCTCGGCGGATTTTTGCGGATGAAGCGGCCAGAAACCGACTGTTTGATCAGATATTAGAGAATCTGAGGAGAAAGGGATACTATGGTCTGGATGTGGATTTTGAGTTTATTTTGCCGGAGGACAGAGAGAACTACGTTCGGTTTTTGACAGAGCTTAAGGCGAGACTGGAACCGGAGGGCTATCCGTTGGTGGTGGCACTGGCACCGAAAACTTCCGGGATGCAGCGGGGGCTTTTGTATGAGTCTCACGACTATCCGGCCATCGGTGCTGTGGCGGACTCCGTTCTTATTATGACCTATGAGTGGGGCTATACGTAGCCCCACTCAAGTTATGCGTAATTATAAGAGCGGGAAAATATCTAGCTCAAAGTTCACGTTTTCACGGGTTCCCTTACGGTTCGGAGTATCCTTCAGATAGGTGGCCGAGCGGAGTACCTGCTTTAACATATCATTCTTAGCCTGTGCGCTTTCTGTTACCGGATAAGCGTGCAGGATTTCTTTTACCAGAGGGAGGAATCCCGTACGGATTCGTTGCACATCGGCAGCGGAATCATAATCTTTCTGCAGTTTCAGAATATTCCTTTCGCAGGCTTCGATTTGCTTATTAAGAAGCTGCTGTCTGCTCTTAAAAATCTCCGGGGTATAGAGCCCCTGTTCCAAAAGGTCATACGTGTTTAAAAGCTGAGACTCGAAGGTCTCTTTTCGTGCTTGTTCCGCCTTTAGTGCCTCGTACTTGGCGTTCAGAGAAGCCGGCAGATGCGGAATCGGAAGCTGTAGTTCGTATTCCCTACACCAGTCTTCGAGGGAGCGGAGCAGTTCCTTCTCGATTAGATAGATAGGAGAGGAGACTGTCTTGCATCCACGGGCAGGACATTTCAGCGTCGCATACGGAGTGTGATTATTCGGTCCGAGGCGAGTCATGAGCTGTCCGCACTTTTTACAGTACACGATGCCGGCAAGAGGATTCTGAAGCTCTCTGGTAGGAGAGGTCAGGCAGGTCCGGTTTGCATTCAGGTATTTGGCGGCAAGGTGGAAGGTAAACTCATCAATGATTGGCTCATGGAGTCCATCAGCGAGTATGTATTCTCCGTTCTTGTGCCTGGTCTTTACCATGCGTCCGTTCTCGTAGTTCTTAGTTTCTTTTTTATATCCCCAGCGTATTTTCCCGATATAGACCGGGTTGGTTAAAATGTCCCGGATGCTGTCCTTCGCCCAGTGTCCACCGTTGCGCGGAGGCACGTTCATTTCATCCAGACGTGCGGCAATGGTAAAGGTACCGACACGTTCTCCGGTTTCGCTCCGGGTGTACATTTCAAATATCATCCGGACAATCTCAGCTTCCTCCGGAACGATTTCCAAGGAATACCCAGTGTCGTTTGTAAGCTTTACTTTGCGGTACCCGTAAGGAGCGACGGAGGCAATAAACTTTCCTTCCTTTACAGCCGCCTGACGGCCTGCATCCAGACGGCGACGGATGGTTTTGTATTCCCGGCGGGACATAAACAGTCCAAACTCAAAATATTCTTCGTCAAACTCATTGTCCGGGTCGTATATCTTGGCTGGAGTAATAATCTTGGTACCGCCACGCTTGAAGGACTTGGCTACCTGTCCCTGGTCCATGGTATCACCACGGGCGAGACGCTCCACCTCAACCACAAACACACCGTCCCACATACCGGCTTCCACCTGACGGAGCAGTTTTTGCATGACCGGACGTGCCGCAATGGTTTCGCCGGAAACAATCTCACGGAAGAAATTCTCTGCCGGAAGGTCAATGTGCATCCGCTCGGCCAGCTCTTCGATGCGCTTCTGGTGACGGGCAAGGGTTTCTCCCTCTCCACGGGCCTCGGCTTCCATATCGGCGCGGGACTTTCTAAGGTAGGCACAGTAAGGCATAAAAATAGCACTCCTTTCTTAAAAATGCGTGACATTCTAAGGCGGAAGTGCTATAATATACGTGATGAGAGTATGGCACTTCCAAGTGTCAGTATGGTTAGGCTCCGGTGTTCCCGCACCGGGGCTTTTTGTTTTGAAGTTAATCGGATTATACCATAGATGTTTAGAATTATGCAATCATTTTGTTGACGTCAACAAAATGGTCTCCATCCAGCATAATAGTAATACCACGAAGTGGAATACTATTACAAAAGGAGATGTTGGTATGGTAAGTGTAACGTATAACCTGGCGGCGGTGCTGGAGGAGAGGAAGATGTCGGTGGGAGAGCTGGCGCGGCGTGCGGGGGTGGCGAAGAGCTACGTGTCGTATATCGCCCGGAACCGGATTCATCCGTCACTGTATATGCTGGCCCAGATAGCGGAGGCGTTAGCGGTGCCGGTGGAGGAACTGTATACCGTTCTATATCATGAACGGTCGTAAGTATTGCAATTCTGAACGAAAGGGTTTAGAATGTAAAACAAAGAGACGAAGCACTTTAAATAAAACAGAGGCCGACAGTTAATCTGTCAGCCTCTCATCGAGGTCATCCGGGAGCTTCGATGCATCCTTCTCCTGCCTGCCGGTGGATATAAAGGCAACCAGAATTACAAGAAGCATATAGATGAGAGAAGCTCCCATACTGCCCAAGCCCAGGGCAAGGGCGATAACCAGGGACAGCACCATTAGAACTATAACGAGAAGTAAAGTCATGAAAACCTCCTTATGTGTTAATAGTCAACGATTTAATACAAGTAGATAATAGCACATAAAAGAGTCTAATGCAATACAAACAATAGAAATTCTACGAAAGAAAACGGAGGGAAAGAACACTATGAAGGTAAAGAGCAGAGAGAAGCAGCAAGCAAATACTATTGGCCGGATGTACAAAAAGGAGATTGTGGAGATGGTGGAGAACCGGATAGATGATACGGACACAAAATTTCTTCAGCAGACACATACGATCATAAGGTGTCATATAGAAAAGTATAGAAAGTGATTGACAAAAGAAATTAAATTTTGCAAGATAGAAGAGGAATAAACCGAGTTATCTTGTATAAAAACGAAAGAGAGGTTTTAACATGGGATTTATTTTTAGAACACTAAAAAAGTTGCTTGCATCCAATATCAAAGAAAACAAAAAGGAAAGCGTACAAAGAGCGTGGGATGAGCCAGACATTCCACCATTGCAAGGAGATTATGCTAAAACGATTTTTTTATGGATACAAAGTAAAGCAGCATCACCGGTACGTCCTACAAATAAGTATGCGAAATATGTTTTATATGATTGTGGAATCCGTGATACTGTTAGCTATCACAAGAATTTGATTCAGGAAGGTTATTTTGAACCGGCATCTGTAGAGGATATGCTGGGAAATCTTAAAGTCACCGAATTGAAACAGGTTTTATCTGAATTGGGACAAACGGTCAGCGGAAAAAAGGAAGAATTGGTTCGTCGAGTGGCGTCAGCGGCAGACAAAGAAACGATTGAGAAGTTTTGTTCCGGAGAGTATTATGTTTTGTCTGAGGAAGGGTGGGCGTTTTTGGATGCCCATTACGATTATGTCAGATTACATAAGCATAAGGGGTGGGGGATTGAATGGCGCGAATATGATGCACATCATTATCCAGGGCGGAGCTTTCACGATACTGTGTGGCAAATATTCAATGAACGGTTAATAAGGGATGATAAGTTATATGGGAGACTGGAATATCTCTATATGTATGAGTTGTTAAAGGAAGAGGGAAACAGAAAACGTGCATTAGAGCTTCTTTTGAAGGTGATATATGTTGATTTTAGTGGTGCTTGTGGGATGCAAGATTATAGGATGTACTACGAAGGCATATTAACAAAGAAACATCTGCAGGAGTATTTTAGTGCAATCATCATGTGGGCTCCGGGGCTTATCGATGCTGTTAAGGAATACAAAGATGTCTATGAGGATGCTGTTATAGACGTGGTATATGAGCGTATTTTACCGGTCCAAATCTGTGATAAAAAAATGTTTACGTCATTTGTACATTCTATGCTTGACGGGACCTATGACAGGGAGAAGATAGAAGGAAAACTGAAGCGTGAGTATAATAAAATGATAAAAAACTTATAAGGTGACTATAGCAAACGCCACAGGCATTGAGTCTGTGGCGTTTATTTTTGATATATATTACCCTCTTTTCATGGTGTCCCGTAATTCGGCACTAAATTTCTTAAACGTTTCTTTGGATTTTTCGTCCAGTCCGTGATAGGTCTTAATAATTCCCCGGATGATATCGTACAGTGGATTTTTATCATCGGAAAGCAAATCTTCTACATAGGCGGAAAACTCATCCTCTACCGGTATGTGAGGGTCGCCGGTCCCAGAGCGGAGCCATTCTTCATTCACACTGAACTCTCGGCAAATAGCTTTGATGACTTGTTCTGTGAAGTTTCTCTTCGCTTTCTCTAATAAAGAGATTGCACCGCCGGATAAGCCGATTCGTTCACCAAAGGCATCTTGAGAAAGGCCTAAAGTCTTACGTAGTTCTTTTAAGCGTTCATGCACTTTTATCACCTCCATAAGAACACTATATCATAAAAAATCGACAGAGTAAAGAAAAAGTTTAAAAAAGTATTGACAAAGTTAAACTGAGTCGAATATAATATTTACAGAGTAAAGAAAATAGAAGGAAAGGAGGGAAGAGGGGATGGAGTACATCATCGTTATTCTGATAGCAATAGCGGTATCCTGGTTAACAACAAAAATAGTAACCATCAAATACTTTGATGTAATTGATGGTTACGTGAAGGGACTTACGGATGAAGTCTTGCGTATAGTCGAGGAGACGGTAGGCAACAAGAAATGAATGATTTTCCGAGCCGTGTGAGTCGAACTATTTTTTTATGGAATTCCAATTTTGTTTCCGGATATTTTCTTAAGGCCATGATATATGCATCTGACGATTTGAAAACGTCGTATGCTGATTCGGGCTCTGCATGTTGGTCAAAAGGTATTTCGAGCAGGCCCAGATGTATTAAAGAGGAAATGGAATTGCTTTGGGCACTTTGTGAGATATCATCAGGACCGTTTATAAAGATGTTATCCTCCACCGGACGAAAAGAGCCGGATGAATTAATGATATAGTGCAAATCACATATCATGCACTGAGGACTTCTTTTAAAAATCTCCAACATCCTCGCATCTATCGGACTCATCTGACTGATGATAGTGGAAAAGGAAGGATGTGCATGGTTGCCCGGTTCAACGGAGGAAGTAAGCAAGGCAACGAACATCTTGCGGAGTTCCGGTTCTTCTACACAGTATTTGGCCTGTTCTAAAGCTTGCAAAACAACTTGTGAAGATGGTTCTACGCGGTTTTCTTCAGGAATCTTAGAAACAGAAGCTTCGAGTTCCTGTTTGAAAAGTTCAAGGTTATGTGCATACCTGATTTTCTTTTTCTCGGCAAGTTGGGAGATTCCGCCAAAAACAAGAAACCAGCAATCGCTTATCGTTTGTCCGATGCTGAGGGTCGGCTGGTCGGTAAGGTTTTTAAGAGCGTTGTCAACGGAATCCGGAAGCTCGGGTAAGTTAATCAATGAGGTGTTGTTTGTTTCAGCCATAAAAAGCTCCTTTGTAAGTGTACTCGGCTCTGGCGGGAGCCTGTACAAATATTATAACAAAGAGTTTAGCAAAAGTCAACCAAAGAGAAAGGGGTGAGATATATGTCAGAGGAACAGAAGAAGGATATTAAGGATACGGTAGAGTTACTGAAGCAGTTGGATGAGCCGAGCCTTCGTATCATCGAGAGCAATGTTAAGGTACTTGCGGCGAGACAGGCGCTGGAGCAGAAAGAGAAGCAGACCGCGTAAAGGCGGAGGAAGGAGAAACAACATGCAAATGAGTGAATTTGAAATCGTCTTTGATTTCAAAGCAGCCAAAAAGAAGAGAGAGCAAATCGGTATCCTTGCGGATATGAACCAGTGCAGTAGGGAGCAGATTCGGGAGATTCTGCTTCGGAACGGGATTTCCGAGGAGGAACTTCCGAAGAAGCCGGGGAAAAGTCGCAAGACGGAACCGGAGGTGTTTCAGCAACAGGTGAAGAAGAACCATGCAAAGGCTGACGAGTTCCGTCCTGCCAAGCAGGAGCCGATAGCAGTGGAAGAGGTGGTACCGGAGGAAAAGGAGGCAATGGAGAACAAGGAGGAGCTTCTTCCATGGCCGGATCCTGTAGTAGAAGAGACGTCAGAGCCGGAACCCGTACATGCGGAAGTACGGAACGAGGTACCGGAAGCTGTACAGAAAGCCTGCCGGGACCGTATCTGGGGGATTATACAGGAGGTTGCGGAGCTGGAGAAAGAAAAACGGGAACTGCAGATGTTCCTCGGTGCGTGCGAATAGGACAATTTTCCACAAACATAGGATGAATCAAGGAGGTGAAGTGAATATGGCCGTAGTGAAGGTATATCACGACCCGGGCCATGCGTTGGTCCGGGTACACGATGATTATATACAGCCGCCGGAGGTGCGGGAACAGCTGTTGGCGAATCTGGCGAGAATGAACTATGAAATTTTGTTCCAAGCAGAGCTAAAGAAAATCCGGGCAGAGGAGGAAGCGAAGAAGAATTGCACCGGTGCAACCACAAAGGAGGAAGAAGATGCGACAGACGGAGTTCGGCTTGTTTGAGTGTTACGTTATGGCAGCTTGCAGAGGTATGAAAGCGATTATTAATAACGGAGAGCTGGAAGGCTTTACGAAGGAGGAAGACCATGAAGTACAAGAACATGTATCAGAAAAAGTGTCTGGTATGCGGGAAGGAATTTGAACATGGCAGGAGCAATAAGGACTGTGCCAAGGCACGTGCAGCCGGTATGAGTTACGGACAATATGACCTTGCGAGAAGACTTGGGAGGTTGGCCAATGGATAGAGACGAATTGTTTCAGACGGCAGAGAGCTGTGTCGGACCACCGCCGGACTCCGTGCTGATTGCCACCGAGGAGAAGGCAAAGAATGTTTATACGTTCTGGCGTGACAGAGAAGGTAAGATTTGGTACACGTCGGAAAGAACGGAGGCGTTTGACGCAGAAATGCAGGAGGCAACAAAACGCCGGAAGGCGGAAAAAAGAAAAACCTCCGATGCAACCCGCGAAGAAGCATCGGAGGAGCCTGTTGTGCAAAATATGCTAACAGATCACTACAAGGAAAGTATAGCATAACAGGCGGTTTTCGTCAAGTTTTTACGACGGGCGGACAAGCCCTTTCGTAACACTATTAGTATATTAAAGTTAGGTGAAACCGCTATGGGGTACATAAGAGAGAGATGGAGGTTCCTGAATTCCACGGAGTATGAGTATAAGTTCGTGGGGAAATACGGAGCCAAAGGTGAGAAACGGGGGAAGAGAGAGAAGCCTACCCCCGAGCAGATAAAAAAACAGAACCAGCGGAACCGGGAGAACCGGGTGAGGAGATTAATCAAGATGAATTTCCACCCGAATGACCTGTGGGTAACGCTGAAGTATCCGGCGGGGGTGCGGAAGCCCATGGGAGAGGTCAAAAAGGATTTCCAAGGGTTCCTGGCAGCTATGCGCCGGGAGTATAAAAAACGGGGTGAGCCCTTCAAGTACATTTACCGGATGGAAATCGGTGAGCGGGGCGGCATCCACATTCACATTCTGGTGAACCGACTGCGGGGGACTCCGGACACGGATATCATCGTCCAGACGAAATGGAGTCACGGTCGGGCCAATTATGTGAGTATCCATGAGGCGGGTGGCTATAAGGACCTGGCGGCGTATATCGTGAAACAGCCCACGGAGGAAATCGAAGGGCAGCTGTCATTGTTCCCGCAGGAGGAGCAGAAGGTACTGTGCAGTTACAATTCCTCCCGGAATCTGATCCGGCCGGAACCGGAGCGCACGGAGTACAAGGTACGTACCGTGAGAAAGCTGGTAGAGGAAGGACCGGTACCGGAGGAAGGATATTTCATTGATGTGGATTCCGTCCGGTGCGGCGTGAACCCGTATACCGGCATGAGCTACCTACACTACACGGAGTGCCGGATAAAGGAGATTCATCACCGGGAGGAAGGAGGATAAGATGCAACACGTAAACATTTATACGGCATCGGGCATCCGATCTCCGAGAGCCGGGAACGGAAAGGCGGGGTACATCCTGGAGATGAAGACCGAAAAAGAGCCGGTGACATTGACGAAAACCGCAGAACTACTAAATGCGACGGCGAATCAGTCGGAGCTTCGTATCCTCAATATGGCCCTTGCCCGACTGACAAAAAAGTGCAGTCTGACCATCTATACCGAGAGCGGCTATGTGGCAGCGGGGATTGAGGAACTGTCCCGGTGGCAGGAGAACGGGTGGAAGACGTCCCGAGGGACGGATGTTGCGAACAAGGAAGAGTGGCAGGAAACCGCAGAATTACTAAATGGACATGCGTTTTCGGTCACCACGGAAAATCACGAATACAGAGCGTGGCTGAGAAGTGAGGTCACGAGAAAGGAGTAAGGATGTTTGATAAGTTTGGAGAGTTTGACTCCGTGCAAGAACTTAATGAGGCAGCGGACGGCCTACTTACTGAAGGCGATATTGATTCGTTAAGGGAACTGGCGAAGGAAAACGGCATAGATGAAGCTGATTTACAGGACTATCTTGACGGATGTTCGGAAGACCTTGCAAATGTTTCTACAGCGGCGTTTGGGAGGCTGTATGTGGAAGAACAAAATGCAAAATCGAACA
This sequence comes from uncultured Clostridia bacterium, assembly GCA_937895705.1. GTDB lineage: Bacteria > Bacillota > Clostridia > Lachnospirales > Lachnospiraceae > SIG307. The sequence goes on from CALBKM010000017.1 coordinate 48,757, forward strand.
AAGGAGAAGGCGCAGCTGTAAAAGTTATTTTTACGGTCGCTCGAAGCCTGTGCATGAGAACATCGTTTTGCAGCTTCGTCGTGCGTAAAGGCAAGAGGGTAATGGATATTTTTAATGCGATGAGAGCTGAGGCAAAGAAACATGCGAGCGGGGGTGTAGGTTTGTCTTGCGGAACCGATCGTGAGCTGAGCAATATCATCATGGCATATTATACCCAAGGTGAAGATGAGATGAAGCGGTTACTGGCCAAATTGTACGAGTAGGAGGTGACCGGATGAAAAGGAAAGAGGTAGAGAAATTCTTGCCGCTTCCGGTAGAGAAGTCGAAGGACAAAAAACGGTTTGTGGCAGCGGTCGCAGTAGAGATATTTAAAGGTGAAAAACATTTGATTCTGGACATCTACAGGAACTTGAAGAAAGAATTAAAGACACCACTGGTTAGAATATGTCTCACGGACAAAGACTTTGGAAATTATTATCATGATGAGCAGAGGTGGAACCGGAATAAAATCGGTAATGTGCTGGTAAGAGATACACGTTTCATCCAGGAGGCAACAGTATCCATCAAGCCGGAGGATGAGGAATTGGTGCAGGCATTCACATCGGTACACGGATACCAGAATGACACATGGATGGACAGAATCCGGCATCAGGAAGACCACATCAACAGTGAGAAGTATATTAAGCGCGACAGAACAAGATATGCAAACAAGCAGAAGAAACTCGAAGAGAGAATTGCCAATATGCCGGAGATTCCGGAGGCTTTCTATGACTGGTGCGAATCTGACCTGCTGAAAGGCTGCAAATACATATTCTACAAGAGAAAAGGCAGATTTGCAGAGTTTCATTGCGGATGCTGCGGAGCGACATACAGATATGCAACAGAGCCGATGGATACTTTCGAGGGCCAGTTTGAGCATATTGTGACGGTGCCGAGAGCAGGGATGCGGGGAAGGTGCGAGAAATGTGATGAGCAGGGCATGTACAAACAGCTCGGCAGAAGCGAAGAAATCACAGACAAGAGAAGATGTTATATGGTACAGCCGTACGGAGACAAAGGCGGCGCGGTGGTTCGGTATTTTGAAATATACAAAACCTCCAGAGCAGGAAGCGAGCCATATTTCAAGGATGTGGAGATAAATCGGAGCTTTTTTATCCCTGGAGAAGATAAAATTCAGAAGGATTATCAGGTATACAGCTCCTGGGACGGAGTAAATCTGTGGTTACCGAACAATATTCCGGGAATGGCCTCCATCACAGTCAGAGCCGGAAGACTTTACGAAGGGAATCTCGGAGAATTAGCTGGAACAGAACTGGAGCACACCGGTATCGAAGAATTTGTAAAAGAATATGACTGTTTTGAAGTTGAGCGCTACATGGAGAATTACAGAAGGATGCCGGCTCTTGAGATGATTGTAAAAATGAAGCTGACATATTTAGCGAATAGGTTGGTGGAAAACGACGCTACAACATGGGATTCGGTAAATGTGCAAGGGCAGAATGCAGCGGAAGTGTTGATGATTGATAAAAAGAAAATCAAGAAACTGGTCAAGGAAAAAGGCCTGCAGTATTATCATGATTTGCTCAGAATGGAGAAAACAATGGGAATAGACCTATCGGAGGAAATCGAGGACAAGCTGCAGTTGCTTGCAATCAATATCACTAATTTGGAGCAGATGCTCGGATACATGAGTGCAAAGCAGATTATCAATAGAGTCATACGATACAGCGGAGTCGCGGAGTTGTCAGATGACCTCTGTGGCAGAGCAATGGGCCATATTCATCAGATTGCGCAGACCTATGCCGACTACATCTCAATGAGAGTATCACTCGGATACGACATGAGTAATCTCATCATTCAGTATCCGAGGAATTTGCAGGAGGAACACCACAAGATGGTCGTGGAAACAAATGCAAACGAGGCTGAGAACAAAGTCAAGATGGTAAATGAAAAATACAAGGCCATTGAGGAACGTTTCGAAGACCTCTATGAGAGATATCAGTACGAAGATGCGGAATTTGTGATTCGTCCGGCGAAGAACGCAGGAGAGATTGTGGAGGAAGGCAGGACATTGCACCACTGCGTTGGAGGAGACATGTACCTCAATAATCATGCAAGGGGCTTCTCGACAATACTTTTCCTCAGACCAACAGCCGAGAGGAGAGTGCCTTTTGTGACTGTGGAAATCAGAGGGTTTGCGATAAAACAGTGGTATGGAGCATACGACAAGAAGCCGATGCAGAAGAAAATAGACAGATGGCTCAATAGATATTTGAAGGCCCTGAAAAACGGAATGTTAAGGCAGGGAGCAGCAGAAAGAATCACGGAAATTGCATAGGAGGTGAACCATGGAAGAATTAAAGGCGATAGGAACATATCAGGAATTTAAAAAGGCGATGGATACAGAGTTGTACAATCAGGCAGATGGATTTGTAAGAACCGGATATCTCTTGAAAGTTGCAAGAGATACGGATATTCTCAGGGAGTCCGGATATGCAACCGTGGCAGAATTTGCTCATGCAGAATACGGGCTGACAAAAGATGTGGTATCCCGATATATCGCAATTAATGACAGATACTCCGAGGGAGGATATTCGGAACGATTACAGGCCAAGTATCAGGGATACGGCGTGGCCAAGTTGCAGGATATGTTGACATTACCGGATGCTATTATCGAGATACTGTCTCCGGAGGTAACCAGAAAAGAAATCCAAGAGGTAAAACGAGAATACAAGGAGGAAGAGGCAAACCCGATGGAAAGTCTCATGGAAGCTCCGGTATCGGAACAAGAGAACATGACGACGCTGCAGCAGGCAATGCATCAGTATCTGTATGATAACAGAGCCGAGTTTACAAAGGGATTTGACATGGCAATGAGAGCGGAAATCGATAAGGAAGATGCTGTGAATGGTATTCTTGATTCTTTTGCACCGTCAGGAGTAGGAATCAAGAATGTGAGGATTCAGGGAATCGGAAGAGTGATGGTATCATTCCGAGGCAAGGATTCCGAGGTGGAAGTGCTTGCGGTCAGAACACAGGAAAGGACAAGCTATGCGTGGGATAAGCTCATCAGCGAGCTAAGAGACGTTTTTGCAATGGCAGCGGGCGAATCTGGTGCAGCGGCATGGGAAAGAATTTATGGAGAACCGTATGAAACCGAAAAAGAGGAAATTGCACCGGTGCAACCGGCAGCGGAGCCTCCGAAGCAGAAAAAGCAGAGTATGGTGACGAATGCACCGAAGAAATCGGAATATGTTGCTCCGGAAATCGTGCCGGCGGAACCAGAGCCGGAAAGAATCCCTCCGGAGGACGTGGAAATCGTTGAAAATACTAAATGCGAGACGGATTTTGAGGAAAACGAAACGGTTTTAGCCGAAAACGAGACGAAAACCGTGGAAAACGACACAGAAAAAGTACCGGAAGCCGCAGAAATGCAGAATGCGGAGCGGAATCCGGGACGGTTGACGGAATCCGATGATTTAGGGAACTGGGGAGTGAAGGGATTACCGTGGAAAGAACTGTATGTAGGGCAGACCATTACCAGAGAGATTAGCGATAAGCTTTATGCGTGTCTGCACAAGCTGATGCGGTATGAGGAGACCGGACTGAGTCCGGATGAAGTAGAAGAATTACAGGAGGAAAGGCAAAATGAGGAAAAAGAAGAAAGATTATAATTACGGTGGGGCAATAGGCTGTTTGATTTACATTATTTTGGTTGTGGCGTGTATAGCGATACCTATTGCGATAGCGAACTCTGATTTGCCGTTTTGGATAAAGTGGTGGTTGTTGAAGTAAAGGAGGAAAGATAATATGCAGAGATTTGGAATCGGTGAAATGGAAATGAAGATGGCAAAGTTACTCTGGGACCGTGAGGGTATCGGTTCCGGCGCGGTAGTGAAGCTGTGTGCGGAGGAGTTTGGATGGAAGAAGTCCACTACATACACGATGCTTCGCCGGTTGACGGAGCACGGATTATTCCAGAACGTGAACAGTATCGTAACTTCGGTCATGAGTGAGGAGGGGTACAAGGCGAAGGTGGCCAAAGATATGATTGACGATAAGTTCGGCGGATCCATCGCCGAGATGGCAACGGTGGTCGCAAAGTGCTACGGGATATCGAAGGAAGAGAAGGAGAAGCTGAAAAAGGTACTGTAAGCCAGCAAGTTACAGGCAAATTGCCGGCAAGTTAGAAAGGAGTAGGGATGGTTGTTGAGATAAAATTCAAGAATCATGAATTTAAGAAATACACAAAGGCGGTTTATGTTGGCATCCTTGGAAGTCAGAAAGACAAGCTATACATCCAAACACGGAACAGAGGATGTGCTACGGAAACATTCATACCGTTATCAGATATTGATTGTTATAACGTGAGGGAACCTTATTAGAAAGGAGGAACCATGAAACCAATTCTGTTTAACACTGAAATGGTAAGAGCAATACTGGACGGCAGAAAGACGGTGACAAGGCGGTGCGTGAAATACAAGTACAGCAATACAGAAATGCAAATGCGAACAGACAAGTATGGTACAAGCCTGATTGAGATTCAAAAGGATGTTGAAGGAGAAACATTTGGAAAGAATGAGGATGGGACCACTTGGCGGAGGTTACTTGCGTATATTGAAAAAGTGCCGCCTTTTAAGGTCAATGACATACTGTACGTGAGGGAGACGTGGTGCAGTGCGTATGACGGAGAAAAGTATTTTTATCTAGCTGACAAGGTAAATGTGAGAGAGAAATATTGGTTACTGGATTACAATAATGTGAAGTGGCGTCCGTCTATCCATATGCCAAAAAAGGCAGCCAGAATATTCCTCAGAGTTACCGGTGTACGTGCGGAGCAGTTACGGAATATCACCATCGAGGAAATCCGCAAAGAAGGACTGTCATCCATGGCGGTTCATGCCGGAGATAAGGAGATAGCTTACAGGGAGTGGCAGATACTTTGGGATTCCACTATCAATAAGGGTGACCTCGACAAGTATGGCTGGGATGCTAACCCTTATGTATGGGTAATAGAGTTTGAGGTAATAGACAAGGCAGAGGCAATGGCAGCGGGGATGGTTGTGCTGAATCAGAGGGAGGAGCAAACGTGAAAGCTGCATTGATAATCGATATGCCAGAGAACTGTGAAGTGTGTCCATTGGAGCAGGCATTGAATTGTAGAGCGACCGCTTCGGTCGCAGAGCTGGAGAGGATGAAAGAGCAAAAGCCTCTCCGGTGTCCGCTGAAAGCGATTCCGGAGAAAGGTGGTGCAGGATGACAGATAAAGAAGTTGCAATGACATTGTCCTTGTTAAAAGGTGCTATGTGTGGTGTGCGTGAAAAAGGCGAGAATATTGACAGTATTCGTATGGGCAGAAGTTTATACGATGCGATTGTTGCCTATAACATCGGTTTAGTATTGCATTATCGGAAAAGTTGCGGAGCATTGCGGACTATTTACGGAGTTCAGGTAAAGGTTGATTATGATAATCCGTGGGTATTAAAGGTTCTTACTGCGGTAGAAGTGCCAGTGATGAGAGAAAGCGAGGTAAGCGGAAATGAGTATGACGGAGAGTGAAGCGATTGAAGAAATTGTAAATAGCGGAATAAAATTGGTCGCCGGCGATTATGTAGATGTCGAAGCATTGAAGGTTGCAGTAAAGGCACTCGAAGAAGTTCAACAGTACAGAACGATAATCGGACTTACACCGGAAGAGCTGAAGTTGCTTGAAAAGGACGAGATTCAAACGATTGGTGAGGTACTAAAGACATTCAGTGAATGGTACAAGTACAGAGCAATCGGCACTGTTTCCGAGTTCCGAGAGTTGAAGGAAAAGGCAACGGAAAAGAAGCCGAGCGAAATTGACGAAAGAGCAGAAGAAAGTTTTTATTACCTTGCTTTCCTTTGTCCGACTTGCGGAAATGCTGTAATAGGTCAACCATATAGACCGAATAATTGTAAGCATTGCGGACAAAAACTTGATTGGAGCGAAGGAAAGGAGTGATGGAATGGCAAACACATCGGATATTTTAAAAGGTTTGGTTCCTAAGTGTACCAAAATGGTAGATGGGCGGCTAAAGGGTGGTTTTGTAAATTGGGAAAGTGCAGAGGGGCAAGCAGTAAACAAGGCTTTGCTTGCACTTGCACTTGTGGATGAATTAGAAGAACTTGGGTTCTGCCATAACTACCAAAATGAAAGAAGTGATTTGGTAGAGTGGATAGATTCTGTAAATCAGATTATTAAAGACATACATAGGATGAAGGGAGAGTGATACCATGGCAGATTTAAAACCGTGTCCGTTCTGCGCAAGCATCGGACAGTACAGCACTTCAAAGGAAAACGCAGTAAGAGCATGGAACACCCGGAAGCCGATAGAAGCGGTGGTTGCGGAATTGGAAAAGCAAGTGGAACAGTACGACAGAAGGGCAGAGGAACATAAGGACTACGAAGATTATCATGCGAGGTATTGGGCGAAGAAATGTAGTTATGAACACGCAATCGAGATTGTCCGAGGAAAGGAGCAACCATGAAAGAAGCGTTTGAGTTGATACGGAAGAAAGATGTTTTGGATATTATCCATTCTCATAGTTGTAATACAGCAAGGATAGAAGAAGGTGTTTTGAATCTTCCGGTGATTAGTGTTTTTGCAAGAAATGACAAAATCAAAGAAAGAATAAACGATGTGATTCAACGAATTTCGTGTGGTGCTGAAAAGTTCGATTATGACAGAGGTTCCGTTGATGCATACAGAAATACGCTTTCCATCGTTTCCGAAGTCGAAGCGGAATACGGCAATGGATGGATCCCGGTCGAAAAAGAACTTCCGCCTGCACCGGAAGAAAATCCGCTTTTTGATGGGAAGCCAGTCGAGATGTACCTTATTTCACTGAAAGGTACGAAATACCCGTGGAGAGCATTTTGGACCGGAAAGAACTTCACGGACGGATGGAGCATAGTGCATCCCGAAGCGTGGATGCCATTACCGGAACCGTACAAGCCGGTGAGAGGAGAATTAAATGCCCAAGAAAAGTAAACAAGCCCGTGCCCGTGAGTTCAGTCCGAAGATCCGCCAGGAGATATACTACCGGGATAATGCATCCTGTATCTTCTGCCGGATAGGGTACCATATGGAAGGAGCCACATGGTTGGCCAAAGATATCAAGAGCATCATGCACTACATACCGAGAGCCAAGGGCGGTCTTGGAATCCCGCAGAACGGAGCGGTCGGGTGCCAGCATCATCATGAGATGATGGATAACGGGAATCACGGCCGGAGACAGGAGATGTTAGGTATCTTCCGGGAGTACTTAAAGGAGCAATACCCGGACTGGAACGAAGAGGAGCTGGTATACAGCAAATGGAAATAGCACCCCGGCGTGTGCATATCACAAACGCCTTATTTGATACTGCCGACTTATTCAAATCGTAACCCTGCGGCGTCACCCGCAGGGGGAAGGGAGAAAGCGTGAGGAAAGAGAAATGTGGTCATGAGTTTATCATTGTCCGGCGGGTAACGCTGGGAAACAAAAAGGTGTTGTTCAAACGGTGCGTAAAATGTGGACAGAAGAGAAAGGAGAAGAAGTATGCTGAGTGATAAAATCAAGGAATGGGAACAGGAGATGCCGGTGGGGATTCATAAAGAGACCGGAAAGAAACCATTACGGAGGCCATCGAGGAGAACTTTGGAGAGCAGGCAGAGCATCCGATCCCGGAAGTGGCAGCAATCATGAGGGCAGCGGCAGAGCCGATTGTGGAGTATAAGGTGGACAGTGTAACAATAAAGGCAGGAAGAATCAAATGCAAGTTGGCTATGACTTCGAAGGGTGCAGTAAAGATGGAGCGGACGATTACCAACAATGATTCTGTGGAAGTGTAAAAAGAAAATTGTACATTGATAGTTGAATATTGACGGTTTAAGTGGTATAATGCTTTCATAACACCACGAAAGAGAGGAGACTTGGTTATGAAAGTTTATATTTCACAAGTAGTAGAATTTGAGAATAGCAATTTTCCGTACACATGGAGAAAAGAATACGAGACAAACGTGATTCCGCACAAAGGAGATTTTATTGAAGATTCGATATGGAAAAATCCGGGGGCATATGAAGTAACGGAAGTTACAATAAACTATTCAGAAGACTTCTGTTATGTTTATGTAGAAAAATATGCACATAAGGTTCCTGAAAGCAGAAAAGCGGATTATGCGAAAATTGCAGAATCGCATGGATGGGATGCCTTGTGGAAAAAGTAATATTTTATACCAACCGTCGATATTTGATGGTTGGTATTTTTTGTGTGAGAACTGAGGAGGGAACAGCGTGACCAAGAAGGAGCTGGAACAGTATTGCAAGCTGAAGAAGGAAGTTGCTTATCTGCAAAGGAGACTTGATAAGCTTTACGACAAGGAGGTACCGGAGATATCCGGTAAGGTGCAGGCATCGGATCCAGAGTATCCGTGCATCCGGAAGAGCGTATCGGTTCAGATGTATGAGCCGAAGGCCAATGACGAACTGAACAAGGTCATTGCTCTTTTGGAGGACCGGCAGCGGAGGGGAGAGGAAAAGATGCTGGAGGTGGAGCGGTACATAGATAAAATCGAGGACGCGGAACTTCGGCAGATATTCGAGATGCGGTATATGGAGGGGAAGAAGCTGCATGAGATTGCGGATGCACTGAATCAGGATTTGAGTGGTATCGGAAAGAAAATCACGGCGCATTTGCAACTTTCCAACAATTCCAAAAAATCCATGCTATAATTTAAACTAGAGAGAGAACGGAATCGTACATAACTAGCCTCATGTAAGAGCCACTGTCGAAGAGACGGCGGCTTTTTGTTTTGGGAAGATGATTAGGATAGAAAAAACGAGAGTATAATTTAGTAAAAGAATAAGAAAGGTAAGTTAAATGGGAAGTGTATTTAATGCAGATGTCAGTAAGATTTGTGACAGGCTAATTGAAAAAGGAGTTATTATGGCAAATGATAAAGAGAGGATTGTAAAAAATGAAAGTTTAAAAGTTTTCATAATAATACTTGCAAGATTGGGGATTTTGTAGTAAAATGTTTAACGTAATGAATCATCTCAAGGAGGTTGATAAAATGTGCGTTATAAAATATGTTGTGTGCGGCATTGCTTTTAACCATTCATTTTCGTTGCTAGATAATTGGGGAAAAATTGCAGATGATATTTTGTATCGAAGTAAGCATTTTAGTTCTGATTTTTTTACGAATATAAGTACGCAATATACAACCGAAAGAACATTACAGAATCCGGAAACGGGAGATTTTTTACGGTTGAGTGCAAACAATCTCATTTTTAAATATTATATCAAAGATGATTTTGAGAAAGAATATAAAGAGTTTTGTAAAAGAATAAATGAATATTTGGTTCCGAAAATACTAAGTGAATATGCATTGGTTATTAGACGATTAGGAGTTGTGTTTGCGCAAGAGCTTTTGCAGGATGATTTAAATTCGTTTTCAAAGAAATATTTTAGGGACGAAGTGGAGCATATCACAGATTTTAGATTTGCCCAGAAGGAATTAACAAATGAGAGTAGGCTTTGGCATGGTGTAGAGGATTATTTAAACAAAGTTTATACATTTGGGAAGATAGGAGATAACAAGACATTCGATGGAATTACATATGATTTTCAATTATATTTTAATCCACCAAGAGCTGATGTTAGAGATGTTAGCCATACGTTTTTAACAGAGGGGTTGTCTTCTTTTAAGAAAGATATTTTGAATACGGTAGATAGCAGGAAAAAAGCAAATGGCAAAGAAAAAGAACGTAAGTAAAAGAAAACCGGATCAAGCAAATAAAGTCAATAATGAGTTGGGAAGAAGAACAGCACAAATTGATAATACATACAATGAAGCATTCACAAATTACTTAAGTAGTAGTGAAGACGAAGTTGCATTTAGAGCAGATGATTCAAAGAAAATTCGGCCAAAAAAAATGCATTACAGGATTTGGGATTGGGTTAAGAAGAATTTAATTGCAACACTTATTGGTGCAGCGGTAACGGCTATTATTGGATTTGTAGTGAGTAATGTGGTGACGCTAAAAATTGAATATAAGGTAATTGAAGTAAAAATATCAGAGATGGAAAAGGATATTAGTTCGATAGAAGAAGACTATATTTCGAAACAATTACTTGAAATGCAAATTGCATCACTGAAAGATTCGCTAGAGGGCAGAAGTGATTTGGACATGAAAGAAATTGAGAATCAGATATCTCTGATTCGACAACAACTAGATTTTCTTAAGGAAGACATAGAGAATAGTAAAGAAGACAAGTAAATTTATAAAAGCACCCATCGAGGTGCTTTTTATATACCCAAAATCCAAAGATAGGAAGGTGAGGTGATGGCAAAGAAGCCCGATGAACAAATCGAGAGAGCAAGAGAGCTTTACCGGCAGGGAAAAAAGCTGGTTGACATAGCGGCAGAACTTGGACGTCCGGAAGGGACGATTCGAAGGTGGAAGAGTACCTATGGATGGGACGGTGAACGCTCGAAAAAAGATGGCGAACGCTCGGATAAAAAAAGCGAACGTTCGCGTAAGAGGGAATCGTGTAAAAATAAAGCAATTTCCGAAGAAATCAGACTGGCAGCGGAGAACGACGAATTAACCGACAAGCAAAGGCTTTTCTGCGTTTTGTACACGAAGTGCTTCAATGCCACAAAGGCGTATCAGAAGGCATACGGATGTAGTTACGAAACCGCAATGGCAAACGGTTCGGCTTTACTAAGAAATACTAAGGTAAAAAACGAGATACTTTGCATGAAGCAGAACCGGATGAACAGAGAGCTGATTTCGGAGGAGGATATCGTTCAAAAATACATCGATATTGCGTACTCGGACATCACAGATTATGTGGAATTTGGTCGTGAGGAAGTGCACGTGATGGCAATGTACGGTCCTGTTATGATAAAGGACAAAGAGACCGGAGAGAAAAAGCCGCTCATGAAGACTGTAAACAGTGTGCGATTGAGGGAGTCGGCGGAGCTGGACGGGACGATTATCAGTGAAGTCAAGCAGAGCAAGGACGGAGCAAGCGTAAAACTGGCGGATAGAATGAGGGCTCTGGATTGGTTGGCGGCTCATATGGATCTGGCAACAGCGGAGCAGAGGGCAAGAATCGAAAAGCTGAACGCCGAAACAAGCAAAATTGCACCGGTGCAACCGGAAGAGGGGGTAAAATACACCGGCATTCCGGCTAATATGATTGCGCCGGCGTTTGCAAAGACCATCTTTGAGATAGAATTACAAAATTATTTGGAATATGTTTTCCCAGGAGGACGTGGCGCATCCAAGTCCTCTTTTATTTCGCTTGAAATCATCGATTTGATGATGAAGCACGAAGAAATGCATTCTTGTGTAATGCGACAGGTGGCGGACACGCTCAGAACCTCTGTATATCAACAGATGCTATGGGCTATATCGGCGCTGGGGTTGGAAGATGAGTTCCATGCGACAGTAAGTCCGCTGGAAATAACGAGAGTGAGTACCGGACAGAAGATTTACTTCCGCGGAGCGGACGATCCGGGAAAGATAAAATCAATAAAGGTACCATTTGGATACATCGGTATCGCATGGTTTGAAGAACTTGATCAGTTCCAGGGGGAAGAAGCGGTACGAAAGATAGAACAGTCCGTTATCCGTGGCGGCGATGTGGCGTATATCTTTAAGTCCTTCAACCCGCCGAAGTCTGCGAATAACTGGGCAAACAAGTACGTCAAGATACCGAAACAGAATCGTCTGGTAACACATAGCACCTATAAGGAGGTCCCGGCAAGTTGGCTCGGTAAACCGTTCCTGGAGGAAGCGGAGCACTTGAAAGAGGTCAACCCGACTGCCTATGAGAATGAATACGAAGGTATTGCAAACGGCAGCGGCGGTAATGTGTTTGACAACGTGGTCATTCGCGAGATTAAGGATGAAGAGATTGCAGAATTTGACAATATCTTAAATGGTGTTGACTGGGGATGGTTTCCGGACCTGTACGCGTTCTCACGGTGTCATTATGATGCGGCACGTCACACACTGTATATCTGGCAGGAATACACTTGTAATAAACAGAGCAACCGTCAGACGGCTGATAAGCTACTGGAACTCGGTATTACCGGAAATGATCTGATCACCTGTGATTCTGCGGAAAAGAAGTCTGTTGGTGATTATAAGGCCTATGGCCTACTGGCAAGACCGGCGGAAAAAGGACCGGGAAGTAGGGAATATTCCTTTAAGTGGTTACAGTCGCTGGCGGCCATAGTAATCGATAATGTGCGTTGTCCGGTGGCCACGGAGGAGTTTTTAGAATATGAGTATGAAAGAGACAAGGACGGCAATGTAATATCCGGATACCCGGATGGAAACGACCATGTAATTGACTCGGTACGATATGCAACAAACCGGATATGGAAACGGAGGGGCGAATAATGTTTGAAGGTATCAAAGCCTTCCTGAAAGGAGTAAAAAGCAGAATGTTCAAGGCAAAGACGATTGCGGATGCATTACAGGTAAAGACTTGTATGTCAGAGGAAATGGTAGAAAGAATAAATCTCTGGAATAACATGTACAAGGGACAGGCTCCTTGGTGTACAGATTACGTAAAGAGTCTCCGGAAGGAGCAGGGAATTTGCAGAGAGTTTGCAAATGTTTGCCTGAACGAGATGGAGCTGAAGGTATCGAACGAACAACTGGATACCATCATGAAGGATGCAATTCGTGAACTGAATGAGAATCTGCAGGATGGACTTGCGCTGGGAGCCTTTGTGATTAAGCCGTTAGGCGGGAATAAGGTAGAATACGTGACTGCGGACCGGTTTGTTCCGGTGGAATTTGATGCAAGAGGCCGCATGACGGATGTTATCTTTGTACAGAGAAAGAAGGTAAACGACACCCATTATACCCGCTTGGAGCGTCATACATTCAAGGAGAACACTCTGACAATCACGAACAGAGCTTTCCGAAGCTTCAATGAAAGCGAGATTGGAAGGGAGATTTCACTGGGAAGTATAGAGGAGTGGGCGCAACTTCCGCAGGAGGTCAGTTATACAAATGTAACCGGACCGGATTTCGGTTACTACCGCAATCCGATTAGTAACAGGATAGACGGTAGCTTCTGCGGTGTATCCATATATGAGCCGGCAATCGACCAGCTCAGTAATGTGGATCATCAGGGAGCACGGTTAGATTGGGAGTTCGAATCCGGTGAGCGGGCAATCAATGTAGATGCGGTTGCGTTACAGCCAAAAGCGACGGTAAAGAACGGAAAAACGGAATATGTTATGCCGAAGCTGAACAAGAGACTGTATCGAGGGTTGAATATACAGCCGGGTGCAGACCAGGAATTGTATAAAGAGTGGTCCCCGGAGTTCCGGGATGAGAGTATCATCAACGGATTAAACGCATATCTTCGTCAGGTAGAGTTCAATGTGTGTCTGGCCTACGGAGACCTTTCGGACGTTTCGGAGGTACAGAAGACAGCAACAGAAGTTCGGACTGCAAAGAAGCGCAAATACAATATGGTGACGGCAATTCAGGAGAACCTGAAGGAATGCTTGAGCGATCTTGCGTATGCGCTGGCCTTTTATAATGCCATGACGCAGACCGGGTATGATATGACTTGCAATTTTAAGGACAGTGTACTGACGGATGAAGAGACGGAACGTGCACAGGATCGTCAGGATGTGGCTATGGGGGCCATGCCGTTATGGCAGTATCGGGCGAAATGGTACGGGGAAGATGAGGAAACCGCAAAGAAGATGGTGGCGCAGGAAGCGGAAGTAATGGAATAGAGGGATAGAGTATGTTTACGCCGGAAGAGATGGAGCGAATGCCCAAAGAGTTGGAAAAGCTATATTCGGAACTGGAGTGGCGTATCATGTCTGACATCGTACGCCGGATTAAGATAAACGGGGAAGTGACACGTTCTGCAGACTGGCAAATACATCGCTGGCATGAGCTTGGAGAAAGCAAGAAGGTTATTAAGCAGGCGATACAGGATGCGCTGGACCTCTCTGACCATGAAGTGAACCGTATTTATTCCGATGCCATTGCAAGCGGCTACGCAAGAAATGAAGAACTGTATATGGCAGCGGGAAAACAGTTCATCCCCTTTACCGAGAATATGGTTCTGCAACAGATGATATCGGCCATCAGAAAGCAGACTGCAGAGGAGTTCAAGAACATCACCCAATCAATGGGCTTTGCGGTGAATGTAAACGGAAAAATAGAGTTCACGGAGCTGGCGGAGTTTTATCAAAAGACTCTGGACGGAGCAATGCTTGATATTACTTCCGGCGCCTTCGACTACAATACGGTTATACGGAGGACAATAGAGACTCTGACAAACAGCGGGCTCCGGACGGTGAGCTATGCAACCGGATGGAGTAACCGGGTAGAGGTAGCCGCACGTCGGGCAATCATGACCGGTATTACGCAGGTAACGGGAAAGATAAACGAACAGAATGCGGAAGAATTGGAAACAGACTATTTCGAAGTGAGCTGGCATGCAGACGCACGTCCGACGCATCAGGAGTGGCAAGGCAGGGTATACAGTAAAAAAGAACTGGAGACAATATGTGGACTCGGTACCGGGGATGGTTTGGCCGGATGGAATTGCCGCCATACATATTATCCCTTTATTCCGGGAATTTCAGAGCGTAACTGGCCGGATGAGGAACTGGAACGTCTGAATACGCTGGAAAACACTCCGAAGGAATGGAACGGCAAGGAATACACGTCTTACGAGGCTTCCCAGAAGCAAAGGCAGATGGAGAGGAACATCAGAGCCCAGAAGCAGAAGATAAATCTCCTGGAGCTGGCCGAGGCATCAGAGGATGATATTCTTGCGGCGAAGGGCCGATGCCGGAAAGCTATGAGCGATTATGTGGATTTCAGTACGGTAATGGGATTACCGCAGCAGAAGCAACGCCTGAAAGCCGGGGATAAGAGTCTGCACAAGAAGCAACGAAACGGCGAGGTGGCAAAGCTAAGTGTTACTAAAGCCGATACAGAGGTAAAAAGTAATCATAGGCGTCATGTGGGTACTATTCCGATGGAAATGGTGGAAGAAGCATTGGATGATTTTGGAAATCAGATAAGGAATATGGAAAACGAATACGCAATTGTAATCGATATGAGCGGAAATGTTGTGGAGTTTACTGGAGACGGAGATTCTGTGGGGCTATATGACGTGAATTTGAAACACGCATATGTATTACATAATCATCCGGCGATAAACGGCATTCTTTCTTTTGGAGAAGACGATTTTTACTTTTTGCGAGAACATCAGGATGTAACAATGCTTTGTGTAAATGAAAGCTATAATTATCGGGTAAAGGTGTTGAAAAATATCTCGGACCTGTCGTATAATAGTTTATACAGAGAAGCAATGGAACGATATGGTGTTTTCGAAGACTACCAACATGGTGTTTTTGAAATCTTGAAAGAAAAAGGATATGTGGAATATGCAAGAAACGACATTAACAAGAGAACAGCAGGAAAAGGTAGATAAAATAAAAAAAGAGTGGATGGATGAGGTTGAGGCTTTGCCGGAATTTGTTCCGAGAGCAACGTTTGACCAGAGCAGGGATATAGAACTGGCAAAGATTGCGGAGAAATATCGGGAACGTATACGGAAAGTGCTGGAAAGCTAAAATTGCGCCGGTGCAACTACATAACACAATAATCAGAGAGTCTTCGGACTCTCTTTTTATATGCCCGGAATGGCGAAAAACTATCAAGCGAAGCGGAAAGGAACCGTGATAAAAAACTGAAAGCGAGGAAAAGAACATGAAGAGAGAAGACATCTCAAAAGTATTCCCGGAGGCAACGGAGGACCAGATTACAAGCTTGCTGGACATCCATACAGCCGATATCGGGAAGGCAAAGAAAGACGGTGACGATTACAAGTCACAGTTGGACGAAGTGCAGAAGAAGCTGAAGGAGTTCGAGGGCGTGGATGTGAAGGAGTTAAACGGCAAGATTGCCGCTCTGAAACAGGAACTCTCGGACAAGGACAAGGAGTATCAGCAGAAGATGGCAGACCGTGATTTTTCCGATGCCTTAAAGGCGGCCATTACGGCAGCGGGGGGCAGGTCGGATAAGGCGGTGATGGCGATGCTGGATGTGGACGCACTGAAAGCAAGTAAGAATCGTGATGCTGATATCAAGGCTGCACTGGAAACATGCCGGAAGGATAACGGATATCTTTTCGGCAAAGACGAACCTATTAAGAATCCGGTAGGACCGACCGGCGGCGGAACAGGTGGGGGAGATCCCCTTGCATCCATGCGTGCGGCATTCGGATTATCGGCAAAAGACAAGTAAAGGAGACGTAGAAAATGAACAACATTGAATTATTTAAGCAGTATACCACACTTCTGGATGAAGTGTATCAGGAAGCATCCCTGACCGCGGATTTGGACGGAGCAGCGGAGCTGGCACAGCAGGGAGCAAATGCGAATGAGCTTGTTATCCCGATGATGTCTATGGACGGTTTGGCAGATTATGATCGTAATTCCGGTTATGTAGACGGTGACGTGACACTGACGAACGAGACCGTCAAGTGTAACTTCGACCGTGGCCGTATGTTCAACGTGGACAATATGGATAACGCTGAGACTGCCGGTATTGCCTTCGGCAGACTTGCGGGTGAGTTTATCCGTACCAAGGTAGTACCGGAGGTGGATGCCTTTCGTTTTGCCTGCTACGCAGGTGTAGAAGATATTTCTACGGCAGATGCAGCAGAACTTACTACCGGTGAGGCTGTTGTGGCTGCATTAAGAGCAGCGACTACACAGATGAATGAGGATGAGGTGCCGTTAGAGGGCAGAATCCTCTACATCACGCCGACCTTAAAGGGCTTGGTAGAGGATATGGATACTACGAAGTCCCGTGAGGTGATGAAGAACTTCTCCAAGGTAAAGGAAGTACCGCAGAGCCGTTTCTACACTGCCATTGAGCAGAAGGACGGTAAGTCTGAGGGAGAAACTACGGGTGGTTACAAGAAGGCGGCCGGCGCTGCGGATATCAATTTCATGATTATCCACAAGCCGGCAGTTATCCAGTTCACCAAGCATCAGGATACAAAGGTAATCTCCCCGGAGGTAAACCAGAGCTCTGACGGTTGGAAGTTCGGTTACCGCATGGTAAGCATCGCAGACGCTTACGAAAACAAGGTAGCGGGCATTTATTTGCATAAGAAGCCGGTGGCATAGGAGGTAGCGTATGGGAAGAATCGTAGGTAAGGTTTATAAGAAGGGCAGAAGCGGCAAGGCCGCAAATAAGGAGCAGAAGGACGAGAAGCAGGAGCAGAAGGACGAGAAGCAGGAGCAGAAGGA